>JAYZBV010000032.1:0-11134 GCA_036338595.1 Planctomycetota bacterium | reverse complement strand
CAGGGAGCCCCCCTGTACCTCCCACCGCACCGGCACCGCGCAGGATGACACTATCGAAAAGCGTCACCTGTGAAATTCCGAGCACGAACAGGGCAAAACTCGAACCCCCTCCGCGCCCTGCGGAACCTGCTGCCGGAGAAGGAATTCCTCCTCCTCCGCCACCACCACCTCCAGCACCATGACTGTCGGTTCCGGTGTCGCATCCTCCTGAACCACCACCGCCACCACCGCCGCCGCCAGCGCTACCAGTGGCGCCAGAAGAACCGATGAAGGGGACCCAGTAATCGCCGACGAGATTGCCGCCGGAAGTTGATCCGGCTCCTCCGGTTCCGGAAGTTCCCGGAGCTCCAGGTGCTCCGTCCCCCCCCGGGTTACAGGTACCCCCACCTGAACCTCCGCTGCCCCAGCCGGAGGGGCCAGCACCATCGGCACCGGCATCACCGGCAGTCGCATCGTAGTCATCACAGAAGGGATTCGGGATGGTGCCACAGCAGTCACTGTCCATGGTGCCACCGGTACCTCCGTTTCCCCCTCCGCTCGGACCACCGCCACCCGCCAACCCACCAGCCCCCGCCGATGTCGCATCGCAGGGACTGAAGTACTGGTCGGCATCTCCTCCCGATTGCCCTGATGCCGCCGGTGTTACTGTCAGATCGGTACCGGGATCACCGGTCAATCCAGGCGCGCCGGAACCAGCCACCACTCGGACACGAGTTAAATCGAGCACCGAATCGCGCACATGAATCCCGTAAGAACTACGAGACACACCGTTGACGGATCCGCTCGCCGTCACTCCGGAAATCTCCAGATCGACCAGGAAAGAGCCTTCCAGCAAATCCTTCGCGATGATGGTCACTGCCTGTCCATCGGTGTTGATTCCGCCACTGAGAGTGACCCGGTGGGCCGGATCGAGGTAATCACCCCACTGCCAGTTCGTGTCGTAACCTCCCTGGATCACCAATCCGTCGGCCAGTTCGATGGTCCCTGCATAATTGCCCGCCTGAACACGGATGACTCCGAGCCCCGTCTCCAGCGCACGATCGATGCCATGCTGGATGGTGGCACAGGGCAGATCCGGACTCAGACCACTGACCGGCGTATCGACTCCGTAGGGGGCGACATGAATCGACTGGATCCTGCCATCGAGAACGGTCGGATAGAGGGACGGGTCACGGGAATCGGGCGAAGAGGTTGCCGATCCGGCATAGCCACCGCGAATCACCAGTTCATCGCCGATGGTAAATGTAGAATCCGGATCTCCGGCTGATTGCCCACCGCCCTGATCGGGAGAATAGAAACCACCCGCAACCCGAATCTCGTCACCGGAGGAGGCGACGGTAAGCGCCTGCTGTAGATCACTGAAAGCATCGGCCCAGCTGAGACCGGCAACACCGTTGACATCCTGATCGACGTAAAGGACCTGCCCGCTCCCCTGCGCAAACAAAGGACTCGGGCTGCAGAGGAATCCGGTGGTTATCAGCAGGTACAGGATCAGAATCCATCGATAGCAACTCACATTGCTCTGAGATGCCATTTTGTACCTCCTCGGATAAGGGAGCCCTGGGGCGCTCTCCCTCCATCTTCGGGTTCACCACCTATCAGCACAAGGATGGATCCGGCCTCGGAGTAGACCTCGGACGTAAATCCGCTTCAGGAGCAGGGCAATGAATCAGCGGTCGGATCCTCGCCTGCAGTCGGCCAGGGCAACTCGGGGGAAACTCCTGCACCGAACAGGAACTCGAGGATTCTCACGGCATCGGCGATATTGACGGATCCGGAGTCGTTCGCATCCATGGCGTCATGACAGGATCCACCCGGCCCCTGCAAGAACAGGTAGCTAAGAATGAAAATAACGTCCGCTATATTCAAACTGAGATCTTCGTTGGCATCTCCGCGCAGGAAGATCGGCCCGCCACTACCCCCGGTAACATCGATACTGCAGGAAGTTGCCACTGATTGCAGTGAAGATCTCAACGCCACGATTTCCCACTGATGCAACCCCGGTAAAACACCGTCATGGAAAAAGCCCACCGCCTGCCCCGACAGGACCTCCAACAGAACGCTATCGAAGTGAATCTCGATGGCATCGTAATCCGGTTCGCCCAGTTGCCATCCGAGATCGACTCCCAGAAGGTTTTCCGTGCAATTGAGATTCGAAACGGGTAGCGGCGGCGAAGACGGTGGAGGTGAGTTGTTGACTGAACAGTTACTGGGAGCGCTGGTCAGAGCATCCCGGATCGCTATCACTGTGTATTGCAACTGGACTTGTGGAGCAAACTGATCGTCGAAAGAGGTAGCGCTGCCCGGCAGGTTGGTGAGAAATGCTCCATCGCGTTCAATCTGGATCAAATCGTAGTCCACATCCCCCAGAATCCAGGAGAGTAGAACGAGTCCCGAACTGGCAACACACTCGAAACTCTCGACTGGATCAGGAGGACTGGGCGGTGCGCCACCGAGCAGGTCGATGGGAATGTTGATATCGGAATCGAGTACTAACCCGGCGAGGACTCTGGTCGGATACGCGGTACTGGCGAGAGGGGTTGCCGTCAGATCATAGATCCCCGGAACCTGACGCATTGAAAATGCACCCAGGCCATCGGTGTCGTTGCCAAATACGTAGATGGCATCTCCCGTGGAACTGTCATTGAGAGTGATCTCTACATCCGCAACCGGTACTGCTCCCGCAACCACGGTTCCCGTCAGTGCATACCCCTCCGGCAAGGTGATCACTCCGATATCGGTGGCACCGAATACATCGATCGACTCGATCACCAGCGGCGCAGCCCCACTGATAAATTTGGGGCGGAACGCAATGTCATAGGTATTCGGCTCCACCTGCACCGAAAAAACTCCAGAACTATTGGCATTGTCATGGGCCGTTGGAATCTCGATCCCGGTGGCAGAAATGAAGAAATCGAGGTCGGTATCGGGGATAATATCTCCGCTGATATCCACAACGGTTCCTATAACCGGGAATCCCTCGGGCAAGATCAAGACACCGATATCAACACCACCAATGGGAACCGTGATGTTGGTCAATGAAGCAACCAGAGATGTCCCTTGTGGTGGGTCCACTTCCAGTTCCCAGGAACCTGCGGGGACCAGCACCTGGAATACACCCGAGCCATCAGTGTTGTCACCGGGCGTCAAGAATTTCTCACCGGTGATCGGATCTATGACATCGATGTCGGACCCCACCACGGGAGCTCCGGAAGCCTCCTCGATGGTACCTGTGAGTTCGTGGCCGTCCCGTAACACCGCATCTCCAAGATCGACAACATCAAATACAGCAACGTCAGAAAGAAGAAGGGGAACCAGAGGAATCGGACTTGTGCCTGATCCCTGGGTGAAACGGATGTCCCAGAAATCGGCGAAGACCTTTATCGAATAGAGTCCGTCGTCGTCAGTGAAGTCACCGGAGAAAGCCGTTTGCTGCCCGCTGATGGGATCGAAGAAGTCAAGATCCACTGCCGACAGGGGATCTCCTGAATCTCCGATCACTCGACCCGAGACGATGCTCGCATCTTCGAGAACCAAGGTTCCGAGATCGGTATTTCCGGTCAGATTCACCGACTGGACCACCAGATCGAAATACGGCATCGAACGCGCAGTCTGAAAGTGGATGTCATAAAAGCCTGGTGGAGCCACCTCACAGATCACAGTGGTAAAACTGCCATCTGCCACAGTGAAATCCTGGCTGAGAATCAGAGCGAATCCGGTGAATGGATCCAGAATATCGATGTCGACTCCGACAACTGGCTCACCAGCGGTATTCATGACGGTACCGGTGATCACCCACGAACTGGGAAGGCATTGCCCCTGGATCCGGGATGTTATCCCCAACACCGAGATCAAGGCCAGAACAAGGAGCCACAGCCCTTGCCTCACCTTCACCTGAGCGTTGATATTGCGAGCAGATTCACATTTGCTGGCTGCCATGAGCCTCCGACAAAACTATGTAAATAGCGGGCTTGGCTGTGGATCCCAAGTACACAATAATTGACCCAACTTAAATATACCTGACCTGGCACACAGGATCTGCCAAATTTGTCACCGCTCTGGACCGTTTCTTACGTGTGGGAGGATCGACATCTATTGATCAAGTATCTCGGATCCAAACGAATCCTGATTCCTGCCATCGAGAGCGTGCTGGGAGAACTACCCGACTGCCGCAGCGTTATCGATCTCTTCAGTGGAACTTCCCGTGTTGGCAAGGCGCTGAAAGCCACAGGATGGCGAGTGTTCCTGAATGACTGGAATCACTACGCACACACGCTCGCAGTAGCACACGTCGTTTTCGACAAGGAGCGTCTCGGCGAAGTGACCCCTGTGCTGGAACACCTTCGCTCGAGCAAGCCCATCGATGGCTGGTTCACGGAAACATACTGTCGCCAGAGTCGCTACTTCACCCCGGAAAACGGTGCGATTATCGAAGGCATCCGCGAGGAGATCGAAAAACTGGACCTCGACGATGAACTGAGATGCGTGGCTCTCACTGCCCTGATGGAAGCCGCGGACAGGGTCGACTCGACGGTCGGAGTGCAGATGGCCTTCCTCAAGAAGTGGGCCGCGCGTGCCCTGCAGCCGCTGCAACTCAGGGATCCGGATCCGGTACCACGCAGCCAACACGGGAAAGCCGAGGCGTATCGGCTGGAAGCACGTGAAGCAGCTTCCCGCCTGTCCGCCGATGTCGCCTACCTCGATCCCCCCTACAACCAGCACAAGTACCTCGGCAACTACCATGTATGGGAAACCCTGGTGCGCTGGGACCAGCCGGAGGTTTATGGCATCGCTTGCAAGAGGATCGAGTGCCGACAACGACGCAGTGATTTCAACTCGAAGCCAGGAATCCAGCGAGCGATGGAGCAACTGGTCGAGATTCTCGACTGTCGCTATCTGCTCGTCTCCTTCAATAACGAGGGATATCTCGATCGTGCAGAGATGGAGCAACTACTGTCGACACGTGGAACGGTCACGGTTCTGTCCCGGTGCCATCCGCGTTATGTGGGCGCAAAAATTGGTATCCACAATCCGCAAGGTCGTAAAGTGGGTGAAGTCTCACACCTCAAGAATACCGAGTATCTGTTCCTGGTCGGCGATGTGGAGATTGCCGATACGGTTCTGGAATCGGTCGGATTGACACGCGAGCAGCCGGTTCTCTAGTCCACGACATCTTCAACGGCGATGAGGTCTTGTTTGATTTTGATTCCAAGCATCTGGGCGAGTCGGTCGACCTGGACACGATCCTTTTCGGGACAGTTTGATTTCCACCGACGGAGCGCCCCGGCCAGCGGCTCATCTGGCTCCGGCACACCGTGATTGAGATACCTCACGGCGCGCCAGGCTCGAGGATCCTTTTCCAGCAACGGTAACCATGCCACCGCGATGACAAGTAATCGTTCACGCTTCACCGGTGTCGATTTGACTTCCACTCGATGTTTCTTGTACCAGCCATCGATGGTCTCTCCCTCTGGCAGTGCCCCCCTCTCGATCAACTTCTGGACGTACTGTTCGAGGTGCGGAGCATATGAGGTCCAGTTGGGATAGGGTGGGTCCTGTTTCCAGCGCCGTGCCATCTTTCGGAGAACTAACAGACTGGCGGCCTCACAAAGCGTCTCCTCCAGCCAGTGGTGCGGGTCAGGATCCTCGTCAAAACCGCACAGGATGTGCCCCATCTCGTGGGAGAACTGGTAGGCGATCTGCGCCCAGTGCCGACCCTGGACGGCGAGGCGAACCCGGATGGCACCATCATCATCTCGACGAAACAGAACGATCGGACCCCCGGAAGCTTCGACCCGGATGATGGGCAGTTGAGGCGATCCCGCCGCCTTCCACAGCGGCTCAGCAGCAGAAACGAGCACCGCTTTCACATCGGCAACCGAGGCATCTCCCCAGCCCTCCTCTGCGACTTCGATGCGCAGATCAGAGGCAAGACAGGGTGCGGCTCCACACAGCACGGTCAAGCAAACGCCCCCTCGCACCATCGAAAGAAATCGTTGCTTGCCCCGCTCGATCATGCGGCGGCCTGTTCCTCAGGCTGACCATCGTCATCTCCCTGAACAAAGTAGCCGCCCTTGTAGAAGCGCGAGTAGATGAGGTAAATCACCGCAGTGGCCCCCATCACCTGGGTGAAGAACCAGTAGTAATCGGCTCCCTCAAGACTGACGGTACCGTCCTCGTTCTGGATGAAATGGTTGACAGCTGCGGCAAAGAGATTGCCGAGGGAAACCCCGAGGAAGAAAATCCCCATGATGAAGGACTTCATCTTCTTGGGAGCCTGGGTGTAGGCGAACTCGAGCCCCGTGATCGAGACCAGCACCTCAGCAGCGGTCAGCACGACGTAGGCGAGGAACTGCCAGCCGATGGATGGGGTCTCCCCGGCATCGATCTGCATCTGAATCCATCCTGAAATGGCGAAGGCCCCGGCACACAGGAACAGCCCGATGCCGATCTTGCGCAATGGCGTGACCTTGAAGAAACGACCAAGGAATGGATAAACCCCGTAGGCAAACAGCGGGATCAGGATCAGGATCAGCACAGGATTCACAGCCTGGACCTGAGCCTCGAGCCACTCGAATCCGAGGAAGTTCCGATCCATATCCTGCGCCTGGAGAACCCAGGCGGAGCCCGCCTGGTCGAAGATTGCCCAGAACATGGCGATGAAGATGAGAAAGAGGGGTATCAGATTCAGGACCGAACGAATCCCATCGGGGCTAAAACTCTCCTGCTTGAACTTCTCCAGTCCTCCCGGAGGGATGTGAACAAACACCTTGCGTCCCATCCAGAAGAACACGGTTGCCAGGGCCATCAGCACTCCAGGCAAACCAAACGCCAACCAGGGCCCGTAGTGCACCAGAAGCAGCGGGGTCAGGATCATGCTGGTTGAAGCCCCGACATTGATCGAGAAATAGAACCAGCTGAAGGTCTTCGACACCAGGTGCTGGTTCTTCATTCCAAACTGGTCACCGACGTGGGCGGAAACGCAGGGCTTGATGCCACCAGCACCGATGGCGATCGCTCCCATGCCCAGGAATAGCCACGTCTCCGGCTCGAAGAAAGACGTTGTCAACGGAACGTCCATCGCCGCCAAGCAAGCGTGTCCGACACAGTAGCCCAGTGAAAGGGTGATGATCGTCAGGTACTTGCCGAGCACGATATCTGAGAGCAGCGACCCTAGAATCGGGAAGAAGTAGGCGGCTGCGGTGAACAGATGGTAGACCTCCTTGGCCTTCGCCTCGCTCATGAAGGCATCGTTGCCGGAAGAGTCGAGGAGGTACTTGGTCATGAAGACGACCAGGATTCCCTTCATCCCGTAGAAACTGAATCTCTCGGCGAACTCGTTACCGATGATGTAGGGGATCCCCTTGGGCATCGCGGTGGTCTGAACTGGAGTGGACTGGTACTTCGACGACATGAATCAACTCCTCGCACACCCGGTAGAAAGTCACAACGAAATCACGATGTCTTCCCGGAACCCTGCCAGAGGTGAAGCCCTCCGGCTCAGGAGTGTGGCAAAGGAGCCACCAGGGCGCAACGGGGAGGCAACGGGAACAAACCTCCAGAAGTCATTCAACCAGCACGATCTGGACCGTCCCCGGACCGTGTACCCCGGTCACCAGCACTCCCTCGATATCCGCAGTCTTCGAGGGCCCAGTAACCAGAGTGACACAGGATGGGATGTCACCTCTGGATCCACGATTCATTCCCAACACCCCATCCTCGCCGGCAAGATCGAGCAGATCATCGACCAGACGTGCGACGGGCACCAGCACCAGGTGACGGGGAGGAACCAGAGAAGCGAGGCGCAGTTCCCGTTCGGATGATGTGACAACCAGCGACCCGGTCGCCACCACCGCAGCATCGGCCACCGTGATTCCGCAATCGACTTCATCGTAGAGCTGATCGAGACCGACATCGTTTTTGCAGATTTCGATCCCCCCGGCCCGCAGTTTCTTTGCAAGACCAGCTCCTAACAGTGGATCCTTGCCAAGCAGTACGGTCGAGATTTTTTCGTCGGTAATCCAGCGCAACAGAAACTCGGGGATGTCTCCGCGACCACAGAGTTCTACCGGCATCCCCACTTCGCTGGCTCGCTCGGTGAAGAGACGGATCCTGGCAGACATCTCATCGGAGGATTGCGGCAATGGCCGGCGGATGATTTCTCGGTCGCCGGAGAACTCACCCGGTTCCGATCGACCAGAACGACCGAGCGCACTTCTCACTCGCTCGAGGAAAATCTCACGGGAGGTTCCCTTCATCGGACACGCCCTCCCTTCCTGGCCCACCGATCACGAAAACTTCGTCGTGGGGGCAAGTTCAGATCGCGGTCTTTTGTCCAGCCGGAGAAGGGCCCGGGAGCGGAATGAACCGTGCCAGAACCTGCGGAGATGCACAGCAGGAAGAAGCGCTGCAGTTTCGAGGCGATTCTGTAACTGGTAGTGCGTGAAAAGGCGAAGCCGAGCAGGCTCAACGCCACTCGCTCGAGCCAGGAACCTCTCTTCTTGCGGATCTTCCGGCGCAAACCGACCAGCAACCCGGCCAGATCGATGTCGACGGGACAGGCTTCATTACAGGCACCACACAGGCTGGAGGCCTCGGGCAGCGTTTGATTCTTGTCGATCCCGGAGAGCAACGGGGTGATCACCGCACCGATGGGACCGCTGTACACCGATCCGTAAGCATGTCCGGTCACCTTGCGGTAGACAGGGCATGCGTTGAGACAGGCGCCACAACGGATGCAATGCAACGCCGATCGGAACTCGGGGTCAGCGAGGATCTTGGTTCGGCCGGCATCGACGAGCACAACATGCATCTGCTCGGGGCCATCGAGTTCTTGGGGTTGTTTCGGGCCGGTGAGGATCTGGGTGTAACAGGTCAACGGTTGACCGGTGGCAGATCTTGCCAGCAGGTGTAACAGCACCGACAGGTCGTCGAATCCGGGAATCAGTTTCTCGATCCCCACCACGGCGATGTGAGTCTTCGGAACCGATGTACAGAAGCGACCATTGCCTTCGTTGGTGCAGATCACCACCGAACCACTCTCTGCGACCAGGAAATTGCCCCCGGAGATGCCCAGATCCGCTTCCTTGTACTTCCCTCTCAGATGATCCCTGGCGATAGCCGTCAACTCTTCCGGTTCCTCGGTATACCTGGCGCCGAGCACCTTCTCGAAGGCACGAGCGACGGAAGAACGGTCCTTGTGAATCATCGGCATCACGATGTGACTGGGAGCATCGTGATCGATCTGGAGGATGAACTCGCCCAGATCGGTCTCCACCGTCTCGATACCTGCGGCTTCCAGTTGTGGCACCAGCTGGGTCTCCTCGGTGACCATGCTCTTGGACTTCACGCACAGACGAACTCGTTCTTCCCGAGCGATCTCCACCACGATCCGGTTGGCTTCCTGTGCGGTGGTCGCCAGATGAACCCGGGTTCCGGCCGCCTCGGCCCGATCGATCCACTGCTCGAGGTAGTGATCCAGATGATCGATGGTGTGCTGCTTGATGGCGCCAGCGAGTTTGCGAATCTCCGCCACGTCATCCCCGAAGGCCTGCTCCAGGGCATCCCGGCGCGCTTGATCCTTGAGGGTCGTGGCCTCCCGGACCGCCCCCTGGAGAACCTCGTCTTGCAGAAACACCTCTGCACGCGTACGGATGTCATACCTGCCACCGGGAAAGAGGATCGGCTTTCCATCGACACTGGTGGGAATCTCCGGTTGATTCACTGGTCGACCCCTCCCTCGCCATAGGAGAGGCCAAGCGCCTGACAGAACCATTCGCTGATGTGCAGTACCGGAATCGGAGAATCTCGCCGCGACAGCCTTCCTTCGATGTTCATGGTGCAACCGGTGTCATTGCAGATCAGAGCCGGTGCTGCGCTGTCCACCAGTGCACTGCAGCGATCCTCCGCCAGTGCTCCGGAGATGGTGCCGAACTTGCTGGCGAAGGTGCCACCGAAACCGCAGCACTGCTCCTGCTGACGAAGTCTTCTCACCTCGAGCCCAGGAACCGAATCGAGAAAACGTCCTGAAGCCTCGAATCGATCGATCTCGCGCAGGTGGCAGGTCGGATGCCAGGCCACAACGGGAGGTGCAGCTCCTGCATCCCCAACGATCTCATCGGGAGCAAGCCCGAGTTCGTTTTCGATGAACTCGACCAGTTCGTGGGTCCTGCTGACCATCGACCTGACCGTATCGGGCACCGGATCTGCCGACGAGAAGAGTTCGACTGCATGTCGCCGGACCATGGCAGCGCACGATCCAGAGGGAGTCACGATCGGATCTTCCCCCTCGAAGATCTCCGCCATGCGCACAATCAACCGACGTGCTGTCTCCGTGGCCCCGGAATTTCGGTGGGCCTGACCACAACAGGTCTGGTCCGCCGGATAGATCACCTCACAACCAAGATGCTCCAGAAATACCGCTGTCGCCTCGGCAGCGCTGGGGGCGAACTGATCCGCCAAACAGGGAATGAACAGCAGAATTCGCAATCCAGCACCCTCCTCGAGCCTTTCAGACCCCAGATTCCCGGCCCTCCAGGGGAGTTCCGTCCCCGGCAACATCACCGCCGGAACCGCTCTTCACAAGTCGGTCCCTTGCTGATACTTGACACCTTCGACTCCCGCGTCGAATCTGATCTCTTCCAGGGGCAGCCCCCCTGGCCCCGCAGTAGATCTTGACCTGAGGAGGTGACCCGTGGCGTCCATCCAGGGACCCGCCCTATTTCTGGCGCAATACATGGGAGATGAGGCTCCCTTCAACAACCTCGACACCATCACCGACTGGTGCCGGGACCTGGGCTACATCGGTGTCCAGATCCCGACCTGGGATTCTCGGTGCATCGATCTCAAAGAGGCCGCTTCCTCTGCCCAGTACTGTCAGGACTGGAAGGGTCAGCTCGAACAGAAGGGGATGGCGGTCACCGAACTCTCGAGTCACCTCCAGGGTCAACTGGTAGCAGTGCATCCGGCCTACGACATCGTGTCCGATGGTTTTGCTGCCGACGAGGTAAAAGGCAATCCGACCGCACGCACCGAGTGGGCCATCGAACAGGTCAAAAACTGCCTCAAGGCAAGTCAGCATCTCGGACTCACCTCGATGGTCACCTTCAGTGGCGCTTTCGCGTGGCCCTATGCC
>JAYZBV010000031.1:0-8931 GCA_036338595.1 Planctomycetota bacterium | reverse complement strand
GGTACTGGTGGTGTCCCTGCTGACCTTCTTGTTGTTGAAGGCAGCACCGGGAGATTTCTACAGCCAACAAGAAGCGGATCCCGCTCGTTCGTTGACCGAGGTTCTTCGACAAAAAGAATCCTCAGGTTTACTGGTGCGTCTGAGTCCAACCCAACTCGAGGAGTTCGGAGAGTTCCGTGACGATGGCTCGACCTGGTCCTTTCGTGATGACGGTGAGAATGCGCCGACCATCCTGCGCGATGGCAACATTATTCGGGGGCGCAGTGCCAGCCGCAGTCTGCTCAACTTCCAGATCAAATCGACCAAGTACCAGTGCGACGACGAGGGAGTGGTTTATCGCAAGGTCGGCCCCATCGAGGGTTTTTTCTCCTGGTTTCTCAATGCCGCAACCGGGGATTTTGGACGCTCCTACAAGTTCAATCGACCGGTCTTCGGCATCATCGCAGAACGGCTCTGGAACACCCTGATCCTGTCGATTGCGGCGCTCTTGATCGCCTACGGCCTCGGAATCCCGCTCGGCATCTTTGCCGCGGTCAAACCGAACTCCTTGGTAGACCACTCTGCAGGAATCCTAGCCTTCATCGGCCTGTCGATTCCGACCGTCTTCTCCGCCCTGCTGGCCGTTCTGTTTGCCACCTACACCGGATGGTTCCCCATCGGTGACATGCGTTCCCTCGACTACGAGCTATACGGATTCTGGGGCAAGCTGGGAGACAGGCTGCACCACCTGTTCCTACCCGCCATCGTGCTCGGCACCGCTGCCATGGCCGGCTACATGCGCCAGGCACGCGGTAACATGATCGAGGCGCTGGGACAGGACTACGTCCGCACTGCCCGCGCCAAGGGAGCCTCCCACAACTCGGTGCTCTTCAAGCACGCGTTCCGTAACGCGGTCAATCCACTGGTCACCCTGTTCGGATACTCGCTAGCCAGCCTGCTCAGCGGCTCTCTGCTGGTCGAAATCGTCCTGAACTGGCCCGGTCTGGGAAGACTCGTGTTCGAGGCGATCAGTGCCAAGGACGAACCACTGGTACTGGCGAGCGTGCTGATCTCGACCCTGCTGCTGGTATTCGGCAACCTGGTTGCAGATCTGTTACTGGCGCTGGTCGACCCGAGGGTGAGGTTGTCATGACAGACACCCAGCCACCACAATCCAAACTACCCCCACCACGTGGACCGTGGACGATGCTGTGGTACCGACTGCGCAAGAACAAACTCGCCATGAGCGGCGGGACGATCCTGCTGGTTCTCTACCTGCTCAGTTGCTTCGGTGGATTCATCGGCCCCTACGGTAGCAACGACATCAACAAGTACACCGTCAAGTACGGCCCGATGCTGCTGGGTGGATACGCCATCGAGAAGATCGGCGAGGTGATCGGGGAGGACGAGAACTTCGATGAAGTCATCCTTGATACGTACTCACGCAAATGGCAGTGGTTCGATGGCGGCGTTCATTTTCATGACACCGAAGGCAACTTCACCATCCGTCCCCACGTTCATCCCCTGCGTGAATACGTCTCCTGGGATGCCTATGGTGAAACGGAATACATCCTCGCCGAGGATCGATCGATCTCGGTACCGGTGAGTTTCTTCGTCGAGGGCAGCGAGCCCCACGAGATCTTCAGCCTGTGCGGTTTCTTTCCCATCCAGGGCAGCACGCATCTGATGGGTATCGCAGCCGAAGATCGCCCCACAGGAAAGGATCTGCATACCGGTCTGTTCCTGCTCGGAACCGATATCCTGGGGCGAGACCTGTGGACGCGAATCCTCTACGGCGGGCAGGTTTCCCTCTCGGTCGGCCTGATCGGCATCTTCATCAGTATCTCCATCGGACTCGTCATCGGGGGGATCGCCGGCTATTACGGTGGACTCGCTGATTTCTGGCTGATGCGGCTGGTTGAACTGTTGCTAGCGATTCCCGGTCTGTACCTGATCCTGACGCTGCGTTACGCCATTCCGGACGAACTGAGCCCGCGACAGACCTACATCATGATCGTCGCCATACTGGCCATCGTCGGCTGGGCCAGCACCGGCCGGATGATCCGGGGAATGGTTCTGAGCCTGCGTGAAAGTGAGTACGCCCTCGCCGCCCGGGCGCTAGGTGGCTCTTCGGCCCGGGTGATCCTGCGCCACCTGCTGCCCAACACGGCCTCCATCGTCATCGTCACGGCAACACTCTATGTCCCCTACTACATCCTCGGCGAAGTGGCGCTGTCCTTTCTCGGTTTCGGAATCACCGAACCCGATTCTTCGTGGGGGTTGCTACTCAAGGACTGCCAGGGTTCCGAGGTATTGAAATACAACCCATGGCTCGTGACACCGGGCCTGTTCATCTTCCTCGCAGTGCTGGCTTACAACTTCCTCGGCGATGGCTTGCGCGATGCCGCCGACCCGAGAGCGTTTCTCGGCGTGTCCAGGAAGGAGAAGTCTTGATCATGGCACCATGGTTACTGCTGGTCGCGCTCACCACGAGCAGTCCGTATATGAGTCCGCACGCTGATCCACCCCCTTCGATCCTGCTGATCGTCGTCGATGATCTGGGCTGGACCGATCTCGGTTGCACCGGAAGCACTTTTTACGAGACTCCGTCCATCGACCGGCTCGCCGCTCAGGGAGTGCGCTACACCAGCGCATATGCCGCCTGCCCCGTCTGTAGCCCGACTCGTGTCAGCATCCAGACCGGGATACATCCGGCACGGCTCGCCACCACCGACTACTTCGGAGCGGCCGGTCCCGAGCGCTGGAAGCGCAAAACTCCATCTCTGCCAGCGCCCTATCTCGATCGGCTTCCGCTCGAACAGTTGACCATCGCCGAGATCCTCAAGTCGAATGGTTACGCGACCTTCTTCGCCGGCAAGTGGCACCTCGGACCGGAGGGGTTCTGGCCCGAGGACCAGGGCTACGATGTCAATCGCGGTGGCGTCACTCGAGGAGGCCCCTACGGCGGCAAGAAATACTTCTCCCCTTATGGCAATCCGCGCCTCAGCGATGGTCCCGAAGGAGAGCACCTTCCCGACCGACTCGCCTCCGAGACGATCAAGTTCATCGAGGAACACCAGCAACAACCGTTCCTGGCAGTGCTGTGCTTTTACTCGGTGCATACCCCGCTCATCGCTCGTGAAGATCTGGCCGCGAAATACCGCAAGAAGCGCGACGATCTCGACCTCGAACCGAAGTGGGGACAGGAACGGCAGCGCAAGGTCCGCCTCGTTCAGCAACACGCCGTCTACGCCGGGATGGTCGAGGCGATGGATGCTGCAGTGGGACGAGTGCTGCAATCTCTCGATGATCTGAAACTCGCTGAAAAGACCATCGTCATGTTGATCTCTGACAACGGCGGACTCAGCACCTCCGAGGGTCATCCGACCAGCAATCTGCCTTTACGTGCAGGCAAGGGCTGGATGTACGAGGGCGGTATTCGCGTGCCTTTCATCGCCCGGGGTCCCGGGATCGACGGCAAAGGCAGAAGTTGCTCGCGCAACATCCAGAGTACCGACCTGCTTCCCACCTTGCTCGAGATGACGGGCGTCACGGAACCGGAAGGCTGGCAAGTCGACGGGCACTCCTTTGTCGATTCCCTCGAAGCTGAGTCGGCAACCGCTTCACCGCCCTTGTACTGGCACTACCCCCATTACGGCAACCAGGGAGGGAGTCCGGCATCCGCGATCCTCGAAGGCGATCTCAAATTGATCGAACACCTCGACGACGGCAAACTGGAACTGTTCAACGTCACGAAGGATCCCGGAGAAACCGACCTGCTCAACAAAGAGCAGCCACAACAACTGGAGCGTCTCCATCGGATGTTGCAGAAGTGGCGAAGTGAGGTGGGAGCGAGGATGCCAACTGTGCGCCCGGATCCGCAGAAGAGCGACAACTAGCGGCAGTTGCCGATCGCATCGAGCGCTTCGGGATTGGCGATGCTCGACAGATCGCCGAGATCCTCTTGTTCGAGGTGCCGAGCTCGGATCAACCTCCTGACGATCTTGGCGCTTCTAGTTTTCGGTAAATCGTCGACGAAATAGACCGCACGAGGCCGATCGACCTTGCCGAGAGCCTCGACCACCTGATCGATGAGTTCCTTGCGTAGAGAGTCCCCCTCCTCGGCGGTTGGATGCAATACGGCAAAGCAAACCACCTCGGTCCCCTTCAGATCGTCAGGAACCCCGATCGCCGCCGCTTCACTCACAGCCGGATGCTCGATGAGCGCCGATTCGATCTCACCGGGACCCACGCGGCGACCGGCGATGTTGAGGGTGTCGTCGGCACGTCCCAGCAAAAACCACTGGCCTTCCTCATCAACGAGCGCCCAGTCCCCATGATTCCAGACGCCCGGGAACTTCGACCAGTAGGTTTCGAGGTACTTCTCGTCGGCATTCCACAGCGAACGGGTCATCGAAGGAGCGGGACTCTTGCACACCAGGTAGCCGACCTCTCCCTCGAGGCTGTTTCCGTCCTCATCGAAGACATCGATGTCCATGCCCAGACCCGGTGACCCGAGGGAGGTCTCAACCAGCGGAAGGACCGGCAGCGGTGCGAGAAAACAGCCGACGATATCGGTCCCCCCGGAGATATTGATGATGGGAAGTTTGCCTTTTCCAACCTTGTCGAAATACCAGCGATAACTGTCTGAATCCCACGGTTCGCCCGTCGACCCGAGGATGCGCAAGGTTTCCATCGGATGTGCATCGACGGGTTCCGTGCCCGAGCGCATCAGCAACCGGATCGCCGTCGGACTGATCCCCAGATGAGTAACGCCATGGCGCTCGACCATCGACCAGACCCGATCAGCAGCTGGAAAATCGGGAGCCCCTTCGAAAACGACAAAGGGAACCCGGTTGAGCCAGCAACCGATGATTTCCCACGGCCCCATCATCCATCCGATATCCGTGAACCACCACATCAGGTCTTCGCTGGCACCCAGATCGAAGTTGTAGCGCAACTCCTTGCCCATCTGGGCCATGCAACCTGCGTGAGTGTGAATCGTCCCCTTCGGCTTTCCGGTGGTTCCACTGGTATAGATCATCAATGCTGGATCCATCGCCTGCATCATCTCGGTCACGGCGTCATCGTCGCAGGACGAGACGGCTTCTTGCCACCAGAGATCTCTCCCGACTTGCATCGGCGCGGAGCCATCTCCGCGCTGGAGAACGATCATGTGTGAAAGCGACTCGACATCAGCAGCCGCAAGATCTGCCTGATCCTTGAGGGGGAATCGTTTGCCACGCCGCATTCCAAAATCTGCCGTAAATAGCAATCGTGATGCGGAATCGACCAGTCGTTCTCGCACCGCAGGAGCCGCGTACCCACTGAAGATGGGAATGAAGATGGCTCCGACCTTCATCGTCGCCAGCATGGCAAAGACCACCTCTGCAACCATCGGCATCAGACAGGCGACGCGGTCGCCTCGTTGAATGCCCAGTTGACGCAACAAATTTGCCAGACGGTTGATCTCCACAGAGGCTTGCAGAAACGTCCAGCGACGCACTTCACCGCTCTCATCTTCGGCAATCAGCGCCAGTTGATCGGGCATCTCGACAGCGGGAACATCGATGCAGTTGAGCCCGATACTGGTCTCCCCCTGGACAAACCAATCGGCCCGCTCATGGCCACCGGTGAGATCGACCACCTGTTCGTAGGGTTTCGACCAGATGACTCCGAGATCATCGAGAACTGCTGGCCAGAATTGCTGAGGCTCTTGCTGGCTCCAGCGGACAAAATCCCGGATGGATGCATCGGTACGCTGGGGATCTATCGGCCGCCCCACGGCTTTCATCAACTGGGCGACCCGGGTCCTCTCGAGGCCATCGGGATCGGGACTCCAGATGGGTTCATTCATCGAATGCGCCCCGAAATCTCGACATCGATCAGTTGCTCGTATCTGGCATGCAACCGACAGGTCAAGGAATCAGGCCTTGAACTGCTCAGCGAACTATTCTGTAACGTATCGATGGGTATCACGCCGCAGATGGACCCGGTCAGGAACGCTTCCTCGGCGTCGAGCAGATGCTCGAGTGGGAAATGGCCAGTCTCGAAGGGAATCTGGTCCTCATCGAGAATGTTCAGGATCTTCGACCGTGTGATCCCGGGCAGCACCAGGTCATCGGAACAACTGTAGACGGTATTGTCGACGATCCAGAACAGGTTTGCCGTAGTCGCCTCGGTGACGACTCCATCGACCGACAGCAAGATGGCTTCATCGGCTCCCGAACTCTTCGCTTCGCTCCTGGCCAGGATGGAACCGAGATAGTTGCCACTCTTGATCCCGGGATCGAGACACGCCGGTGGAATCTTCCTTCGTCGAGACACCACGACCTCGAATCCGGAGGCGGACGATTTAGCACCCGTATCCAGAGTGGTCGTCATCACGAGCAAACGAGGTCGGCACGAGGCGATCCCGATGTCGTGGTCGATCCGATCGCCGCGCGTCAAGGTGATGCGAACGACCATGTCATCCTCGGCTGGATGGTAGGTGATGAGTTCATCGATGATCTGACGGAGGGAATCATCATCTTGTTCAACAGACATTTCCAGGCGATCGGCACCGTCACGCAATCTCTCTACATGGTCAGCCAGAAAGACCGGGTGCTGGTTGCGAATCAGAAGGGTCTCGAAGATGGAATCACCGTAGAGAAAAGCGCGATCGAGAACTCCGATGCTGGCGTCGGAGGTTGCCATCACCTGACCCTCGAGCCAGATCCAGGATCCGTGATTCTCGTGGGAAGGTTGCATCAGGAGGGCTCCTCCAGCAAACCGCCCACTTGCCCTGACAGGTGACCCTCGACCACCATCTCTGCCAGAGCCGGAAAGACCAGCGGCGAATGCTCACCGCAAGCTCCCGGGGCGACAATTCTGCCACCGACACTGGAAATGCCGATAGCAGGTGACTCGTGCGGACCGATCCGATGCTCAGCCCGTGCTTTCGACGTCACCGACGTGGCCAGGTTATCGATCCAATCGCCATGCCGCTGGCAAAAATCGGTGCAACCGTCCCAGTCCACCGCCGGTACCGACGAATCGGTATCTTCCAGCTCACGTGACAGGTAAAGGTCTCGACTTCCGGTACCGTTATCGACCAGAATTGCCCGCTCATCTCTCCAGTAGATGACCGGCGGAAGATCGTCACCAAGATCGAGGGTGAAGATGGAAGTCGTTTCCCGGGAGAAGGGATGACCGATGCCCTGTCGTTCCAGAATAGAAAGAGTCGCGACTCCCGCACACAGGAAAACCTTGTCCGCGATCCCCTCTCTCGAACCCGCGACGAAATGAACCCCGTCTTCATTTTCAGTCAGCGAAGTCAAAGCGGATGATGAATGAAAACGACCACCATTTTTGCGTAATCTCCACATCAAAGCTCCGGCAACCGCCACCGAATCGACCGTGGATCCGTATCGATCGTAATTGCAGATCGGGCCCGCAACAGAAAGCCCTGACCAGCGGCGATGGGTATCTGCGGGATCCAGAACCTCGACTCCATCGGTGCTACCGGAGTCAGAATCAACTGGCATCAAGACACCGCAACGACGTAATCCTGGGTCCACCTCGAGCCAATCGGTCCAACCGTCATAGAGTTCCCAGCCTCGACAAGTGACCGGATCCCATCGTGGCGAAACCGGTGCCAGCAGCGGAACCCGGGTGCCGAAGGGACCGACCCTGGGTGTTTCGACGGCGTCGACAAGAGCCACGGAGCCCACTTCTCGGCGCAGCAGGTGGTCGACAACCGCCAGACCGGTGGATCCGGCTCCAACGACTAGGTGGTCGCAATTGAGCGGCTGCAAGTCGTCTCCTTCCCCCTCAGAGCCATGCCAAGGAGCCTAGCACCTCCCTTCGCGAGGCTCCACCTCGACGAGGGTTGACCCGGGCCCTAGAATTCTCAAGGATGTACACAACGCAACGGCCCTGTTCCGGAGAGAGAGGAATACCCCATGCTCGTCTCTCGTTTCTTCACCGACCTACGACCATCGCCGATTTCGATGCTGCTGATGTTGGTCGTACTCTGTTGCTGCTCCTGCCAGGGCAACAACCTGCGTAGTACCCCGGACAACCCATGGCCCGGCCTTTACGCCGAAGATCCCGTGACCCGGATACGGACCATCCACACCATCCAGGGAACTTTAGACCGAAGAAATACGCCCTATCTCTTTCCCCTGCTCAACGACTCCGACCGCTGGGTTCGTTTCAATACTCGATCTGCCATCCTGGTACTTGCCGGCGATCGAAGAGATACCGCTCCGGCTTATGACTATCTGGCCGAGCCCGCAATCCGCCGTAAATCGGTCCAGCAATACCTGCAATGGTGGGATCAGATCTTCCTGGTTCCCGCATCCTGAAATATCCCTCAAGTCCCTCGAACTCCCTGTCGAAATAAGAAAGAAGGTGTCCTGTGGCCATTTCGGCCCATGAGGCACTGATGTCTGTATCGAGAGTTCCGAGGAGAAGTTGACGATGAGTCAGGAATCTACAACCCCCCTGCGATGGCTTACCAGTCTCGGCGTGATCACCTGCGTGTGCCTGGGAATCCTTGTCTTTTCAGGCATCGTTGCCCCTCCCGAGGCCCTCGGAGGTGCCGATTCTCTGACCGTGCTGATCCACCATGCCGATTCACTACGCCCGGGAAGCAAAATCTCTTTTCAGGGTGTTCCGGTCGGAACCATCGAAAGTCTGGAACTGCTACGACCCGACGGTGGTCGCATCGCCCAGGCCCAGTCCGCAGCCAGCAGCACCAACAAGACACACTCCCCGAGGGTCCGCGTCGTCGGTTCGCTACAAAAAGGGATCCGCTCCCTCATCACAGATGACAGTGTTCTTGAAATACGTTCTGATGCCCATTACCAGAGTTCACTCGATATCCAGCCGGGAAACGGAACCCCGATCGCTGCCGATGGCATTCTGAGGATGCAGAACAACCCAAACAACGACCCGGATTCGGAACAC
>JAYZBV010000030.1:0-5710 GCA_036338595.1 Planctomycetota bacterium | reverse complement strand
CGCGGTTCCAAGAGCAGCACCCTTGAGGGGGGTGTTCGTTCACCCTTCTTTGCCCGCTGGCCCGGTACTCTTCAGACGGGGGTGGCGACTTCCTGGCCGGCAGCGATCTACGATGTGCTTCCCACCGTTCTCGCGGCCTGTGCCGTTCCGGTACCACAAGGAGTGAAGATCGATGGCACCAGTTTTCTGGCGGATCTGAAGGGTGCAAAGGTCAAGAGAAAGCCAAGGACCGTGGTGATCCAGGCGCACCGAGGCGACCAACCGTTGCTCTATCACAACTTCATGGCCCGGAAAAACTTCATGAAGCTGGTGCACCCATCGCCTTTCTGGCGCGACACCTTCGAGGGCGAACCTGATTTCCAGCTCTATGACCTGAGCAAGGACCCTTACGAACTCGATGACATCTCAGATTCAAATCCAGAGATTGTCCAGAGACTGCTGGCCGATTACGAGGCCTGGTTCAAGGATGTTTCGTCAGAGCGAGAAGATCCGTGGGCACCGCCGCGCATCATCATAGGAACCGAGCATGAAGAGATGACGGTATTGACACGCCAGGACTGGCGACATACCCATGGTCGTCCATGGGCTCGGGATTCACGCGGTCAGTGGCACGTGACGATCGCCAGCGAAGGGCCCTATCGCATCGACTGCCGTTTTTCTCCGAAGGCGGAACCGGGGGTGGCCACCCTCATCTGTGGTGATCTGGAAGTTCAACAGGCCTTGTTGCCAACCACACGCACCTGCAGTTTTGCACAGGTCATATTGCCCACAGGCGATGCAGAGATGGAAATTCATATCACTCATGGCGAGCAGATCCGTGGTATCCGTCAGGCGGATGTGAGGAAGGTTCCCGCTGGAGAGTAAATCTGCCAGCAGCTGGACCCTTAGCGAAAGAGATCCACAAACCGGTAGGGTTCGCCCATCTGTTTCCTGATCAAGGTTCCCACGCCCGCGATGCAGCAGCACACGATGAAGGGAAGGGGCAACCAGGGAACCTCATCGAGGGGAAGATAGATTTGCCTCCATCGAATACGCCCCTCATCCTCTTCCTCTCTGGCCAGGCGACTTTCTTCGCGGGATAAGTCGAGTTCATCCATGGTGACCCAGACATGGATTGACTTCAGACTGAAAAAAATCTCACCTCCAATGAGGGTAACCCAACCCACCGTTCCACCAATCCACATCACAGTGGCGAGGTAGAGAGCGAGGCTATAGCCAAGCGAGGGATTTTCCTTCATCGATTCCTCCAGCCATCCAGTTGGGTCTCTTTCCTATCCATCCATCCGTTTTCACGGTCCTACGCGACAGGAATTCTCTCGAAATTGAAGGGCATGATCACAGTCCATCTCCATCGTGATGATCAGAGATGGCCGAACCGTTCAGACTTGAGATTGTTTTCTTAGCCGGATATTGACGAAGATGATCATTCCTCCGACATAGGTCACCAGCAGCGATCCCCAGAGCTGGTACTGACTCAGAATCCGTGCGTTTTCGAAATCTAACATGTTGTCCAGGGTGAGTTCGGGCATCTGCCCTTCCGCTGCTAGATAACTGGCGACAAAGAGAATCACGCCAACAATCAAGGTGATGATGCCCTTGCGGATTTCTCGGGAGGTCCTTTCGAGAAGGACACTCGGATCTTCTGCTTCGGGTACTTCAGGTGTTTCTGGTGCTTCGGGTGTTTCCATGGCGACGATCATCCCCTTCAGGCGATGGAACATCTAGACCCTGAATGTAGAGGCGACTCAACTGCGGGGTCGGATGACGGTGCGAATCGCCTGGAGGGCGATCTTCCCTGAAAGTGTCGGACACTGCTCCTGGCAGATGGTTTCGATCTCTGAAGGCTTGCGTTCCTGATCATCGAGCAGATCAGCAGGAATCTCGACACCGACCAACTCCTTCTCGACATCGACATTCTTGAGCCCGAGCGTTTTGATGCGTACAGCCTCCAGATGGCCATCGATCTGCTCGACGGAAAGGATGCGGCTGATGGCCCCGATGCGATCTTCAGGGGCGATGGTATTGACATGAGATGACCGTTCGAGCACTTCATCGAGGACCTGGCGCAGTTCTCGATCGCAGATGGCAAATACGAGCGCCTGCACGAAACCACCACATACGACGATGCCTTCTCGTCCGTAGCGCTGCGCATCCCAGTGAATCGGATGGGTGTTGCGGTAGATGGTCGACAGCGCCAGGTTTTCGGTCCACCCGATGGGTCTGACAGCAGGGTGAAGAATCACATCATCCACAGCGAGAGATTCGAGCGGAGCATCGGGAAATTTCTCGACGGACTGGAACTGATCTATGAGCGGTTGCCCGACCCCATCGAAGTAACCAGAGTTCTTGCCCTGATCCGGCTTGGATTCTCGCTCGACAGGCTGTGGGATCGGATCGTAATAGGAACGCTTCAGCAGCGAGAAGACGCGCTCGTCCCGCTGGTTGACCAGGATATGAGTGGTGTGAATGACACTGGCATCCCCGCGCGATGTGTTTCCCAGCCTATCGAGTCGGGTGAAACTGCGGAAGGTGTCTCCTTCTCGCACCACTGCTTCCTGTCGAGCATTCTCGAGACCGAGGTGAAGGCGACAGGTTTGCGAGAAAGGCTCTACAGAGAAACAGAGTGTCATGTTGAGCAACATCGATGCAGGAATGGCGATCTCATCGAGGCCGCAGCCAGCGGCATATTCTGCGCTGGTCGAGATCCGGCTCGATGCTGGGAATGCCGATTGCCACATGGTGCGCCAGCTGGAATCGATGGTGACTTCGTGGGGACTCTCGAGAATCTCTCCAGGACACGCAGTCTGGAGATCCAACCCGTAGACGGGGAAACGACCTTGCATGGTGATCAAGCTGCCTCTCTGGACTCCTCCTGGATGTCGGCCATGATCTTCAATGCCATCTTGAGCATCGGAGGACCGATCATCTTTCCGTCCAGTTTGGCGATGGATCCCTGTTTTTCAACGGCCTCGATCACTCTTTTCGAGTGCTCGATCACTTCCTGGGAGTAGGAGAAGACCTCGAGCGCCTTGTGCATCTGACGGGGGGTCAGTGCGAAGCAGCCGTCGAAGCCAAGACTCTTCATGCGTTGGTTTTGTTGCTCGAAGGCTTCGATGTTGTCCAGATCGAGGAACACCGAGGAGATGGCCGTCAGCTGGTGTGCCTTGGCCGCCATCAGGGTCATCTGGCGTGGGATCTCGACCGATTCTTCGCTGATCTCGGCACCCACTTCGAGGCAGTAATCGACATGTCCGAAGGAGAGCGCAACATTGCGACTGGAAGCCGCTGCAATCCCCGAAGCTTCGAGTACTGCACCCGGTCGCTCGATCAGCGGTACGAATGCGTTGTGTCCTTCTTTCAGTCCCAGCATCTGCTCTGAAACAGTGACGATCTGCTCGATCTCGACGATATCGTCGGCGTTGTTGACCATCGGCAGCAGCAATCCATCGAGGTCCTGGTGAAGGCAACTGGCGATGTCTGCGCGCATCTCGGTCGGGTTGTCAGGTCCGTTGATTCGCAGCAGCGTCTTGCGGCCACGCAGCACGCCCGACTGGAAGAGCCGGCTGATGCGGGTGCGCTGTCTCGCCTTGTGCTCGGCGGCGACGCTATCCTCCAGATCGAGCAGCAAGGTGGCGCTTCGAGGCAACCGACGGATTTTCTCGATATCGGTGTCTGCACGCAGGAAGAAGACGCTCTTGAGGGCCGAATGCCCGCTGAGATTGTGTTTGGATTCGTGGTCGTGGTTGGCTGGGTTTTTGATGGTGACCTCCTATAGAGGTCTATCCGCCTCCAGGGGGCGCTCGGACCGGTTATCTGGCGACGATTTCTGGTGCCAGATGGCCGAAATCGGCCTTTCTGGGCCGATTCAGTGCAGATGCCCGCCATCGAACCTGGAATTTCAAGGGCTGTGCCTGTCCACCGCAGGGCTTCCGCCCGGCAGATCTGCCTTCAGGGGCAGGTGCTGCTGTCGCAGCCGAGCCCATCGCTGGTCGGGTCAGATCCGCACACCAGGTTCGGTGCCGGGCAATCGGGTCCGCCGCTGAACAGAAAGGTCAGCATGTAGACCGGATCGGAGATGTCGATGGAGCCGTCATCGTTGTGGTCGCATGCATCCGAGCAAGTGATGGGCCCGCCTCCGGAGAAGAGGACTGCGAGGTTGAAGATGGCATCGGCCAGGTTTCTGGTGGCGTCTGAATTGCAATCACCGCGTTGAAATGAGGAAGTGGTCGGAAGCAAGACGATCAGGTCATCTATCGGCACTGCACTGCCACAGCAGAAGCTGGAAAAGTTCACCTCATTGGAAACTCCCAGCGTCTCGACAAAGTTCAACCAGCTGCCCACACAACTTCCCAGCGGTACTCCACCAGGTACCGTCGAGTACTGGGCCTGCAGGCCTTCAATCGTGAAAAGAAAATCGACAGTTTCCGTGCCAGTCGGTCCGAAGGTGATGTCAACGGTCCAGCCGTTTGAGAGCAACTCGACCAGCATCAGGTCCGGTCCGGTTCCGCCATTGAGCACTGCAAGATCTCCTGTAGCGATGATGCTGTCGATCTGCAACAGCGAAGCATCGTGGGCAACCCCCATCGACAGTCCGGTGACCGAAGTCAGGGAGAGGAGAGCAGGATAGATGATGGGTTCGACGACCACCGATCCGATCCCGGTATCGATGTCGTAGCTGCCAACCGATCGTGGAATGCTGTAGATCAACCCGGGATCGAAGAAGCCATTGAAGATAAACGTATCGAAGGTGATGGGGCTGTACTCCTGGCCACCGGAGTAAAAGGCGCTATCCAATCCCGGGGCACCCGGAGAAGTGGGGCAGAACTCGATCTCCGAATATTGCGATCCGTTCGGAACCCAGTCGTATTCGACGATGTAGAGCGCATGATCCGCTGCCGGCGCAATCGAAACGCCACCCATGCTGTCGATGATGCAACTTGCCGTGAAGCCCCCGGAAAAGGGCGCCACATCGTGAAAGGAAGGAGCCGAGGGGAGATTGGACAGGGCGGATCCGAAGGAGAGGAAGCTGAACTCGCAACTACCCGGATCATGGCACAGGGTGATCGACCAGCCGGAAATGTCAGATCCGAACTGGCTGTCGAGTTCGACGGCGACGAGTGGTGCGGGAATGAACGGAGTCGATGCCTTCAGGATGAACAGATCGGATGCCCTGGCGAATTCCACACCGATGGGAAGCAGCGCCATGATCAATGCTGGAATCAGTAGTCTGTTGAGGGGCGTATTCCCTCGCAGAAGATTCAAGATGGGTAGCATCACCAGCACCGTCACAATCCAGAGCGGGGGAACCCCGATTATACTATTGCCGCAGAATCGGCTCAATGGCGCAACCGTTGCCACATCGGACACTGGGGGGAGTTGGCGAGTCTTTCTCGCAGGTATCCGGGTTTCTCAGTGAGAATTGACTCGTGACCCGAGTCGCTCTGGCATCTATTCTACCTTCAATGAAACTGCAGAGGAGGACTCGATGCGTCACCTGATCCTGATGATATCTGTCGTCATTTTCCCCGCCCTCGTTCTGGCGGATGCCCCGGCACCGGTGAAGGTCTTTATCCTTGCCGGCCAGTCCAACATGGAGGGCAAGGGGGCAGTCAACACCCTCGAGTATCTCGGGGAGGACCCGGAATACGGCCACCTGCTCGCGGACATCCAGAAGGATGGCGAGTGGATCGTGCGAGACGATGTGTTCATC
>JAYZBV010000029.1:0-12558 GCA_036338595.1 Planctomycetota bacterium | reverse complement strand
GTAGCGACAGTAACAGCAACGGCATTCCGGATGAATGTGACATCCTCACAGGTGCAAGTCAGGACTGCAATCTCAACAACATCCCAGACTCCTGCGACATTTCCGACGGCACCGAGTTCGATTGTGACCTCGATGGAGTTCCCGATAGTTGCAAAGCCGGCCCCTTCTTCGATTGCAACAACAACGGCATCCCGGACGACTGTGATTTCGTCAACGGCACCAGTTTTGACTGCAACAACAACGGCTTCCTCGATGACTGCGACATTCTCAACGGAATCTCTCTCGATTGTGACCTGAACCTGATCCCGGACGAGTGCGATATCGACGCCGGGGCGGTCGACTGCAACAACAACGGATTCCTCGACGATTGCGAGATCGATCAGGGGTTTGCGGTGGATTGCGATGGAGATGGGGTTCTGGATTCTTGCCAGCTCGACGCCGGAGCGCCGGACTGTAACGGCAACGGCACCCTCGATAGCTGTGATCTCAACTCTGGACCCAGTAGCGACAGTAACAGCAACGGCATTCCGGATGAGTGTGAGGATACATTGTTCATCCGTGGAGATGTCAACGCCAGCCAGGGTGTCGAGCTCTCCGATGTCACCATCTCCCTCGACTACCTGTTCAACGACTCCCCCACCCCGAGCTGCATCGACAGTGTCGATGCCAATGATGACGGCACCATCAACGTCGCCGATGCGGTCTACCTGCTCACCTACCTCTTCATCAGCGGCCAGATCCCCAGCAACCCCTTCCCCGACTGCGGCATCGACCCAACATTCGACGCCCTCGACTGCGTCAGCTTTGGAGCTTGTCCGTGAGGTGAGATCCTGATGTAAGGAACAGTCGCCTGAACAGGAATAGTTGCAGAACCGTGGGAATCTCATCGGAGATTTCGGTGGTCCTGTGAAATAGCTTCACCTGTATTGCACGAGCAATCACTTCCCCGTTCCGATCAACGGCTCCAGCGCTCCTCGACAAGGATGGCCAGCATCGCATCGGTGAAAGCGAGAGAGTCCTTGCCATCGAGATGGGATCCGTCTGGACAGAAGAAGCGAGAAAGAGCGGGGAAATCCTCGAAGTGAATCGATGGAGC
Source organism: Planctomycetota bacterium (assembly GCA_036338595.1). Classification (GTDB taxonomy): domain Bacteria; phylum Planctomycetota; class UBA8108; order UBA1146; family UBA1146; genus QNYK01. The sequence continues at coordinate 11,462 of JAYZBV010000029.1, read as the reverse complement.
ATCGACTTGTGCGACAAACTTATTCCAGAACCTCTCGCGAGGAAACCGCAGCGCTTCCGCTTCCCGGTAGGCGCCTGAGGATGGCATTCTGATCAGCACCACCTCCCCCCCTCTTGATCGAATCTGGGCAACCGCTTCCCTCACCGCCGCGAACAACCCGACGGAGGGCTGCTGATCCTCTGCGAGGACCACACTATTGCTCGCACCTTCTGCCATGAGCCTGGCCGCATCCCTCCTGGAATAGTCAGCAAACATCTGGCGCTGGGTGTCCATCGTCAGGTACGGCATCCTCTTGTTGCTTCCGATGCCAAGAGGTGCGAGAAAACGCCGAGAAACCCCGGACCTCCGAGTGACCAGAGATCCGTCGGCACGGGTCCTCAACCAACTCTCCAGGGGTGATGACCAGGCCATTCGTTTCCACGCCCGCAGATGGTCCGACTGATCACCCTTGTCGATGGAAAAACCTTCGGTGAGGCCATAGGGGGTGATCGACAGCAGGACCAGGCCGTTAAATTCAGTCTCGAAGGCCAAGTGCCCGAGCATCGCCCACGGAACCATGCCGTTGATGGAGAGTTGCAGTGTGCTCTTTTTTGTGACCTCTTCAATTCTCTGGCGATGGAGCCCCAGTTGGCTCTTCGATGCCCCTGCCAGCACCACGTCTCCGGAGTTAAGTCGGTCGCGGGTGGCAACCCAGAGCAGCGTTGTGTCGGCCTGGCTCGGGCCGATCCCCTGAAAGCGAAGAGATCCCTCGAGAAGCAAGAGGAGGAGCAATAATCCCGCCAGCGCAGCGCCCCAACACCGGCCCCAGTTTTTCGCAGGCAAACGGTCGAAAACCCGGTGAGTGCTAAAACTGGAAGTAGATGAAGGCACGTGAATCTCCTCTCACCCGGTAGAGCAGGAACAGAAGGACAAACAGCGTCAAGGAGAGAAGCCAGTTCGGCATCCTTGCCGCCACCGCTTCCAGGGTGGTGTCTCGAAGTTTCCACTGCAAGAAGAGCAGCAGGGCGGTTCCGACGAAGGTGGCAACGACCTGATTGGCACCGAGCAGCAGTTCACCACCGCCAAAGAAACTCAACGAAGCGCACATGCTGAGAGCCGCCGGCAGTGTCTCTGCGCGGAAAAACACCCAAGCGACACACACAGCAACAAAGGTAACGACTGCCATCAGCGGTCTCATCCACACCTTCTCCGATAGAACGCTGCTGATGGGCATCTTCATGATGAATCGCTCAAGGCCGAGGTAGAATCCATGAAGACCTCCCCAGATGACGAATCGCCAGGCTGCGCCATGCCACAACCCGCCGATTAGCATCGTCAGCATCAAGTTGATCCGGGTCCGCACCGATCCTCGACGGTTCCCGCCCAGCGAGATGTAGAGATAGTCGCGAAGCCAACTGGAGAGGGAGATGTGCCAGCGCCTCCAGAAGTCACTAAAACCCACCGCAGCGTAGGGGAAGCGAAAGTTGTCCGGTAGCGCAAATCCGAGGCACAGTGCAACTCCGATGGCACAGGTCGAGTAACCAGCAAAATCGAAGAAGATCTGCCAGGCGAAGGCAAATGTTCCTGCCCAGGCATCGAGGAAAGACACCGGAACAGTGGAAGCGTAGACCTGATCCGCGATCCTCGCCATGACACCGTCTGCGATCACCACCTTCTCGACCAGACCGAGAGTCAGGAGGGTCAACCCCCAGCCGAGTTGCTTACTGTTTGCACGCTTCGCTTCGAGGCACTGGGGAAGGAACTCGGTCGAACGAACGATCGGCCCGGCGACTAGTTGCGGGAAGAAGGTCACGTAGAGAGCAAAGTCGAGGAAGGAGGGGGAAGGCGCGGTTTTTCCACGATAGATGTCGATGGTGTAAGAGAGAGTTTGGAAGGTGTAGAAGGAGATTCCCACCGGCAAGACGATGGAGAAAGTTGGCGGCTGGAAAACAACCCCAAACACCTCCAGCAGCAACTCTAGGTTCTCGAGGAGAAATCCGCCGTACTTGAAACAGGCAAGGAGTCCTAGATTGGTGGCAAGACTCAGAGCAAGAAAGAATCGCCGAAGGGCCATCGTGCGAGCGCTGGCAATCCCTCGGGCTGCATACCAGTCAACGACGGTCGAGAGCCAGAGGAGAAGAACAAAGGGCGGATTCCACGCTGCGTAGAAGAGGTAACTGGCGATGAGCAAGTGGAGTTTTCGACCTCGCCAGTGCCGGAGACACCGATCTATGACGAGAACAACCACAAAGAAGAGCAGGAAGGTGAGAGAATTGAAGACCAAGGAACCTGCCCCTCTGAAGAAGAAGCCCTACACCAAGCACCGAAGGTTGTCCAGAGCCCTTCGGTTTCCCCCTATTGGAGCTAGCTCTACTGGAGTGGATCGACTGACGGAAGAACTCGCCGTGCAGGCCTCCAATCTGCTTCAAAATGTACCGGGGCCGCTTTTTGTTGCGATGTCGCCGCTACTAACCCTGCTTCCCCAGTGGATAATGGAGAGAGTGTTCAAGAAAGGTATTTTGATGGTTCGTTGTCTGTTGCTGATCCTCGCCCTGGTCATCTCTCCGGCGCTGTCGGCTCAAGGACCATGCGCCCTGCCAGGGGATGGCAACTTCGTCGCCAGTGACCAGGCACTGGGAATCCTCACCAGCAACTCGGTGGTACTCGGCGACATCGACGGCGACGACGATCTCGACCTGGTGACCGGGGAGATCTCTACCAACCACATCTACCTCAATGACGGCGCTGGCAACTTCACCGACAGCGGCCAGGATCTGGGATCTTCCTGGACGCGGGCCGTGGCCCTGGCTGATTTCGATGGCGATGGGGATCTCGATCTCGCCAGCGCAAATGGCATCTCCGGCACCATCAGCGCGGCCAACACCATCGCATTCAATGACGGCAACGGTAATTTCACCGATAGCGGTCAGAGTCTGGGAGATTCACCAAGCAACTGTCTCGCGGTTGGTGATCTCGATGGCGATGGCGATCTCGACATCGTGGTCGGGAATGGCGATAACCTGGTCGGACTCACAGCCAACCGGGTCTACACCAACGATGGCAATGGCAACTTCACCGATAGCGGCCAGATGCTCGGATCGACCGTCACACTGGCACTGGCTCTCGGCGACCTCGACGGCGACGGCGATCTCGATTTCATCGAGGGCGGCATCGTCGGTCCCAACCCCACCCAGATCTTCATCAATGACGGCAACGGTTCCTTCAGCGCCAGCGCATCGATGTTGCCCGAACCGCCCCACGTCACCGGTCTCTCCATCGGCGATCTCGATGGCGACGGCGATCTGGACATCGCGGCATCCACATCCAGTGTCGGTGGCGTCGCAGATGGCACCCGCATCTGGTTCAATGACTCCAGCGGAACCTTCAACGACAGCGGCCAGCTGCTCGGCGAGGGTTCCTACGGCCAGACCATCGGAGACATCGATGACGATGGCGATCTCGATCTGGTAGAGATGCAATCACCCTTCGATGTCGCAGGCATTCATCGCAATGATGGCAGCGGAGTTTTCACCGAGAATGATCGATCCTTTGAGCCGGGAGATTCCATCTCCCTGGCGCTCGGCGACCTCGACGCCGACGGCGATCTCGATCTGGTAGCCGCCATCCTGGGCGGCCCCGACCGGATCTACTTCAACGAATATCAGGGCCCTGACTGCGATGAGGACGGCGTGCCAGACCTGTGTCAGCTCGATCCCACCACCGACCAGAACGGCGATGGCATCCTCGACAGTTGCCAGGGCTTCATCCGAGGCGAGTGCAATGGCGATGATGCCATCGACATCGCCGATGGCACCTTCCTGCTCAACTTCCTGTTCGTCAACGGCGCCACCCCCACCTGCATCAAGACCTGTGACGTCAACGACGACAGCACCGTCAACCTGGCGGACGCAGTCGCCTTGCTCGGCTACCTGTTCAGCAACGCACCACCGCCCCCACCGCCATTCCCCGATTGCGGCATCGATCCCACCGACGACAATCTCGATTGCTCCAGCGCTGCGGCGTGCCCCTAGGAGGGGTGTCACCGTGTGAACAGGAGGCGGGCTCCCCGGCATCGGCTACCGCCTAGAAGCCAGTATTTCCGGTCTGTGGCTCGGTTCCCTCAGTCGAAAACGGTCAACTCGACGGGACAGTTGACGATCAGCGATGGTTGAAGCTTCTCTTGAAGATGCCATCACGACGGAGGTGATAGATGTGGCCGTCCAGTTCAAGTTCGCACTGATCGCTGAAGGTAGCGATAGCCAGGTCCGCCACCGGCTCACCATCTCTGGTGATGGAATAGTCGCGAGAGAAGATGTGGCGAGGTGTCGCCAGCAATGCTTTCGACACCTCTAATCCCTGCGACTCTCACGGCGGTAAATCACCCTTTTCTCCGCTTCGGCAAAACGGCGCTTCTCGTCGTCGGTGCCCGGGGTCAAGCCAGGCACCTCGGCCGGTTTCTTGCGGTCATCGAGCCCGACAAAGGTCAGGTAGGCACTCGATGTGTGGGTGATATCTCCGGTGCGGGGATCTTCTCCCTCGACCCGTACGCCAATTTCCATCGATGTGCGACCGGTGTGATTGACCATCGCCTTGAGAATCATGAAATGGCCGCCGGGAATCGGCGCCAGGAACTCGACGTTGTCCATCGCGGCGGTCACCACCGGACGCCGGCAGTGACGCATCGCCACCATCGCGCAGGCCAGATCCATCAGGTGCAGAACCTTGCCACCGAGCACGTTACCGTGACTGTTGGTGTCGTTGGGCAACACCAGTTCACGCATCTCGACAGCACTCTCTGAAGGTATCTTGCTCGGTCGATCACTCATCATTTCCCCCGCTATCCACTTCGTTGTCACGCCTTCTGGCGATGTACCGCCAGACGCTCGACGTACTGTTTGGGTTCCCAGGTATTGGTCACCTGGTTTGCTGTCAGGCCCATCTTACGCGCGATCCCCACTCCATGCTCGATATCATCGAGGCCCACCACCGAATGGGCATCGGGATGGATCCCGATGTCGATGGCGAGCTCCTGTAGCATCTTTCCCCAGCGCCAGTCGACATCGAGTCGCCGTGGATTGGCGTTGAGCTCGACAATTACCTGCTCCTCTGCCGCCACTCGTAGCAGATGAGCCATGTCCATCTCGTAACCATCTCGTTGCAACAGCAGTCTCCCGGTCGGATGCCCCCAGACCGTCGTGTAGCGGTTACGTAGCGCCCGTTCGATGCGCTCGGTCTGCTGCTGCTTGGCCAGCGAGAAGTTGGAATGAACGCTGGCCACCACGTAATCGAGCTCTGCGAGCACATCATCGGGATAATCGAGCGAACCATCGGCGAGGATATCGCTCTCGATGCCGTGCAGGATGGTGACATCGGGGAACTCCTTGCGCAGTTGATCGATCTCGACCCGTTGCTGATGCAGTTCATCGATGGAAAGCCCGCCGGCATAGGAGGCGGTACGGCTGTGATCGGCGGTGCCGTAGTACTTCCAGCCCCGATCCGCAGCGGACTGCACCATCTCGCGCAGAGAGGCCTTTCCATCGGACCAGTTCGAGTGGCAATGGAGCGTGCCCCGGATCTGCTCGAACTCGACCAGTTCGGGCCACTCCTCCTGGATCTCGAACAACTGCTCGGCTCGTTCGACTTCGCCGAGATCTTCACGCATCTCCGGTGGAATCCACGCCAGTTCCAGGTGCTCGAAGATCGATTCCTCATCGGGAGTATCGAGCGGATTTTCGCTGCTATCCCACAGACCGTATTCGTTGAGCTTCCAGCCCTTCTCGCGGGCGCGCTGTCGAATCCGGGTGTTGTGCTCACGACTCCCGGTGAAGTAGTGCAACGCCGGGGCAAACTGATCCGGCTCCACAACCCGCAAATCGACACCGATCCCCTCCTCGGACAGAATCCGTGTCTTGGTCTCGCCTTCGGCTTCCACCTCGCCGATGCCAGCGGTTGCCAGGAACGCATCACGAACCGCAATCGGATCATCGGAGGATGCGAGGATATCGATGTCACCGACCGTCTCGCGATGGCGGCGCAAACTACCGGCAACCTGCGCCTCCTCGGTCGCCTTGCAATCCTCGACCTGGGTCAGGAAACGACTCGCCACCAGTTGTGCCTGCGACACCAGGTTACGACCGGCAAATCGTCGCAGATTGTTGATCCCCTTGAGGATGGTCTGCTCGGTTCGCTCGCCGAAGCCGGCCAGTTCGCGAATCTGCTGCTCGTTGCAGGCGGTCTCGAGGTCGGCGATGGTCAGAATCTCCAGGTTCTCGTAGATGGCTCGCACCTTCTTGGGACCAAGCCCCGGGATGCGCAGCAACTCGAGCAGCGATTCAGGGACCAGTTGACGGATCTCCGCCTCGATCTCGCTCTCACCATCGACCACCAGTTCCTCGATGAGGGCCGCCAGACCCTTTCCGATGCCCCGGATCGAGGTGATCTGCCCCTCCTCGATGAGCGAATCGAGATCCCCCTGCCACGATTCGAGAGCACGGGCTCCATTGGAATAGGCACGCACGGCAAATGGGCTGGCACCGGAGATCTCGAGGATCTCCCCACACTCGATGAGAACGCGGATCACTTCATCCTTGTTCACAGTGTTGTCCCTCCCGTACCGTCTCCTCGAGCACGTCGATCCAGCAGCGGGCCACCTCGACTCCGGTGGTCGCCTCGATGCCGGCCAGCCCTGGCGATCCATTGACCTCCAGTACCAGCGGACCATCCGGCCCCTGCAACACATCGACTCCGGCACAGCGCAAACCGAGAATCGCTGCCGAATCCACGGCGAGCTTTTTGACCTGCTGGTCTGGATCCACGGTCGTTGCGGTTCCCCCCCGATGCAGGTTGGAACGAAAATCTCCAGCCGGGGCGGTTCGGTCCATCGCCGCCACCACCTCGCCACCGATCACCAGCAACCGCGTGTCGCGACCTCCGCATTCGATGTAACGCTGCAAGATGAACTCCCGTGAAAGAAACAGCACACTCTCCATCAGCGAGACGGCACTGGCGTGGCTTTCGGCGAGAACCGCACCACGCCCCTGGGAACCGAACAATGGTTTCAGGACCACGGGAGGACCGCCGAGTCGTTCCACCGCCTCGTGCAGTTGATCGAGATCACGTACCAGTTCCGTCTCGGGGACCGGAACTCCCGCTCGCGAGAGTCGCTGTAGCGATTCCATCTTGTCGCGGGCGGTGACCAGTGCCTCGACCGGATCGATCAGTGCCACTCCATCCTGTTCGAGAGCACGACCGGCAGCGACCGCCAGACCGGGCAATACGGCGCCGAGGCGGAGGATCGCCGCATCGAGTGGCGCCACCTCTTCACCGCAGCAGATCAAACGGGGAGCGGAGGTTCGGATCGCCAGCCGCAGCAGCGGCAGGGGTACCCACTCGTGTCCACGTCGGGTCGCTTCTTTTTCGAGGCGGAGGCATGAATCGAGAGCTGGATCTGCAGTGATGATTCCGATGCGCATCCGAAAAGGCCTCCTGGTCCCTGCCAGATGGGATCCTGACCGAGCCGCGGAAGCAAGGGATCGATGGGAGTTTCTGTGATGGAGAGAGACCGGTGCCTAGGGAAGGGCTCCCTCGAGCACCGAATCATATTCGCTGACAGCCTCACGACGCTGTCCCGTCTCGGGATTGTAGATGGAGAACTCCTTCACCAGACAGCCGTAGATGTGCAGGGTGACGGCCATCTCGTCGCGAGAACAATTGTCCATCCGGTGCAGATCCATGGCGGGTGGATAGACGGTTCCCACCGAGCCAGCGGTGCCGATGAAGGTCTCGACCGGAATCAGACAGTGCTGGCCGTCGACCTCATCCGGTGCGTAATTGGTGAAGCGCATCCTGCCGCGCAGGACTCCCAGGACTCCCCAGCTCGGATGGTCATGGATGGGGGTTCCCTGGCCCGGTCTCCATACCAGGGCACTCAGGGAGAAACGATCCTCGGCATCGGCATGAAGTAGATGGCGGGAATAGTGCTGTGTGCCCGGTTCAAACTGGCCGAGAAACTCGTCGGAGATTCCGGCGGCGAAGCGCTCGGTGATCTTCACCAGGTCGGACAGCAGTCGCCGTTCCTGATTCTCGCTCACAAGCAGTTGATCGACCTCTGCGATGAGTTGCTCAAGATTTGTAATCGGCTCCATCTCGGCCTCCCCTGATTCCGTCGCGAAACCATCTGTCGCTTCAAACGAGGGCCCCAGTAGCAATAATCGTTTGAATCCCGGGATCCAGTTCCGAACTTTCCTGTCATTCGACGTTCGGCCCCAAAGTCCCAACCGTCTTGATCTTACCGTTTCCGTCGGTGGCCAGCAACGCGTCCAGCAGGCCCTTTTAGCGCTTCAGAACGGTTAATTCCGGGCGGTTCCTGCCCCACAAACCTCGATCCCCTTTATCCTATCGGTGAGTCGATGGTCCTCAATCGAGACGAGGGTACCGTGTCCTTTCAGGTCGAAATTCCGATCCGCTTCGCCGATGTAGACGCGGCCGGAATTGTCTACTACCCACAGCTGCTTCACATCTGCCACCAGGCATTTGAAGAGCTCTATCAGCAGCGTGGACCGGTGCCCTACCACCAGTGGTGTCAGAAAGCACGACTCGGTTTTCCCACCCGTCGCCTTGAAGCTGACTTTCCAGCGCCGGTTCAGCACGCCGGCCCCGTCACCGTCGAAGTGTCCACCTCGCAACTGGGCAACTCTTCGGTGTGCTTTCAGTTCGTCGGTCGTCAGAACTCGCTCGAGGATGACACCCCGCGTGACTGCTTCAGCGCTCGTGCCTGGAAGGTGTGCGTCGACATCGATCGATTCGAAGCGACCGCCATTCCAGACGATGTACGAGAGGTCCTGCAATCGATCGAGGTATCGTCGTGACCGACCTGCGCGTCATCGAGATCTACCCATCGATCCAGGGGGAAAGTACTCGCGCCGGTTTGCCCTGCACCTTCGTGCGTCTGGCCGGTTGCCCGCTGCGCTGTCGCTGGTGCGATACCGTCTACTCCTTCACCGGCGGCGAATCGATGAGCATCGAGGCTATCATCGAACAGGTCGCTGCTGCAGGGATCGGCCTGGTCGAGGTCACCGGTGGCGAACCGCTGGCACAGCCGGGCGCACCGGAGCTGCTGACGAGGCTGTGCGACCAGTTCGACCAGGTTCTGCTCGAAACTTCGGGTTCCTTTCCGGTCGCAGACCTCGACCCCAGAGTCGGTGTCATCCTCGATCTGAAAGCACCAGGAAGTGGTGAAGAGAGCCGCAACCTGTGGGACAATCTGCCCCGGCTGAAAGACGGCGACGAGCTCAAAATCGTCATCGCCGATCGCACCGATTACGAATGGGCCTGTAACGTCTATCGTGAACATCGGCCGACCGTTCCGATGCTGTTCTCGCCGGTGTTCGGCGAGCTGGAACCGGCGCAACTGTCGGCGTGGCTGATCGAGGATCAGTTACCGGTCAGGATGCAGCTGCAACAGCACAAGTACATCTGGGATCCCGAGGCGCGTAGGACCTGATCATGAATCAAACCGTCGAACTCAGTCATAAATTCTCCTTCGACTCGGCACACAGCCTTCCCAACGTGCCGGAAGATCACAAGTGCCGGCGACTTCACGGGCACACTTTCCATGTTGAGGTACGAGTCAGTGGACCGGTCGGCGAGACCAGCGGCTGGGTGATGGATTATGGACAGATGAAAGAAGTGGTCAGGCCGGTGATTGCTGAACTCGACCATCGCCATCTCAACGAGATCGAAGGACTCGAGAATCCCACCTCGGAACACATCGCCATCTGGATCTGGAATCGCATCGCGGCTGGACTTCCCGGACTCACCGCGGTGTGCATCCACGAGACCTGTAACACCGCCTGTACCTACCGTGGCCCGTAGATAAAACGAACGACAACCGCTGGTCAAAGCCAGCGGTGGTCAATCCCTCGACCGCCCCATGATCCTGAGGATTCGTAGAAACAGATTGATGATATCCATGTAAAGTGCCGCAGCGCTGTCGACTGCATTATCCATGGTTTTCGGGATCTGGTTGGCTCGCCCCCAGTCGTAGCCGATATAACCACAGAAAATCAAAGCTACGCCCCAATCGATCCATCCAGGGTGTGCGCGACCGGTAAACATCAAAAAAAGCTCGATGCAGATAAATAAGCCCAATGCCAGAGAAAGTGCATTACGGACCTTCTGGAAGAACTTGGGAACCAGGGTTCCCAGCACCATCATCACGACCACCACCGAACCGGTGACCTGAATCGCAGCGACGACAAGTTCTTCATCGTACAAAGCGACAACAAGGTTCACGACAAAGCCAAACGGCACCACAACAAAATTGTACCCGATGAAACTCACAACAGGATTTATCGATTTTTTGAAGAGCCAGATCCCTGCAAAACACGAAGCGAAGTACAGCAGCAGAAACAACCAGTACGGCATCGCAGCAACGACCCAACGTGGATCGACGGTACGGACGATCAACCAGTTGAGGGCAAATCCCCAGCACAACACCGCTCCCAGGATGAAGTTGTATTGCTGGTCACTGAGGATGGCACCTTTGATCTCCGATCGGTCAAAAACACTTGTCGTGTCCATGGTCATTATGCTCCGACAACGGCTATCGATAGCCTTAGATGATCAGTCCTTGGCTCGCGCCATGATTTCCAGGATTCGTACAAACAGATTGATGATATCCATGTAAAGCGCCGCAGCACTATCGACCGCATTATCTACAGTTTTTGGAATTTGTTGCGCCCGTCCCCAGTCGTATCCGATATAGCCGCAAAAGATCAATGCAACGAGCCAATCAATCCCTGATGAATGCAATCCGAAAAAAAATAACTAGCTCAGCTCTATAACAATGCAGATTCCCAGCCCCCAGCAAAGGCAATTTTTGATCGATTGAAAAAACTGAGGGAACAGGGTTCCGCATAACATCATCAAGATCGTCACCGAACCCGTCACCTGAATCGCCCGTAAGACCAGTTCAGGATCCGTAAAGGAAACTGCAATGTTGACGACGAAGCCAAATGGCACCACTACAAAATTGTAACCAACGAAACTGATGGCGGCATTTGACGATTTCTTGAACACTCGGATTCCATATAAACACGAGGCAAAATACAGCAAGAAAAACATCCAGATTGGCACCACGTTCATCATCAGTTGAACGTCGACTGTTTTCACGATGAACCAGTTGATCGCAAATCCCCAGCACAGTACGGCTCCGATGATGAGGTTGTACGCATAATCGCCAACAATGGGAGCTGTCGTTTCTGTCCGATCAAAGACACTGGTTTCAGACAATGAATCGCCTACCTGACTGTGACTGAAAAACACATGTGAACTTGAACACATGTTAACCCGCCAGAAACTCACCCGGAAACACTCATCCTCATTCATACCCAACCGAGGCAAGATGATTACATCGACTCCAGTTCGTGCGGTAGGTAGTCCATCGGTGAGCGGAAGTAGTGATTGGGTGGATAGAACATCAG
>JAYZBV010000028.1:0-7601 GCA_036338595.1 Planctomycetota bacterium | reverse complement strand
GCCGGGGTGTCATCATCCACGCCAAGGTCGATGACGGCGGCCAACCCACCGGCAACGCCGGCGCCCGGGTCAGCCAGGGAGTGATTGGATATTCGCAACCGTCCGACTGAACCCTGGCTGTAATTCGGCAATGCTGCTCTGGCTAATGCGGTACTGGCTAGCGGGTGAGCATCTTCTGCATCATCGCCACAGGTTTGCCGTGGCTCAGTTTCTGGCCCACTTCGCGGAAGCCGCAGGCGTTGTGGAAATCGAGACTGCCCTGGTTACGCGGCTGCAGGTTGACCTCGCACACGATGGAGGTCATCTCGTACCTTCTCGCCCACGCCTCCAGTACTGCGTACAGCGCTGATCCGGCACCGCTTCGCCTGGCGGCTGCGGCGGTGGCGATGCGATCGACATAGGCGAAGTTGTCGAATCCATCTCGAAACCACAGGAAGTTGGGGCTGTCGTAATCGTCATCACGACGCATCGCGACCATCATCGCCGCGGGTGGCGCCGTCGCCGTCGAATCCTCAGATCTGGCCCCATCGACCACCCGTACCAGCGATGCGCAGCGAAGCAGCGCTTCGAAGTCTGGCCTATCGAGTCCCCCGAGTTGCGGCACATGGTCCTGATTGAGTCGATGCAGCGCGTCGATTTCGCCCTCGATCGAATGAAGCCCTCGGACACGGATCGGTTCCGCTTCCGTGGTGCTGGATCGGGCGAACAGGTCGCCGAGATGATTCGCCAGCGAACGAAGCGCAGTTCGTGAATGGGAGAGCGGGCCAAACTCGGCGTGGGCACGCAACACCCGGAGTCGATCGACCGGAGTCACCGATCCATCGAAGATGGCGCCCAGTTGCAGCAAGTCCGCCAGCCGCATTCCGGCGCTGAGTTGCCCGCGGTAACGGATGCAACTCCGGTCGGGAACCACCTCGAATCCATCGCGTGTCTCCTCGATGAACCAGCGTCCGGGCGTGGCTCCCTCGAGTTGAATCCCCTCGTGGTGATAGCGGGCCAGCGTCGCCATCACCGCCTCGATGCATCGGGAAACGGTGATCCTGCACTCCTCCTCGCGCAAGAAACGGGCAAGAGTCCTGCCGGCAGGGGCCTTCTCGACGACCTGCTCGCAGAAGCCCGATCGCCCGTGGATGAAGAGCGCTGCCTCCGGTTTCTGGTGCCATACCGTCTGCAGCACCCGGTCGCCGAACCAGGCCGCCCGGGCAGCTCCTGGACCGGAGTGGTCGCCGACCCGGCGGCGATCTCGCGCTGTTCTTCTCACCTGCAGCACTCCATCGAGATCCACCGGATGGTGATGGGCACCTCGACCGTGGCGAAAGGCGCGAGAGATGTGGCGACGACGACGCTGGATCTCGGAGGCCTCCGCTGCCTGGAGCGTCTCCTGAAGCAACGCCGGCGATACCTCGGTCCAGGGCACCGAATCATCCTCTCGGTCGGGTCCCCGTGCCCAGCTCCGATCGATTCCCAGAGCCCGCGCTCCGTGACCCCATCCCTGCAGGAAGTGCAGCACATCGTCAGCGGCGCGTGCGGCTCCCAGTGCGCTGGCGACCTGTCGCACCATCGCGCGCTGCCGATGCGCAGGGACTCCCATCCCGACCCGTGCATCGTGGAGATCGATCAGCCACAGGTGCGCCGTGTCGGCGTCCTGACCTCGCACCAGGATGTTACCGGTATGGATATCATGCGCATCGACACCCGCTCGTACGACCCCCGCGAGCCAGCCGCCGAGCACACGCAGCATCGCGACTCGTCGATCACCTCGATATCGTTCGAGATGCTGCGGAAACAGTTCGGTGTCGAGCAGGAAGTCGGAGAAGACCACATCGTGATCGCTGTGACACGCCAGTGCCACCGGTCGAGGTACCGATGCTCCGCCCGCTTCGGCGCCCATCAGATTGTGCCATTCGAGTCTTGCCCGCCCCCAGCCAACGAGCCGCCGCAACCGGGCCGCAGCGTCTCGCTCTCGGTGGATCTTGGCGATCAGCGTCGGGCGCGCAGGGGATGGAGGGATTCTCAACACGCTGCGTTGCGCCTCTGACTTCAGGATCTCGATGCCGGGGAAAGCGAGCAAGCCTGGTTCGTCGAGGGGGACGCCGTCGAGCCAGCCGATCCGACGAGGATGATGAGCCGAGATGGATTGATCAGAAACCGGCAAGTGACCCTCCGCTGATGCCTCGTTCGGGACAGGCGGATGGTAACGAACAGATCGGTCTTGCCCAGTCAGTCTTGCAGGCGACGGGAATCCCGCCGTGCTTGGTGGTTCCCCATCGACGGGTCGGATACCTTGGAGGAGTTCGATGCCGGAAACCCCTCCGGCGGGCAGACCGCAGCACCTCTCGACTGGACCGCGAAGGGAAACGCCACCCGATGGCGCAGCAATCCTTCGATCTACCTCACCTCGAGACACCCTCCGGAGATGGGAGGGAGATCGCCATCGTGCTCAAAGCACTGATGCCCGGCGATCCTTCCCTTCATGTCGGATCGGTCGATCCGGTCGGTGAGATCACCGCACTGGCGGATACCGCAGGAGTTCGCATCGCCGGCCAGGTGATCCAGAAGCGCAATCGCCCGCACCCGGGAACCTATGTCGGTAAGGGAAAACTGGAAGAACTCGCAGAGATGGCGGGCAAACTCGAGGCCAGCCTGATCATCGTCGATGACCCCATCTCTCCTGGCCAGGGACGAAACATCGAGGAGCTAACAGAGATGCGGATCGTCGACCGTGCGGAACTGATCATGGACATCTTTGCGCGCAACGCTCGCAGTCATCAGGCAAAACTACAGGTCGAGCTGGCCCAGCTGCAATACTCCCAGTCTCGCCTGACCCGGATGTGGACCCACCTCTCCCGCATGGAGGGAGGATCGGTCGGAACCCGGGGTCCTGGAGAAACCCAGCTGGAGACAGACCGCCGCATCGTGCGACGCAAGATCAGCGTGCTGAAGAATCGCCTATCCGAGATCGAGAAGCAGGCTCACACCCAGCACAAATCGAGAGAGGGTTCCTTTCGCATCGCCCTGGTCGGATACACCAACGCCGGCAAATCGACGATGCTGAACCGACTCACCGGTGCCGATGTGCTGATCGAAGACAAGCTCTTCTCCACCCTCGATACCAGCACCAGGAAGTGGTCCCTCGACCTTCCTTTTGATGTGTTGCTCTCCGATACGGTCGGGTTCATACGCAAACTTCCCCATGGCCTCGTCGCTTCCTTCCATGCCACGCTGATGGAAGCCCACGAGGCAGATCTGCTGCTGCACATCGTCGATGCATCGTCTCCGACCATCGAGTTCGACATGGAATCGGTGGAGAGGACGCTGACCAGAATCGGCTGCGAGTCTCATCAGAAATTGGTTCTGTTCAACAAGATGGATCGGGTCGTGGATGACCAGCGAATCGATATTCAGCACCTGCTCGCCGAGCAGGAGGACTCCTTTGCCATCAGCGCCACGGCGGGAACCGGAATCGAGTTGGTGGTCGAGAAGATCCTCGAGATCGGTCGACAAAGACAGGAGTCAGGCGAGTACAAGTTGCCCCATTCCCGCTCGGACCTGGCGGCAAAACTACACGACATGGCACTGGTCGATCACGAGGAGTTTCTCGACGACGGAATCGTCATCGAGGCTCGCTTCGATCCGGGCCAGAAGGCCCGATGGGAGAGCACTCTCCGAAAAGCGGGGCTGTTACCGCCGATCACCGACTGATCCGACCTCGCCCCCCTCGGCAGTGCCGGTGACCTTTTCCAGACGACTCTTCATCCCCTTCAGAAACCGATCGTGAACCCCGTAGTTATCCTCGTAGATCGCGAGGCACTGCTGGGCCACCTTGGCATCACTGGCAGCCAGCGCTCCATCGAAGGAGAGCACCAGGAATGGCCGGAAGTACTCGGTCTCCTGAGCGATCTTCTCTCCTTCGACCCACATCTTGTAACAGCCCTCGATGGCTGCGAGTCGTTTCGCCTCTCGATCGGGTTGCTTGTTGCGGAAGGCGGCACGATACGGTTCGAAGAAGATCAGGAAGCGCGTTTCTCTCCTGGCCATCGTCCACTTCTCGACCAGTTGTTCAGGAACTCCCTTGACCCTGGAGGCCACGTCCATCGCCTGGATGTTGGCATGGATGGGATCGAGCATCCCCTCGATCAGCGTCAGGCGGGCGCGCGCCACCTCATCATCGGGATTCTCCTGGACCAGTTTTCTCAGTTGAAACAGATCACCCACTTCCGAGAGTCCTGCGTTGAGAGATGTCGGAGAATCGGGGCGCCAGTAAGGCTCCTTGCCATAGAGCAACACCCCTGAGTCATCGAGGAATACGAAGGATGGATATCCTCTCAGGCCGTATTCGCGCATCAACTTCTGGTCCGGCTTGTCATCGAGTTGTGCAGAGACATTCAGGTACGGTACAAACTTCTTGCTCTCCTCGACCCACCACTTTGATAGGAGGGGACCCCCCTCCATGAAATCGCAAGGGCCTCAGGGTGCATAGGAGCGAGTGAAGTAGGCGAGGATCGGCAGGTTCTTCTGCTTCGAGATCGCCTTCGCCTTTTCCATCGACGTGACCCATTCGATCTTCTGGACGAACTTCTTGGCCTGCTTCTCCTGGTAGCGTTTCTCCAGTTCCTCGGTGCCCTGCGCCAGTGAAACGGTGGAAACAGAAAGCAGACACAGGACCATCACCCATTTCGGGGCATGACATTTCAACATCGAGTCTCTCTTTCTACCGACAGGCGACCGAAGCGGGATCGATCGGATGCGGCTTGACTGTCTCGAGACAGGATACACCGAGAATCCTACTCGTGCCGCTGGATATGCTGTGGTCACTGTATCTCTTCCGGGCTATCATCCCGAATTCCCACAGTTCAAGAAAGTAGGTTATTGATGATTCACTCGCTGACACTTGTCCTCTCGGCACTTCTGCTGCTGCCCGGATCTGCCATCTCCGGCACCGATGATGGCACCACCGAGACCAACACCACCGCTCGCCTCTTCGAACTGGAGGGTAGCTGGGCCGACCAGCCTGGAGCGGGAGGCGGTCTCGATATCACCGCCATCTTGACTGGAGGCGGCGGTCCACAACGGTCCTTTCCGGACCTGATGGAGGCGATGGCGGATGCGATCGCCGATGAGGAGATCAGCGTTCTCGCTCTCGACCTCGGAGCAGGCACTTCCTTCACCATTCCACAGGTCAGTCGGCTCTGCGCCACCATCGAGACGGCCAAGGCGGAGGGAAAGAAGTGCATCGCATGGCTGGAGAACGGCTCCAGTGTCTTGCTCACCATCGCTTCGAGTTGCAACAGCGTCATCATGACTCGAACAGGCGGAGTCGATTTTCATTCTCCTTCGCTGATGCCAATTCATTTCAAGACCGCCATGGACCTGTTCGGTGTCGAGGCGAGTGTCATCCGGGTGGGTGATTTCAAGGGAGCGGTCGAGCCCTACATGCTGCCGCAGATGAGTGACCACCTTCGTGATCATTACATGGCGATGCTCGAGTCCCTCAACGGGTATGTGGTCGGCCAGATTGCCAGTGGTCGCGGCATCGATGCCAGCAAGGTTCGCGAACTGCAGAAGTTACGCATTTTCACTCCAAAGCAAGCTCTGGAAGAGGGCCTGGTCGACGCACTCGCCGACCATGGTACCGTCGAGGAGACCATCGAACTGATCCTCGACAGTGCAGTGGAGTGGAAGAGGGCCAAGAAGAAGCGTAGCGCTCCCTTCAACCCGATTCAGATTTTCACGGAGATGTTCAGCCCTTCGCGTCAGAAGAAGATTCCAGAGAACTCGGTGGTCGTCCTGCACCTGGCAGGCCAGATCGTCGATGGCGATACCGCAACTCCTGGCTCGATGGTCAGTGAACCATCCGCGAACGAGATCGATGCTCTTGCAGATGACGATTCGGTCGCTGCAGTCGTGGTCCGTGTCGACTCCCCCGGAGGATCTGCCACCGCCAGTGAAGTGATCCGAGTGGCGCTGGAGGACCTCGCACGCAAGAAGCCGGTCGTGTATTCGATGGGCAACCTTGCTGCCAGCGGCGGCTACTGGATCACCTGCACCGGCCGCCCCATCTATGCTTCGGAGGGAACCATCACCGGATCGATCGGGGTTTTCGGAATGAAACTCTCCTTCGGACCCGCCTTGAAACGATTCGGTGTGCATATCGATCCGGTCGCGCTCGATGATGCGGCGATGATGATGCTCCCCGACCGACCCTGGACCGCGCAACAGATCGATCGGCTCCAGGGCACCGTCGATGAGGTCTACGACGACTTCATCGTCCGCGTGTCCGATAGCCGCAATATGACTCCCGAACGGGTCCGAGCCATCGCCGGCGGAAGGGTCTGGTCTGGACAACAGGCACTGGAACTGGGGCTCGTCGATGCCATCGGTAGCCTCGATGATGCCGTGGAACACGCCCGTCGAGAGGCGGGACTCGATGCAGATTCGAAAGTGATCCATCGCCCCGGACCTGCGAACCCGATGGACATCTTCAAACTCCTCGGTGGAGGCGGCGACGAAGCGATCCGATCCCTGGCCGACCTACCGGCGCTCAGGGTGCTTGCCGCAGCAGGGATCGACCTTCGTCCTTACTTCGCCAGAGTGTTGAGTGCGACGCAGGATGGTGGCTTCACCGTCGAAGCGCGGATGCCGATCGACCTGAATCCTCGCTACTGAGAAGAGTGAAGATGGGCAAGGTCGTGGAGGAGGTGCTCAGGCGAGTATTTCCTTCACGACCCGCGCCTTCTCGACGCCGGTGAGTTTGACATCGAGACCCTGATACTGGACCGATAGCCTCTTGTGGTCTATTCCCAGCAGATGCAGCATCGTCGCGTGCAGGTCTCGTACATGGACCTGATCCTCTACGGCGTTGTAGCCCAGATCATCGGTTTCTCCGAGAGTCACCCCACCCTTGACCCCACCCCCGGCGAGAAACATCGAGAAGCCTTTGATGTGGTGGTCTCGCCCCGGATCGTCGCCACCTCCCTGGGACATCGGGGTTCGTCCGAACTCCCCGCCCCAGATGATCAGTGTGTCATCGAGCATCCCTTTATTCTTCAGATCCTGGATCAATGCCGCGGTTGGCTGATCGCACAGATTGCAGCAGGTCTTCATGTACTGCTTGAGGCCCCCGTGGTGATCCCAGCCCCTGTGATAGAGATGGATGAAACGAACCCCGCGCTCCGCCAATCTTCGCGCCAGAAGGCAATTGCTGGCATAGGTCCCATCGCCGGGAACCGCTCCGTACATCGCCAGTGTCTCGGGAGTCTCATCGGAAATGTCCATCAACTCCGGAACCGAAACCTGCATCCGAAACGCCAGTTCATACTGCGAGATCCTCGCCTCGACTTCGGGGTCTTTGGTCTCACTGGCACGCATCCGATCGAGATCACGGATCGCCTCGATCAGATGCTGTTGTCGATCACGACTGATGCCGGGTGGGTTGGCCACATAGTGAACCGGATCTCCCTTGGAGTGAAACTCGACGCCGCCAAGATTGCTCGGCAAGAAACCACTCGACCACTGCCTGGCGGCGATCGGCTGTGGATTCCTTCCCCCGACACTGGTCAACACGACGAAGCCGGGCAAGCTCTCCCCATCGGAACCCAGTC
>JAYZBV010000027.1:0-42650 GCA_036338595.1 Planctomycetota bacterium | reverse complement strand
GTTTGGGATCATCGAGGGCGATCATCTGGCATTGAAACAGGAATTCGAATTGTTTCAGGATGAAGCCAAGCAAATCGTTGACCAGCTGGAACAGGTGCGCCAGGTAGACATCGACGATGCCCGGGGAGAAGTGGTTGCCTATGAGGAGGAAATTGCGCCGCGGGAGGCAGAACTCGATCGCAAGCAGCAAGAGATGATCGAACTGGCACTGTCGGAGCAGGTCGCATACAGCAAGACGGTTCCGGAGAAGTTGCTGGAGTGGCAGCAAGGCCAGGAGTCCTCGACCCGCTGGATGCTGTTGAAGCCAGAAAACCTGAGTGCATCAAACGGTGCAACGATGGAACTCGAGGATGACGGGGCAGTTTTCGTCACCGGCAAGAGCGGCATGGGCACTTATACCTTCACGGCTTCGACAGATCTGGAAGCAATGACGGCGATCCGGATCGAGGCACTCGCCGATGCACGGTTTACCGGTGGTGGGCCGGGTAGGGGCAATGGCAACTTCGTGCTCTCGGAGATCCAGGTTGATTGGACTCCAGAGGCGGTAGGGGATGCGACTCCAGAACCCACCCGGTTGGTCCTACACAATCCCAAGGCAGACTTCAGCCAGACCAATTACGATGTCTCCCTCTCCATCGACGGCAAGATCGACAACACTGGCTGGGCCATCGCTCCAAAAATGGGCGCGGATCACCAGGCTAGCTACGAATTGAAGGAGTCGATCGGCGGAGCCGGCTCGAGCCTGTCATTCACGTTTCATCATAATTACGATGCGAATCACACCTTTGGCAGATTTCGCGTCTGGGCGACGACTTCTCAGGTTCCCGTGGACTTTGGTCTTCCCCTGAACATCGCAGAGATACTCGATGTGGAAGAGAATCAACGCAGTGAAGAGCAACTCGCGTTGCTGCTCACTTTTTTCACGGATAGCGATCCGGGTTCGCAGGAACACAAGAAGAAGGTGGCCGAGGCAAAGGTGCCGAGGCCGGTAGATCCGGATTTGAAAAAACTGCAAGAGAAGCTCTCGCGAGTGGAGGTTCCTGTACCGGCGATACCAAAACTGGTGCGCCTGGAACGAGCGGTGAAGTTGAGCGAGCAGCAACTGAAGAATCGGAGGGTGACAGTGGTACATGACATCGCCTGGGCACTGATCAATAGCCCGGCGTTCCTGTTCAACCACTGATCGACCCTGAAGAGAAAGGTGACAAGATGCTGAGGCTACCCGGAGATGACTGTTCCGATCTTTGTGATTCGGGTTCGATGACCCGACGCGATCTGATGCGCATCGGTGGTGCGGGATTCCTTGGCTTGACTCTGGGATCCGTATTCGAGATGCAGGCCTTCGCAAGAGAGGCCGTCAAGAGCGCTCCAGGCTGGGCCAAGGCCAAGAGTATCATCATGATCTACTTGCAAGGCGGGCCGAGTCACATCGACCTGTGGGACCCCAAGGAAGATGTCCCTGATAACGTCAAGAGCGTCTTCGATAGTATTCCCACGAAACTCCCTGGAGTGCATTTTACCGAGTTGCTGCCGAAACTCGCACAGGTCAACGACAAGATGACGATGATTCGCTCGATGAGTTATACGCCCCATGGGTTGTTCAATCATACCGCTGCGATCTATCAGATGATGACGGGTTACACGACCGACAAGGTCAGTCCTTCCGGCCAGCTGGAGCCGCCCAGTCCCAAGGATTTCCCGAACTTCGGATCGCAACTGGTGAGGATGCGCCCACCAGAAGTTCCGATGTTGCCATTTGTGATGCTGCCGAGGCCGCTGCAAGAGAGCAATGTGGTTGGCAAGGGGGGGACTGCAGGGTTTCTCGGCAAGTCCTATGATCCTTACTACCTGTTCCCTCCTGGCGACGACCTGAACATGTCCAAGATGGACAATATCAAGGTCGATGACCTGTCGATGGCCCCAGGGGTCTTTGCGCATCGCTTGCAACGGAGAGCGCGGATTCGCGATGCCATCAACGAGGCGATGCCAGAGATCGACAAGGCAGTGTCGGAATATGAACTCAACGACTACTACAAGAAAGCGATCAATCTGATCGTCTCGGGCAAGGCTCGTGAAGCTTTCAATCTCGAGCAGGAGTCGTTCAAACTTCGCGAGCGCTATGGACGCAACACCTTTGGCCAGAGTTGCTTGCTAGCTCGCCGGTTGATCGAAGCGGGGACTCGCGTTGTCGAGGTGATCTGGCCGAAGGTCGCGAACTCCGACAATCACTCCTGGGATGTTCATGTCGATCTGTCGAAAAGGATGAAGACGCAATCGGCCCCGATGCTCGATTCCGGACTGGCAACACTGATCGAGGACCTCGATGAAAGAGGAATGCTCGATGAGACGCTGGTCGTTGCGGTGGGTGAGTTTGGTCGCAGCCCTCAGCGCGGAGTCAGCACCTCCGGCAATGCCAACACCGACGATGGTCGAGATCACTGGCCATACTGCTACACGGCAGTCCTGGCTGGAGCAGGCATCAAGCGAGGCTATGTGCATGGAGAATCGGATGAGACCGGCTCTGCACCGCTTCGCGATCCCGTGCACCCGAAGCAACTACTCGCTTCGATCTACCATTCCTTCGGCATCGAACCGGAAACGATGGTCCTCAATCACCTGAAGCAGCCGCGGGAGCTGGTCAAGGCAGAGGCGGTTCCCGAGTTCTTCGGATAGGGAAGTGACTGCTAGTCGATTCTGGTCATGTTGAAGGTGAGAGGTTCGCCCATCTCGCCATTCTGAAAACTCCACCATCTGGTTTGCAGATGGTTTTCGTCGGTAAACACCCATCTGGCTTCACCCATGTACAAGGCGTCTGGATCTGCGTGATTGGTCACATGATCCGTCACAAAATGAACACTGCCATCCGTGATCTCCCGGGCGACCAGGTGAGGCTGATTGCGGGCGGCACAGTAGTGGGTCATCAGTAACTGATCCTCATCCATGAAGATGACCGAGATCATCTCGTAGGGAGTGCCCGCAAAGGCCGTTTCCACAACGGCACTTCCATTCGCGATGGTGTGATAGGTTACGGTCGATGGAAGCATTTCTTCTGAATCGGGGGTCGAGGTCCACGCACCTTCCAGGCCCTGGAAGTGAGAAAATAGATCCTCTGCGGTTTGTCCCGATGAAGTGACCACTTGCATCGGAGCACAACCAGAGAGGTACACGACTGCGGCCATCACCAGCTTTGGCATGTAGTTACGGTTCATATCGACAACGCTCCCATTTCATCTGTGTTTACTTTAGCGGGATTGATTTGTGGACAGTGTGGATCCAGGTATCAGCATCTTCAAATCAATCGGATAATTTACGCTCCTTGTGATTGCCAAATCGATGCAGGATCCACTTCGTCATCTTCTCCATCACCTCGATGGAAAAGGTTTCCTCGATCTCTCCATACTCGGATGGCGAACCGGTGGTGCAATGCTGGAAGAGGTGGTTCAGCCCGGCAAACTCGACCAGTTCGAAGTCCGGATTCTTGCCTCGTTCGAGTGCTGCACCGATTGACTTGAGGTTTTCCTTGCAGGGGACCTGGAGGTCGAGGCTGCCGTTGACGGCCAGCACCGGACAGGTGACCTTTTCAATGGTGGGCGCTGGATCGTAACGGACAAACCAGTGGATCCACGGAATCTCCAGCTCGCCGATCACCCTGGCCACCTCCGCATCGCCCTCTTCCCCTTCAGGCAGATCGGGTGAAGCACGTACGATGGCCTCTATCCTGGAACGAGTTGCTTCTGCATCCAGGTCGTCTTCCAGCAGCAAGCCGAACAGTTGCCTGGAGAGATCCAGGCCACGGGCGATTTCATCCTTGTCGATACCGCTCGCCAGAGAGATCAGTTCATTTTGTTTGAGCAGCAGCTGGTCTCCGCGAATGCCGGTCCCTGCCATCATGATGATGAATGCCACATCATCACTCTCGACCGCCGCCAGAGGTGCGATCACGCCACCTTCACTGTGTCCAATCAGTCCGATCCGCTTGTTGTCGACCTCGGGTCGACTCTTGAGAAACTTGATCCCGCACAGCGCATCGCCGACATAATCTGCGGTAGTTTCCTTCTCGGGCTCGGTGCCTGGTCCTCTTGTGGTCTCTCCGACGCCCCTGTCATCCACCCTCAGTACGGCAACTCCCCGTCGAGTCAGGTGATCTGCGATGACGAAAAATGGACGGTGCTGAAATATGGATTCATCGCGGTCCTGACCACCAGATCCGGTGATCAACAGCACCGACGGAAAGGGGCCTTCTCCCTCTGGAATCGTCAAGGTTCCGGCGAATTTTATTCCAGCAGCTTCATTCGGGTACGAGACCTCTTCTGACCGGTAGGGGAAGGGCGGTTGTGGCTCCTGGGGGCGCAGGACCTCGGTGACCTGGTCCTGCTTTGAAAACGTGATGTCGAACTTGCCGCGTCCCTGGTGAAAGGTGCCGTCGAGTTGATCTCCGGCTCCCGAGAGAGCCAGTTCCATCCTGACGAAGACCTCACCGAGACAGACTCGAACCTGGCGATCATCGAGGCGGTCGATGCGGGTGATGGCAATCTCTGCTGGCGACTGGTCGGGGCTGACCATGACTCCTGAGAGTGTGTTGTCTTCCGTGGCTTCGATTTTCAGGATGATCCTGAGCTGGATGGATCCTACCGGCAGCACGCCCTCCCAGATTCCGGGCAGTGCAGTGACCACCGCTTCTGGTACAGCCTGAGGCAGTGGCTCCCTCTGGCAGTCGAGGGTCAACTCAGCACCGCGTTGTTTCCAGTTGCCGCGCAGTTCTTTATTGTCCGCTTCCAGTGTCGCCTTGTAGATTCCACCGGTTGCTGCGACCTCGATGGTTACTGAGCCATCAGCAGTCGCGGTGACCCCACTCAGAGGAAGTCCATATGAGTTCTGTGTCGGTGTGTCGACGGTCCCGCGCCAGCCGTTTTCGCCATTCGACTCGATATGAAATACCAGCTCGATACCACTGCCGTCGGGATCGATGACTCCTCGCCAGATCCCGGTGAGATCGACCTCAACAGAAGAAGCGATGGAAGATGCCAGAAGCGGCGATGGAACCAGGAGAGAAACAAGCAGGGCGAGAATCTGGAAGTTGAAAATCTTCATGGGAAGCATGATAGATGTCGATATTGAGCACTGTCAATCGTGATCATCGGTTGGCAAAGTTGTCCCACTCCTGATCGATTCGATCTGCAGAGACCTCGCCATCGAAGACGAGTAACTGGTGGCGGAAAAAGAGGTCTTCTCCTGAACCGATCACCAGATCACCGGAGCCGGCCGGGGTCCCCCGCTCGAAATCGTGCTGTCCGAATGGATTGGCAGCGAAGAGGCCATAGGTGCGTGCGTGCCACCACGTCGGGTGTCTGGGATTGTCTGGATGATCCAGCATGACAACGGTCACCGATTGGCCATCGACCGGGCCGCTGTATGCGACCCATCGAGAGCGCTTCCCCCAGATATTGCCATCGCTTTGCGCATCCGCATTGAAACTGCTCCCGGCTGCGACGGGTCCGTCGATCCGCAGGGTCGAAGCGAGCCGCAGGGCGAAGGTACCTTCCTTGGTATCCCCTATTCTGACACCCTCATCTCCTGGAGCTTTCCACAGGCTCCAGATCTCGGTGCGGTGGAGACCCGGTTCGCTGCGAAAGTCATAGGTGCGAGTTTCCTCGATGATGATTTCGTCCCCAGCGATCCAGTCCAGTTTTCCCGAAACGATCAGGATCTCGCCCTCGTCGAGAAGAAAGGCACCCCAATCCCTGGGGGATTGCCGCGTCTCGTTCCCGTGCCAGAAGTCATGCCCACCGACGGAGCCGTGCGCGATCCAGCATCCTGCGTGGTGTGAATGGTCAGGTTGTTCTCCATCGACGGCTTCCTCGATGGGGTGCCTTCTGAGCACCATCTGGCCTGCAGGCGAATAGAGCGGAAAGAGACAGGGCCTGGAACGATCCAGACGCAGCGTAGTGATGGAGTGGCAGTCCGATCGAATTTCGAGCTGGTTTCTCTCTTCATTCCATTGCATCTCGAGCAGGAGACGAGATCCATCTGAAGATTCTTCATCGGGAATTGCCGTGGATCTCGAGGGAGTCAGGGGGTCACTGGCACAGGCCGCCAGAAGCAGTAATGGCATCCAGAGAGCCAGTGACTTTCTGTTGGCGAGGTGGGGCATCACTCTGTCTTTTTCTTTGTAGTCTTTTTCTTTGTAGTCTTCTTTTTTGCGGTCTTCTTCTTGGCCTTCTTTTTTGAAGCCTTTTTCTTGGTCTTCTTCTTTCCCTTTTTTGCATCTCTCGAGCGCTTATCAAGGATGCGCTGGGCGGCCTCGGATGAGGAGACCTTTTCCGGGTCCATGTCCCTGGCCAGCGTTGCATTGGTCTCGCCATCGGTGGCGTAGGGCCCGAATCGACCGTCCTTGATCTGGATCGTCGCACCTTCGAGCTCGATGACATTTTCGAAGGTCTGGATGGGTGGCCTGGCGGCCGCCCTGCCACGTTTCTTCGGTTGTGCAAGCAGGATGCGGCATCTCTCCTCGTCGACGGTGAACGGTTTGTCTCCAGCCTCCAGACTACGAGTCTCGGTGCCCGCCTTGATGTAAAGGCCGTAGCGACCGTTGAAGACCCGGATCTCTTCGCCCTCGACGGTGGTGCCGCAAGGGCGCCCCTCCTTCAACTGGAGCAATTGGATGGCGATCTCGGCAGTGACGGTCTCGGGCGCCATCTCCTTGAGAAGTGAAGCGAACTCCGGTTTCTCCTCGGACTCGGAGGATCCTCGCTGGATATAGGGACCAAAGCGCCCGCTCTTGATGAAGAGTGGTTTGCCGGTGGCGCTGCAGTGCCCGATCGGTTCGTCCTTCCGGGCTCCCGCTTCGAGGATGTCCTTCATCTTTGCTGCATCGAGTTCGTCCGGGCAGAGTTCCTCTGGAATGTTGCCGCGGATTTCGCCTGCCTCCAGATAGGGGCCATAGCGCCCCACGCGAAGGATGACTTCCTGATCGCGAAATTCCCATCGGTCACCATCTGCAAAGGGCATCGGAAAGCGACAGATCTGTGCCGGATCGATCTGCTCCAGACCCTTCTCGAGGAGTCCTTCCAGTCCTTCTTCGCCGTTACCTGACCAGAAGTTCTTGAGGTACTGCTTGCCGTTCTTCTTGCCCTTTGCGATCTGATCGAGGTCGTCCTCCATCTGCTTGGTGAAACTGTACTCAACGATATGGGGGAAGTGCTCTTCCATCAGTCGAACCACTGCAAAGGCGGTCCAGGTCGGGACCAGCGCCTTGTTCCTGCGGAATGAATACGCTGCCGAGTGGATCCTCTCGATGATGTTCGCGTAGGTGCTGGGTCGGCCAATACCCAGCTTTTCCATCTCCTTGATCAGGCCCGCTTCCGTGTAGCGCCCGATCGGTTGTGTGCGGTGTTCTTCTGGATTCAGGCTATCCACCTCGACCGGATCACCTGCAGTGACGGGGGGCAGGATGATTTCCTTGGTTCCTGCAGGGTCCACCCTCAAGAATCCAGGATTATCGATCACGGTACCCCGAGCCTGATAGCGAGCCGCATCGGCATGGTCTTCCAGCACCTCGACGATGACCGTTCGTCCCGTCGCCGGTTTCATCTGGGTTGCCACGGTACGTTTCCAGATCAACTCGTACAGTCGGCTCTCATCCTCGCCCACTTTCTTTGCGACCTCTTCAGGGTCGACAAAGTCTGCCGGGCGGATCGGCTCATGTTCTCCACCGGCTTTTTCAGAGAGCGAGCCGAAGTTGCGAGGAGCATGTTCATCTGCGCCGAATCTTTTTTTGATCAGATCTTCGATCGCCTTCATCGCCTCGGGTGCGAGCAAGTAATTATCTGTTCGCACATAGGTGACGAAACCCTTCTGGAACAGGGCATTGGCAGCACGCATCGTCCGAGAAGGCGCGAATCCGAGCCGATTACTCGCTTCCTGCTGGAGGCCACTGGTGATGAAAGGGACGGGGGGTTTACGCGAGTACGGCTTTTCCTCGAGGGAGGAGATGGAAAATGAGGATGTGGAGAAGCGGTCGCGCAGTGCATGGGCTTCGTCTGCATCGAGCACCCTGCAGTCCGAGGACTCCTTCTTCAACTGGCCGTCATCTCCGAAGTCCTTGCTCTGAGCCACGGACTTTCCGCCAAGATCGAGCAATTTGGACTCGAAGGTGTCCCCGGCGCCGGTGCGGAAGACGGCATCCAGATCCCAGAAGACAGCCGGGATGAATACGAGTCGTATTTTTTCTCTCTCGACCAGTAGACGGATCGCTACCGTTTGCACCCGCCCAGCTGAGAGTCCCTGAGCCACCTTTCGCCACAGCAGACTGGAGACGGGGAATCCGTAAAGGCGATCGACAAGCCGCCTAGCCTCCTGTGCCTCGACCAGCAGAGTGTCCAGTTCTTCGGGATCTGCAATCGCTTTTTCGAGGGCGCTCTTGGTGATCTGGCCGAGACGCAGGCGCTTGACCGGCATCGATTTCTTCGGCTTCAAGACCTGGAGAAGGTGCCAGGAGATCGCTTCTCCCTCGCGGTCGGCGTCGGTCGCCAGGTACAGTTCATCTGCATCCTTCAGCTGTTTTCGGATCTCGCTGATCGTCGACCGTTTGTCATCGTCGAGCACATAGATCGCCTCGAACTCCTTGGTGATTCCGGTGACGACCTGGTTCGCCTTGAGTTCCTTGGGAACCTGGCTGGCCTTGCGGGGGAGATCGCGGATGTGTCCAACGCTGGCCTCCACGACATAGTCATCACCGCTGGCACCGAGGTATTTCTCGATGGTCTTGGCCTTGGTCGGTGATTCGACGATGACGAGCCGTTTTGGCATGATGTTTTCGGCCCTTCTCCACGCTTCTGGCGCTGAAGCGGGGTGTGCTCCATCTACGGGTACCCGGCATGGGGGGGCTCTTTCAAGCCATCTTTTTGCCCATCGGAACAATTCTGGGCCCTGGAAACGGCAGCAATCGGGGTCATGCTGGCAAATGGGCCCGGTCGACGAGGAAAGTGGTTTTTTTCCATCCAGCCGTGTCACGGGGGCAGAAAGGGGCAATTTCGGTGCCGGAGCTGCCAGAGGTAGAGACCACCCGCCGTGGTATCTCGGACCGGATCCGAGGCTGCTGCATCGAGGAAGTTGTGGTCCGTAACTCGAAGTTGCGGCTGCCCGTGCCTGGCGATCTCGATGAGAAATTACGAGGTGCCAGATTCGATGAGACTCACAGGCGAGCCAAGTACCTGCTGCTGGAGACCACGGCGGGAGTGCTGATCATTCACCTCGGAATGTCGGGGAGCCTGAGGATCGTCGAGAACCAGGAAGAACTCAGGACTCATGATCATGTCATCTGGTATCTGGACGACGGCAGGCAGCTGCGATACCACGATCCGCGGCGCTTTGGAATCGTGACCTGGGCGGGGGATCCGCCGACAGAGCATGAGTTACTTCGCCATCTGGGTCCTGAGCCACTGGAGCAAGATCACCTGGGTGAACTTCTTTACGATAGTTCGCGTGGGCGACGAGTCCGATTGAGAGATTTCCTGCTAGATACTCGAGTGATTGCGGGTGTTGGAAATATCTATGCCAATGAGGCGGCCTGGCTTGCGGGAATCCGCCCTGATCGATCCTGTGGCCGCATCGCCAGGGAGCGATACCTGCGATTGGCGTCGGCGATCCAGGATGTGCTGACCCGAGCGATCGTTCAGGGGGGAACTACCTTGAGGGATTTTGTCGATCCAGACGGGGAACCGGGCTACTTCCAGCACACATTCGAGGTCTATGGACGCGAGGGTGAGCCCTGTAGCCGCTGTGAAGGACAGATCCGGAGGGCGGTGAAGGGGAACCGATCGATCTACTTCTGCCCTGGTTGCCAGAGGTAGCTTCCCGATCGGGTCCGCTTCCCACCGCCAAGGTCAGATCCTAGAATCACAGGGTCAGGACTATTCCAGTCAGAACTCTCGGGAGCATCCCGGACGTCAGGAGTGAACCGTGGACAAGATCAAGGTGGAGAATCCAGTCGTCGAACTCGATGGCGATGAGATGACCCGAATCATCTGGCAGTTCATCAAGGACCGCCTGATTCTTCCCTATGTGGATGTGGATCTGAAATACTACGATCTCGGTGTTGAGAGCCGTGATGCCACCGATGATCAGATCACCATCGACGCAGCTAATGCAATCCTAGAACATGGGGTTGGAGTCAAGTGTGCCACCATCACACCGGACGAGCAGCGTGTGGAGGAGTTTGGTCTCAAGAAGATGTGGCGTTCTCCGAATGGAACGATTCGCAACATCATCGGCGGGACCGTCTTCCGTGAACCCATCATCTGCAAGAATGTTCCTCGCCTCGTGCCCGGCTGGACCGACTCGATCGTGATTGGCCGCCATGCTCATGGCGACCAGTACAGAGCTACCGACTTTCTGGTTCCTGGTGCTGGAAGTTTGACGATGACATTCACGCCCACTGAGGGTGGAGATGTTCAGACCTTTGATGTGATGCAGTTCGAGGAACCTGGCATCGCCATGGGTATGTACAACCTCGATGAATCGATCCGTGGATTTGCTCGTGCCTGTATGAACTACGGGCTGCAGAGAAAGTGGCCAGTCTACCTATCGACCAAGAACACCATCCTCAAGGCCTATGACGGGCGCTTCAAGGATCTGTTCCAGGAGGTGTTCGATGGTGAGTTCGGCCCTGCGTTTGAAGATGCAGGAATCACCTACGAGCACCGGTTGATCGACGACATGGTCGCCTGTGCCATGAAGTGGAGCGGTGGATTCGTGTGGGCGTGCAAGAACTACGATGGGGATGTGCAATCGGACACGGTCGCGCAGGGTTTCGGCTCTCTGGGGCTGATGACGAGTGTTCTGATGACTCCCGATGGAAAGACGGTCGAGGCAGAAGCCGCTCACGGCACCGTCACTCGCCACTACCGAGAGCATCAGAAGGGGAATCCCACATCGACCAATCCCATCGCCAGTATCTTTGCCTGGACGCGCGGGTTTGCCCATCGAGCACTGCTCGATGGCAACGAGCCACTGGGTCAGTTTGCAGCCGATGTGGAAGCGGTTTGCATCGAGACGGTGGAAGCGGGCGACATGACCAAGGATCTGGCGATCCTCGTTGGTGACAAGACTCCCTTCCTCACGACAGAGCAGTTTCTGGCGAAACTTGACGAAAATCTGCAGGCGAAGCGGGGCATCTGACATCGAGAGGAGAAGAGATGGCCGATCCGATCGATGGAGGGATGTCCCAGGAGCGCTGGGATAGAACTCACACCTACATCGACCATCTCTTCAGCGATGATGCCGACCGCTGGAGCCGTGAACATGAAGCGTCTCTCGATGCTGGGCTGCCCGCCATCTCTGTCGGAGCAACTGTCGGTCGCTGGCTCACACTGCTCACCGCTCTCTCTCGAGACGGTGGTTCGAAACTGGTCGTGGAAGTGGGAACCCTCGGTGGAGCGAGCGCCCTTGCCATGGCAGGGGGATTGGCCGCCGATGGAAAGCTCATCACGATAGAGGCAAATCCAGACCATGTGGAGTTTGCGCGCGCCGCCATCCAGAGAGCGGGTGAGACTCGCATCGACGTTCGACAGGGAGAGGGGCTGACACTGCTTCCAGAACTTGTCGAGGAATTGGGCCCGGGAAGTTGCGATCTGCTCTTTCTCGATGCCATCAAGACGGAGTATCCCGGATATCTCGATGCGGGTCTGCCACTGATGCGAAGCGGTGGATTGATCGTTGCGGACAATGTTCTGGGAGCAGGGGATGGTTGGATTCCAGATGCCATCGATGATGAGCCGAGTCGAGTTGCCATCGATCAGTTCAATCGAAGGGTCTCTGAACATCCACGCTTGCAGGGGACCATCCTTCCGATGCGTCAGGGCCTTCTGGTGGCGCGGGTCCTCTGACAATGTCCCTCTCACCCATTCACTACATCGACACGCATACCGCAGGAGAGCCGACTCGAGTCATCACCGGAGGCTTTCCGGATCTCGGGAGCGGCTCAATCTCCCAGCGGTGCTCCTCGATGCTGGCAGACCATGACTCACTGAGAGCGGGGATCGTTCGCGAGCCTCGTGGGCACGAAGCGATGGTGGGAGCACTACTCCTTGAGAGTTCTCTGGCCGATTGCGAAGCCGCAGTGATCTTCTTCAACAATGTAGGAGTGCTAGGTATGTGTGGCCATGGGGCGATGGGAGTGGTCGAGGCGCTCAGACACGATGGCCGTGTCGATGTCGGGAAATGTAAACTGGAAACGGTTGCAGGCGTCGTCGAGATGCAACTTCACGACGATGGAGAGATCTCTGCCGAGAATGTCCGTAGTTTTCTTTATTCGTCCGATTGCTCCGTCACGCTGGACGGCGGCGACGAGGTGATCGGTGATATCGCCTGGGGAGGAAACTGGTTCTTCATCACGAAGTCTCGTTATTGGGGAAGAGGGCCACATCGTACAGGGCTGGCCGTCGAGTACTCGAACGTGGATGCGCTGACTGCTTATGCCTGTCGGATTCGTGATGCGCTGCGTGAGCAGGGAGTGACAGGTCCTGATGGCGAGGAGATCGATCACATCGACCTGCACCAGCCGTTGCCGGGTACAGATGCCGCCGGGACACGTTCCTTTGTCCTGTGTCCCGGCAAGCAGTGGGATCGCTCCCCCTGCGGCACTGGCACCAGTGCCACGATGGCGTGTCAGCATCAACGGGGTCAACTGGATGAGGGCGATCGTTGGACCCAGGTCGGGGTACTCGGAACGAGTTTCGTCGGTTCCTTCAGAGTGGTGGATGGAGGCATCATTCCGACGATTCGAGGCCGATCATCACTGTGTGGAGAGGGTACATTGTACTTTCCACAGGACGATCCATTCCGGCATGGCATCGACTGAGCGTTGCGACTGACCTAGTCTACTCGGGGAGGTAATGTGCGGATCGCCATCGATGCCACAGCTGCTTGTACTCCCCGACCCACCGGGATCGGGCGATACACCGCCCAGTTGGCGCGGGCGCTCGACGACATCGGTTCGAAGATCTCGCTCGGTACCCGGTGCTCTCACCTCCATCGCCATCGACATCGATTGTCAATTCCCACAGTGAATCGCTTCTGGATCCAGGAACCGTGGTGGCCACCACTTCGCCGGCCCGATGTGGTTCATGTCACCGATTCAAGAGTTCCGCGGTGGAAATCACCGAGGGTCGCCACGATCCATGATGTGGTTCACCTGTTGCCAGAAGATCGGATGAGCCGCCAAATCTCTACCAGAGAATTTCGCAACAAGAAGATCGCCTCCTACCAGGCCATCGCCGCTGACTGTCAGAGGATCATCGCAGTCAGCGAGACGACACGACGCGATTTTCTGGACGGAGTCGAGTGCGATCCGGACAAGGTGGTCGTGGTTCACCACGGTGTCGATCCGGTGTTTCAACCGATAGAGCAGTCAAAGGCTGCTGAAGTTCTTGCTGTCCGTGGTATCCCGACTGAAGCGATCATCTATGTTGGAGATCTTTCGCACCGAAAGAACATTCCGGGAATCGTCAGGGGTTTTCTCGCCGCAGAACTCGGAGATGTTCCACTCGTCATCGCAGGAGAGGCTTCTTTTGGTGGGCCAGAAATACAAGAGTTGATCGAGCGAGAAGGATGCGGGCGCATCCGGCTCGTCGGTTGGCTCGGGGATGATGTGTTGCCTTCCCTGTATTCATCGGCGAAGGCTCTCCTCTACTGCACTCACTACGAGGGCTTCGGATTGCCCGTGCTGGAATCGATGGCTAGCGGTACTCCTGTTGTGGTCTCGTCCTGCGGTGCTGCTCCAGAAATCGGGGGAGATCTAGCGGAGTCCTGTGACCCGGATGATCCCGCCTCCATCGCAGCAGCGCTCCATCGTGCCCTGGGGCATGACGAATCGCATCGAGCGGAAGCCAGGAATCATGCGCTGGCATTCAACTGGAAGAGTTGTGCCCGGCAGACGGTCGAGGTCTATCGACAGGCGATCGAACTCGCCGATGGGTCTCACTGATGGCAAATCTCAAGGTGGTCATCGTCGGAGCCGGCGTGGTGGGCGCCAGTTGCGCCCGATCGCTCGCGCGAGAAGGCGCAGAGGTGGTGGTTCTCGAGCAGGGGGAGGCTGCGGGAGTCCGAGGTGCGACCGCTGCAGGAATGGGACATATCACCGTCAACGGCGCAGATGAAGCCAGCATTCAACTCTGTATTCTCGGCAGAAGGATGTGGCGAGAGGATGCTCCACCCATCTCCGAGGAGGACGGCTTCGTCGAGATCGGCACGCTCTGGATGGCTGAAGACGATGCTGCCCTGGCCGACCTCGGTCTGGCTGCTACACGACTGAATGAGGCGGGAGTAGGAGCCGATCTGCTCGAGGGACCGTCACTGTTCGAGGTTGAACCAGCGCTGGCGAGAGATCTACGCGGCGGATTGAGGTTGCCGGAGGACGGTGCAATTTACGCACCCACTGCAGCCGCTTCGATGATCGGGGAAGCAGTACAGATGGGGGCGACGATACGAACCTCGGTGAAGGTACTGGCGGTCGAACAGGGACAAGTACGCCTCGACGATGGAACCAGTATTTCAGCGGATGCGATCGTCATCGCTGCAGGTCTGGAGGCACTCGAACTGTGCGAGGAGACCGGAGTCAGCGTCCCCATTCTGCCCAGAGAGGGGCATCTCGCCATCACGAGTCGAGGCACATGTGTGTTGAATCACCATGTCGTCGAAGCGGCGTATCAGCAGGGTGCCCTTGGGGAGGTGGAAGACACGGTGGCCTGTGCCATCCTGCCAAGGTCTACAGGGCAACTGTGTATCGGTTCGAGCCGGCGTCCATGCCGAGCCCGGAAGGTCGACAGCGAGTTGATCGATCGGATCATTGCTCGCAGCGAACGCTTTGTGCCGGGCATTTCTGGCTTGCCAGTGGTTCGCACATGGAGCGGAACTCGCGCTGCGACAGGCGATGAAAGGCCGCTCATCGGTTCTCTTCCTGGCATCGAGGGGGTGTGGATTGCTGCCGGCTTCGAGGGGTTGGGGATCACCCAGGCACCTGCTGCGGCTCAATTGATCACCTGTTCGATTTTCGGCCAGGAGAGCCCCATCGACCCCGGCCCGTGGGATCCGTCGAGGCAGATGACGACTTCTTGATCCCCGCTGACGAGGCGGCACGATGCGGGCGATGGAAGACCGCTTTTGGAGAGGGAGTCGCTTGCAGATCAAGGTGACAGGAATCGATCTCCAGCTTCAGGATTGCAATACCAGGATCCCGTTTCGTTTTGGAGTTCATACTCTCACTACGGCGCCGATGGCTGTGGCGACCATCTCCGCCGAGACATCCGATGGAACTGCGTTGGTAGGATATACATCGGAGTTACTGGTTCCCCGCTGGTTCGAGAAAGATCTCGATCGGTCTGTCGAGGATGACATCCAATCCCTGATCGATAGCATCTCCAGGGCCGGTGATGTGCTGCTCGATGGAACCAGGGCGAGTGTCTTTGACCACAACTGGAGAATGCTCGAGGATCGGGTACTTGCAGTACCGACCGATGCCGTGGATCGCCTGACCCGTGGCCTGGGGTGTGCGATCTGGGAACGAGCGTTGATGGACGCAGCCTGTCGAGGTGTGGGACTATCCTTCCTCGATGCGCTCGATTGCAACCTGTTTTGCATCGACGCTGGCAGGTTTCATTCAAATCTCGCCGACTGGAGTTTTCATCCAGCACCGTTGCCGGGAACCATCGCAGTGCGACATACGGTCGGGCTGCTGGATGATCTGGAGCAGAGGTCGGGAGACGCTCCAGAAGATGGGCTGCCGGTGAGCCTCGTCGAGGACATCCATCGATACGGCTTGCGCTGGTTCAAGGTCAAGGTCGGTGGAGATCCCGATCAGGACCTGGAACGGCTCGCAACCATCGCACAGATCCTCGATCGGGAAGCAGGTCCCGGGTACCGGGTCACGCTGGACGGCAATGAGCAGTATTCCGATCCGGATCAGCTGGCTCAGGTTCTGGATGCACTATCCGGTGGCGGAAACCAGAACTTCGTCAAGTCGATCGTCAGCATCGAACAACCGGTGCCGAGAGCCAACACCTTCGATGAGTCGGCAGCCCCCACCACTCTCGCCAGACATGCACCGATCATCATCGACGAGGCAGACCACGGCCCGGAGGCCTTCCCCGAGGCGCTCCGATTGGGGTATCGAGGGGTTTCTGCAAAGAACTGCAAGGGAGTTTCGCGGTCCATCGCTCATCAGGGGTTGTGTGATCTGCACGGACACGGCGCCTTTATCAGCGGCGAAGACCTGACAAATTTGCCCCCCTGGGGTTTGCATCAGGATCTGCTCACCGCAGTAGCACTGGGGCTTCGTCATGTAGAGAGAAATGGGCATCACTATTTTCGCGGACTCGACCACTTACCTGACGAAGAGGTGCTTGCTCTGGTTGCTCAGCATGAAGGCCTGTATCGATCCGTAGGAGATGGAGCCCAACTTGTCATCCAGGATGGAGATCTTGCCATCGGCTCACTCGACTGCGAGGGGTACGGGTGCCGCATCGAACCGGCAGCCGATCATCGTCGGTCTGTACTGAGCCAGAGAACCGGGGAGCCATCTTGAAGATCAAACCGCCACAACGATTTGCAGATGCCGATGCCTTTCGCGAACGCTGGCAAGAGATCGATCCGCAACTCGACCTCGATGACACGGTGGATGCGTCAGGGGTACTCGGTTCCCCGCTGGAGAAGGGGGGCTGGTCGCTGTCGAATCGATTCGCAGTGCAGCCGATGGAAGGCTGGGATGCGCATCGTGATGGGACTCCGTCGCAGGAGACCCTCAGAAGATGGCATCGTTTCGGAGAAAGTGGAGCGGCGCTGGTCTGGGGTGGTGAAGCGTTCGCAGTCGCCGAGGACGGGCGCGCAAACCCGAACCAACTGTTTCACCGCGACTCCGAGCAAACCTGCCGCACCCTCGAATCATTACGCGAAACTCTCCTGGCGGGCAAACGGATGATCGGTGATGAGGCACCGGCCCGTTCGGTGGTGGGATTACAGTTGACTCACTCGGGTCGGTGGTCTCGCCCGACAACATCGGGGCCATCACCGAGAACCGCATTCGAGCATCCGATACTCGACGCTCGAGTGGGAGCCTCAGCAGATCAGATCCTGAGCGATGAAGAACTGGAATTGATAGGCAAGCGATACATCGATGCAGCGACTTGCGCTCACAAGGCAGGCTTTGACTTTGTCGATATCAAGGCGTGTCACGGCTACTTGCTCCATGAACTGTTGTCTGCGAGAACCCGCCCCGGCAGATACGGTGGCGACCTGGAGGGGCGCAGTCGGATGCTCAGGGACCTGATCGCAGGAGTTCGCGAGGCTGCACCGGGGCTTGGCATTGCGGTACGACTATCGGTCACCGATGTGATCCCGTTTCGTCGATCAGACGATGGGGGGGGAGTGCCTGATTGGCCAGCGGATGAGAACTACGACCACGGATTCGGTGTAGACCCTGCGGATCCCATGAAACCGGACTGGGACGAACCATTGCAGTTGATCTCGATGCTTCAGCAGCAGGGAATCGAATGGATCAACCTGACGATCGGGTCGCCCTACTGGTGTCCTCACAGGCAGCGTCCGGCACAGTACCCGCCCAGCGATGGGTATCGACCTCCTGAAGATCCGCTGGTCGGGGTCGCCAGCCACATCCAGGCCGCACGAACGGTGCGAGACCACTTTCCCGAGCTGGGAATCGTTGGCACTGGCTGGACCTACCTTCAGGAATGGCTGGCAGCGGTAGCGTCGTATGAGGTGCGAAACGGATTCCAGGATGTGGTCGGGCTAGGCAGATCGATGCTCTCCTATCCCGAGTTGCCGCGGGACATCATCCATGGCAGAACGATGACAAAGAAACGCGTCTGTCGAACCTTCAGCGACTGTACAACCGCTCCTCGAAATGGATTACTCAGCGGGTGCTTTCCACTCGATGATCATTACAAATCGCACGCTGCAGCAGCAGAACTGAAGTCCGTCAAGGCGAGTGCCCGGCAGATCGCCAGAGAAGGGGAGAACCGTTGAGTGAACCCGAAGCAGATTCCCAGGATTCCATCGACCTTCCGATGGCGGCTCCACCCGATCCGGTGGCTCTGGCCGAGGAAAAGAAGTGGCTCACTTCGCTAGAATCTGCACCCATCACGAAGCGCTGGGCCGCGTTCCTCAAACGTGGTGGACCGGGTTATCTGCAGAGTTCACTGACCCTCGGTGGGGGCACCGCAGCCGCAACCCTGATGGCAGGGGGTGCGTTCGGCTATCGACTGTTGTGGGTGGCGCCACTCTCTATGCTGCTGGGAATCGCGGTGCTGTCGGCGGTCGCGCACCAGACCCTGTCGACGGGAAAGCGGCCACTGCCGGCGATCCGGGAGCACGCCGGGCCTTTCTTTGCCTTTGCCTTCATCGCCGGAGCGGTGCTGTCCAGTTTCATCTGGCACTTTGCTCAGTACGCTCTTGCCGCAGCCGCCATCGGGGACATCGGAGCTGTTTCCGGTATCGGGATTCCCAGCTGGGGAGGGGGGTTGCTGGTGCTGGCGTGGGCCATCAGCTGGTCCTTCACCTATGGCCGTTCACCGGCGTTGTTGAAGCTGTTCGAGCGTAGCATGCAGGTGATGGTGTGGTTGATCGTGCTCTGTTTCGCCGCCGTCGTGATCAAGACGGGAATCACCGAACCCGGTGCTTTCCTGTCCGGTTTCATTCCCGGTGGAGTCGGCGACGTCTATACGCCTGGAGGGGATGAGTCGAAGTCGGTCGATGCTCTCAGCATCGTTGTGGCGGGATTGGCCGCGGCGATCGGTGCCAACATGGTTTTTCTATATCCGTACTCGTTGCTGGCGAGAGGCTGGGGCAAGGAGCACCGATCACTGGCGAGGTTCGATCTGTTCGCGGGCATGTTCGTTCCGTACCTGCTGACGACAACGCTGATCGTGGTGGCGGCAGCAAATACATTCGGTGCCGATGGAATCCAGTTCCCTGGCAAGGGGTTTGCCCCCATCGATGCGGCTGAGATCCTCGGTGGCACCGATATTTCCCGTATCATCTTCGATCTGGGGTTACTGGGAATGGTCACCAGCAGCATCACGATGCACATGATCTGCTGCGGCTTCGCAGCCTGTGAAACACTGGGCTGGAAGGTCGGATCGGCCAAGTTTCGTCTCGCCTGTCTGTTGCCGACCCCTGGAGTGCTGGGTGCCTTCTACTGGGGCGACATTGCGATCTGGATCGCAGTGCCGACCACCATCCTGACCGGTTTCCTGTTGCCTGCGGTCTACATCGGAGTCCTCAAGATGCAGCGTTCGAAGGAGTATCTCGGGGAGGATCGGCCGCAAGGCACCAGGGCGATGCTGTGGCAGGGTTTGATCCTGCTGGCCACCCTGGTACTGAGTGTGTTCCTGATCTGGAAGACCGCGACCGCGTTGCCCGGCTGGTTGGAAAAACTGACCGGATGAAGATCGAACTGCCAAATCCTGAAGGGGAGCCGATCTGGCTCGAAGATGGTGTGCTGGAGATGGAGCCGGAACCGCAAACCGCTGCTCCGGTTCGCATCGCCTATGCGGCTGCGCATCTCATCCTGGAGGAGTCGTACCGAGACTGCTCGACATCATCCGATGCCAGTGAACATGTCGACTGGAAGCAGACGATGGCTTTTCGACAGCACCTTGCGGAGCATGGTTTCGGCATCGCGGAAGCGATGGACACCGCTCAAAGATTTGAACTGGGCTGGCCAGCGGCACGGCGTCTCATCGAGGAGTGCGGAGCTCTACAACTGGAGACGGGATTCATCGCAGGAGCCGGTGCGGACCAGTGCGATGTTGTCTCCGACATGAAAACGTTGATCGACGCGGTGGTCGAACAGGTCGGTA
Source organism: Planctomycetota bacterium (assembly GCA_036338595.1). Taxonomy (GTDB): domain Bacteria; phylum Planctomycetota; class UBA8108; order UBA1146; family UBA1146; genus QNYK01. Next base: position 22,779 of record JAYZBV010000027.1, on the reverse strand, counting down.
TCATCCAGCAAGCGGGAGGCATTGCGATCATCTTGCCGATGCCGTGGCTGTGTCACTGGGGGTGTGACGAGGAGCAATTCATCTCGACCTATCGCTGCATCTTCGAGCAGTGTGAAGGTCCGCTCTTCATCCACTGGCTAGGCCCGATGTTCCTGGCCGAACTGGAGGGTTATTTTCCTGGCAGTTCACTGCAGAAGATCCTGGAGATCGATCCGGACAAGGTGCGTGGGGTCAAGATGTCGATGCTCGATCACGAGCTGGAACTGGATGTGAGACGAGGCTGCCGGCAGCGAGGCCAGATGGTCCTCTCTGGCGATGACTTCCACTTCTGCGGCCTCATCGAGGGCGATGGGCAGGCACCGACGGGAACGGTTCCACTCGGAGAGCGTCAGATCTCTGACGGAGATTTCAGCCACGCCCTGCTCGGTGTCTTCGATGGTGTTGCGGTTCCGGCAGGCCGTGCCCTTCGACATCTTGCGGCAGGAGATCTGGACGGCTATCGCCGCTGGATGCAGCCCTGTGAGTTATACGGCCAGAAGGTATTCGAGGCCCCGACCCATCTCTACAAGGCCGGGCTCGCTTTCACGGCGTGGCTCAATGGCCACCAGTCTCAACCGATGCTGCTCCATCGAATCGATCTTCAGCGTGATCTCACACACCTGCTGGAGGTGGCAATGCTCGCATCGAACGCAGGTGCGATCGTCGACGCCGGCAGAGCTGCCGAGAGAATCGAATTACTGATGGCCGGTGTCCATCGATGAGAAACGAGAAGCGGGTCCGTATCTCGATCGATGGAGTCTCCATCGAGGTCGTCGATGGAAGCCAGCTCACGGCAGCGTTACTGGAAGCGGGATACCCTTCACTGAGGCAGTCGCCGACGGGTCAGCCGAGAGGCGTGCTGTGCGCCATGGGGAGTTGCCATGAGTGCCGTGCCACGGTCGATGGCCACCGCGGCGTCCGGACCTGCCTCGTTTCTGTCAGAGATGGTATGCAGATCGAGACGGAAAGAGATCTGGCACCGGGTCCTCTCGATGGGGTGAAAACTCTCCGACAGCGTGAACAGAGTGCAGAAGTGGTCGTCATCGGTGCAGGACCTGCGGGTCTCGCTGCTGCCTGCACCGCAGCGGAGCACGGGTGCGATGTGTTGATGGTGGACGAGTCTCCGGCAGCCGGCGGCAGGATCTGGGCGCATCGAGAGGCGGTCCCGCAAGCGGCAAGGGAGTGGATCGATCGGGCCCGACGCGTCGGGGTCGGGCGATTGCAGGGATACTGTGTCATCGATGGTGAGCCGGGCAGGCTCACGGCAGCCTCCGTGACCACGGGGGAACGGGTCGAAATTCGCTGTCAGAAGATCGTCATCGCAACCGGTGCCAGGGAGAGGTTCTTGCCCTTTCCGGGCTGGACCTTGCCCGGAGTCGTCGGTGCCGGTGCATTGCAATCGCTGATCAAGGGTGGAGTCGATGTGAAGGGGAAGCGGCTGGTCGTGGCAGGGACCGGTCCATTGCTACTGGCAGTGGCTCGATTGGCCAGTGAGCAGGGCGCGTCAGTTCTTCTGGTGGAGCAGGCATCCATCTTCGATCGATGGTCGCTGCTATTACCACTCATCAGTTCTCGCACGCGTCTCGGCCAGGCATTCGAGATGTGGAAATCGCTGCGTGGCGTCGAGAAGCTGTCCTCGAGCTGGCCGATCCTGGCAGAGGGGGATGGCCAGGTGAAGCGAGTGCATCTTCGGACCGAGCAAGGAGTGCGGGTCGAGGAGGTCGATGGACTGGCAGTCGGTTTCGGCTTGCTTCCTGAAACACGGCTGGCACAGGGATTGGGTTGTCCCCTCGATGGGAATGGCGCTGTTCTCGTCAACTCGCGCCAGGCGACATCGGTGGAAGGGGTCTACTGCGCCGGTGAGCCGACAGGCATCGTCGGCTGTGAAGGGGCAGTCGACGGTGGAATCGTGGCAGGGATCAGCGTCGCAGGTGGAACTCCACGGGAACACCTTCTGGCAAGGGTGAAAAGGAACGCCCACTGGGGACTCGCACTGGAGCGTGCTCATCCGCTTCGTCCTGAATTGTTGGAGTTGATTCGAGGAGATGTGGTGCTGTGCCGCTGTGAAGATGTATCCGCTGAGACGGCACTTCGGACCGGCTCGCTGCGTGAGGCGAGGATGCTGTGCCGTGTCGGGATGGGACCGTGCCAGGGGAGGGTCTGTATGCCGATCCTGGAGCAGAAGGGCGCCCATCCGCGAGATTCAGTGCGTCCCCCCTGGTCCACATCTGCCGCTCCCGGGAAGGAACTACAGGCGACCGATTGATGCCGGAGCCGGAAGATCGGTTATCTTTTCCCGGATCACCCCAGTTCGGAGCAAGACCGTGGACCGTGGTTCCATCTTCATCATCCTGGCGCTGGCGCTTCTGGCGATCTTCATCGCCGGGCTGGTCGCACCCGATGTAAATCCAGATGTGGATGTCGGAGCGATCATCGCAGATCACGAGGGCCCGGTCGTGTCGCTGGCTCCTTGCATCACCGGCACCTTGCTGGCCATCGGTGCAGAGCGATCGATTGCGCTGGTCAGTGACTTCTGTCCCCAACTCGAGGGCGTTTCGAGAGCGGGAACGGCGCTGGCTCCCGACCTCGAAAGAATCCTGCGCAGCGGATCACGTACCTTGCTGGTGAGAAGGGCGGCAGGAGTTCCCATCGATGAGTTGCAGCGAGTCGGCGAACCTGTCGAATTGTCATGGGCTTCTGCGGATCAGGTTGCCGATAGCATCCGAATCATCGGTGGGTTGGTCGGTCGAGAGTCCGCAGCCACCCAACTGGCTACTCGCTTCGAAAAACTTGCCACTGCCCAGGTCGAAGCCGATGCGCCGCGGGTGCTGCTCGTGATCGGATCAGATCTGGAGGCATCGGGGGGGCCGTGGGTCATCAAGCCGAACTCGATGCATGGTGCTGTGCTGAAGGCTGCGGGTTTTCGCAATGCCATCGAGAATCCGATGGCCGGTACACCACAAGTTTCATTCGAGCGGCTACTCGCCATCGATCCAGATATCATCCTTCACCTGAGTACGGCTTCTCGGGGGGGAGTTCTGCAGCCTGTGCTCGAGCGATATCGACACCTGGATGGGCTCAGTGCCGTTGCTTCCGGCGCAGTGGGCGAGGTGATCGGGCCTCGGATTCTCGATGAAGGTCCTGAACTGCTCGATCTGGTCGATTCCATCGAGTCAGAAGTGCAACGGCTCTTCGCTGGAGGTGCCAGGTGGTAGCCCTGATGAAACTGGAAAACGCCACGGTTCTTGCAGGGGGGACCCCGATCCTCGACCAGATGTCGCTGGAGGTGAGCGAAGGTCAGATGATCGCGGTGATCGGTCCCAACGGTTCGGGGAAGAGCACGCTGCTGAGGGCGATGCTGGGACTGGTGCCGCTCGATTCAGGCAGCATCACTGTCGATGGTCAGCCACTGACTTCGATGACTGCGAGGCAACGAGCGGCATCGATGGCGTGGCTACCGCAGGAGGGACTGATCGCAGAAAGATTGAGAGTCGAAGATGTAGTCGCTTCGGCGCGCTTCCGTTTCAGCGAATCGCGTCACGCTTGTCTCGCTCAAGCACACGTGGCACTCGAGGATGCGGGCGCCGCTTCGCTCGCCACGAGGTGGCTCAATGAACTCTCAGGTGGTGAGCGCCAGCGAGTGGAACTGGCTTCGATGCTCGCCCAGGAATCGAGATGTTGGCTCCTCGATGAGCCTGCAAACCATCTGGATCCCGTGTGGAGAGCCAGGACTCTACGATTCCTGTCGAAGCGGCTCGAGCAGGGCAACACCGTGCTCGTGGTACTCCACGATGTCCATCTTCTCGGACACATCGATGCCGCAAAGACGCGCGTGGTCGGTCTGCGTCAGGGGAAGATAGCCTGGCAGGGTTGCCTCGGCGATGGGGACCTCGGTGAAGGGCTGGAACAGATCCACGGGATGTCCTTTGATCGCGCCGTTGCGGGTGATCGAGAGTACTGGATCCCTGGTGAGGAGCAGCACGAATGATGGCGCTGATACGCTGGCTGCCCTGGCTCTTGATGGCTGTCACCTGTGCGGCGGCCACCTCCTGGATCGGTCCCTCTCTGCCGGAAGAGGGCGGGCAGTGGATACTGAGGGAGTTGCGCTGGCCACGCGCGCTGGCCGGGGCGATGGTCGGAGCCGTGCTCTCGGCTGCCGGTGCGGTGGTACAGATCCTGTTGCGCAATCCACTGGCGACGCCCAGTACCATCGGAACCACCGCCGGAGCGACACTCGGTGTACTGGCGGCGCTGGTTCTCGGTAGCGGAACTTCGCTGATGGGACTGCCCATCCTCCCCGCTGCGGCATTCATCGGTGCGCTGGTGGTGACGCTGGTCATCGCCTCCGTGGCTGCACGCGACAGTGCTCGTACCGAGGATGTGTTGCTGGCAGGAATCGCATTGACACTGGCGACAGGAGCGATCGCATCGGGGCTTCGCCTGGGCATCGATCAGGTCACTTCTCTCAGTGCATTGCGCTGGTCGCTCGGAAGCTTGACCATCATCGGCCCCGATCGCATCTCGATGCTGACTCCATTTGTTGTCATCTCGCTGGCGGGCATGCTGTGGCTGATCCGGCCTCTCGAGGTGCTTGTCTCCGGAATCGAGAGAGCGAGGACAAGAGGGGTCGAGGTGACCAGGGTCCGGACACTGGGCCTGGGCCTCGCCTCTCTCGGAGTGGCCGCTTGTGTGGCCACCTGTGGTCCCATCGCATTTGTCGGATTGATCTGTCCGCACATCGTGAGAAGGCTGGTGGGGTCGGCGCCGAGGATCCTGCTTCCAGCCTCGATCTTGCTCGGCATGGTCTTTCTGCCGCTTTGCGATTCGATCGGTCGGGTACTCTGGGAGCAGCGAGAGATTCCAGTCGGGGTCGTCACCGCTGCACTGGGTGCGCCGGTGCTCTTTTTTCTCGTGGTGCGGCGATCTCGAACGGTCTGAGCGATCTCTGGTTCGTCAAATGGTGACTTCCACGGGGGCATCGGATGGGTCACGATCTTGAGCGGTTCCTACTCTTCTGCTGGAGGCTGTGATGAATTCCGATGTATCAGAATCGATGACCTGGGCAGGCGTGATGCCGGCCATCACGACTCCATTCGATGAATCAGGCCAGGTTGACTTCGCTTTTCTTTCGGAGCATTGCCGATGGATGATCGACCAGGGAGTTGCCGGGATCATCCCTTGCGGCTCCCTCGGTGAGGGAGCGACCCTCTCCTTCGAGGAAAAGCAAAGGATCTTCGATACCGTGGTTCGAGCGGTGGATGAAAGGGTGCCGGTGGTGCCAGGAATCGCCGCCGCATCGACACAGGAAGCGGGCAAACTCGCTGCCACGACAAAGGTGATGGGTGCTCGCGGACTGATGGTGTTACCACCCTACAACCACAGGGGGCCCTTCTTCGAGGTGGCTGCTCATGTCGAGGCGGTGATCTCGGCCACCGATCTTCCCTGCATGCTCTACAACAACCCGATCGCATACGGCGTAGATTTTCCGCCGGGCTGGATCGCGGATCTCGCAGAAAAGGCTCCGAACCTCAAGGCGGTGAAGGATTCAAGCGGGGATTCGAGAAGGATCACTGCAGTGCATTCGCTCGTTGGAGATCGATTGGCGCTGTTTGCGGGGCTCGATGACATGGTCGTCGAGGCGGTTCGACAGGGTGCTGTGGGCTGGGTTGCAGGTCTCGTCAACGCCTTGCCGATGGAGTCGGTGGTCCTGTTCGAAAAGGCACTGAGGGGGCTGGATGATCCGGCTGCCGCTCGTGAAGCGGACCAGTTGTATCGCTGGTTCTTACCCTTGCTGAGACTCGACTGTGTCCCCGAGTTCGTGCAACTGATCAAACTGGTCCAGCAAGAGGTGGGGAAGGGAAACGAGAGGGTTCGCTCTCCCCGCTTCCCCGCAGTCGGCGCACTTCGTGAGGGGGCGCTGGAAGTGATCCGCACCTCGCTCGCCTCGAATCCGCTTCAAGATGTGAAGGAGAACCGATGAGTGTCGAGCCGTTGAGCATCGAGGGAGTGCATCTCATCGCAGGAGAATCGGTCTCTGGCGAGGGAACGCTTCGTGGCCGAAACCCTGAGAGTGGCGACTGGCTCGATCCTCACTTCGCAGAGGCGACAGCAGCAGACATCGATCGTGCGGTCGTTGCAGCGCTAGCGGTCCATCAGTCGAGGGCAGCGGGGGAGGCCGGTGATCGTGCTCGTCTTCTGGAAGCTGCGGCGGCCAGGATCGATGAGATCGGTGACGCCATCACTGAACGAGGTGTGAAGGAGACAGGATTACCCGAGGGGCGCTTCGAGGCAGAAAGGGGACGCACCTGTAACCAGATGCGACTCTTCGCATCAGTATTGCGCGATGGATTGTTCAGGGAGCCGCTCATCCAGACCGCCCTTCCCGATCGTGCGCCCGTTCCGCGTCCCGATCTGCGACGCCGTATGCGTGCGCTGGGACCTGTGGCGGTTTTTGGTGCCAGTAACTTCCCACTCGCCTTCGGCATCGCCGGTGGGGATACCGCCAGCGCCTGGGCGGCAGGCTGTCCCGTGGTGGCAAAGGGGCACCCTGCGCATCCTGGAGTCTGCGAGTTGATCGGCCGCGCCCTGCAGGAGGCGGTCAGAGATGTGGGGCTTCCAGATGGCATGTTCAGTTTGGTTCAGGGCGAGTCCCATGCCGTGGGGCAACAACTCGTCCTGCATCCGGGGATTGCAGCGGTCGCCTTCACAGGATCACGTTCGGGTGGGATGTCGCTGTGGAAGATGGCCACCGAGCGTGAGGTTCCGGTGCCTGTCTTCGCAGAGATGGGAAGTTTGAATCCGGTCTTCGTGCTTCCGGATGCGATGGCAAAACGATGCGATCAGATCGCCACTGCCATCGCTGCCAGCGTCAGACTGGGAGTCGGACAGTTCTGTACCTGTCCAGGCCTTGTCGTCACCGTATCGGGTGCGCATAGCGAACAGTTCAGGGGGCTTCTCGCCGAAGCGCTCTGTGCAGATCCGGCAGGGACGATGTTGAACCAGGGGATACACGATGGCCATGCAAGGATGCTGGAGCAACTGGAGACCCGTGATGGCGTGGAACTCGTCAAGCGTGGCCCCGCCAGCGACGCCGTCTGTAACGCTGGAGCGGCGCTCCATTCGGTAACCGGAAGCCGATTCATCGCGGATCGAGCGCTGCAAGCCGAGGTTTTCGGCCCCAGCACCTTGCTGGTGGAGTGCTCGAATACCGAAGAGATGACCGAAGTAGCCAGGTGCCTGGAGGGACAGTTGACCGCGACCATCCAGGCGACAGCAGATGAACTGCAACAACTGCCAGGGTTGCTCGATTTACTGGAGGATTGCGCCGGACGGATTCTGTTCAACGGGATGCCCACCGGGGTCGAGGTTGGAGAAGCGATGCACCACGGAGGTCCATGGCCGGCAACCACCGATTCGCGCTGGACATCGGTCGGCTCCGGGGCCATCGCGCGCTTCATCCGTCCCGTATGCTGGCAGGACTTCCCGGATGCGTTACTACCGGCTGAACTGCGCTCCGATGCCGAAGGTTTACGCCGCCTCGATGGTCGCTGGCAAGATTCAGGGTCTCGTTGATCCTGGATGAGGCGCAGCCGAAAGGACACGGGCCACGCATCTGGTGGCTGCTGGTCGTAGGAATCCTCGGTGTTTCCACCTCCACATTGTGGATTCGACTCTCGGATAGTGACGAGCTGCAACTGGCGTTTCGTCGCCTTGCGCTGGCTTCCATTGTGCTCTGGTGGTTGGCATGGCGAGGTCGGGGTGCCCATCCACTCGCTCGAAGCGGGCGTGCCATCTGGATCTCGGGAGCGTGTCTGGCGATCCACTTTGGATCGTGGATGGCTTCGCTTCATCACCTCTCCGTGGCGACATCGGTGGTGCTGGTCTACGTTCATCCAGCGGTGGTTTATGCCATCGAGGTGATTCGAAAGCAGGCGCGCGCAGATGGAATCAGGCTGGTGGGTGTGCTGGTCACGCTGGTTGGCACCGGTATTTTTGCAACCGCCGCTGGAGAAGGGCAGCTGGGGGTGGGGGATGCAGATCCAACCCGGAACCCGACCCTTGGAGTGTTGCTCGCACTGATCGGTTCCTTCTCGTTCGTCGGCTACATCTTTGCCGGCCGCACTGCCATCCGCGAACTTCCCGTGTCGGTCTACACGAGCAGATCCTACTCGGTGGCAGCGTTGCTGCTGGCGGTGTACCTGATCGGGCAGGGGGCACTCTCCGATGGTGTAGGCGTGATCTGGCCCGAAGATGGGAAGGAATGGCTGCTCGCTGGCTGCCTGGCGCTCTTTCCGACCCTGCTGGGGCACACCCCGCTCAATGCAGCACTGAGGCATTTTCCGCCGTCGGTGGTATCGACTGCTTTTCTGGGCGAGGTGGCGGTGGCGCCGTTACTGGTCTGGCTCTACCCGGGACTGGGGGAGACCCCACCGGCAGCCTTCTGGTCCGGGGGGCCGTTGGTGGTGCTCGGAATCGTAACGGTGGCGTGGCGAGGAACTCTGGAAAAATCGAACAGCAGTGCTTGAATGAGTGACGGCACTGCACGGGAAGTGGTTCACTCTTGCTGTTGAAGCGTGCGCAAATACAAGCCGATGACGAGCCATATCAGGAGCGCCTCCTTGGGCAGCAAATTGCCTGCCACAAACCCACCCACCGCTAATCCGCCGAGAAGCGCCAACCCGATTCTTCTGCGGCGATCTCGTTCAATTTCCAGGGGCTCAACAGGGCTCGAGTCTTGCTCGGGAAGTTCTATCGACTGGTAATCAATCTCGGCTGGATCTCCCCATCCCGTCTCGACATCGCTCCCGCAAGCCTTGCAGCAGATGCTGCTGGTCTCGACCGGGGATCCGCAGTGGGGGCAATCTTGAAGTTCCATCGCTATCTCGACCTCCTCGAACCCGCCGCATACTAGCAGAAAAAAAAGCCCGGAGTCCTCCTGGATGGAGGACCCACGGGCCAGGCGGGCTCTGCCTCAAATCAGCAGTTCGATCTCAGTTGACGGCATCTTTCTGTTCGACCAGAACGACGATCTGGCCCTCTTCGTCGAGGGAAACCTTGACGAGGCCGCCACCATTGAGCTTTCCGTCCAGGATCAGGTCGGCGATTCGATCCTGGAGATGATCTTCGAGCACTCGACGAAGACCTCGAGCGCCGGTTCCGGGTCCCGATCCGTCTCGGACCAGCTGGATCTTCGCAGCTTCATCAATGTTGATGCTCAAAGAGAGACCGGAGATGCGGTTTTCCAGTTTGGACACCTCGAGATCGAGGATCTTCACAAGGTCCTGTTCGCTGAACTCGTTGAAGAAAACAAGTTCATCGACGCGGTTGAGGAACTCGGGGCGGAAGAATTCCTTCACAGCTTCCATCACCGCATGATTGGATGCATCTTTGTCCTCCTGGGCATCTCCGAAGCCAAGAGATGAACGACTCTCTGCCTCTCTCACACCAAGATTCGATGTGAAAACAACGATGGTGTTTCTGAAGTCAACCTTACGACCAAAGGCGTCGGTGAGACGGCCTTCCTCTAGCACCTGAAGAAGTGTGTTCGAGATGTCGGTGTGGGCCTTTTCGATCTCGTCAAAGAGCACCACCATGTACGGCTTACGGCGCACTTTCTCGGTCAACAGACCACCTTCATCATATCCGACATAGCCAGGAGGAGAGCCGATCAGGCGCGATACGGAGTGCTTCTCCGAGTATTCAGACATGTCGATGGAAAGCAGGGCATCTTCGGTTCCGAACAGGAACTTGGCGAGCGACTTTGCGACAAGCGTTTTTCCGACACCGGTGGGTCCAACGAAGACGAAGGAGCCCATCGGACGATTCGGATCACGCAGTCCTGCTCTTGCCCTGCGCGTCGCTCGACTGATGGAGTTGATCGCATGATCCTGGCTCACGACATCGAGATGGATGGTTTCTTCCATCTTCTTGAGCCTGGTAGCTTCTTCTTCCTGGAGGTTTTGAATCGGAACACCGGTCATCTCGGCGACAGTGAATGAGATACTTGCTGAATCTACTTTCCCGTCGACTTCTTTGGAACTGGCTTTCCAGTCCTGGATCATTTGCTCCTTGGAAATCTTGCGGTTCTCGAGGTGGTCGCGGATTTCTGCAGCCAGTTCGAAATCTTGCGAGAAGACAGCTTCGTTCTTTTCGCGTTGCAGTTGATCGATCTGCTCCTCGACCTCGGTCAGATCGGGTGGACGGGTGGTCCTTTGAAGTCGCTCACGGGAACAGGCTTCATCGAGAACATCGATGGCCTTGTCGGGAAGAAAACGGTTCGAGATGTAACGGATCGACAGATCGACAGATGCCTCGAGTGCGCAATCAGTGATCTGGACCCGGTGGTGAGCTTCGAAGGTGTCGCGGAGCCCTGTGAGAATTTCCAGCGCATCGTCTCGATTGGGTGGGTCGACGATGATCGGCTGGAAACGACGCTCCATGGCACCGTCTTTTTCAATGTGCTTGCGGTATTCGTCAAGGGTGGTGGCACCGATGCACTGGATCTCGCCACGCGACAGCGCTGGCTTGAGGATGTTCGAGGCATCGAGGCTGGACTCGGATGCGCCTGCTCCCATGATCGTGTGCAGTTCGTCCACAAACAGGATGACATTTCCAGACTCTGAAATCTCTTTGATGATCGCCTTGATGCGCTTCTCGAATTCACCACGGTACTTGGTCCCCGCAAGAAGCGAGGCCAGGTCGAGGGAAACAACTCGCTTGCGCGCCAGTAACTCAGGCACTGCGCTGTCTGCGATTCGTTGAGCGAGTCCTTCAACGATGGCAGTTTTGCCGACGCCGGGTTCACCCATGACGACCGGGTTGTTCTTGGTCTTTCTCGAGAGAATCTGGATGATGCGTTCGATTTCCTTGTGACGACCAATAACAGGATCGAGCCTGTTCTGGGCAGCCATGGCGGTCAAATCCACGCCATTTGAATCGAGTGTTGGAGTTGCGACACCGCTTCTCTTGACGGTGCTTCCTTGTGCTTGATCCACATCACCTCCCAGCATTCTCTGGATGACATTTTGAAGTCTGTCTTTTCCGAGATCTCTCTCGGCCAATATTCGAGAGGCTTCCCCCTCTTCTTCTTGACCCAGTCCGATCAGCAGGTGCTCGGTACCGATGTAGTACTGGTCAAGATGCACCGCTTGCTCTCTGGCGAGCTCGAGGCAACGTTTTGCATGCGGTGTGTATGTGGTCTCCGAAGAGAGGCCACCAGAACTGCTGGGGATCCGCCCCAGACTTTCCCGGAGCGCAGCGAGTATTTCTTCGACGGTGCTGTCGCATCTCAGGATGGCCTGCACGGCCACTGAATCGGGTTGATGGAGCAATGCCCACAAGATGTGCTCTGTCCCGACATAGCCATGACCGAGCCGTCTCGCCTCGCTTCGGGCGATCTGCAGCACCTTTTCGGCTTTCTCTGTGAACTTCACGGCCACGACGGGCTCCCTCCTGCTAGTCACTCCCTGAACGGCTGTTGCCGTCATATGAGTCTAGGATGGTGAGGCGGATGACGACAAATCAGCCACGCCAGGGAGCCCGGGAGCAGGAGGCAGCGGCGTAATACTGCCCTTGAGGGGCACCTGGTGTAGGATGTGGAGAACTTGACCCAGACAACCCCGTTGCCAGGAGTAGATATTCTGATGATGTTTCGATCCACCATCACTCTCGTCGTGTTGCTGACTGCAAATGCGACATCTGCTTCATCGGATATCGATGAACGAGAAGAACTCCGGCATCTGATAGAAACGGGTCAGTATCAGGAAGCGACCGACTGGGTGGAGGAAGAAGCGGGAGTGTTCCCGTTACTGGAAGCTCGGCTGTATCGCGAGACGGGTAGGCCAGATCAGGCTTTTAAGTCCTTGCTGACTCATCCTCGCTTCAAGATGGATGATCCAGATCTGTTGGCGGATGCGGCACAGTTGGAGCGAGATCGAGGAAATGACGATGCGGCAGAACGTTATCTGAGGAAGGCGTTGGCATCCTCGTCGCAGCACATCAAAGCGAATTGCATGCTCGGATTGGTGAAGATAGACCAGGGAAAGCGACCAGCAGGTGAAAAGCGACTTCGCATCGCCATCGATATTTACAAGGCGATGTCACGCGAAGATGCACAACGACTTTCTCCCGAGCAATTCGTCTGGTTCGGCAACGCATGTGAGGGTCTCAATAAATTTCGTGACGCCTACGAAGTGATGTACGACAGCGCTCTGTACATCAACAAGAGCTCCGTGGCGGCTCATGTCGCCAGTGGGAAGGCACTTCACAGCAAGTACAACTACCCAGACTCTCGTAGCCACTTCCGCGATGCGATCCAGACCAATCCTCGAAGTGTCGAGGCGCTGGTCGGCCTGGCTCGTTCGACATGGTCCGATTTCAGATTCCCAGGAGATCGCGGTAAGGAGGTGGCAGACCTGATCGATCGGGCTCGCGCTGTCTCGAAGCAATATCCTGAACTGCTCGTGTTGCAGGGGGATATCAGGTTTGCAGCGGAAAACTGGGAACAGGCGGAGTCCCATTATCGCCAGGTCCTCAAGGTCGATCCTGGCCACCAGGTGGCACAGGGATTGCTCGCATCGGTGATGTGGTCGACTGCCCGGATCGAGGAGTTCGAGCAGCTTCAAAGCAGCGTAGAGGAGGGGCACCCCGCCGCTGCAGTGTTTCATGTGACTCTTGCCGAGAGGCTGGTAGATCGATTTTTCTACAGAGAATCCGCAGATCATGCACGGAAGGCGATGGAACTGGATCCTGGATTACCAAGGAGCTACGCAATATTCGCCATCAATGCACTTCGGAGCGGACTCGAGGAAGAGGGAAGAACTGCGCTTGAGGATGCGTGGCTTCGAGACAAGTTCAATGTCTGGGTGAAGAACACGCGGACTCTGATGTCGCACATCGATGAGAAGTTTGCGACCAGGGAAGAGGATGGCCTTGTCATCCGGATGCCACTCGACGAAGAACCATGGTTGATGCCGTACATTTTACCGCTCTTGCTCGAAGCGCGTGCAATGCTGGAAAAAGATTACGAGACAGCAATAGCCAGGCCACTGACGGTCGAGGATTTCTCGGATCACGCTTACTTTTCTGCTCGTTCCATCGGCTTGCCCGGTCTCGCTGCCAGTGGTGTTTGCTTCGGGCGGCTGGTGACACTGACCACTCCTCATGCGATTCCTGGAAACTGGGGTGCGGTTGCTGTGCACGAGTTCGCTCATGTGGCGACACTACAGAAGGCGTTACATCGCATCCCCCGTTGGTTTGGCGAAGGAATCTCGGTTCTTGAAGAGGGTCGCACTCAATCCAGATGGAGACGCTATGAGCCACTGTTGATGTCGTCAGAGTTTCACGGCGGAGCATTACGAGGAATCGATGATCTTCAGGGAGCGTTCATGAATCCCAGGTGGCGCGGTGAGATCATGGTTGGATATGTGCAGAGTGGGCTGATCTGCGAGATGATCGTCGAAAAGCACGGCCTCGGTGCCATCCGGCAGATGTTATCCGCGTATTCCGGAGGAAAGACAACCCCTCAGGTGATCCAGCAGGTGACGGGGCAATCCACCGCTGCTTTCGATGCTGACATGACCAGTTGGTTCGAGGAGTGGATCAAAGCCAGTGGTGTCGGTCCCAGTTTTCAGGCTCGCCACATCGACCATCTCAGAGAAGTAGCAGAGCAGAAAGAGGATGACGCCAGAGCCTGGGCGTGGCTGGCTGCTGCATATCTGGGTGCAGGTCGTCAGGCGGATGCCGAGCTGGCGATGGGGAAGGCGATCAAGATCGATGATCAGCACGCGGACCTGATGGCGCTGAAGAGCTGGATCCAGTTGAAGGACGGCAAGATCGATAGCGCCATCGATTCGCTCAGGAAAGCGATCGCTGGAGGATCCATCTGGATCTATCGGAGTCATCTCTTGCTGGCGCAGCAACTGCGGCAGCGCGGCGAAAGCCAGGAAGCGATGGAGCATTACCTGGCAGCCACCAGCATCGCTTCCCGATCGACAGAATCGCCAGTCGGGGGACGAAGTCCCTGGCTCGAACTGGCGACGATCCAGGAGGATCTAGGATTCGAGAAGGAAGCGTTGGTTTCACTCAAGTCCCAGGTCAAGAATGATCGAGATGATGCACCGACAAGACTTGCCCTGGCACAGCGGCTCGAGAAAGAGAGTGACTGGGAAGGCGTGGTGGATGCTGCATGGGATCTCCCCTTCATCTATCCCTACGGCGATGAGGGGCACGCCATTCTCGGCCGGGCCTACATGCACATCGAAGCATGGGGCAAGGCGAAGAGGGAACTGAAGGCTCGGTTAGCAGCTCAAAAGCCACCACTGGAGGAGATCTATCCCGATCTCTCCTGGGCGTTATGGAAGCTGGGAGAGGAGGAGGAGGCAGGAAAGATGGCACGCCGAGCCCTCCGTCTGGTGCCCGCAGCAGTGCGACCGCGACAGGTGCTGGATGCACTCGGTGAAGATCACTGACATCGATGGTGGGAAACGCTTCTGGTAGCCTCCAGTAGGCCGAATTCTGCCGTTTCGACCTTGCCCGATTTCCTTGACCTGATTCTGGGGCGTTGCTACATTCCGCACTTGCTGCGAGGTCGATCACTGGATTCCAGATCATCCCCAAGGAGCCGATCGGGAGTGGTGAGATGAGTAGCAGCTCGGATTCTGAACCCGAAGATGACCCGGCGAAAAGAGCGGCTTACGTCCGCTTTTCGACTCTGGGGTTCCAGGTTGTCATCACCTTCGTCGTGCTCGCCATGGGCGGCGCGTGGCTAGATGACTGGCTAGATCGCGGGATCGGAGCCATACCCTGGGGAACACTGGGTGGTGTTGTGCTAGGACTTGTTGCGATGGTGAAGATCATGTTGCATGAAGGCAGGGATGATCGGCCCTCGGGAAACAAGTCAGCGTCAGGAGAGACGTCCGCATCGGAGAAGGACGATTCAGAAGAGGCGATCGAATGAGCCTTTTTCAGACGTTTTTTTCTCGAAGTTGTGGCGTGGTTCTGATTGCAGGTGGCCTCGCGATGTTTTTTGTTCGTGAGCAGTGGGGCCAGGATGGATTGTTGTGCCTGGCCTGGGGAGTTCTCTGGTCTGTTGGACTGGGAGCCCTCGGGTTTCGAAGCATGCGAACGATCTTGACATGCGATCCTCACAAGATGACGGGTCATTTGCTGACGGGTGTATTGCAACGAGCGCTGGTGTTATTCGCGAGCATGGGCCTTGTTCATGGCCTTGCTGGAGCCCAGTGGAGCCGGAGAGCGTTGTTGACGACGACGGTCCTGTACATGTTGGTACTGGCAGTGGAAGTTTTTACGCTGAGTCAGGCACTGAAGACGGGGCAACTGGCAAGGGTTGTGCAGCCTGTACAGCCATCGAAATCGGCGAGCAACGAGTCCCTGGCTACAGGGAACTCCGAGGAAGCGCAGAAAGAGGCAGGTAGATGACCGGGATCCTGGTGACTCTCGCTAGCAGTGATCCTCTCACGCATGTGCTCAATAGCGATCTGACCTGGCTTACCGAAAATCTGCTGATCACCAAACATGTCCTGTACCTGATGCTTGCTGCTGTCCTGTGCGTACTCGTGTTTCCGATGGTGGCAGGGAGAATGGCTGGCGGAGTTCCCAGCGGTCGATTTGCCGGGTTTTTTGAAGTCGTGCTGATCTACATCCGGGACGAAATGGCCGAGCCATTTCTGGGTAAGGACACGCGCAAGTTCATCCCGCTGATCTGGACCTTCTTCTTCTTCGTGCTGTTTTGCAACCTGTTGGGCTTGATCCCCGGTGCCGCTACGGCCACTGGTAATGTCAATGTTACTGCGGGTCTGGCGGCGATTGCGCTGGTCACCTACCACGGGGTCGGGATCAAGCGCAATGGGCTGATCAAGTACGTCAAGGCCAGTCTACTGGTGGGGCCCTGGTGGTTGTGGTGGATGATGATTCCAATCGAAATCCTCAGTCAGATCATCAAGCCTTGCGCACTGGCCATCCGACTATTTGCCAACATGGTAGGTGGTCACATGATGCTAGCCGTGATTCTGGGCTTTACCGGGATCCTGACTGCCGAGAGTTTTATCCTGGGTACGACCATCACCGTGATCTCAGTCGTCAGCTGTGTGCTGCTGATGTTCCTGGAATTGCTGGTGGCCGCCCTCCAGGCCTACATTTTTGCGTTTTTGACGACAGTGTTCCTGTCGTTAGCGATACATCCAGAACACTAGGCCCTGCGGGGCGTGGAAACGGAGACCCGCCTGGAGGCGGGCATTTGAAAGGGAATGCAATGGAAATGCTCATGGAGCTTCTGACGTTGGCGGCTGTTGATAGCAGTTTTGTTTCCAACGGCATCATGGGAGCCGGGATCGGCGCCGGATTGGCTGCAGTTGGCGCAGGAATCGGAATCGGCGGAATCGGCGGTTCGGCTTGCGAGGCGATTGCTCGTCAACCGGAAGCTGCTGGTGATGTTCGCGGAACGATGCTGTTGACCGCCGCGCTTGTCGAGGGAGTCGCCTTGTTCGTCGTGGTGATCTGCTTCCTGATCTACAACACCATCAGTGGAATGGCGACCGGTGGCTAGGATGTTCAGTATTTCAAGACTGGCCATCGCATTGCTTGTCCTGATCCCCTCTACCGTACTGATGCTTTCGGGTCAGTTGTTGGCGGCTGACGAGGCCGCTGGATCTGGCAAGGGATTGCTCACTCAGGAGACCGAGATCTTCATCTATACGGTGGTGGTGTTCCTTCTTGCGTTCCTGATCCTGCAGAAAAAGGCATGGGGTCCGATCGTCACTGCACTGGATGAGCGCGAGAGTAAGATCCGCGAGTCTCTTGGGGCAGCCGATCGAATGCGCGAGGAGCAGCAGGCGTTCCAGGTGGAGCAGGAAAAGGTGCTCGCCGAAGCGCGGAAAGAGGCGAGTGCCATCGTTGCTGAGGGCAAGCGGGATGCTGAGGTCGTACGAGATCAAGTCGTCTCCGATGCGCGGACGCAGGCGGAAGAGATCAAGACCAAGGCTCTGGCAGAAATTGATCAGGCCAAGGAAAAGGCAGTCGATGAGATCCATCATCGTGCTGTCGATCTTTCGATCTCGATTTCGGAGAAACTGATCGGGCATTCGGTGACCAGCGATGATCACGATCGAATCGCCAGGGAGACCATCTCCGAGTACGAGAAGATCGGCTAGGGGGCACGGTGGCAGTTGGAATCAAGCAGCGGCATCCGGTAGCGCAGGCATATGCTCATGCGCTCCTCGAGGTCGGTTCTGCCAGAGACGAGGCTGAACTGTACGGTCAGCAACTGGAGGCGTTGTCGGATGCGATCGAGTCAGACCCGCAATTCAGGGTGTTTCTCGAGAGCCCCAAGATCCGGCGCGGTGACAAGAAGGAAACGCTAGAGAAGGCCCTCAAGGGGAAGGTCGCTGATCCGGTGCTGAACCTCGTACGAGTGCTGATCGATCGGAACCGCCAGACCCTGGTCGACGACATTGCACAGGCGTACCGGGACCAGCTCGATGAGGCGGCAGGAAGGGTCAATGCGGAGATCACATCTGCTGCAAAGTTACCCACGGAAGTGCGCGATGCTTTGACTGGAGCGATGACGAAGAAGTTGAACAAGGAGGTGATCGCGACCGAAAAGGTCGACGCTGGCCTCCTGTCTGGATTGACGATCCAGATCGGTGATTTGGTTGTCGACGGTAGCCTTCGCACCCAATTGCGGAAGGTCCGTCAAGAAGTGTCACTTACTCGATTCGGGAAAGACCTGATCGATGAAAATTAATGCCGACGAGATCTCCTCTGTTCTCAAGAAGGAGATTGAAAATTACCAGGCTGACCTCGCAGTAGACGAGGTCGGAACCATCCTCGAGGTGGGAGACGGTATCGCCAGGATCTACGGCATCTCTAACTGCATGGCAGGAGAGATGCTGTCCTTTTCCAACGGTGCAAACGGTCTCGCATTCAACCTGGAGGAAAATTCAATTGGAGCCGTGATTCTCGGAGAGTTCGCCACCCTCAAGGAGGGGGATGAAGTCAAGAGGACCGGAACCGTCATGCAGGTTCCCTGCGGCGAGGCGTTGCTCGGACGGGTCGTGGACCCGCTCGGTAATCCTCTCGACGGGAAAGGCCCGATCAAGACCGATCATTACCGTCCAGTGGAATCCCCGGCACCGGGGATCGCGGACAGGAAATCGGTCCACGAGCCGTTGCAGAGCGGTATCAAGGCGATCGATTCGACGATTCCCATCGGTCGAGGTCAGCGGGAGCTGATCATCGGTGACCGCGGAATCGGCAAGACGGCCATCGCCATCGATACCATCATCAACCAGCGTGGCGGAGATGTGATCTGCGTCTACGTGGCGGTTGGTCAGAAGGGCTCTACCATCGCAGGAGTGGTGGACAGGCTCGAGCGTGAGGGTGCGATGGATTACACCATCGTCGTCAGCGCGCCGGCATCCTGCCCCGCTCCGCTGCAGTACATCGCACCGTATTCAGGTGCAGCGATGGCCGAGTACTTCATGTACAAGGGGCAACACACGCTCTGCGTATACGATGACCTTTCCAAGCAAGCTGCTGCATACAGACAGCTGTCTCTGCTGCTTCGCCGTCCTCCTGGGCGTGAGGCATACCCTGGAGACGTCTTCTATCTGCACTCTCGTTTGCTCGAGAGATCCGCAAAACTGTCCGACGACCTCGGCGGTGGATCGATGACGGCACTGCCCGTGATCGAGACGCAAGAGGGTGAGGTGTCGGCCTACATCCCGACCAATGTGATCTCGATCACCGATGGTCAGATCTACCTGGAGCCAAACCTGTTCTTCGCCGGCCAACGGCCCGCGGTGAATGTAGGAATTTCGGTTTCTCGAGTCGGAGGCAATGCGCAGATCAAGGCGATGAAGAAGATCGCAGGATCGCTGCGTCTGGACCTCTCTGCATTCAGGGAACTGGAAGCGTTTGCCCAGCTCGGTACCGATCTGGACAAGGCAACTCAGGCGCAACTCGACCGAGGGTTCCGCATGGTGGAAATTCTCAAGCAGCCCCAGTACAAGCCGATGCCCATCGCCGAGCAGGTCGTGATCATCTGGTGCGGATCAAAAGGGCATCTGGACAACCTGCCGGTCAACAGTCTCGCCGACTTCGAAGACACGCTGCTCACTCATGTTCGTGACGAGTTCCCCGAGATTCTCGAGGGGATCAAGACCTCAGGAGAGATGAGTGAAGAGCAGGAAGCAAAACTGGAGTCGGTTGTTTCTGACTTCAACAAGGATTTCAGTGCCAAGCTGCCGCAAGGCTAGCGAGGCGAGGAGTAACAGTGGCTACCTCGAGAGAGTTGAAGAACAAGATCCGGTCGGTGAATAACACCAAGAAGATCACGCGGACGATGGAGATGATCTCCACCGCCAAGGCCGTGGTCTGTCAGAGGCGGATCGAGGCGACACAACCATACGGGGACAAACTCGCCGAGATCCGGCGCGACCTCGGTAGTTGTGGGGATGGTCTTGCCGGTAGCTTTCCGCTGCTGAGGCAGGTCGATTCACCGAGCCGTGAGGCGGTTTTCATCGTCTCTGCGAATCGAGGACTGTGCGGCGGTTACAACAGCAATACTCTCAAGGTCGCCGAGAAGTACATCAAAGAGCGAAATGCCGAAGGGGTACAGACGGATGTTTATATCCTGGGCAAGAAGGGCATCAGCCGCTTCAAGTACCTGGGGATGGAATCAGTCGAACAATACACTCACTTTGATGACCGTCCGACTTTCGAAGAGGCAGAGGAAGTCATCTCGCCGGTGATGGAGAGTTTCGAGAAGGGTGAGATCGACGCCCTTTCGGTGGTGTTCACCCACTACATCAATGCGGCAAGGCAGGAGCCCGTGCTCAGAAAACTGCTGCCGATCTCGGTCGATCAGACCGATGGAGACGGTTCCGAATCAGTGGGAGAGTTCATTCTCGAGCCCAGTCCGGAACTGATACTTGGGCGGCTTCTGCCGCTCTCCTTGAAGATGCAATTTTTCCAGGCGTTGGTGGAGGCTGCAGCCAGCGAGCAGATCGCTCGCAGGATGGCGATGAAGAATGCCACCGACAACGCAGAAGAAATGGCCACGAAATACACTCAGCTCTACAACCGTACGCGTCAGGCTGCGATCACACAGGAGATCCTGGAAGTGATCGGTGGCGCCGAGGTGTTGAACTGATTCAAACTGGATTTTCCGGCGAGCAGACGCTGTCGGATAAGAGACTGGAGCGATACCCGTGAGTGAAACTGCAGTCAAAGGCAAGGTAGTACAGGTGATCGGTGCCACCATCGACGCCGAATTCCCGGAAGGGAACCTGCCTCCCATTTACAACGCCCTGAAGATCGAAGAGGGCGACATCAAGTTGACTCTCGAGGTGCAACAGCACCTCGGTGGCAACAGGGTACGAGCCATTGCCATGGCTTCTACCGATGGCGTCGTCAGGAAAATGGACATCAGCGATACCGGAGCGCCCATCATGGTGCCTGTCGGTGAGGAAGTCCTGGGCCGTGTGTTCAACCTGCTCGGAGAACCTGTCGACAAGATGCCACCTGCGAAGGTGGATGAGTACCGACCGATTCACGCGGATGCTGTCAGGTTCGAGGATCTGGAAGCGTCGACGCAGGTATTCGAGACAGGCATCAAGGTCGTCGATCTGCTCACCCCCTATTCAAAGGGGGGCAAGACGGGTCTCTTCGGAGGTGCGGGTCTTGGAAAGACTGTGCTCATCCAGGAACTGATCAACAATGTCGCAACGAAGCACGGTGGTTATTCCTGTTTCGCTGGTGTCGGAGAGAGAACCCGTGAGGGGAACGATCTCTGGAACGAGATGAAAGAAGCTGTGATCAAGGGGGAGGACGGCAAGGAATTGAGCGTTCTGGATCGCACGGTGCTCGTATTCGGGCAAATGAATGAGCCCCCGGGCGCTCGACTGCGCGTGGCGCTTTCGGCGCTGACGATGGCGGAGCACTTCCGCGACACATCTGGCTCAGATGTGCTGGTCTTCGTCGATAATATATTCCGCTTCTCCCAGGCGGGATCGGAAGTGTCCGCCTTGCTCGGCAGAATGCCCAGCGCAGTGGGTTACCAGCCAACACTGGCGACCGAGATGGGGCAGTTGCAAGAGAGAATCACATCGACAAAAACCGGCTCGATCACCTCGGTGCAGGCGATCTATGTCCCCGCAGACGACCTGACAGACCCCGCGCCTGCCACAGCGTTCGCCCACCTCGATGCGACCACGGTACTCGATCGCGGAATTTCAGGAAAAGGGATCTACCCCGCCATCGATCCGCTCGCTTCGACTTCGAGGATTCTCGATCCTCAGATCGTCGGTGAAGAGCATTACTCGGTGGCCCGGGAAGTGCAGCGAATCCTTCAGAGATACCGAGATCTTCAGGACATCATCGCGATCCTTGGAATGGATGAATTGTCCGAAGAGGACAAGATCCTGGTAGGGCGCGCACGACGGATCGAGCGATTCTTTTCGCAACCCTTCAGTGTTGCCGAAGTGTTCACTGGATTCCCCGGAAAGTACGTTGAAGTGGCGGAGACGGTTCGCTCCTGCAAGGAGATGATCGAGGGCAAGTGGGACCATCTTCCTGAACAGGCATTCATGTATGTCGGAACCATCGAAGAAGCGGTAGCGAAGGCTGACAAGATGAAAGAAGTGGGTTAGCCGATGGCCGGCACTTTACTCTGCTCGGTACTCTCTCCGGAGGGCGCGATCTTCGAGGGCGAGGCATCCTTCGTGGAGGCCCATGCTCTCGATGGACGACTCGGGATCCTTCCCGGCCACGCGCCACTCATCACTGCCCTGGGAGAGGGGCCGCTGAGGATTGCCATATCCGACTCGGATGAGCGGAGATGGCAGATCTCCGGCGGGTTCATGGAAGTACTCAAGAATCAGGTCTCGATCGTTGCCGAAGGTCTGGAGCAAACCTCCTGACACAACCTTGTTTGAATAAGTAACTTATGGCGGTATTCGGACCCCGAATACCGCCATTTTTCTGGTCGGAATCGAAGCCCGGAGGGAAATTTGTGACTATCGGGAGTGCTCCTCATGCGGGAAGATTGAAGATCACACGGAACATGAATAATTATCGTTCAATCTTCTGAGGAGGTTACATGAGACTGCGAACCCTGGGCGCTCTTGCCACTCTTTTGGTCACTTTTTCTTTACTACTTCCAGCGACTCTCAACGCCCAGACGACATCCAGACCTGGATTCGTGGCCACCTCGGAGGTCGTGACCGGAGGTATCCTCGGGTCGAATCCGACCATCGCTGCAGGTTTGAATGATTTGCTTGCGGCCCGTTTGCTCACTTCTCCTTTTCTTCTGGAGGTAGCAGACCTCGATGATCCGACCTACCAAAATGATGACAACATCACGCTCAACGCATTCGGTGGCTTCGATGTCGATGGCGACTCTTCCAATAATGGATCGGGAACCAATCTGTTCGTGATTGACCCCACAGGATTCGATTCAGGCACTGGGGAGCCCATTTCCAGTTTTCCTGACGGTACTCTCGTCGATGGGCACCTGGTCGCAGGGCCAGGAACCATCGTGGTCGGTGGAATCCCGCTCAATGGCCTGACGGTCGAGGCTGATTTCACTCCGACGGGTCTGACAGGGATTTACGAGTTCCAGAGCACCCCGACATTGGCGTTCCTGACCCAGGCCTTTCTCGCGACCCAGCCGGCCCCAGCACCGTTTGCGGGCACCCTGGTGGATCTGCTCAATACCTTCAA
>JAYZBV010000026.1:0-8223 GCA_036338595.1 Planctomycetota bacterium | reverse complement strand
CGGCACTCATCTGACCGATCCCGGTTACTCCGGAGAAAGTGCCAGGACCGGCCGTTCCCAAGTATGTGAAAATACGATCAATCCTCAGTCGAAACGACGTCGAGGTCGAACCTGCAGAGTTCGAGGCCTCTACCGTATGTTGTTGGTCATAGCCATCGGTGAGGGCCGTACCCGAGATGGTTCCGTTGCTGAAATTGAAACTGAGACCTGCCGGAAGAGCCGGGGAGATGGTCCAGTCGGTTACATCACCGCAATCGACGGTGGGAACCTGCGCTGCAAGAAGAACTCCGGCAGGAACCATGATGAAATTGAGTGGGTAGAGCAGATTACAAGGAGCCGTTAATGCAACGGTACCGCCACCACTGCCACAGCCGCTGACGACCATGACCAGCAAGAGTAACGAAATAAATCGAGGAATCATCGACCACTCTCCTTGCAGGTAGTATCCCAACAAAGGCGACTTGCGAAACCCCATCTTTCGCAACATCGAACTAGTTGAACCTCAGCGGCAACAAATGTCGTATGTGCCCCCCACTGTTGAAGAATTGTCCGGTCAACGCTGGCGGATTCTCAACAGGCCAGCACCGGTTTGAGTACTTCCTGGCGCTCGGCTTCCTCGAAGGCGCGCAGGCCCTGCTCGAGTGGATAGATCCGCACGAGGTCTTCGATCGGGATCTCGCCGGCATGAAGACACGCGATCGCCTTCTCGTAGTTGGGCAGGGAAGATGCATAGCAGGTTCTGAGATCGACCTGATTACGCACCAGGACGTTGAAATCGAGAGTCACCTCTTGTGGGTAGAGTGCCACGACACAGATGGTGCCATCGGAACGGACGATCCCCGGTGCCTCCTCCAGAACCTGCGAAGCTCCCGAAGCATCGAGGACCACATCGACAACCTGGTCAGCGAGTTGCTCTGTCAGAGAAGGATGCCCCTCGCCCACAGTCATCGTCTCGAATCCGATCTTCCTTGCTGTTGCCAGTCGAACCGGTTCGTCCGCCTCGATGCCGCTAATAACGACATTGGCACCTCGTTGACGCGCCATCAGCGCGCACAGGATACCGATGACTCCGGGACCACAGACCACCACACGATCTCCCGATTCGATTTCGGAGCAGTCGTTAACGCAGTGATCGGCGACCGAGAGTGGCTCTGTGAGCGCAGCAGCTACCGTATCGATGTCGCCGGGCAATGGTATCAGGTATCGATCATCGACGACGACCCGCTGGGCCATGGCTCCGTCGAGATGTAATCCCTGAACTCTTCTTTCGGGACACAGTTGTGTCATCCCACAAGAGCAATAGTGGCAGTCATCTCTCAGGCATCCTTGCAGGGCAATCATCGTCGCTAGCTGCCCCTCCTGCCAGCGATCCACACCTTCACCCCAACCGACCACTACTCCGGCCCATTCATGGCCAAGAGTGACCTGCGCTAACACGGATTCGTATCCCTTGTGGTTGAGGTACACGTGAAGGTCGCTGCCACATACTCCGCAATGACGTACTTCCAGCAACACCTCCCCGTGCCCAGGTGTTGGCTCGTCAACTTGTTCGAGTGCCACTGCTCGCGATTCACGAGCTTGCCTGCGAAGTGCTTTCAAAACATCTCCCTGCTGCTCAATAACCTTGCTCACTAATGAGTCTTCATGAAGATATCGTGCCCGGATCGCATCGCAATCCGCCATAGGATGCCAGTTCGTCAAAAGATAGGGTTTGACCACTGCTGCTGGTGAGGCTACGACTGAGGCGGAATCGGGTCAATCTGTCCCGATATCCGAGGAGGTTGAATCATGAGAAGAATATCTATCGGCTCGTGGGCCTACACCATCGGTCCTTACGAGAAGGATCCCGTCGACTTTTTCACGGTCTGCGAAAAACTCAAAGAGCTCGGTTTCGACGGTGTCGAGGTCGGGGGGTTCCCGCCACACCCGAATCCGGATGATCTTCCTGGACAGAGTCAGCGGCAGGAAATCGCCTCTCGTGTCCGGGAGATGGGACTCGAGTTCAGCGGCCTGGCCGCCAATCTCTGGGGAGAACATCTGATCGATACCGATGACCCGAGCGCCTACATCGCAGAGTTCAGGAAGAACTGCGAGTTCTGCTGCGACATGGGCATCGAGACGATCCGTGTCGATACGGTCCAGCCACCGACCATCTTCGAATCGGTAGATCGCCAGACGGCATTCCAGAGGGTCGTCGATACCTGGAAAGAATGCTGCATCATCGCCACCGATCACGGACTGCAGATGACCTGGGAGTTCGAGCCCGGGTTCGCATTCAATAAACCAACCGATGTAGTCCAGATCCTCGAGGCGATCCCGGACCCGAACTTCGGAGTCCTCTACGACACTTGCCACGGCCAGATGGTTTCTGTTGTCGGAGCGAGACATCCAGGAGAGAAAGAGATCCTGCCCGGTGGACAGCTGGAACTGATCGAGATGCTCAGTGGACGCATCAATCACATCCACCTGATCGATTCCGACAACACTTGCCACAAAGCTGCCGATGGAAGTGACGAGACCTCCAGTCACCCACCCTTCGGACTCGGAGTCCTCGATTTCGATACCATCGTTCCTGCCCTGGCGAAGGAAGCCGTTCCTCATGACTGGTGGACGATAGACCTGTGCTTCTGGCCCGATGCCTGGCAAGCCACCGCCAGTTGCAAAAGCTCCATCGATGACCTGAACTCGAGCTACGGAATCTGGGAGGAAACTCGATGAAGGAGCTTCGAATCGGAATGATCGGCTACGGCTTCATGGGCAAGGCTCACTCCAACGCCTACCAGAAGGTGAACCATTTCTTCGACCTCGAAACCAAACCCGTTCTGCAGGCACTGTGCGCCAGGGACAAGGAAAACGCTTCGAGCTTCGCAAGCAACTGGGGTTATGCATCCGTCGAATCGGACTGGCGCGCCCTCATCGAGCGAGACGACATCGATGCCATCGACATCTGCGTTCCCAATCACCTTCACCATGATATCGCCATTGCCGCTGCCGAGGCCGGGAAGTGGGTACTGTGCGAGAAACCCCTGGCGATGAACGTCAACGAGGCGATCGAGATGACCGATGCGGTCGAGGCTGCAGGTGTTCCCAACATGGTCTGGTTCAACTACCGGCGCGTACCCGCCATCGCGTTGGCAAGGCAACTGGTCGATGAGGGGCGCATCGGGAAACCGTTCCATTATCGAGGCACTTATCTTCAGGACTGGACCATCGCAGAAGATGTCCCCCAGGGTGGAGCGACGCTCTGGAGGCTCGATCTCGATGCCGCTGGATCAGGAGTCACGGGCGATCTGCTGGCGCATTCCATCGATACCGCGATGTGGCTCAACGGACCCATCACGAGAGTCGTCGCCGATACGGAAACCTTCGTTCGCGAACGGATGCACCAGGAAACAGGAGAAGTACAGCCGGTCGGAATCGATGATGCCTGCATGTTCCTGGCTCGCTTCCAGAATGGTTCGATGGGAACCTTTGAATCGACCCGCTATGCCCGAGGTCGCAAGAACTTCAATACTTTCGAACTCAACGGACATGACGGATCGGTCCACTTCGACCTGGAAGATCCGCAGTATCTCGATTTCTTCGAGCACACTCGTAAAGCAGACGGCCAGAAGGTCGAGGATCACCTGACCGGATGGCGCAGGATTCACACCACCAACTTCGAACATCCTTACATGGATCGATGGTGGGTCCCCGGATGCACCATTGGATACGAACACACCTTCATCAACGCGCTGGCAGACTTTCTGATCGGCGTCGAGAAGGGTGAAGCTGCTCAGCCAGATTTCCGCTGCGCACTGCAGACGCAGAAGGTCTGCGATGGGGTCATCGAATCGGCAAAGAGCGGTCAGTGGTGCGAGATCAGTAGTTGACGGTGGTGATCAGACGTCGCAGATCTTGACCGCCGCGGCGAGGCTAGCGAGAGGATCGCCCGTGGGCAGGAACTCCTGCCCGACGTATCCCTCGTAGCCGATCTCGATCAGCGCCTCCATCACTGCCTTGTAACAGATCTCCTGATCATTGCCGATCTCGTTACGGCCGGGATTGCCCGCCACATGAACGTGCCCGAGTAGATCCTTGTACTGGCGCAGACGACGAATCACATCGCCATTCATGATCTGGATGTGATAAACGTCGAAGAGCAGTTTCAGGTTTGCTGAATCCACCCGTCGAATGATGTCCACAACGTACTCGGTGTCATCGCCTTGATAACCAGGATGACCTTTCATCGGATGGGTATCGTCGCGAGTGTTCAACACCTCGATGCACAGGACAACTTTCTTCTTCTGCGCGTAATCGACGATCTTTTTCAAACCCTCGACGCAGTTCTTGGCACCCTCCTCCTTCGAAAAACCATCATGCATTCCAGTGAATGCGATGACGTTTGGATACCCATGTTCAGCGCAGGCGTCGATGGAGTCCCGGGTCGCTTTCAGCAGTTGCTCGTGATGTTTCGGATTGTTCCACCCCTTCACGAAAGGTGGATCGGGAGCCATATCAATCTGCCCGATGGCACATACCAGCCCCTTCTTATCGAGCAAGGGGAAGTACTTCGGCTCGATCAGTTCGACGCTCTGGCAACCAAGATCAACGGCATGATCGATGGTCTGCTCGACACTCCAGTGTTCGGAGAAGCACCAGTGGGCGATCGACTGGCGGATCCCGTTGCCGTCGGCGCGATGAAATCTCGGTCCGAACGCGCTGGCAGGAGTAGAAACCGCGGACAGGAGCGTCGCGGCCGCTGCACCCGTCATCAGTTGCCTCCGGTTCAGACCCTTACCTCTGGATGTACTGCTGGGATTGCTCATCGCTTGCTCCTCCTCGAATCGAAACCTTCGGAACTGATCATACGATCCCCCTCAAAATAGGCACAGTTTCTGTGTACAGCAATGATGATCAGCCACAACGGGCGTTTCCCAGCAACAGGATCGCTCGATATACTATCGGGGTGGGGTCAGACGCCTCATCTTTGCTGGATCCAGTTCTGGAAGGTACTTAATTGATGTCCGGACCCACAGGGGCTCTCCCCCTTCAACAACACGCCATCCAGGTTCATCCCGATGATAATGTCGCGGTGATCAAGTTTGGCTTTGAAGAAGGCACCTCCATCGAGATGCCGGGACAGGATCCGTTGCTGGTGAGGGGTCAACCCACTGCTGGACATCGCTTTGCGCTGGTCGAGATCCCGGCCGATCAGCAGGTCATCCAGTACGGACAGCCCATCGGCAAGTCGAAGGGGATCGGCGCCGGCGAGGTCGTAACGCGGTCAAACATGAGTAACGATGTTCCCGTTGTGCGTGAGGTCTCCGATCAACTCAGTACCCCAGCACCCGATTACTTCGGCGAATCGGAGATCCCCACATTCGAGGGATTCCGCAGGTCCAATGGCAAAGTAGGCACCAGAAATCACATCCTGATCGTGCCGACAAGCATGTGTGCTAGCCATGAAGCGCAACAGATCTCCATCATCGCAGAGCACACCCTGTTCGATCCGCAACTGTATCCGAATGTCGATGGGGTGGTGGGGATCCCCCACAACAAGGGCTGCGGCTGTTCCGATGGGAACAACCTGGATGTCACCTTGAGAACTCTCGCCAACTACGCCGCCCATCCCAATGTCGGTGCGGTGGTGATGATCGAACTCGGCTGCGAGAAGACAAACCTGTCGAAGATGGAGGACTACCTGCGTCGTCGTGGTGACGATGGCTTCGAAAAACCGGTCCACTGGCTCGGAGTTCAGTCCGCCGGTGGTACCGCACAGGTGGTCAGCAAGGGACTCGCCGCAGTCAAGGAGATGCTGCCCGAGGTGAACCGGGCCGTGCGCGAGACGATTCCCGCCAGCGAAATCGTACTGGGCCTCGAATGTGGAGGTTCGGATGGATTCTCGGGATTATCCGCCAACCCTGCGCTGGGGCACGCCGCCGATCTGGTTGTTCGGTGTGGTGGAACCGTGATCCTCAGCGAGGTCCCCGAGTTCTGCGGTGCCGAACATGTTCTGGCGCTTCGTTCGCGCGATGCAGATGTAGCCAGAGAAGTCTACGGACTGGTCGACTGGTACAAGCAGTACGCATCGGCCGTGGGTACAGTTCTCGCTGAAAATCCAAGTCCGGGAAACATCGATGGCGGCCTGCTCAACATCACCATCAAATCACTCGGAGCCATCGCAAAGGGAGGAACCACCCGAGTCGAGGGGACCACCGAGTACTCGGAGCCACCGAAAGGAAAAGGGCTCCAGCTGATGCAGGGGCCCGGATACGATCAGGAATCGGTGCCTGGAATGGTCGCCAGTGGAGCGAACGTGGTGGTCTTCACCACCGGGAGAGGCACCACCATCGGTAATGCCATCTGCCCGGTCCTGAAACTCGCATCCAACACTCCCGTCTTCGAGAGAATGCCGGATGACATCGATCTCGATGCCGGCCCCATCATCGATGGAACGGAGACGATCCCCCAGGTCGGTCAGAGGGTGTTCGATCGGGTCGTTGAGGTCGCAAGCGGCCAGAAACTGGCCCATGCAGAGATCCACAAGCACCGGGAATTCCAGATCTGGGCGGAACAATCCGTCTCGCTCTGATCCCTGAAGCAGGAGCGAATCGATGCCTGATGCGAGGATGATGAGAGCCAGTGTGCTCGAAGCTCCCCGTTCGATGGTGGTGCGGGAGGTCCCACGTCCTGCGCTCGGCTCGAAAGAGGCGATGGTACGAGTGGATGCGGTCGGATTGTGCGGCTCCGACTATCACATCTATACCGGAGAGGCGAACTACAACGTCGATGAACGGGGATTTCCCGTTCCACTCGAAGAGCACCCCCAGATCCTCGGTCACGAGGTCACAGGTACCATCGAAGAGATCGGCGATCAGGTGCTGGATTTATCTCCGGGAGACCGGGTGGTGATCGATCAGGGTCTCAATTGTGTCAGCGAGGGCAAAGAACACCTGTGCGAGTACTGCGCCAGCGGCTTCTCTCATCAATGTGAATGGTATCGAGAGTTTGGCATCACCGGCCTGCCCGGCGGCCTCGCGGATTTCATCAGCGTTCCAGCGGTCAACCTGCTGAAGGTGACCTCCGATCTACCGGCCACCGAAACGGTGATGACTGAGCCTCTGGCGTGCGTCCTTCATTCTCTCGAAACCGTGATGTCAGCAACTTCCCGCTATCGATTCGCTGCTGATGATCCAGCAGATCGCGTTCGCTGTGTGCTGATCTGTGGAGCCGGCCCCGCAGGACTGCTCTTCATCCAGGCTCTCAGGAATTTATACGGGTATCAGGGCGCACTGGTGGTCAGCGAACCGGATCCGATCAAGAGAGCACTCGCAGAGCGCTACGGTGCGGACACCGTCGATCCGACATCATCAGACCTGGTCGATGAGATCCTGACCCGCACGGGTGGACGCAGAGTCGAGTTCTTCGTCGATGCTGCCGGGGCCGGCATCATCTTCGAGCAGATTCCGGCTCTCATCCGCACCCAGGCGACGGTTCTCATGTATGCCCACGGCCACGGCGGCGCCAGTCTCGAAGCGATGAATGCGGTCCAGTTCCGCGTGCCGACCCTGTTGTGCCCGGTTGGTGCTTCCGGCGGGTTCGACGAGGACGGTCGTCCAACGATCTACCGTAAATCACTGCACCTGATCGAGGATGGTTCCATCGATGTCGCCAGCCTCGTCACCCACATCGAGGCGGGACTCGACTCGGTAGCCACCAGTTTCGACGACACCTACGGATCGCCGGGATATGTCAAGGCGGTGACGCTTGTAGGTAAGTCGGATGCTTCTCGATGAGCGCAGCAGGATCTCGGTCAACCCTGGGTGATGGTTCTCTGATCCTGGTGACCGGTGCTTCCGGTCTGATCGGATCGACGCTGATCCCGGTACTCGAAAAACAAGGACACCAGGTGATCCGCGCAGTCCGCACAGATCCCCGTGGCGAGAACGAAATCCGCTGGCGGCCCCTCGAATCACCCGAAGAGATCCCGACCAAGGAACGTGAAAAGTTCGAAAATATCGATGCGGTGGTGCATCTGGCGGGAGAAAACATCGCATCCAGTCGCTGGAGCGACGAACGCAAGCGCAAGATTCGATCGAGCCGGGTTGATGCGACCCGCAATCTGGTTTCCCTGTTACGACAGCTGCCTTCTCCCCCATCCACATTCATCACCGCCAGCGCCGTGGGAGGTTATCCAGGCGAAGGGGATGAGGAGATGACGGAGGACTCGCCCCTCGGCGA
>JAYZBV010000025.1:0-45307 GCA_036338595.1 Planctomycetota bacterium | reverse complement strand
TTGTGGATTCAAGTTGATCCGAAGCGACCTGGCTCGTGAGTTGCCACTTTCCGGCGGCAGATTTCGCTTCATGCATCTGGTCGCTGCTCACTGGGGGTATCGTGTCGATGAGGTTCAGGTGTCGCACCGGAAGCGTCAGACAGGACGATCCCACTTCGGTCCGCTGCGTGCATTCTCAGCGATGCTCGATCTGGTTGCGATTCTCGCACTGCTCAAGAGCCAGGGGAGACCGGGGGTTCCCTTCTTCCGTTGGAGCGTCTATCTGGGTCTTCCCGGAGTCGTGATCCTCGCCTACATCACTTATCTGCGCATCTCCGATGGCACCATTCATCATAGATATCCGCTGCTGGCTCTCGGCATCCTGTTGAGCCTTGCAGGCCTGCAGTTACTGCTGACAGGGGTGCTGACAGAGTGGCTCGGGGCCAGGGAACGAGGTCGTCCCCCCTACAGAATCGAGAAGTCCAGGACTCTGGAACGGCAGAGGCAGCAGTGAGCAAGCGGCCGATGCTCCGGGTTCTCACTGCTTCCTGGCCGGGTCAGCGAGAACCGTGGAGAGCACGGTTCATCCGAGATCTTCACATCGAACTGGCCCAGCACTTTGACACGGAGGTGATTGCGCCCCGGATTCATGCAGAGGATCTGACCGTCGAACAGGATGGTCCGATTGAAGTTCGACGTTTCTCCTATCGTTCTGGCGGCCGGTCACCGAGACAGGGTGGCGCAGGCCCCATCGCTGCATTCAGCTGGTGGCGGTCGATGCGGCGTGAAGTGAGAAGATGGAAACCACTCGATACTCCTGCTGTAATTCTGACACACTGGGCAGTTCCGGCGGCTCCCGTCGCCAGGCACAACGCAAGTCGGCTCGACTGCCCTTACATCGTCTGGTGCCACGGGTCGGATGTGCATCGCCATGGACGAACCCGGCTCGGCGCCTATCTGCTGCGAAAAGGACTGTCAGTGGCAGATAGAGTGTTGGCTTCCAGCGAGCCGATGGCCCGGGAACTTCGGGATCGTCATCACATCAAACGTGTGGATGTACTGCCGGTGGGAATTGACCCGGCCTTCATCGAGACAGCGCCTGTTAACTCACCGGAACCTCCGTTGAAACTGCTGTATGTGGGCGAGAGGATCGAATCGAAGGGCTATCTCAGGGTTCTTCATGCGGTGGAGAACGCTCGCCTCCAGGGCGCAAAACTGAGCCTCGAAGTGATCGGGGAAGGCCCGCTCTCGACCATCGATTCCCATCATGAGGTGGTTCTACGGGGCGCTCTCACCTCTGCAGAGGTGCTGGAGGCGATGGACCGAAGTCACCTGCTGTTACTTCCGAGTCTGGCAGAGGGAACACCCCTCGTGGTCCAGGAATCGATGGCTCGAGGATTGCCGGTTGCAGCCACCGCGGTAGGGGGAGTGCCCGATCTGTTTGGCGAAGGGGGTGGATGGTATCCCATCGACGGATCTGACGACGCAGAGGTCTGCGCCTCTCTCTCACGATTGATCCAGGAACTGTCGCTCGATTCCAGCTCTCTTGAGCAGGCACGGCTGGCCCTTCAGATGCAGGATACCGCTCGCTTTTCCAGACGCGTCTGTGGTGAAACTCTTCGCAAGATCATCACGGAGGTGCTGCGGTGAGTGCGCAATACCGAATCGTCGTGGTCATCGCCTGCCTTCTCGGCTCGGTGCTGCTCTATCAACCTGTACTCGACGGCGATTGGGTCTTCGACGACGTGCGTCTGGTCTCGACCAACGATTGGTTATGGAGATCCTTCGATGGAGTCCAGGAAGAACTGGGTCAGTGGCGAACAGTTCTGCAGGAGCCAGCAACCTCGGAAGATCAGGTAAGAGTTGGATTTCGCCCGCTACGCTTCTTCTCCTATCGAATCGATGCCTTGTTGACGATGGCGATGGGAGTCGATGGGCCTGACGCCGAAGGAGCGACGAGGGTTTTTCATCTCCACAACATGCTTCTGCACGGACTCTGTGCAGCGCTGCTCTTCTTCCTGGTTTTCCGGATCTATCCTGCTGGGGGACGTGTCACCGCTGCCGCCTGTTCACTGCTGTTTCTGGTCCATCCTGTCCAGAGTGAAGCCGTGGCATGGATCTCAGGACGGCGAGATGTGCTCTTTGCTTGTGCTTATCTCGCCGCGGTGTTGATTGCGGTGTCGGGTGGGAAACGGCCCGGATGGGGCAGAGGAATTGCAGTCGCACTGCTCGGTGCCACGGCGATGGCTGCCAAGGAGATGGCTGCGACCTTACCCGTTGCGCTGATTGCGGCGGCTGCTCTGTCCTGGGATGGTCCGGCAGACCGTGAGCAATGGCGTCGCTGGAGTCGAGTCCTGCTGCCAGTTACCGCGGTCATATTGCTGCTCTCCTATCGGGTGCTGGCGCTGCAGCATCCGGGTGCAGGAACTGCTTTCTGGGGTGGATCCGCCGACATGACCTTCTGGACGATGGGCAGGGCGCTGCTCCAGTACCTGGGCTTGTTCCTGTGGCCGGTCGGTTTGTCGGTCGATCACTCTCATGCTGCTTTCGTGCCATCGGCTGGCATGGTGACTCCCTGGACCTCGCTGGCGAGCTGGTTGCTGATCCTATCGGTGGTGGCTATTTCTGTGCGACGTGCGCTCCAGGGCAAGTGGTGGATGGCGATCGTGGTGGCTCTGTTCATCGTGTTGTTGTCGCCTGTGCTGCAGATCTTTCCACACCCTGAACGATTTGCCGAACGATTCATGTACTTGCCACTGGTGGCGCTGTTGATCCCCGTTGCATCAATATTGATCTCACTCGAGAAACGATCTCCCGGATCGAGAACTCCTGTCTTGCTGATCCTGGTGTTGTTGATGATGTTGCTGACGAGAAATCGACTCGAGGACTGGCACGGTCCCTACGAGCTCTGGAGCAGTGCGGTCGCTTCCCAGCCTCGTTGCGCCAGGGCCTGGTTCGGGCATGCAGAAGCTGCGAGGAATCGACAATGGGACAGCGAGGCGGTCGAGGATCTGGCCAGAACCATCGAGATTCTCGAAGTCGTGGACCGTGATCGACTGCAACAGGGAATCTACCTGCAGGCGTTGCAGATCCGCTCCGGCTTGCTGGCGCGCTTTGGAGGCGAGGCAAACCTCGAGGTGGCCAATGATCACCTGACCACGCTGCTCTCTCTTCAGGATACCGATGGCAGCGCCATCGCACTTCAGGAGACCCCCTGGCGCGAGTCCCTCAAGATCAGGGAACGCCTGGGCGATTTCGAAGGGGCCCGGGTAGCCGCCATGACCCTGGTCGATCTTGCCGATGCCCAGCCTGCGATCAGGCTGGAGGCGCTGATGTACCTGGCAGCAACTTCGGAGCCACCCGAGCAACAGCAGCGTCTCGAAGCGGCGCAGCGTCTGGCACAGGTGATCGGACCTCGTGCTCTCGCTACGGTCGCGTATCAAAGAGGCATGATCGCTCTGGACCAGAAGCGGTTTGAAGAGGCCCTCGTCGATTTCGATCGATCGCTGGATCTTCTCGATGAATCGGGGCGAAGGGTGACGGCGCGCTATCGCCGTGCCGAATGCTTGCTCGGTCTGGGCAGGACAACCGATGCCAGGGAAGTTCTGGAGCAGTTGCTGGAGGACGATCCCTCTCATCTGGCTTCGCATCTATCCCTGGGCGAGTTGCTGCTCGCTTCCGAGAAAATAGATGCTGCGATCGAGCACTTCCGGCTCGTCCTCCTGGTGGTCCCGGATAATCCACAGGCTCTCCAGGGGATCCAGCAGGCTGCGGTACGTAAGAAGTTAAAGGAGGGCACCGCAGTGGCACAGGTCGATCCGACGCGGATCACCGCACTGACGATGCTGGCAGACAAGATGATGGGTAAGGGCGAGCCTGCGAAGGCTCGTGTGGCCCTGACGGAGGCGATGAAGCATGCCGAAGGTCCCGATGAGAAGGTGCGAAGAGTGGAACTGATCCTGAGAGTCGCACGGCTGGATGCTGCCCAGGGCGATTGGCCCCTCTCCTTCGAGGGGTATCAGCGTCTGATCGAGATGGTAGAGGTCTCCGAGCGCGGCCACTTCATCCTCGAAGCCGCCGAGGTTCTGCGTCGAATCGAGGGCACCGAGGCGGCGCTGGAGATGCTCACCCAGCAGCAGGCCGATGGGGTCGTGGAACCGAGGCTGTACCGCCAGATGGGTGCCATGGCTCATCAACTGGGACGGAACTCTGTGGCTGCAAGGTGGTATCGGAAACATCTGGCCGAGATGGAAGATGAAGATCCCGCCATGCGCGCCCGGATCGAGGACGCGCTCGAAGAGGTGCAGCCAGACGTCCCGGAGGGTTCGCAGGAGCAGGGAGATTCCAGGTGACAGCTACCCGCACGCTCGCTCTCGTCGGCGCATCGACGATGATCCTCGAAATACTGCTCGCAAGGCAACTGGGTACCATTCTGGGCAGCGCGCTCGATGGAGTGGCGCTGGCAGTGGTGGTCGCACTGGCAGGATTCGCCTTCGGGCAAATCCTTGCTGGCGCGACTCGCGACCGAAGGTCGTTGCCTCACATCTGGTGTCGCATCGCTCTCGTCGGATGCATTCCTGCGATCATCTGGATCGAATTCCTGCTTCCGGAGATCGTCGAGGGATTTTCGTTCGTGGCCACCGTATCTGGAAAGATCATCGTATCTCTACCGCTGTTGTGCTGTTCGATTCCGCTCGGGGTGGCGGTGACGAGTGCTTTCCGTGCGCGGTCTTCCGAGGTCATGAATCGATCATCCAGAGGTATTGCTGCCATCGATCTGGGCAGTGCGCTCGGAGCCCTCTTGACGCCCTTGGTTCTGCTTCCGATGTCTGGAGATGCTGGAACCATCTGCTTTGGCCTGTTGCTGCTGGGATTGGCATCGATGCAGCCTGCGGATCCTGGGATCACCGAGTCCGAGGTGGTACGCGGTGATCGAAGCGTCAGCAAGCGTGCCACCGTGACGGCATTCCTGGTCGGCTGTATCGCATTCTCGCTTCAACTCGGCTGGGTTCGTGTCCTGGGAGAGGTGCTCGGCTCGAGTTTGCTGGTGTTTGGCATCGCCTCCGGTGTTTCGCTGGTAGGGGCTTCGGCGGGTGCCCTGTTGATGCCGGAGTTGAGACAACTTCTGGGAGCCTCCCGCTATCGCCGATTCGCCTGGTCATCCTGGCTCATCTCTCAGGGCTTTTCCTTGCTGCTGATCTGCTTCAGCCCCTATTTTTACCTCGGGTTGGTCTCCTGGTTGGGAGAGAGCCCGGGTGTTTCCGTGGCGGTGAGCAAGTCGGTGCTGCTGCTCGCTATCCTCGGCGTTCCCGGATTCTGTGCAGGATTGATCGTCCCGGCACTGCTCGTCGACCATGGCGAGGTGGGAAGGCTCGACCGAGGGGCAGGAATCCTTCAGGGAGCGAATCTGGTCGGGGCGATGGTGGGTGCCACTATCGCTGCATTCTGGATCATTCCGCAGTTTGGATCGCTGATCCTGTTCATCCTGTGTGGCCTGGGAACCGTGATCGCGGGCATGCCTTCATTGCTGCAGGGGAGCCGAGGGGGCGCTGTATCGTCCTTTCTGTGCGGCGCGTTGTTGCTGTCCGCGGCATCTCAATTCTGGGATCAGTCGTTGCTCGGAGCGGGTGTATTTCAGTGGTCACGTTCGGAGATCGTGGCTGGAACGGCGCTGGAGAACTGGCGTCAGAGGGAAATCCTCACCAGCGTGGAAGGGCGACTGGGCACTGTCCAGATCGAACGGGATCGGCTGCAAAATACCAACTACCTGCGTGTCGGTGGGCGCATCGAGGGCAGCGTTGCCATCGATCCTTCCGTCGCGTCGATGGCCGACTTGCCGACCGAACTGATGTTGGGACTGCTCCCCTCGTGGGTCGGCCCCGCACAGGGTCGCCTCTTCATCGTCGGCCTCGGTGGTGGCACAACGGTGGCGACCGCAGTCGATACATGGACGGGGGAGATCGTCGTGTCGGAGATCGAGCCTGCGGTCAAGGAGGCGTTGTTATCCCCAGCGGGGCGCGAGGCGTTTCCCATCGAACACCGGGCACTTCTGGGCCGAGATGCCCCCAGCATCGTGATCCAGGATGCCAGGGCGATGCTGGCGCGGGATTCGCGTCTCTGGGATGCCATCGTCATCCAACCTTCGGAACCGTGGTTACCCTGGTCGGCGCCGCTATTTGCTCCCGAGTTTCACCGATTGCTCCAGCGCAGACTCGCAGAGGGCGGCATCGTCGTGCAGTGGTTGCAGTTGTATCGCATCGGGATCGCCGAATTCGCCGGAATTCTCGCTTCCTTCCGCGACGCACTGGGGCCCGTCCAGGTGTGGCACCCTCCGGGGACCGGTGAGGTGATCCTGGTCGCAGGAGAGCCCGGCGCTGCGGCCCAGGACCCCTCCGGGGCCATCGCCGCTGCATGGCAGAGGATCGGGCCCTCCCCGGTGCTGCCGGCTCGTCCCTGGCTCGACGATCTGGCGGTATCGAGGTGGCTGGCACAGGCGGGAGGAGGGGATCTGAAACGCCTCCAGGCGCGCCTGGAACACAGGTTACCGCTGCTGGGTGAGTCGGGTGTGGATCATACCAGGAGGCTTCTTCTGTCCCTCGAGGAGGCGCGACAGATCGCTGAAGAATTGCCCTCAAATTGACCGAAATCCTCGCCTGATCAGTGGATGGCCGTTGACAGCAAATCCTGCTCGAAATAGGATCCGGGCTTCCGTTTTACCCTGAAAGACAGCCGCATCGGCTGCGGGTGCCCCGAGAAGGGCGACTCAGGGTTTGGTGCAGAGACCAGTGAGAAGGTAGCGAGTCGCCGCCGGGGAGACCCGAGCACCGGAGAGAACCGAACTCCATGGCGACCAGGCTACTACAGGGTGGAGAAGATGCAGTACTACAGTCCGCAGCGGACATTCAATCAGCGCAAGGAAGATGTGGTCCGCCAGTGGTACCACGTGGACGCCTCCGAGGAGATCCTTGGACACATGGCGGTGAAGATCGCACGCATCTTGATGGGTAAGAACAAGCCCACATACACGCCTCATGTCGATGGCGGAGATTTTGTCGTGGTCACCAATGCGCGCGAGATTCAAGTTACGGGACAGAAGCGTGAGAAAAAAGTGTACCGCTACCATACGGGGTACATGGGTGGGCTGAAGTCCAACACGCTGGAGTGGATGCTCGAGAAGAAGCCGGAAGAGGTGATTCGTCTTGCGGTCCGCCGGATGCTGCCCAAGTCCCGTCTTGGCCGCAAGATGCTGACAAAACTCAAGGTGTTTGCTGGTCCCGAACATACATTGCAAGCTCAGGAAGCTCACTTCGAGAAGATCCAGTTCACCGTGCATAAACTAGCCGGTAAAAAGTGATAGATCCGCCGGCGGCCCTGGGGTCTCCGGATTAGCAGGAGGAACGACTTGGCGAAGCCAAATGACTACGTCTGGGGAGTCGGTCGAAGAAAGACCGCCGTCGCACGTGTTCGTATACGTGAGGGCAATGGCAAGATCACCATCAATGGCAAGGTGCACACGGAGTACTTCCGTCTCGCGCCCGACCAGTTGCGTCTTTCTGACCCATTGAGGGCCGTTCAGGCAGAGGGATCATTTGATGTGTGGG
The DNA here is from genome assembly GCA_036338595.1 of Planctomycetota bacterium. Lineage (GTDB taxonomy): Bacteria > Planctomycetota > UBA8108 > UBA1146 > UBA1146 > QNYK01. The sequence continues at coordinate 37,727 of JAYZBV010000025.1, read as the reverse complement.
CCAACATCAAGGGTGGAGGCACCACCGGACAGGTGGGGGCAGTCGTGATGGGTCTTGCTCGTGCGCTGGCACGTGTGAGCGAGGAAAATGAAGCTGCGCTGCGCAAGGGAACCTACCTGACCCGGGACTCGCGGATGGTGGAACGGAAAAAACCGGGCCGAAAGAAGGCTCGCAAGTCGTTCCAGTTCTCCAAGCGTTAGACGCGTCCATCGCCTTGAATTGAAGAGGACGCATCGGCAACACCGATGCGCCCTCTTTTTTTTTTGTTTTTTTCGTCTCGCTGAGTTGCCCCATCAGGGCAGTGGTACCGGAGGTGGGACTCGAACCCACAAGGCCGTGAGGCCAGCGGATTTTGAATCCGCCGCGTATGCCAATTCCGCCACTCCGGCTCATGTTGCTGCGTTGTTTCTGATCACCACCGGGTGGCCATTGTAGTGGTCAGTAGTCCTTTCGTCACCTGCTCCTGCAATCGATGGCTCAGAGGCTTCCTCGGTAGGTCACGGTATCGGCGAGCGGTTTCACTCGGGTTCGCGCAAGCACACAGGTGGGCCGAGAATCTCTCGCCATACCAGGCGTTCCCGCAGTTCACTCCGACTCAATTTCCAGCGACGACCACTGCCATGTTGGAACCTGCCGTGGCGCTTATGTCCGGCAGCGGGCAGAGCGTAGGCCCCTGGACCGTGGACGGGGTCGGATTCCAGATCGTCGACCTGGTAGGGGTCCTGAACGGGGTCGGAGGCAAACCCGTCCTGCTCCATCTCCTGTCGCATATGCTCCAGCAGATCGATGGGATGAGGTGGCACTCCATGCTGATCGGCGCGCGGAAGCGGTGCGGGTCTGGTCGCGGCGGGGTCGTGGATGGTCGTGGTGCTGTCGCCGGAGGTCACTCCGGGCACCTCGACCCAGCCGCCACCGAGTTCCTGCAAGGTGCGGATTTCGGCTGGTATCGGCGGTCGGGAAGAGGCGACCGGGCGCGGATCTGCAGCGATCCAGCCTTCCTCCTCCATCTCGGCCAGGGTCAGCGGCTCATCTTCATCTTCGGCCGTGGAAGGGGACCAGGCTGGTTCACTCCTGCTTCCTTGCAGCGTGCTTTGGCGCGCCTTCTCTCTCTTGGCAACGGACCGCGACTCAAGGACACGCTTGAGTATCGGAAGTACCACGAAGATCAGCAGATAGATCCAACTCATGTCCTTCATCGGTGTCTTGTCCTTCTAGTCGTGGATGGCATCGGAACCACCTTCGTCATCTTCTCCGATGGACTCCCTCATCGAGGTGTCTGCCTGGAGATTCTTGAGGCGGTAGTAATCCATCACTCCCAGGTTGCCTTGCCGGAATGCATCGGCGATGGCCAGAGGAACTTCGGCCTCTGCGAGAACCAGTTTGGCTCTGTTATCGGCGATCTTGGCGACATTTTCCTGTTCCTGGGCAACAGCCAGTGCACGGCGCTTCTCTGCCAACGCCTGTGCCACCCGCTTGTCTGCTTCCGCCTGCTCGGCCTGTAGTTTTGCACCGATGTTTTCGCCGACATCGACATCGGCGATGTCGATGGAGAGGATCTCGAAAGAGGTTCCCGAGTCCAGGCCCTTCTCCAGCACCTTTTTCGACATCAGATCGGGATTGGCCAGCACATCCTTGTGAGTCGTAGCCGATCCGATGGTGGTGACGATACCTTCACCCACGCGAGCGATGATGGTCTCTTCCGTGGCACCTCCGACCAGACGCGCCAGGTTGGTGCGGACGGTGACCCGTGCTCGTGCCCGCAACTGGATGCCATCTCCTGCCACTGCGTCGACCGTGGTGCGTGCCCCTTCGCGCGAAGGGGCATCGATGACCTTTGGAAGCACGCTGGTTCTGACCGCTTCGAGCACATCTCTTCCGGCCAGATCGATGGCGGCAGCCTGGTCAAAGTTGAGATCGATGTTCGCCTTGTGGGCTGCAACCAGCGATCGAACCACTCGACTAACATTGCCCTTGGCCATGTAGTGCGCTTCGAGCTTGTTGGTATGAACATCCTTGATGCCCGCCTTGGTGCACATGATCAGGCTATCGACGATGATTCTCGGGCTCACCCTTCTGAGCCACATTCCGATGAAGGCAAAGACGCTGATCTTGACTCCGGAGGAGAGGGCCTGGATGTACAATCTTCCGAACGTGATGAAGAAGATGAACAGCACCACTCCCATGGCGATCACGAGGAAGAGCAGCACCACGTTGACTATCGGGTTGCTCGTTTGCCCCAGCAAGAGTGTCGTTGCTAGATCTGGAATAGTACCCATCGCGAACTCCTGTCCGACGGTCTTGCCGTCATGATTCTAATCGTCTTGAGATTCTTCAGTGGATTTCCTGACAAGGATACGATTGCCATCGGATTGGATGATGACGACCGAATCCCCTTTATCTATGTAGCCCGAATTGGCGACCACATCGAGGCGTCGTCCAGCGATCAGGGCGATCCCTGCCGGTCGAAGATCTGACATCACCAGGCCTCGTTGGCCGATCAGTTCCTGTGCTGAACGCACATCGTCACCGAGCGCGACCTCGTCGAGGCTGGTATGCAGACCGATTTTTTTGACCCAGAACTGGAAGAGTGCCACGGTGTAGAGAACCGTGAAACCTGCGCAGATGACCGCGAGCAATTGATAATCCTTGAGCCACAACTCCAAGATGGAGTAGCCGATGCAGAGCACGGCAGCGATGGCAAGAATCCCTCCGCTGGGGATGAAGACCTCCAGGAAAAGGAGTGTCAGGCCAGCGATGCAGAGCACCGACAGTAGCCACCAATCCATTGTTTCCATGCTCAGGCCTCCTCGACGACAGCACGGACGACGATGCGGTTGCCCTCGACCTCGACCACTTCAACGAGGCTATCCTTCTCGATGTAGCCCCCGTCGGAGACCACATCGAAGGGAGTGCCCTCGAATTCCACCTTTCCTGCAGGGTGCAGATCCTGGAGAGGAGAACCGCGCTGGCCAACCTCCAGTGCGCCGCCCTCGAATCCAGGCGAGGCGATCGCCTTATCGTCGGTGGCCAGGGTTGATTTGTCGATGAGAGAACCGCTTTGCGAAGAGCGTCCGGGAAGGATGTAGGAGACGATCAGCAGCGCCAGCAATCCGGTGGTCAGTCCGCCAGCGACCTGCAGCGAATCCTCGCTCAACTGGCGCAAGCTCAGTGTCGCATCTACGGGCTGGTAGCACAGACCCAGAGATACGCACACGATGACCAGGCCGAGGATTCCAGAGATTCCGAAACCGGGGATCACGAACAGTTCGATCACCAGAAGTGCCAGGCCCAGTCCAAACAGGGAGAGTTCGACCCAACCGACATTGCCGTCGGCAAAACTGCTGAGCAGAAACACGCACAGGAAGCCGAGCGATAGGGAAGCGCCGAGTCCGACACCGGGAAGTTTGAACTCGACCACCAGTGCCAGAGACGCACCGAAGATCAGCAAGAACTTGATGAAACGGCCCCAGTCCCGAAATGCATCGAGGGCAAAGCCGCCGGGAGTACCGATGCGTTGACGTCCCAGTGCCTCATCGGCGGTCAGCGCTCGCATCTGGGTCAGGCCGTAATCGGTCAGCAGTTGCTCTCGGGTGAGGCAGATGTGGGAGATGAAGCCGTACTCGAAGGCTTCCTTCTCGTCGATGGTGAGGATCTCTCCTCGCTCGACGATCCTCTGCGTCTGGGCGCTATTGCGTTCATGCTCCGGCAGATCCTGAAACTCCTGCTCGGTCAGGTAGAGGGTACGCCCCTCTGCAGTACGGACCTTCAGAACCGTGATCTCCTTGGTCACCATCGCCTCGGCGAGGGCGATGGGGTAGCCACGATCTCGCGCCCAGCGACGCATGTCTGCCCGGACCGTGGTCTGGATCTTTTCCGGCAACTCGTTGCCGAAGATGTCGATCGGTTGCACATCTCCGATGCGGCTATTATCTCCCATCACCAGATTTCGGCATGCCAGAGCCACCATCGTGCCACCGCTGTAGGCCTGCTGACCGTTGGGCACCCAGCCGAAGGTCTCGACACCCTTCTCGGTCAGGTTGTCGATCGACTCTGCCAGTTTTCGGCTGGCATCGATGGTTCCGCCGGGGGTCGATAGTTGAATGATGACGATCCGGACTTCACGCTTGAGAAGTTCGGCGAGGGTGGCATCGAAGCGTCGGACGACCGAATCGTCGATCTGCTGATCGATGGGGACCACCACGGCCACATCCCGGAGCGATATCTGTTCGGGATCGGATCCGGCTGTCTGGGCCAGAACGAGGCCGTGTGTGCACAGAGCCACCACGAGGGAACAGGGAAACAGGAACCGACGCCAGCGGGGCGATCGGCAGGTTCGGAACGTCAAGGCATCTCTCTTCCCGGCTGCGAAAGGCTCGCATGTTGGATCCTCAAGTCCCCGCATTGTCAGGAGATACCCCTGCCGTGGCAAGTACTGACTACGATTTCAGAAGGGGCTATCGGCGCCCGCAGGCGATCGAGGCGGACATCATCGGGGTCCGTTTGGCGACGGGAGTCAGGGTGTCGCAGTGGGTGGGCTGGGGCTGCTGCCGGCGAGCCAACGGTCGACCGGGGGGGCCACGCGGGCTGCGATGATGGCCACCAGTAACGCACTGACGATTCCGGCGTAAACGTCCATCGTGTAATGAGCCCTGAGAACGATCACCGTCGCCATCTCGAACAGCAGCACCAGAACTGCTGGAATCCACCAGCGTCTGCCCAGCCGACCCATCTCGGTGGCTCCGATGGCCGCGATGGCGGTGTGGCCCGAGAAGAAGAAGTCGTTGGCCACCTGGTAGGTGACCAGCAGCGAGGGAAATCCAGGATGGTGCCAGATCATGCCGGTCGGGGCCGGCAGTGGGCTCAGCCCCTGACAGATCTGGCGCAGCATGAAGAGCATCAGCAGCGCCAGAAAGGGCCGCATCGTCGCTCCGAAGACGGAAGACAGAATGATGAAGATGGCGATCAGATCGATGACGAGGGAACTACAGATCAGTAGCGTATCGGCAAGCGTTTCGTTGGCGACCAGCATCTGGTGCCATGGGGCACTCCAGCGAAACAAGCCATCGCCTTCCGAGAGCACCTGACCGGCGATCTCGCCGCCAGCCGGTAAGGTGCGCGCCCCGAGCAGCGACTGGGTCAGAAACCACAGTCCCAGACCCAGCACAACCACGGCCAGACGACGCCACCGGATGGAATCCATCAATCACTCTCCTGGTCCAGACCCAGCGCCTGGAGCAGGCTGGCCTCGACCTTGCCCATCAGAGGATCGTCGCCGCGCGACTTCTCGGCCGGCACCTCGATGCCATCGCAGACATGCAGCGTGACCCGCTGGGGTGGATGCGGCCGCGCGGTATCGGTCAGGTCCTCCTCGAATCGCTCGACCGTCTCGAGAAATCGTTCGGCGGGGGCATCGGAGGAGAGGTAGCCGCGCGGATACAGTGACAGTTGCTGTGCCAGGTACAGCGCTGCAAATTGTTGCCAGCGTCGGTCTCGCTCCTCGTCATCGATGTCGCCAGAGATCATCCCCTTGAGGATCACTGCGCGCAGGTTCTTGCTGCGCTTGACTACGCTGCCGTCCTGGTGACCATCGAGCCACTCCTTCTCGAGTGGGTGCAGCAGGTGATCGATCAGTTTCTCGGCCCGTCCCCACAGGTCGCCCGACTGGGTGTCACCGAGGTGCTCGATCTCCTTCAAACTCAGCAGCGCACCTCCGATCTTGCGAATCCGTGTCAGTAGATCGAGATTGCGTTGAGGAGCCCACGAAAGACGGTGCTCGATCTGTTCCAGCACCGGTTCCAGCGTCCCGGTCAGATCGCCCTCGAAGTGATAGCGGATCGCCAGCGGAAAGATGATCACCTTGCCGCCATCGCCGGCAGCGCGCTTGCGTGCTGCGCCACGAGCGATGGTCGAGATCCCCTCCATCAGCGGATTGAGCAGATCATTGGTACGAGAGACCGCGCCCTCGGGGAAGATCACCAGGGGCCGCTTCGCCTGCTCGAGGATCTCCATCGCGCACTGCAGAGAAGTTCGATCCATCCCTTCGCGGTAGATGCTGAAGGCTCCCATCATCCGGATGACGAATCTCTGTAACTTCCCTTCCATGAAGATGTGCCAGCTGGCCATGGCATAGAAAAGCGATCGGGTCGCCTGAGACAGAGGGTACAGCGCCATCGGGTCGGCGGGTCGTGGGTGGTTGGGTGTGATCAGGATGCCATGACCGGCATCGATCGCGGCACGGATCTTGTCGGCGCCGTGCACCTCGCTGGAGACGATGCCGTATCGATCGCGCATCAGTCGGGGGATCACCAGGTGCCCCAGCAAGCGCGGCAGGATGTTGCCGCGATAGGGCGCAACAAAGGAGTAGGGTTGATCGACAACGACGTCCTGCATATCCCCTGTGGTCCTCCCCGGTTGCAATTCCAACGCCTGATATACACCGCGGCTCGGAGAGAATACAGACGTCGCCTGCTAATCTCGCATCGATCTAATAGAGAGAAGGCCGGGCACTCGAGGGGGCAGATCGATCAGTTTTCGGCAGCCATTGTGCCCTTCAAAAAAAGCCCCCTCGTCGGCAGACGAGGGGGCACATCGGTTCAAAATGGTGGAGCTGAGGGGGCTCGAACCCCTGACCTCCTGACTGCCAGTCAGGCGCTCTCCCAGCTGAGCTACAGCCCCAATGATTTCCTCGGAGGGGCCGTTGAGGTGGCCGTTGCCGATGAATCAGCCGCCGCCGCCCGGTTCCTCCGCCAGGATCTCCAGAGGATAGCCCGGTGCACTCTTGGGTCAAGGGAACCGATTGTCGCCGCACCCTCTGGCACCTACGATCATGCGTTCCTGGGGGACCGGCTGACTCGTCGGGTAATGCCCTGGGATCGAGGAGGCCCTTGTCGGTCGATCTACTGCAACTGGAACGCCGCTGGCGCGAGCACTGGCTCGCGAATCCACCCATCTCGCCGATTCAACCCGACTCCGGCGATGCTCCCTCGTCAGTGGGTGGCGAGTCGAAAACCGATGCGGGCAGCGGCACTGAATCTGTTTCCGAAGAAGTTTCTGTCGAGGAGACAACCTCCGATGAGACCGCATCGGATGATGCGTCGGATGATGCGTCCGCAGATGCAGTAGCAGTTGACGGGGTAGAAACCGAAGAAACCGCTGACCAGGAGACCACTGCCGAGGACGCTCCTGCCGATGTCACTGGAGATGAAGAATCTGCCGAAGAAGACTCTACCGAAGAAGACTCTACCGAAGAAGACTCTACCGACGAAGACTCTACCGACGAAGACTCTACCGACGAAGACTCTGCCGAAGAAGACTCTGCCGAAGAAGACTCTGCCGAGTCCGCGCATGCTCCTGACGACCCACCGACACGGCCCTTCTTCTGTCTGGATATGTTTCCCTATCCTTCCCTCGACGGTTTCAGCGTCAATCAACTCAGGGGGATCGCCATCAACGATGTGGTGGCGAGGTATCAGCGATCTCGAGGACGCGAAGTCTTTCGCCCGATGGGTTGGGACTCCTTTGGTCTTTCCATCGAGGAGGAAGCGCGAGCAGCGAAGATTCCGCCGCAGCAGGTTGTCGAGCGAGGCATCCAGAAGATGCGAGATCAACTTCATTACTTCGGCGCGATGGTGCACTGGGATCACGAACTCAACAGCTCCGATCCGGAGTGTTATCGCTGGTCTCAGTGGATCTTCCTGAAACTCCACGAAAAGGGGCTGGTGCGCTACGAAGATGGCTGGAAGGTTGCCATCACCGATTACGCCGAATCTCTGCACTCGGGATTGAAACAGCTGAAATGGCCTGCTCGTACCAAACTGCTGCAGCGGAACTGGATCGGTCGCCGTGAGGGGACTCGCCTGACCCTCAAGGCCAGCGCAGAGTTGCTCGATGGCTGGGACGAGCTCGATGTCTTCTCGTGGCGAATTGACGCCCTGGCGGAAGCGACCTTCGTGGTTCTTTGCCCGGAGCATCCGTTGCTGGAAAAAATCATCGATCCGATTCAGAAGGATGATGTGCAGCAGTACCTCGATAATTGTGGCAGTCTCAGCGAACGAGAACGGATCACTGGACGTTCGAATGCCGATGGAGTCCCGACCGGTGGATACTGCCTCAATCCAGTCACTCTCGACAAGATGCCGATCTGGGTCAGCAGTTATGTGCTGCCAGAGATTCGTTTCGGAGCGATCCTCGGCATTCCTTCCGCACATCCGGCGCACAAGGAATTTGCACAGAGTTTTGGATTACCGTCGAGCAGGGGCCAGTCGAACCACGGCAGAAGAAGGCGCCGCTCAGGACGTCGCAGGGGCGGCGATGGATCGGACTCTGCGCGGTCGATGCAAGCATCGCTGGAGGCGCGCGATCTGGTCGAGTCGCACATCGACTGGAAATTGCACGACTGGGCATTCGAGCGCCAGAGGGTCTGGGGGGAACCAATTCCCATCGTTGAATGTTCCGAGTGCGGCCAGGTGCCGGTTCGGGAAGATCAACTTCCTGTGGAACTTCCTGAAATCGATCAGCTGAAGGAACCTGTCGAAGGGGAAAGTGGACTCTCCAGTTATGAGGAGTGGATCCAGACCGAGTGCCCCAAATGCGGGGGATCCGCGAGGCGCTGTACCGATACGATGCCGGACTGGATCGCTTCCTGCTGGACCCACCTGCGGTCACTCGATCCCGGACTCGAGGGACAGATCGCCTCGCCCCGGCAACTGGCGCACTGGACTCCGGTGAATCTCTGCGTGGGCGGCATCGAGCATGCTGAGTTGCATCTGCTCTATGTCCGGTTCGTGAGCCACTTTCTCAGGGAACTGGGAATCACGGCGCGGCGCGAGCCGTTCCGCAGGCTCTTCAATCAGGGGCGTATCCGTGCCGCCGATGCCACCGAGGATGTGGATTCAGCCAGTGCCCACAGGGGACCCCGAGTGCTCGCGGAGGGGTACCTGGAAAAGTATGGAGCCGATGCGATGAGGCTGCACCTGCTGTTCCTCGGACCGCCTCAGGACCATGCAGAGTGGAATGATGAGGGATTGCGTGGCTGCGCCCGATTCCTTCAGCGAACCCACGAGATGATCCTGCACCGCCACGGCAAGGGACGGTTCGTGAGCCGAAATGTGCTGGTTGCCAAGCACCGTCTCGTCAGGCGTGTGAGTCGGGCGATTCGTAATTTCCGCCTCAACAAGGCGATCAGTGCCTTCATGGAATTCGTGAAGTTGCTGCGAGGAGATGAACTCAGCCTGGAGGAGGTCGACCGGCAGACCCTCAAGACATTTATCGTGCTGCTGGCTCCCTTCGCGCCTCACATGGCTCACGAGTTGTGGCAAGAGATCGGCGAACAGACTGCACTGGATCAGGAGCCCTGGCCTGAGCATAGTGAAGAGTTGCTCGAGCCTTCGGAGATCTCTCTCGCTGTCCTGGTCAACGAGAAGATCGTGGATCGAATCACGGTAGAACTGGACGCTCCCAAGACGCAGGTGATCGAGCAGGCGCTGAAACTGGAATCCGTCCGGGAAAGGACCGGCGGGCGTCCCGCAGATCGGGTCGTGCACGTGCCCGATCGATTGCTGAAACTGATCTATTCAGGTGAAACAATGGTGCCCCCTTCGGTGCCACCATCGGAAGCCGCAACCGATGCGGAGTCGACCGATCAGAAGGCGGATCAGAACTGAGCAGATGGTCGCAGATCTGCCGTTCCTTGCTCGATACTCCCTGGATTCAACCGATCGCGGCTCGGGTGCTTTGCCCGACTCTACCTTCTCATCGTAGTCTCCTGTGAGGGCCATCCAGTACCGATGGTCCCGACGGTTCCGGGGCCTGCCCGCACCGAAACGGGGGAAACTTGAAGGACTACCAGCCCAATCGCGCGGCACTTGCCATCTTCGTGGCCATGGCACTGCTATGGAGTGTGTCCATCTCTCCGATGGCCTCCGAGCAGGTTGCGACCGCCGAAGCGGTATCCAGCACCGTGGACCACGGCGCTACCCAGCCACAATTCGTGGCCGATCTGCAGGATGAACTGGATGTGGTGATCAACTCCGAAGTCAGTGACTTCGAGATCGCTCCAGAAACGAGTCCCGTGGCCGAACTCTCGAGCCAGATTCTCGAGGAAGAGCGCGCCAGAATCATGAGAGAACTGGATCTAACCAGCGATGGATTGAAGCGTTGGGTCGATAACGAGATCGATCAAACGCACCAGAAGATCGAAGCCCTGGATTCTCGTATCGAAGCGAGAATCGATGCGATGGGTCCGGCAAAGTCGCCTGCCCAGAGACAGTATGTTCCCGGGAATCACCGCAACAAGGTGGAACGGATGATCTACCCAGTGGTGCAACTGAGAGGCAACGGTACCGTCGGAAGCGGTGTCGTGGTCAGCAGTGATCAGGTGGATGAAAACCAGTGGGCAACGTGGATCGTGACTGCATACCATGTCGTTGAAGAAGTGCGTGATTTCTCCAGCGAAAAGGTGGTTGTCCGCGAGATCCGGTTCTTCGATCCAGAGCTTGGCCGACTGGGAAGCGAAATCCATGAGGGTGTGGAGATCGCCTCCTTGCCCGCCTCTGACCTGTCGCTGGTGCGAGTCCTGTTGACCCGGCAATGGTCCTTCCTGGCAGAGCCGGCAACCGAGAAAGCGTGCCTTCAACTGTCGGTTTTCGACACCGTGTATGCTGTCGGTTGTCCCCTGGGAAACCAGCCGCTACCGACCATCGGAGAGATCTCATCACAGTACAAACCTGTCGCCGATGAGGTTTTCTGGATGGTCAGTGCGCCGACCTTTTTCGGCAACTCCGGCGGCGGGATCTTCCTCGCTGGCGATGGCAGGCTGGTGGGAATCAGCAGCATGATCTACACCTACGGCAAGAGGTCTCCGATGGTGGTGCCTCATATGGGACTCTTCGTACCTCTACAGACGGTACGCTCCTGGCTACGCAGGGAGGGTTTTGCGCACTTGATGGGGGATCCTGGGCCGATGACGCCGGTTCCTGCCACCAGCAGCCCTGAGGAGGCCAAAGGTGACGTTTCCGGGTCGTTTTGACCCGGAGCGGTCCGCACAGTATCCTGCGTAAGTCCGAGATTCCGAAATCTGGCGGATGCCGGGTACTCATCTGACACTGGCCCGATGCCGAAGAACCCACAGGGGACCACTCGGCGACGAAGATCGGGGCACTGAACACTGGATCACCGTCGGGAAGCAGAAAACTTCCTGGCTCGCTGGAAGGACTGATTTCGATGAATACTGCTTCCCCCGCCGGAAGGTACCTCGCCGGCCTCTTTTTGTTGGCGGCATTTCTGGTCTGGAGCTCTCCGGTCCAGCAGGCCGCTGCAACTCAACGCATTCAGGATCCTGCGCCCGTGGATCTCCCCGACAAGGAAACGAAGGAACCGGCTGCCGACGAGGATGACATCCTGGATGGGGACATTCTCGGAATTCCGAAGAGTGATCCTGCTGCGATGGAGGTGATCCAGAAGTACCTCGAAGCGGTTGGCGGACGCGAGACGATGCTGTCCATCACTGATCGAGTCGAACGGTTCAAGAACAAGAAGATCGATCCTACAAATGAGACCGTGATGAAGATGGCTCGTTTCCTCAAGCGGACCGGTGAAGGTGCGCTGATGATCCGAGAAGAATGGCAACTACCTGGTCTCGGCCTGACCAAGAACAACGAACCGCTCAACTTCGTGCAGGTTTACGACGGAGAAAAGGCATGGGTCAAAGCGATGGGGGCGGTGTCTCCGCTCGCTGGCAAGACTCTCATTGTTTTTGTCTGGGATAAGCACATCGATGACTTCTTCATCACGTTCCAGGACAATGGTTATGTTGCCACCCTGAAGAATGACCAGACGGTCCTCGGTACTGCCTGCAAGATGGTGGAACTGAAAGCCTTTGCTGGTAACCAGGTGCTGATGTATGCATTCTCCGAAGAGGACGGATTGCTGTTGCGCAAGACCTGGAACGAAGGTCAGGCTCCGGCAGTGATCAAGAAGGAAGTCTTCTTCAGCGAGTACACTCGAATCCGCTTCAGCGATGATCGAAATCGCTGGATCAAGATTCCTACCATCAAGAAGATCTTCGAGGACGGGGAACTGAGTCTCGAACAGAACTACGATGAGATCGCACTCAACTCGGGAGTCTCTCCGACGCTTTTTGGTCGTCCTGAAGGACGCTCTTTTGCTGAGGTGCGGCGTGAACGCGAAGCGGCTCGCGCTGCGGAGCAGGAGGGTAAGGCGACTGCAGGTGAGGCTGAGGCTGGCGAGAAGAAGCCAGTGTGGGAAAAGCCCAAGCCGAAGCCGAAGCCAGTGTGGGAAAAGCCGAAGCCGAAACCCACTCCCAAGCCGGTGCCGAAGCCAGACCCGAAGCCAGAACCGAAACCGGATCCGAAGGTTTTTGATCGCGATTCAAACAACATTCCGGATTTGCTCCAGCTCGAATCTGCTCTGGGCGATGGATGCTAACGGTTCACCATCGAAAGATGATGAATCACAAGGGGAAACCGCTTTGCGGTTTCCCCTTGTTTTTTAGCTCGACGGATCTGGGCGCGTCTTGAGCACCAGCTGGCCACAGGCTCCGTCGATATCGAGGCCGCGGCTGCGACGGGCAGTGACGGAGCCCTCGTAGTTCTTCTGAACCATCGACTGGAATCGTCCCACCTCTGCTGCTCCCGCAGCGGCATGGGGCGCACCTTCGAAGGGGTGGAAGGGAAGCAGGTTGATGTGTGCGCCACATCTCGCTGCGAAGAGGGCCAGCGCAATCGCTTCCTCCTCGGAATCGTTGACCCCGGGCAACAGCACATATTCGATGCTGATCCTGCGGGAGTCGTCCTTGACCTCCTCCAGAACTGCTCCGAGTTGATCAAGATCGTGGCGCGTATTGATGGGCACGATGCTGTCTCGGGTCTCCGCAATAGCACTGTGAAGGCTGACTGCAAGACGAACCTGGGGGTGGTCCTTGACCAGCTCCCTGATTTTTGGGACAACGCCGACGGTCGATACGGTGATACGACGTGGACTGAAATGAAATCCCTTTGCAGAAGAGAGCCAATCGATGGCGAGAGATACCGCTGGATAATTATGGAGCGGTTCGCCCATCCCCATGAAGACGACCTGCGTCACACCGCACAATCCCTCGGCGGTGGTTGCTGCGTGAACAGCGAGCCATTGCGCTACAATCTCCCGAGAGTGCAGGTTGCGAGTCAAATTCATGGTACCGGTGGCGCAGAAGGTGCAGCCCGCAGCGCAGCCGACCTGGCTGGAGATACAAAGGGTTCCTCGATCATCCGTAGGAATCCAGACGGATTCGATGGAGAGGCCGTCTTCGAGAAGGAACCGGAACTTGATGGTGCCATCGGACGAGTGCAACTTCTCTGCGGTGATCAGCGGTGATCGAAGCAGTCCAGCGGAAAGCTCCTGGCGAACGGTTTCAGGAAGCGATGTCATCTGAGCGGGGTCGTAGGTTCTGCCCTCGAACAGATGCTGCCCGATTTGCTTTGCCCTGTAACCCGGAAGGTTGTGTTGCTGGCACCACAACTCGAGGTGTTTTTCGAGGTGCTCTGGCGAGAGGTCGAAGAGGTGTTCCGGTGCAGGCGATGGCTTCACGATGAACCCGCAACGATCTCGCCACGCGGGCCGAGCAGCAGCTTCCACGGACCGCTTCGTGTCACATCGGGACCCCGGCCCTGATACAGAACTGTCCCGTCCTGGTGACGTGTGATCCGTGCAGAAGACATTGTCCACACGATGGTGCCGTCCTGGCATTGCTCCTCCACGACCGCATGCTTGCCGTTACCGACCCAGGTCAGTTGCAGGGCGCCTTCGCGTCGAAAGAATGGTCGATCGGTGTCGGGGATTCGATGAATCCAGATGATGCTCTCTACTGGCCAGTCGAAATAGGTTCCGTCGATCTTGAACCGGGTTCGAATCAGAGTTACCTGCCGCTGGCCCACTCGAAGGATGTCAGAGTTACCCTCGTAAAGGAATTGAGGGGTGAGGTTCTCTTCACCGGGAGTCAGTTCAAATCGGAATCGAATGCCGCTCCAGTGCAGAGTGGGACTCCAGAGCGTTTGTTCCAGTTGAGAAGCGACAGAACCACTTCCGGAGTCGTGACGAGCCGGCGCGACTCCTTCACAGCCTGACTGCAGTGGTAGTGCCAGAGACAGGGTGAGCGACAAGATCAGCAGCGGAGGTGTGGATGCGGCAGAGTTCCTGCTCAAGGGGTTCCCTGCTTCTGGAGGTCCCGGGTGATCTGCTCCAGCCGGAGGATCTCGACTCGGAGTTGCCTCAGTTCAAATCGCAGTTGCTGGCGAGTGGTCTTCAGGCGGCCCGTGGCGACCAGGAATTGACGCTCATCGAGCAGTCCCGCCGCACAAAGCATCACATCGTCGATCTGGCTTTGCTGTTGCTCGGGGCCGCGCGTCGAGGAACGTGCATCGTCATGGCGAATTCGATTGCGCAACGCCCTCAACGCTACCCGTTCCCGTGCATCGAGAGGTTGACGCTCGATGCTCTGAAATAGTTCATCCACATAGGAGACATCGCGAGCATCGAGGCCAGCGGCGATCAGGGTCGGGATGATGGCGGCGAGAAAGAGGCAGGGAATCACCCGGGAGGCACGAACCATGAAGGAGATCCTTCCGCGGACTGATCGGGCGGCGGCAACGCCCTCTCAGAGGGTACACGATGAGCCCTCCGGGAGCACGGATTCTTCAACCCGGGGGCTCCCGGAGACCATCAGAGAGGGGTTAGCGTCGGTACTGGCCGCTGCAACTTTGTGTCGAATGGACTGCTTCGGCAGGCATGGGCGCACCATCCGCCGATGGGAATCTCGAGCCAGTCACTTCGGAGATGGGTTTCACCCTGAGGTGAGTTTCGGTTCGAGGAAAGCCGGGCGATATGCTGCGAAGCGCAGTTTCGATCTGGCGAGTGGCCTGATCCTGCCTGGCGATCTGACGCCTGTAGATGCGGCGGCAATCACTGGAGATCCAGGCATCCGAGATGTCCATCCGTTCTCCCGTGCGATCGCAACGAGGTCTCGGTACCGGCGCTCCATCCAGGATCGCTCTCACCACCGGGTGCAGACTCAGCGGAGTACTCTCACCCGCATGACATGCGCTACAAAACCAGGTCGAGTATTCCCGTGTCTCTCCGATCGACTGGCGCGAGCGTCTTCGGCAGCCTCGGCAGTTTTGCAGGTCATTCTGGATGTTGAAATGAAGCCACTGTTTTGTGTTTTGAAAAGAGTTGCTTCGAAACTCGTGTTGGTCTGGATTCTGCAAGGTGACTCCTGGTGGACCTTTGGGTGGTCAGTTTTTCATGAGGCTCACCGGCACCAATGCATTTACAATGCCAACCCGTCGAGAATTCTCCTAAGTGCATAGCCGAAGTGGGCTTGGGCTGGTCTTTGCGGAAACGGCCAGGGTCAGGGCCGAGCCCGCATCCAGTGAGGAATGCCCCAGTACATGGCAATAGAGTGAGCAGTAACGATCAGTGGTGCAGCAGATGGCAACCGTTTCCGGTCCGTGGTGGGAATGGGGTCGTGGTGCTCGGCGGCTCCTCCAGCATGCTGCACGCAGAGGGGGGGAACCCTGAATTCCCAGAGGCTGCAGAGTGAGTGGAAACATGACGATGCAGATGAAGCGATGGAAGAGGGCGCGAAGCCACGCGGTACTGAAATTCCTGATCCGTGGAACTGGAATCCACAGCACCAGGAATGGCCAGCAGAACTGGAATCGGTGAATCAGCCGCCACGGGGATTGTGGCTGTGCGGGCAGATTCCTGGTTGTGTGCCGACCGTCGCCATTGTCGGCAGTCGAAAAGCGTCCGTGGCGGGCCTCCGACTCGCATTCGAGATCGCATCTGATCTGACCCTGAGCGGATTCCGGATTGTCAGCGGGCTCGCCCGCGGTATCGATGCGGCAGCGTTGGAGGGTGCGGTGTGTGGTGCTGCGCAGGGAGGACCGGCTCCCCTTGTGCTGCTGGGTAATGGTTTGCCAGCGATCTACCCGCCAGAGAATCAGCGGTTGGCTCGTCGAATCATCGACCTGGGTGGCTCGCTGATGAGTGAGTATCGGCCAGGGACTGCGCCGCTACGACATCACTTTCCGCGCCGAAATCGTCTCATCAGTGGCTGGAGCCTGGCAGTGGTCGTGGTGGAAGCGACCCTCAAATCAGGATCGATGGGGACTGCATCCCATGCGCTCGATCAGGGGCGTGAGGTCTGTGCTGTTCCTGGTCCGGCTCAGGGTGGTACACACGATGGTTGCCACGATCTGATCCAGTCCGGCGCTCACCTGATCACCCGTGCCCGGGATGTCATCGAAATCTGTGCTGGCATCGCAGATGACGCGAATCGCTACGAGCGAGGATCACGCAGCGATCGGGTCGAGATGAAGCGACTCCTGGAGGAGCACTCACTGACCCTCGATCAGTCACTTCATGTGACCGGCTGGACTCCGATACGGTTGTTGAGGGCCTTCTGCGCCGGGGAGTCACAGCGCAACCTGTAACTGTCAAGGACAGGTGCCATCTGCTCCAGTCATCAGCTTCTGCGTCGTTGCCCGGTGAGCAGAACCTCGGATGTCTGTGCATCGGCGCATCATCTCTGAAATTCGGGGCGTAAGAAAAATACCTCGGGCTGAATTCCATCGTGACAAATTCGATCATCGAAGCGATATGAACCCAGGAAATGGCCCTATTGCTGCCGTGACCGTCCTCTGCGGTAGGACGAATTCGGCAAATTGTCGTAGAATTAGACGGGAGCAGGGCGATCTCCCCTGAGACGGAGCCCCGTGGCCAATTCTGACCCTTCCAGAACGGACCGGCCCATCGCTGGCCGATTTTACCCTGCAGCCATGCTCGGGCGTGGCGGCATGGGTGAGGTGTGGCACTGTCGAGACGGGCTGGCCGCCGAGGACGTGGCCCTCAAACGAGTGGCGCCCGAGGATTCCTGTTGGCCGATCGGGGAACGTCATCGACGTGAGTTCGATCACCTCGCCCGATTGCGTCACCCCTCGATCCTGGCGGTGCAGGAGTATGGCATCGATCCCGGGGATGGGGCTCGGTGGTTCAGCAGCGAGGTGCTGGCAGGTCCCGTCTCCACGGAACTGGCGGGCACACTCTCCCTCGCTGACTGGGTGGAGATGACTCGTAAATTTCTTCGCGCCCTGGCCTTCTTGCATCGCAATGGCTGGGTTCATGGAGACATCAAATCTGACAATATTCGCCTTCGACGACCGCTGAGACCGGGGGATTCACCCGATCCCGTGCTGCTGGATTTCGGGCTGTGCCAGCAGCAGGGGCAGCCTCCAGAGGAAAAGATCCTCGGGACTCCTCATGCGATGCCGCCCGAGCAATGGCTCGGTGAAAGGCCGGATGCGAGGGGGGACATCTATTCGGCAGGTGTGCTGCTCTATCAGTGGTGGTGCGGTCACCTTCTCTTCGAGAATATGGATCGCTCTCGACTGGGGAAGGCTCACCTGCAGGATGATCCCACACCTCTGAAGCAGTTCAGAGGTGGGCTTCCGGATGCTGCCGCCTTCATCATCGACAAGATGCTCAAGAAGCGCCCCGATGATCGGCCTCACGATGCGGGTGAGGTGCTTGCGTCGCTGGAGCGTGTGTTTCCTTCCGCAGAGGGAAGGTGCGTGGTGGAGTCGGAGTCGTCACTGATGGCTCAACTGAAATTTCCAGGAGTCGGTGACGAATTACCTCGGCTGGTGCTCGACCAGTTCCTTGGAGTCAAGGATGTCGGAGGTATCGTCCTCCATCTTCATCGGCGCGAAGGTGATCGCCGCAAGATCACGAATCGTGTCGAGGTGGAGTTGATGTCTCGGGGCCTGCCTGTGATCTGCGTTGACGCGGCTACCGATGCCCCGCTTCAGGATGTCATCCGATCGATACCCCCTGGCTCCAGCAATGTCGTCATCCAGATCGATGACCCTGACTCTGCGACCCAGATGATGCAGCAGGCGATGCAGACGACCGATGTGTCGGACTGCAAGTTGATCTGGTGGCTTCACTGTTCGATCGCCCCAGGCGGATTCCTTGGCGAGTTTCTCGCAAGGCACTCGCACCGGGTGATCTGTACCGACGATGCGATTTCCATCGACCTGGATGAGTGGCTGGCCAGGGCACTGCCAGGCGCCACGGTGGATTCAAAACTGCATCGTCGCCTGCAGAACTGGGGTGCAGGAAGTCCATCCATCTGGGAGAGAATCCTGATCGGGAGGATCGTTGCTGGTGACCTGGGGCACGACGGCCGCCGATGGATCTGGCGGGAATCGAACTCCCTTCCGGAAGATCGCTGGAGGGATCGGGTTGTCGAACAGGTCTTGCACCTCGAGCAAGAGCATCGATATGTGCTGGAAGCCCTCGCCATCGTCGGCGCCCCTGCAACACCGTCGGAAGTGGCCACGGTTGCGGGCATCGATCGTGGACTGGTTCCGTCGGTGATCTCGGGTCTGGTTCAAAAGCACTGGATTCGCCTCGATGGAGCGATTCACTGGCGAGAGCCGTTCCAGGCTGAGGGGGTACTGCTAGCGATAGAACCGCGACGTCGGAAGGCGATGCATGAGAGGGCGTCGGGACTCCCTCAGTGTGATTCTCTCGATCGGGTGCGGCATCAGATGAACTCAGGGAATCCAGAACAGGCGGCGCTGTTGCTTCAGCCATGGTTCGAAGATGAGGCGAAGCGCAGCCGAGATGCTGGCAGATTGGCCAGTTTGCTGACGCCACTGGTCGACCTGCTCGGGGACCACACCCAGGGCAGGTGGGCAGACTTGCTGGGGCAAGTCGAGGATCAACTGGGAAACGCAGCCCATCGTGATCGTGCATGGCGTGTTGCCGCCCAGTGGCATCCGAGCGGTACCCTGTCGGCGATGCGGTTGGCACGCCTGAGAGCGCACACCACCCGTCGTGATGGGGATCCTCAGCAGGCGCTAGAAATTCTCGACGAGGCCACTGATTCGTCGCAAGGTCCAGAACACGAAATCGAACGCGAACGGATACTGGTAGCGATCGAAAGGTCCCGCATCCTGAGGGCGCTGGCGCGTCGAGGCGCAACATCGGCTCCGTTACTGCATGTGGAAGTCGGTGAAGACCAACAGGACCTTGTCGATGCGGCTCTCCTGGAACGCTGTCGCTGCGCACTCGCAAGAGGCGCAAGGCTGCAGGCCATCGATCTGGCGCGTCAGGTGCTCGAATCTCCCGCGTCAGAATTTCGAGTGTGTCGCATCGTCGAGGCGCAGTGTCTACGTGCCCGGGCGATGGAGGACCTGAGATCCTTGAGGATCTGGAGTCGCTGGCACCATCACCTGTGTTTTCAGGAGTCGAGGAGAGAGGCATCCATCGTCGCGGGAATCGAAGCCGCTGAAGCATCGCTTCGACTGGGAGATGGAGCGCTGGCACACTCTGAAGTCACCGGGTTGATCGAGCAAGCGAGGCTTCATTGTCGGGGACAGTTGCCCCGGGCCCTGTTGCTGTTGGCTCGTTGCGAGTCGGGTGCCGGCTGGATTCGCGCTGCTTCTCGCTGTCTCGAGGAGGCCCTGACCCTGGATGGATCCGCAGGAATCGTCGCATGGGAGGGAAATCTGCTCGTCGCAGCTTCAGAATGGGCAGCCGGCCGCCCCTGCACCGCGCGTCAGATCCTCGATGCAACACCTGTTCATCGAGCACCTCATGAGAAGGAGTCGGTCGACGTTCATGGGCGTCATCTGATTCTTGAGAGCCGCTGTGCATTTTCGATGGGGGATCCATCCGAGGCACTGAGCATCCTGGATCGGGGGATCACCTCGTTGCGTCTGCGCGGAACGGATCGAGACCTGGCACCGTTGCGTCGAGAGCGCGCCCGATTGCTGGAGCGCCTGGGACAGAATGCGATGGCACAGACGGAGAGGCGCAGGATCGCCGCCGGATCGATTCCGGAACCGGGAACCGACCCGGAGCCTGTTGGCCATCGAAGGGCCCGAAAAGCCCTCGATCGGCGCAAGGTGCTGCTGAGAAGGCGTCAGCATCAGGAGGCTGCCAGGTACCTGGAGATGGCGGCTCTCGATGCGCTGCGCCTGAGGGCGCAGCCGATGTCGATCTTGCTGACGCTCGAAAGAAACAATGAGGCAGCCCCGGCGGAGAAGGAAGGAATCGCTCTCAGTGCCTGGAAGAGGCTGTTGAAACAGGAGACACGTGAGGGCCACGCTGCGGTGTTGTTATGGTGGGCGAAGGCCAGGGAAGAAGCAGGAGACGATGTGGCGGGCCAGCGGCTGCGCCAAGCGGCTCTGCGCGAGGTCGATCGCTGGCGCCAGCACAGCCCGGCAGGGACCCGGTGGCGAGAACTGGCTACGCTGCTCGGCGTCGCAGATCTTGCCTCGGGATCACTTTCCGACATGGGTGGCCGAAGCACCGCACTGGCGTAGAATCTCACAGAGACAGATCACCGCCGATGGGGAAAGAGGAGTCGAGATGCTGAGAAGCCATACCTGTGGTGAACTTCGTGCCGCGAACGTTGGCCAGGAAGTCACCCTCGTCGGCTGGATTGATACCGTGCGTGATCACGGGGGGCTGCGCTTCATCGATCTTCGTGATCGATATGGACGCACGCAGGTGACGTTGTCTCCCGACTCCATCGATGTCGATGCGCTGGAAGCCCTTCGCTCTGAGCAAGTGCTTCAGGTTGTTGGCCGAGTCGAGGCACGTCCCGAAGGAATGAAAAATCCGCGTCTCGAAACCGGTGAGATCGAGTTGATCGGCACCACTGCATCGATTCTGGGAGACTGTCCCGCGCTGCCCTTCGATTCCTCTGGCGGGGATCAGGTGAATGACGAGTTGCGTTTTCAGTACCGTTTCCTGGATATGCGCAGACCCGATGTTCAAAAGCGCTTTCAATTGAGGTCGGACCTTCAGCACGAGATCCGAAATTACCTGCACGAGCAGCAATTTGTCGATCTGGAAACTCCGATGCTGACAAAAAGCACGCCGGAGGGTGCCCGCGATTTCCTGGTTCCGAGCCGTCTCAATCCGGGAGAATTGTATGCGCTCCCTCAATCTCCACAGATCTTCAAGCAACTCTTCATGGTGGCAGGATTCGATCGTTACATGCAGATCGTTCGCTGTTTCAGGGACGAGGATCTTCGAGCGGATCGACAGCCAGAATTCACGCAACTCGACCTCGAGATGGCCTGTGTCGAGGAAGATGACGTCATGGAAGTGCTCGAGGGGTTGATGGCTCATGTCGTCAGCGCACTCACCGGTGAGGAAGTCGAGACGCCATTTCGCCGCATCCAGTACGACGATGCACTGCTTCGTTATTCGAGTGACGCACCTGACCTCAGGAGTGACCTGGAGGTCTTTGAACTCTCCGATCTGGCGCTTGAGATGGGATTCAAGGTCTTCTCCGGGGCGGTCGAGGCCGGGGGTGCGGTACGCGCCATCCGGGTCCCCGGTGGCGGTGCATGGTCGCGCAAGGAGATCGAGTCGCTCGAGGCGATCGTCAAGAACCAGGGGGCGGGTGGTCTCGCCTGGATGAAACTGGGTGACGAGGGCTTGGCAGGGCCTGTCGCAAGGTTTTGTGACAACGAAGCGGGTGCGGCGCTCATCGAGCGAAGCGCCATGGAGGTGGGGGATCTGTGCTACTTCGTTGCCGATGCCTCGAAGCGCATCGTGATCAACTCACTGTCGTTTCTTCGCAAGGAACTGGCGAATCGTCTCGGACATCTGAAACCCGGCGCTCTCGAGTTTTGCTGGGTCACGGAGTTCCCCCTTTTCGATGAAGATGAAGAGAGTGGGCTGCCGGTTCCCTGTCACCATCCTTTCACATCGCCAAATCCTGAGGATCTGGATCAACTGGAGGACTCGCCCCTATCGGTTCGAGCACGGGCTTACGATCTGGTTCTCAATGGTTTCGAGGTGGGTGGCGGTAGCATCCGGATACACCAGAGAGATCTCCAGGAACGAGTTTTCGAGGCGATCGGTCTGAGTCATGAAGAGGCACAGAGTAAATTCAGTTTTCTGCTGGAGGCGCTGAAATACGGGGCGCCCCCTCATGGCGGAATCGCTCTCGGGATCGATCGACTGGTCATGGTGCTGGCGGGGGACGATTCGATCCGAGAGGTGATCGCCTTTCCCAAGACTCAGCGCGGCACCTGCCTGTTGACGGGGGCACCGACCTTCGTATCCGATGCTCAACTCGATGAGGTGGGCCTGCAATTGGCCCCCCGAGATGAGCCGGATGCAGAGCCGAAAGAGGGAGAGACCTCCTGAAGCGATGGGGGTTTCCCCCGGAACTCGTTTTTTTTACCCAACAACCCCGTAATTCGGGGTTTACGGCTTGCCATCAGGCCCCTGTACGGTGTATCCATCGGAGTTCTCAGAGGCCAGAAATGGCCGATCTACCACTTCAGTATCCAGAGATCTGAGGATTCGAGAAGGAGGACCGACATCGCCGAGCAGACCAAGTACCGGATCATCGACAGGCCCGCGCCGGGGCAGGTACGCCTCATCGACGATGAGGGGAATCAGGTCGGTGTCGTGGAGTTGATTGCCGCACTGGAAATGGCGCAGGAAAAAGAGCTCGATCTGGTCGAAATGAATCCAAATTCCGATCCGCCATTGTGCAAGTTGATGGATTTTGGCAAGTTCAAGTACGATCAGTCGAAGAACTCCAAGCAGGTGCAAAAGGTCCGCAAGATCAAGGAAGTGAAACTGCGGCCCAAGACAGAACGACACGATCTGGATGTCAAACTGCGAAGAGCTCGAAATTTCCTCGAAGAGGGCCATAAGGTGCTGGTGACGATGGTTTTTCGGGGGCGTGAACAAAGGCACCCTGATCTGGGCAAAGAGGTACTCCTCAGGTTCTTCGATGAACTCGAAGAGTTGGCGAAGATGGAGCGTGAGCCGGTTCAAGAAGCAAGAAACCGGATGGCGATGGTGCTGGCAAAGAAGAAATGAGCGATCTCCCTCTGCATGAGGGAGACGTGACTGGAAAGGGGCCCCGGTGGCCAGAAAGACTCACAAGCCTCACAAGGGCCTGCAGAAGCGGGTCAAGGTGACGGGGACCGGAAAGATCAAG
The DNA here is from genome assembly GCA_036338595.1 of Planctomycetota bacterium. Classification (GTDB taxonomy): domain Bacteria; phylum Planctomycetota; class UBA8108; order UBA1146; family UBA1146; genus QNYK01. Next base: position 14,686 of record JAYZBV010000025.1, on the reverse strand, counting down.
CGTCACCGCGCTGGAAAGAGCCATCGGATGGGCCCCTGGAACGCCACCAGGATTCGCCGCGGTCGGCGCACCGAAATCGTTCCAGAGTGTGATGCGAAGGTGATAAAAAAACTGCTCGGGGTCGGCTAGTCGCCAGACCCGTAGTGCATGGTGTAAGAAATTTGTAACTAACATCGCGCCAGATGGCGCACCGGCCGGCAATTCCGGGGATGACGGACCATGAGGTCCCGAGCGAATCGATCACGATTCCTCCCGTGCGTTGCTCACTGGAAGGGATAATTCGATGGCACGAGTACGTTTTGGCGTCGCTCGTCACCGCAAGCAGAAGCGGATTCTCAGAAAAGCCAGGGGCTTCTTCGGGGCCGCAAGTCGTCAGTACCAGACAGCCAAGCAAACCATCATCCGGGCTGAAGCATACGCAACCCGCGACCGGCGCGTACGGAAGCGCATGATCCGTCGCCTCTGGATCACCCGGATCTCGGCAGCTTGTGGTCAAAACGACATCTCCTACAGCCGATTCATTCATGGACTCAAGTGTGCCCACGTCGATCTGGATCGGAAGATGATCTCCGAGTTAGCGATCCGTAACAACGAGGCCTTCATTGCGCTCGTCGGGATTGCCCGCGGCGCGCAGCAATGAGCGAAGGGTCCCAGGTGGATCTCGATACCATCGAATCCGAGGCGTTGCAGGCGATCGAGTCTGCTTCCGACGCTTCCGGATTGGAACTGGTTCGCGTTGGCGTCCTGGGCAAAAAGGGGTCCCTCAAGCAGATTCTCCGCTCACTGGGCAAATTGCCTGTCGATGAGCGTGCCTCGTTCGGGGCCCGCGCAAATGTCGTCAAGGAAACGCTCGAGGCGGCACTGGCGGCTGCTAGAGAGCGGCTCGGGGGGCCTCCTGCAGCCTCTACCACTGCGAGGGGGGTCGCCCAGACCGATGTCACCCTTCCCGGCCGACTCCCGCAGCGCGGCAGTAGGCATCCTGTACAGCTGGTCGCATCACGGATGATCAACATCTTCGGCAACCTCGGTTTCCAGGTCGCTGACGGCCCCGAGGTGGAGGACGAGTGGCACAATTTCACCGGCTTGAATATCCCGGTCGATCACATCGCCAGGGATCCCTCAGAGAACTTCTTCCTCGAGGACGACCTGCTGATGCGTAGCCAGACCTCCACGGTCCAGGTTCGAGTCATGGAGGGCACGCCACCGCCATTGCGTATCATCGCTCCTGGAAAGGTGTTTCGTCCCGATACCGTCGATGCGACCCACTCCTACATGTTCAACCAGCTCGAAGGTCTCGTCATCGATGAGGGGATGAGCTTTGGCCACCTCAAGGCAACCCTCTTGAGCTTCTTCCAGCAGTTACTGCAGGAAGACGGGATGAAACTGAGGCTGAGGCCTTCGTTTTTCCCCTTCACCGAACCGAGTGCAGAAGTAGACCTGTACTGGCGCGGTGGCTGGATGGAGATGGGGGGCTGTGGGATGGTCGACCCGAATGTCCTCGAGGCGGTCGGTATCGACCCAGAAAAGTGGACCGGTTTTGCATTTGGTCTCGGGATCGAGCGGGTGGCGATGGCCTCCTACAACATTCCGGATATTCGTTACCTCTACGAAAATGATGTCAGGTTTCTCCAGCAATTCTCCTGATGGAGATGAGCGACTGAATTACCGGGAGTACAAGTCATGAAGGTGTCGCTCGACTGGTTGCGAGATCATGTAGAACTTGATCTTCCTGTCGAAGAAGTAGCGAAAAAGCTCACCATGTGTGGTCTCAATTGCGAGGCCATCGAAACGCATGGGACCGACCATGTACTCGAACTCGAGGTGACATCCAACCGCCCGGATCACCTGGGTCACCGCGGCGTAGCCAGGGAACTGGCATGTATCCTCGATGTTCCACTCAAGCCTCTCGGGCTGGACTTTCCAGAGATCGAGAAGGACGCGGCAGGCAATGCCCTCGATGAGGTGACCAGTATCGAGGTGGACGATGACGATCGCTGTGGCAGGTACACGGCCAGGATCGCCTTCGATGTCGATGCGGGGGCCAGCCCTGCATGGTTGATTCGTCGTCTCGAATCGATCGGCCTGAGGTCGATCAACATCGTCGTGGATCTGACCAACTATGTTCTGATGGACCTCGCACAACCGCTCCATGCGTTCGATCTCGACCTGCTTGAGGGGCCAGAGATCATCGTTCGGCGTGCACGCCGTGGAGAGCAATTCGATGCCATCGACGGCACTGCGCTGGCACTCGACTCGGACGATCTGGTGATCGCTGATTCATCCCGGGCAGTGGCGTTAGCCGGTGTCATGGGGGGAGCTCGGACCGAGGTCAGTGGCAATACAGATCGTATCTTGCTCGAGAGTGCCTGGTTCGATCCTGTCCCGGTTCGGGAGACTTCTCGGCGCCACGGGCTCACCAGTGACTCCTCGTACAGATTCGAGCGACGTGTCGATGTCGACGGGGCAGATGCTGCTTCCCGTCGCTTCTTCCACCTGCTCTGCCGAGAGACGGACGCGCAGGTTCTGTCCGGCTGCATGGAAACCACCCGCGATGGCCTGCTCGCAGCCCCACCCGCGGTGTCCCTTCGCCCCCAACGAGTCGAGAAGATTCTCGGTGTTGAGATTTCGGTTGCGAGGATCCGCACCATCCTGGTGGCACTGGGATTCGAACCGGATTCGGAATCGTCTTCTGAGAGCCTCTGGGCGCCTCCCTCCTGGCGTGCAGATTGCACCAGGGAAATCGACCTCATCGAGGAAGTCGGGCGTATCTACGGCCTCGACAGGGTGCCTGATCGCAGCATGCAGGTGCGCGTGATTCCCGAGGACCAGGAAGCTCTGTTGATCGAACGCACCAAATCATTGCTCGAGGGCAGTGGCCACCATGAAGCGCTGACCTTCTCCTTTGGCGAGGAGGGGGTCCAGAGGGATCTGGAAGAGTGGTGGTGTATCGGCGATCCGTGGGTGGTGAGAAACCCTGTTCGAGCCAACGAGGGGGTGCTGCGTCGCAGCCTGCTGCCAGGATTGCTCTCTTGCGTGCGAGGCAATCGTCTGCACGGTGTCGAGGGGGTGCGCCTGTTCGAGGTGGCCAGGGTTTTCCATCGCCGTGAGGGTGTCGACAGGCCTGTCGAGAAGTTGCATCTGGCGTGGGTCCATAGCATGAGCGATCCGAATTCAGATGCTGAGCCGTATCGAGAGATCCGAGGGATTGCGGATGCAGTGCTGGAACTGCTCAGGTTGGACCTCTCAGCACGGCGTTCGATGACATGGAATCCAGTTTCCAGCGGCTCGGGAATGCTGTCAGGAACCGCGGCTGCCCTCGACCTATCCAGCGAGAGGCTCGGATTGATCGGTGCTGTTGCCATCGATGGGGTGCCCGGCGAATCGTGGTGCGGAGAGTTGGATCTTGGAACCCTGATCGACCACGCAGAGTTCAGTCATCGTTACAGCGAGTTTTCTCGTTACCCCGGGGTGCGCCGAGATCTCAACATCGTGATCGAGGAATCGGTCCTGTGGAGAGATATTTCATCGGAAGTGGAATCCGCACAACTGGATCATTTCGAGGAGTTGACCTTTGTCGATGTTTACCAGGGCAAGCAGGTTCCAAAGGGTCAAAAGAGTGTCACCTTCTCGATGGCGTTCAGAGCTGGCGATCGTTCCTTGACCCATGAAGAAGTGGATGAATCGATCGAAGGCTTGATGCAGAGACTCGAGAGCCGCTTCCAGGCACAACTTCGAACCTGATCGAGCAGATCAGTCGTGGATGTGGATGCGGGTGCCCGCACGCATCCAGGGGAAAAAGTCCACAACGTCCTCATTCCTCAGTCGAATACACCCTTCCGATCCCATCGAGCCGATCGTCTCCGGGTCGCTGGTGCCATGGATGCCCAGGCCCTGGTGGGAGGGGGTATCCTCGAAGCCTACCCAGCGCTCGCCGAGAGGGTTTCCCTCGGCACCGTAGGCGATGGGAGGTCGACCATCTCGGGGCTGCCACATCGGTTTCTTCTGCACCAGATCGACGACGAAATCTCCGCTGGGAGTGCAGTTGTCCTTGCCGTGTCCGACCGGAAAGCCCTGCAACCAGCGCCCATCGATGTAGAGATCGAGCCAGAAATCGCTCTTGTCGATGTCGACGGTGAAAATCCCATTCAGGAATTTCAATTTTTGTCCCGGATGAATCACATCGGATTTCAGGTGGTTCAGTGAACGCAGGGAATCGACGGTGATCTTGTTGCTCCGAGCGATCCGCGAGAGTGAATCTCCGCTGGTCACTGTAGCGAAGCCTGCCATCGAGAAGGTGCGCTTTGAAATGACCCAGAAGTCGACCAGGTTGCGTAACTTTTGTCGAATCGGTGCGCGCCATTCGATTTCATCCGAACTGACATAGGCATCGGAGAGCAGTTGCCAGCAGCGGACGGCAGTGGTGTCCGTCTCGAAACCGATCTGATTCGCGATGACGAGGCAGGCCTCGCCGTAGCCGGCGGTGTCCGGTCCCGATGGGATGATCTGCTGGGCGATTCTGATCTGCTCGGTACCCTGCGCTTCTCGCAGTAGCAAGACGCGTGCTGTAGCGGAAAGATCTCCTTCCGCCTTTTCGATGCGGGTGAGGATTCCCATCGCCTCGCCACGGTTCTTGGGATTTTCGGATGCGAGTAGCACCTGAGCCAGTCGAATGCGTGTGCCATCATCCGGGTCCGCCTGCAACTGACCTCGTAACTGCTGGATCTGGTCTGATTCGATATCGGGGACATCGGGCTGCAAGGTCGTTACTGTCGCATCATTGGATTCCGGGTCGGTAGCGCTCCCGGGTGACGTCGAACTGGATTCGGGATCGCTCTGGGCGCCGATGGCGCTGTCTTCGTTCGTCTCGATCTTGTCTGCATCGATCCAGATGGAGTATCCCCACCAGATTCCACCGGAGATGATGAGAAGTAAGAACACATTACGCATTGGCCCCCCGCCCCAGAATAATGTCAGAGTCGTGTTTCATCCGGGTCGACGCACCATTGGTGATCCGGAAGGTCACTCATTCTAGGCCCACATCTGGGCGGTTGCCAGAGAGCCGATGATCGATCAGCCGAGTATGGTTTCTACCGAGAGCCTCGAGAGGTTCACCAGCCAACCAGGAAAGATACCGACGGAAACGGTCGCGACGGTACAGACAGCCACGGTGAAGAGAACTCCCCAGGGTGCTGGAACCAGATCGAAGGAGGATCGTGGCTCACGGAACCACATCGCCACCACCGGCCGCAGGTAATAGTAGACGCTGATCAAGGTCGTGATGATCGCAATCAGCGCAAGGGTGAGGAATCCACTGCTGACAGCACCTTGCAGGATCATCAACTTGCCAACAAAGCCGGCGGTCAGAGGTATTCCTGCCAGAGAGATCAATGCGACGGTGAGTCCGATGGCCAGGAATGGCCGATTTCTGGCCAGCCCATCGAGATCACTGACATCGTCACGGTCAGTGGTGACACTGATCGCCGTGATCACTCCAAATGCAGCCAGGGTGGTGGCAGCGTAGGCGAACAGGTAGAAGGGTATGCTCGCGCCAGCCGATGCCCCCTCTCCTGATACGGCGATCACCAGCGGGATCAGCAGGTAACCGGTGTGGGCGATCCCCGAGTACGCCATCATTCGTTTCAGACTTCTTTGATTCAGTGCAGCTAGATTGCCGAGCAACATCGAAACGACCGAGATCGCTGCGAGGATCTGCGCCAGTTCCTGTCCGCCTCCCGTGAAGAGCAGGAACCTGCACAACGCGATGAAACTGGACGCCTTCACCGCCACGGCCATCCAACCGACAGCCAGTACGGGGGAGGCCTGGTAAACATCTGGCACCCAGGAATGAAAAGGTACGGCGCCGATCTTGAAACTGAATCCGATCAGGATCAGCAGCGTTCCGATGCTGAAGAGTGAATCTCCCTGGCCATTGGAGGCGGCGATGTCTGAGAGCGAAATCGATCCGCCCGTTGCGCCGTAGATGAAGGCCATCCCCAGTAGCAAGAACCCACTCGAAAACGCTCCGAGAACGAAGTACTTGAAGGCTCCTTCGCTGGCGGAACGGTTCTCCTTGAGGTAACCCGCCAGCACGTAGACAGCCAGTGACAGCGTCTCGATGGCTACAAACACGGAAATCAGATTTGTGGCCTGGCAAAGAAGTGCCATCGCGCCGGCGCAGAAACAGATCAAGGAATAAAACTCTGCGCGATTGTTGGCGCTGCTGGCGAGGTATCCACCCGCCATCAACGTACAGAAGAGAGCCGTCATCATGACGACACCGGCTCCCATGCGGCCGAACAGATCGTCGGTCATGGCACCCGCATAGAGCGTGCCCGTCGATGCGCCGGTTCCCTGAACAAAGAGCGCAGCGAGGGCCAGCAGCAATCCCGCGCCACCGATCATGGCGAGGTGAGTCTTTTCGGAGCGTGTATCGTCGCCCTTATTTCCGAGATCAGAAAACAGCTGCACCAGGCCGGTGATGAATAGAATCCCGGCCGGGAGTATCGCCAGGATCTCGGCTCGGGAGATGGTGAGTTCCAACTTGGGCTCCTAACTCTTCAGCATCTCGACATAGAGGACCAGTGTAGGCTTCACCATGTTGATGAATGGAGCCGGGTACAATCCGATCCAGAACATCATGACGACAAACGGGAGCAAGTAGATGATCTCTCTCACGGAGAGATCCGCAACAGCCCGGTTTTCCTCGTGGACGATGGGGCCAAAGAGGAACCGCTTGACCATGTTGAGCAGGTAGAGCGCTCCCAGCACGACGCCGGTGGAGGCGAGGACTCCCCAGAGCGGGAAATCTCTGAATACCGCAAACAGGATCAGAAACTCACCGACGAAGCCATTGAGTCCTGGAAGGCCGATGCTCGACAGTACAGCGATCAGGAAGAAGATGGTGAATAACGGGATCACCTTTGCCAGACCCCCATAATCCGCCAACTCTCTGGTATGCCTTCGCTCGTAAATGATGCCGACCATCAGGAACAGCATCCCCGTCGAGAGTCCATGATTCACCATCTGGAGGATTCCTCCGGTGATCGCTTCGACGCTCGGAATGAAGCAGGCGAGTACCACGAATCCTAGGTGACTGACCGATGAGTAGGCGATCAATTTCTTGATGTCATTTTGAACGAGAGCCATGCAGGCGCCAAAGATGATGCCGACGATGGCAAGCCAGCACATCACCCCTTGAAGATCAAAGGCAGCGTCCGAGAAGAGCGGAATCGAGAATCGGAGCAGCCCGTAGGTCCCCATCTTCAACAGCACGCCAGCCAGCACCACCGATCCTGCTGTGGGAGCCTGGACGTGTGCATCGGGAAGCCATGTGTGGAGGGGGAACATGGGCACCTTGATGGCAAATGAAAGGGTGAATGCGGAGAACAGCCAGAATTGCTGGTCGGGACCGAGCGGATGGCTGCTGCGGATGCGCTCCAGCATCAGGGGAAGATCGAAGGTGCCGGTGTGCTGGTAGAGGTACAGGATGGCGAGGAACATCATGAGACTTCCGACCATCGTGTAGATGAAGAACTTGAGCGCCGCGTAGATCCTCTCTCGACCGCCCCAGATGCCGATGATGAGATACATCGGGATCAGCATCGCCTCGTAGAAGAGGTAGAAGAGGATCAGGTCGAGGGCCACGAAGGCACCGATCATCCCGGTCTGAAGCAGCAACAGGGCAATCTGGAACTCCTTGACCCTGTCGTCGATCGCTTTCCAGGTGCTCAGGAATACCAGGGGCATCGAGAAACTGGTCAGCAACACCAGAAGTACCGAGATACCGTCGACACCGAGGTGGTAGCTGATACCGAGGGATTCTATCCACGTGTGCTGCTCTTCGAGTTGCATCGTTCCCACCGAATTGTCGAAGTTTCCGACCATCAAGAGCGAGAAGAGCAGCGTCAGGAAACTGATCATCAGAGCTGCTTGGCGCAGCAGTGCCTTGTTGTTGCGATCGACGAGCGATAGCAAGATGGCACCGACCGCCGGGGTCAGGGTGATCAGGCTCAGAACCGGGAGGTTGAAGGATTCGAGTTCAGGAATCACTGTGCACCTCCTTGCCTGAGAAAGTTCAGTAGCATGAAGAGCAGCACCAGCACCCCACAGGCAAAGGTCAGCAGGTATCCCGGAATGAAGCCGGTCTGCATCTTGCGAAAGAGGTGTCCGACGTTTCTTGTCAACAATGCGGTTCCGCTGACCAGGATTCCATCGATCAGGATCCGGTCGATCAAGATGAACATCAGGTGACTGAGCGTCTCAAAAGGGCGAACGAATACTGAGTTGTAAAATTCATCGACGTAGAACTTGTTGGCAGAGAGGCGCCCAAGAACCTGGCCTGGCCCGCTCTCGATGAAGCGTCTGCGCAGATCCTTGCCCTTGCCGTAACAGTGGAATGCGAGCAGCAACCCGGATCCTGCAATGAGAAGACTCAGGATCATGCTTTGCCACTCGGCTGCGTGGAGGGCATGGAGGTCCTCCTGTGATAGCCCTTCATGGCCCTGATGAAGGCCTGTGAAGTGACCCAGGGAAGCGTGACCACCGAGGAACTCGGGGACATTGAGGAACCCTCCGAGTGCGCTGGCGATGGCCAGCACCAGCAGTGCAAGGCCGATCCAGCCGCCGGGTTCGTGGACCTTTCCCTCGAGATCGGGGTCGATACGGCTCTCGCCCCAGAAGGTCATGGAGACGCAGCGAATCATGTAGAAGGCGGTCATCCCTGCGGTCAGGAATGAGATGCCCCAGAACAGCATCACTGCACCGGATCCAGCCAGGAAGCCCTGCTCGAAGCCGGCAAACAGGATCTCATCCTTGGAGAAGAATCCGGCCAGCGGTGGTACCCCTGCGATGGCGAGAGTTCCGACGAGAAATGTCAGATGGGTAAAGGGTAGTTGTTTTCGAAGCCCTCCCATCTTTCTCATGTCCTGCTGGTGATGCATCGCATGTATCACTGCACCGGAGCCAAGAAAGAGCAAGGCCTTGAAGAATGCGTGAGTCACGACATGGAAAAAGGCAGCCGAGAAGGCGCCCACGCCGATGGCGAAGAACATGTATCCCAGCTGGCTCACTGTCGAGTAGGCGAGCACCTTCTTGATGTCGTTCTGTCCGAATGCGATCAGTGCCGCAAGGAGTGCGGTGCAGGCACCGATCCCGGCGATGATGGTGAGGGCAGCGGGAGCCGCCTGGAAGAGCGGCATCAGGCGACAGCACAGGTAAACACCGGATGTCACCATGGTGGCTGCGTGAATCAGTGCCGAGACGGGTGTCGGTCCAGCCATCGCATCGGGTAACCATACATAGAGGGGAATCTGGGCACTCTTACCGGTAGCTCCGATGAAGAGGAGCATCACAATCGTGGTGACCAGGCCGACAGAACCCAGCAACGGTATCGTCAGTGTTTGCGCCGCCACCGTCTGGATCTGGTCGACATCGGTGAGAGCCGACATGGCGAGAGTGCCGAAGTGTGACAGGCACAGGAAGATTCCCAGCAAGAAGGCGAAATCACCGATGCGATTCATGATGAAGGCCTTGCGACCCGCCGCGCAGTTGGCGTCATCCTCGTACCAGAACCCGATCAGCAGATAGGAGCAGAGCCCCACGCCCTCCCAGCCGATGAACATCAGCAACAGGTTGTCGCCGAGCACCAGCAGCAGCATGAATGTGGTGAACAGGTTCAGGTAGGCGAAATAGCGGTGGTACCCCGGATCTCCACGCATGTAACCGATCGAGTAGAGGTGAATGAGAGATCCGACACCGGTGACTACCAGGCACATGACGGCAGCGAGGCCATCCAGGTGAAGTGAAAACGGAATCTCGACGAGGCCATCGATCCAGATCCATGGGAATCCATCCCAGTGCTGGGCAGTCCCCTCGTCTACGACATGCCTCCAGGCACCGTAGGAGATGAGAAACGAGATGATCGGCAATCCGCAGGCGATCGCCGAAACTGACCTGGTACCGATCCTGCGTCCCAGCAGCCCGTTGAAGACGAAGCCGAGGAAGGGAAGTAGTGGTATCCAGAGGAGATGGATGTCCAAGTCTGTCCCCCTAGCCGTTCAACTGGCAAAGTTGGCGAAGATCGATCGATTTCCAGCGGCGCCAGATGACCAGCAGCAGTGAAAGGCCGATGGCCGCTTCAGCGGCAGCCACTGCCAGTACCATCAAGGTGAAGATCTGGCCGCCATGTTCTCCTGAGAATGCTGTCAGCGCATGGGCGCGCCCGAAGGAGACGATGGCGATATTGACCGCATTGAGCATCAACTCGAGTGACATGAGAACGACCAGGATGTTGCGCCGTGCCAGCACCCCGTAGGTGCCGATCGAGAAGAGCAAGGCGCTCAGATAGAGCAGTGTCGTGAGGCTAAACATCTACGGTCACCTGCCCGTCTTCCACGGATGAGGGCGATTCCGATGTGCTTCTGCGGCGCATTGCCAGGTGCACTGCTCCGATGATTCCGACCAGGATCAGCACGGAGGTCAGCTCGAAGACCAGAAGATGATTATGAAACAGTTCGAGTCCAAAGGACGCGACGGAACCGTGGGAATCTGGAACCGCTGGCATCGCCGGAATCGACCCCGCAGAGGCCAATTTCTCGACCTCCTGTGAATGAGAGATGGCGAAACTGAGCAGCGAGAAGATCAGCAGGGAGACCCCGGCTGCGAAAGCCCTCTCGGTGGCACCACCTTCATCGGGAAGATCTCCGTCGCGCGGATTGATCAGCATGATGACGAACAGGTAGAGCACCATGATGGCTCCTGCATAGACCAGCAGTTGCATGAATCCCAGGAACACAGCATCCAGAAGCATGAAGATCACGGCTACCGCGGCAAACACGATGATGAGGAACAGTGCCGAATAGATCGGATTTCTCCGGGTGACCACGAGCAAGGCACTCGCAGTGGCCACCAGGGCAGCCAATCCGAAAAACAGGTGCTCCATCACAGGGCTCAACACGGTCTCCACCAGCCTTACTTGCTCGACTCACACCGCAATCAGAGGGAAAGGAGTTTCTCCTTGTTGTAAATTTTCTCGCCACGGGTTCGCGAAGGGATGTTGTAAACAGGTGTCAGTTCAATGGCGTCACAGGGGCAGGCTTCCTCGCACATGCCGCAGTAGATGCATCGCATCATGTCGATGTTGAAGAGCCTCGGTCGCTTTTCCCTGTCGTCCCAGGGCGCTTCTTCAGCAACGATTTCAATGCAGAAAGCTGGACATGCCGTGGCGCACAGGAAGCAGGCCGTGCACTTCTCTCGACCCAGTTCATCTCGCTTGAGACGGTGTTCACCCCGGTATCCCGGATAGGGAGTTCGTCTCTCTTCCGGGTAGTGAATCGTGTTCGGTTCATTGCGGAGGATGTGCTTGAGCGTGTTGATCAACCCCTTGGCCACCGGCACCGCGAACTTGGCGTTCTGCCGTGGTTCGGTGGTGGAGGTGGTTCGCTCCAGATCCTGTTCGTTGGCATCCTCTTGGTTTGCCATCGGTCTCCGTTCTAGTCCAACCCTACCAGGGCAGGGGAATCAGCCATTTCCAGCCAAGCACACCAGCAACGGCGGTCAGGCCAAGATTCACGAGCGAAACTGGAATGAACACTTTCCAGCCGATGTTCATCAACTGGTCATACCGAAAGCGGGGAAGTGTCCAACGTGTCCAGATGAAAAAGAAAAGCAATGCGACAAGTTTCACGAAGAAGATCACGACGCTGAGGCCGATATCCCAGACTGTGGGGGAGGTCGGGATCTCGATCCACGGAACACTCCAACCACCGAGGAAAAGCGTGATCATCAGGGCAGACATGGTGATCATTGCTACATATTCACCCATGAAGAAGGTCGCGAATTTGAGACCCGAGTATTCGGTATGAAATCCACCCACAAGTTCTGCTTCGCACTCGGCAAGGTCAAATGGCAATCGGTTCGTTTCTGCGAATGCTGCCACGACGAAGATCACTGCTGCGATCGGTTGCTGGAACAGATTCCACTGCATCAATCCCAGTGTACCGGCTGACCATTGCTGTCGGATGATCTCGTTGAGATCGACAGTCTGGGCCGTCATCAGGATGGCGATGATCGAGAGGCCCAGCGCAACCTCGTAACTGATCATCTGTGCAGAAGCACGCAGGCCTCCCAGCAGCGAGTACTTGTTGTTGGAAGCCCAGCCGCCAAAGGCGAGCCCGTACACCGAGAATCCCGAAACCGTCAGCAGGAAGATCACGCCGACTCCCAATGAGGTGACCTGCAGATCCATTCCGACCGGGATCACGGCAAAGGCGAGCACGGCAGGGGCGTAGACGAGGAATGGGCCGAGGCGATAGATCCACTTGTCGGAACCTTGAGGTGTGAGGTCCTCCTTGAATGCCAGCTTGATGACGTCAGCGAGAGGCTGAAGCAGGCCCGCGGGACCGACGCGATTCGGGCCAATTCGATCCTGAATCCAGGCGCTGATCCTGCGCTCGAAGTACACGAGTGCAGGCACGATTTGCAGGATCACGGCGAAGATGACGATGGCCTTGATCACTGCTATCGCGAGTGGATGCAGTAGAAAATCCATCAAGCACCTCCCTGCGCACCTACCCCTGCGGGGCGGTCGGAAAGGAGTAAACCTGAGGATCCGATATCGCTGTGGTTATGACCGGTGAATGGAGCGCATACTTCCGACAGTTCCCTGAAGATCCCGGCAGCGGAGAGACTTCGGGATCGGGTTCCGAGTGTGCACTGCAACGACTGAAGGATGACCAGTTCGCTGGAAAACGGAGCCTCTCCGGGTTTCCAGCAGCTTCGGGTTCGTTGCAGGCGATCGTCTTCGCTGACCCAGGTGCCTTCTTTTTCCAGAGGTGCGGTTGCGGGGAATACGAGGGCTGCGCCGTCGAGCCATTCCCCTTCGCGGACGGAGAAGAGAACGCGAGTCGAGGCCTTTGACAGCGCTCCGCTCCACCGCTGCCCCGGCCCCTGCGGATCTGGTCCCCCGCAAAAAGCGACGATCGTCTCGATGGATCCATCGTTGAGCGCTCGCTGGAGTTGGTTGGCATCGTCACCGAATACCTGATTTCCAAAGATCTGTTCGGCGCCATTTCTGTTGGGGTGCTTGGCGGCGCTGATCTTGAACCCGGATGGGAACTCGGCTGCAGCACCCGGCTCGGGCAACCAGCCTCCCACCAGCGATTCGGAACTGGATGAGGCGAGCACCTGTACGAGGTGCAGTTCCTCGCAGGTGAGGAATGGATCGATGAGGAAGCCAACCCGCGGCGAGTTGCCGAGGATTTCCATGAGGGCCGCTACAGATCGGGATGAATCGAGTGAGCCAGAGGCGCCTCTCGCTTCCAGAACTCGATCATCGGCGTAAAGGTGTCTCCAGCCGTGACGTCCCTCATCGCACATCCACCAGTCATTCACATCCTGATTTTCACGCGGTATCAGCCGCTTGACGAAACCGTCCAGCGTTTCGACCTCGATGTTGCAACCTCTGGAACATCCGCCGCAGATGGAGTCCTTGCGCTCCATGTTCCAGACCCGTGCCTCGTACTTGAAGTCGTGCGAGATGAGAGCACCGACTGGACAGATGTCCACGGTGTTGCCCGCCAGCTGGTTGTCGATGGGAATCCCGGGGAACACATCGACCACAGATCGATCACCGCGTTCGACGATGCAAAGCTCGCTGGTGCCGCTGATCTCATCGCAGAATCGAGTGCATCGTGTACACACGATGCAGCGGTTACCCCAGATGGAGATGGTCGGTCCGAGTTCCTTGGTATGCCGGATATTCTTGTCCTCGATGAAGCGGCTACGGTCCGGTCCATGCGAATAGGAGTGATCCTGCAGGACACACTCACCGGACTTGTCACAAACGGGGCAATCCAGCGGATGGTTGATCAGCTGGAACTCCATCACCGAGTTGCGGGCATCCACCGCCACTTCGCTCTCGGTCTCGATCTCGAGACCGTCCGAGATTCTTTCTGAACAGGAGATCACGGGCTTGGCCGAGCGATTGCTCTCGACCATGCAGATACGGCAATTGCCGGCGATCGACAGCCCGGGGTGGTAGCAGAAGCAGGGGATCTCGACACCATGCTCACTGGCAGCCTCCATGATGGTCATGCCGGAAGTGTTCTCCACTTCCTGACCGTTGAGCGTCCAGCGTGTTGTCGATGTGTTCTTGTCAGGCATGGGAAGCCGCTCCTCCTACCACGGAAGGGTGCCGTTTCTTCCAGGCGGGGCTGCCGCCATTCTGGATCGCGGATTCAAAGTCGCTCTTGAACTTTTTCACGATCGATTCGGCAGGGAATGCAGCAGCATCTGCGAGAGCGCAGATGGTTTTTCCTACCATCCTGTCGCAAACATCCTGGATCAGATCGAGGTCTTCCATCCGGCCTTCACCTTGTGCAATGCGGTGGGTGATTTTTGCGAGCCATCCGGTGCCTTCTCGACAAGGCGTGCACTGGCCGCACGACTCATGATGGTAGAATCGCATCACATTGAGCATCGCATCGACCATGCAGGTGGTTTCATCCATCACGATCACACCAGCAGACCCAAGCATCGTTCCGGCTGCTGCGAGAGATTCGATATCCATCGCCACATCGCATTCATCGGCGGTGAGAACATGGGCAGAAGACCCTCCTGGAATGACAGCCTTCAATTTTCGGCCCTTCCAGACTCCTCCTGCGTGCTTGTCGATCAGGGTCCGAAGTGG
>JAYZBV010000024.1:0-10626 GCA_036338595.1 Planctomycetota bacterium | reverse complement strand
CTCGTGGCACTGGGCACAGCCGGCGGTCAGGCCCAGAAATACCGTGGCAAAGGTGTTGGTCCGGTCGACCGAGTAGATCATCCGGTACTCATCCTTGATCGCACCGCCCTCGCTTGTGGTCGGATGGGATCGAACGAAACCGCTGGCGACCTGGTCGCTGAGTTGCGCCTCGGGCAGTAGGTCTCCGGCGAGTTGACCGATGACGAACTGATCGAACGGTGGGTTTTCGTTAAAAAGTGCGATGACGCGATCGCGGTAGGGCCACATCTCGCGGTAATTGTCGAGATGCAAACCATGGGTATCGGCATAGCGTGCCGCATCGAGCCACATTCTTCCCCACTGTTCGCCGAAGCGACTGGAGGCGAGCAGCCGATCGAGCAGCCGTTGCCAGGCGTCGGGTTCGGTGTCGGCGAGAAAGGAATCGACCTCCTCGATGGTCGGTGGAAGACCGGTGAGATCGAACGTGGCCCTGCGAATCAGAGTTTCCCGATCGGCTCGCGGTTTCCAGGGAAGTTGCTCCTGCTCGAGGCGAGCACGAATGAAGGCATCGATCGGTTGTTGCATCGAGTCCCCACTGGTGGTGGGGGGGTCAACTCGAAGTGGTGGAACCCAGGCCCAGTGTGGTTCGTATTGGCCACCTTGCTCGATCCAGCGCACCAGTACCGCACGTTCCGGGTCGTCGAGACTCTTGTGAGATTCAGGAGGGGGCATCCTGTCGTCGGGATCCTCGGCGAGGATCTTGCCGACCAGCAGACTCCTGTCGATGTCACCGGGAATCACCGCTGCGGCTCCATCCCGATCTCGATAGGCACCCTCGGCGTTGTCCAGTCGCAAACCTGCCTTGCGTGCGGCCGAATCGGGGCCGTGACAGGCAAAACATTTGCTCGAAAGAATGGGGCGGATGTCCTGGTTATAGGAGAGCGGGGCCGCTTCTTCCTTCTCGGACCCTGTATCGGGAGGGAGAGTCCCTACGGCTGCCAGATGGACAATTAGCATCATGCACAGAGCGGGCATGCCAGGCACCATCGAGTCCTCCAGGGGAAGGTGCGTAGATCAGGGAGTTCCCTGTGCGAGCACGACTTCCAGGTGATAACCGATGCCATTATCGCACGTCGAAAAGGGGTGGCCAAGCAGCGCTGGACTGTCGGGCGGGTTCCGAGGCCGGGAGCGGTGTCGTATCCTGACGGAACTTCTGTTTGTTGGCTGGAGCCCCTGTCGCTGGGGTTCCTGAAGATTGACTGGCTCCATCGGATTGCGGGAGGTGCCCTGATGTCACGAATTTATCCCACCTGCTTGATGCTTTTGCTGTTGTTCACGGTGACCGCCGTCGGATACGACGATGGAGATCGTCCAGGTTATCGCGATACCCCCCTCATCCCGGGGCAGAAGTGGAGAGTCCACGATTCGGAGCGACCCTGGCCGACCGTGGTCGATCCGGGAGCCGGAAGCCTGCCGGTCCCGCCACCGGCCGATGCTGTGGTGTTACTGGGCAACGGAGATCTGTCGGCATGGACCAGTGGTGGCAAGGAAGCTCGCTGGGCGAACGTCGATGGAGCGATGGAGGCGCGCCCCGGCTCGGGCAACATCACCAGTCGTGAGTCGTTCGGGGATATGCAACTTCACGTCGAGTTTCGTACGCCGCCGGAGGTGAAAGGAAGTTCACAAGGTCGGGGGAACTCGGGTGTGTTCCTGATGAACCGATACGAGTTGCAGGTGCTCGATTCTTACCAGAACCCGACCTATCCCGATGGACAGTGCGCCGCTTTTTATGGCCAGTGGCCTCCGATGGTCAATGCCTGCAGAGGACCCGGTCAGTGGCAGTCCTACGACATCATGTTCATCGCTCCTCGCTTTGCTGGTGACGGAGCGCTGCTCTCACCTGCGCGTGCTACCGTGGTTCATAACGGAGTTCTGGTTCACAACAACCGGAAGTTCCTCGGTCCCACCTCACATCGCTCCAAGCCTTCCTACTCGAAGCATTCCGAAGTGGCTCCCATCAGTTTGCAAGATCACGGCAACCCGATCCGATATCGCAACATCTGGGTGCGACGTCTCGACGCGGGAGAGGAGAAGGACTCGCAGTGAGCGAATCCGAGCTCCTCTTTTCCTGGTGGGCTTCTGTCGAAGAGGCAGTGATCCGAGGCGATGGAGCTGCTCCCGCTATTCCGAAAGGTGCTCCGGTCGAGGTCCAGGCTCTCGCTGAAGCCGCGGTCGCTGAAGTTCGTTTCGATCTCGATCGCGCTCAGCAACTACTCGACGGGATCGGTGAACTGGAGGATTCATGGCAGCGAGTTGTGCGACTGCTGCAATTGCGACTGCAGTTGCGGCGCTGCCAGGGAGACCTGCAGATCCTGTCGAAGTTGAAGGAAAACGCCCGTCTACTCGTCGATGAACTTCCCGACGATGAAATTCCGACACGAGCACGCACCATGGCGCTACAGGCGATCATCCATCTGCAGGAAAACCACCCCGGGGAAGCGCTCGATGTGATGGCCGATGCGATGAACGAGATCGGAGAGGCTCCGTCACGTCCATGGTTCCTGGATACCATAGCCCAGGCGTATATCTATCTCGGCGCCTGGTGCGAGGGCCGCCGTACCCTTCGCAAATCGATCCTCTGCAAGGACCTCGTCGATGATCATCTGGGCATCGCAATTTCGTCGGGACATCTGGCGCTCTCGGAGATCCAGGATGGCAATCCTGTGGCTGCTCTGGAAGTGCTCGATGAGACCTGGGCTCGCCGAGCTGGCGATCTGGAACCGATGTCGAGATTGCGGCTCGCGACCCTGCAATTGCAGGCGGCTGTCGAATTGAATGATCCCGAGCAGGTTCGTACACGGGGACAGTTACTCGACGAAATCCTCGAGGAGTGTGGCGATAGCACCCACTCCCTGATTGGCTTTGCACTGCTGGCTCGCGCCCGGACGCTGGCGCTTCAGGAGCGACTCGACGATGCACTGACCGATCTCGATGCTGCCGGTCAATCATTGCGCCAGCCAGAGTTGCAACTGTTGCTGGCCTACTGGCGTGTACGACTGGTGCCGAGGGAGCAACGCCCTTCGAACTGGAAGGAACCGATCGAATCGATGATCTCCTCGATGGAGAAGGTGAGTGAGGGTGAGATTCTTGGTCGACTGTTGTTTGCCGAGGAGGAGATTCTCGGCGGCCAGCACGAGGCTGCCGTCGAGCAACTGGATGAAGCGTATTCGCGTGCGGTTCAGGCGAACCATCCCTACTGGTTAGAACTGGTCGATCGTTCATTCAGGGAGGTGGATCCCGAGCGTCATGCATCGCGGACCATCGAACGATTCAGTGGCAGACCTGCCGAAGAACTATCGAAAACGACCACCGAGGACGCGACCATCATCTTCGCGGATCTGGCGGGATTTACCCTCAGGTCAACCGAACTCTCTGCCGAGGAGGTGATGGAGACGGTCCGCAGCGTCTTCGAACTGGCGGTACCACTGCTGGCGAAGTACCAGGTGCGGCCTCTGCAGTATCTCGGAGATGGATTGCTGGCAGCATGCCAGGGAGATGATCACCGCAGGCGTGGATTACAGTTTGCGATCGACCTGCTGAAGAGAACCGATGTGGCGAGCCAGATTCGTCGAGCCCAGGGGGAAGAGTGGGGTCTGGATCTGCGTGCAGGGGTCAACTCGGGACCGGTGGTGTTCGGCCTGCTCGGCTCCAGTTTCAAGCAGGAGTGGCTGGCCATCGGCAAGACCACCAACCTGGCGGCGAGATTGCAGTCGCGTGGTGAGGTGGGGGAAGTGGTGACCCTCCCGGAGATCGCCGAGGCAGCAGGCATCGATCCTGCCGTGGGGACCATCGAGCCCCACGAGTTGAAGGGGTTCACCGAACCGGTGCCGCTGCTGCGCATCCCGGTCTAACAAGTCAACTTTTGTTGGTGCCGTAGTCGCCACTAGATCTTGAAGTCGTCTTCACGAAACTCTGTATCACGTTCTGGATTGTTCTCTTCATCCCTGGCCAGTACCAGGATCGCTCCGTGAGGAACGATGAGAAATGATTTGCCGGCGAACTCGATCTCGATGGCGGCCTTGCGCAGAAATAGCACTTGATCGCCGACGCTCGCCTCGAGTGGTAGAAACTTCAGCGATGGTGGGTCAGTCATCTTCCACGGCTCATCACCAATATCGGCCGGCGGAGTCATCGGGGTTCCTGGTCCCACCTCGACGACGCGACCACTTTGAACCTCGTTCTTCTCGACCGCACTCGCCGGCAGGATGAGGCCCTCGCGGGTCTTTTCCTCACCCTTTGTCGGGGCGACGAGAACCCGATCTCCCACGACTACCAGTTTTCGACCATCACCGAACATCAAGACCTCCCGTTATTACTGCGATACCCGCATTACCGGTGATGGTGGCCAGAGGATCCTGCTCTTGCAAGTGGTTCATCGAGACCTCTGGCAGCCTATGATCTGGGCATCGAGTTTTGATGACACCGAACCATGGATGAAGGAGGAGGTCGCGGTGCAGCCTGACGGTGCCGAACCACGCATAGAGCTCCTTCCAGGACCCCTGGCCCGGGTTCTCGAGGCTTTGCGTACTACCGGTGCCGATTCGCGGTCGCGCCACGCCGCCGCCTTCGCCAGTCTCGAGGCAATCACGCGCTGGCAGGGGATCTTGCTACTGACCGCGCGATCGCGGCTGCAATTGCCCGTCGACCGACTCAAGAGAGTTCAGAATTTCCTGCGTCGCCCCTCCTTTGGTTCCTGGGTCGAGGTATTGCTGCGACACGGTGCGCGTGATCCCGAGCGTGATTCGAATGGCGTCGGACCTGCCGGAATGCTCGATGACATCAGGGAGTTACTGACCACTCCACGGCTCGAGTTCGGACAACTGGTCAAGGAACTTGCGGGTCGCGGCACAGGAAAGGCACTTCCCTGGAAAGAGACCATCGAACATCTGCCTCCGTACCGAAACGACTTCATCGGTCACGCCGGTTTTCTGTCTGACGATCATTACGAGAATACAGCGCCTCTGTTCGAGGCGGTCACCGCAGCACTGCTGGAGCAGATGAGCCAGTGGTCGCAACAACTGCGGGTGCATGATCTCACCGAAGAAGGAACGGCACTGAATCTACAGGGTCTGGAGGCGGCTCAACCTGCACAACAGCCTCCCCCGCAGGAGGTGGATCCGGGTGAGTGTTACATCTCTCGCCCCGACGGGAATTTGCTGGTCGTGCTGGGCGAGATGCTCCATTACCAGGACGACATCGCTTATCTCTTCGACCGAACTCCGAGGGAACGGCGCACCGAGTTCATCGACTTTGCATCAGGTCAGAGATCTCGCCGAGACGGTACAGCACTGCTCGAGTCCGTCTTCACCGAGAATCTCAGCATCGAGGCGGCAGAGGGAAGTTCTGCCGAGGTGGTCACGGGTCGGATCTCGATCCGAGGTCATGCCCTGCGCGACAACATCACCATGGGGGAGAAACTATGGGTGCGCTTGGTACTGGGGAACCGCTCGCCGGTATCTGTTCGATGTAGCATTCAGTTACCGGAGTGCTCTGGCTGGCGCTGGAGCGAAGATACCATCCCAGAACAGAAAGAGGTTGGTGCCGGAGAACGGGAGGTGTGGCTACTCGGTGCAGAGCCTCTCCGCAGCGGAACCATCGCTCCTCCTGTCGTCGAGGTGCTTTCTTCCTTCGATGCGCGCCCGGTGACGGTAGAGCCGGAAGGACCCATCCGGATTCGCGATGCCGATCCGATGCCGCTGGTCGGTCGAGAAGATCTGCTCGGCTCGGTGCTCGATCATCTCGATCCCCATGTGCGTCCTGGTGCGACCACGCTCATCGGTGGAGCCGAGGGACAACGAACCGGTGCCTTCCTGGCAGAACTATCGCGGCAGGTTCGCCATCGTGGAGTCCGGGACGTTCAGGGCACATTCCGCGGAGCGGCGGGCCAGCCGTACAAGGGTTTCCAGGATCTGTTACGGGAACTCCTGGGCGTGTCATTACTGGAAACAGACGACCTTGATCTTCGTGAAACGGCGGCCCAGACGCTCGAGGAGTTACTCGGCGAGGACGTGGCTGCGATCTCTTTTTTCCTCGACGAACTGACCGGGGAAGGGTCGCTGGAGCAGACCTCGGAACAGATGCGCTCCTTCTGGTGGTACCGGTTGCTCGCCAGTGCCGCGCGCGAATCGCCGCTATTCGTTGCCATCGATGATCTGGAAAAAGCGGATGCTGATTCAGCGCGACTGTTCACGGGTCTGATTGCCCGCTGCGTCCAGGATCGTGTGCCGATCCTGTTCGGGGCCTGCACCGAGCGCGGAGAAAATGATCGAACCGATCGTCCCGAGGGGTGGGGCGGAGAGGTCCCGTTACAGATTCTGGACGTCAACCCGATCGATCAGAGCGCTGTCGAGGAGTTGCTCGATCTGGCCTATCCATCGGCACCTTTCCGTGACGACATCCCCTGGTTGGCCTCCTCTTTGACCGAACGAGCTGCCGGCAACATCGGTTTTGCCATCGATCTGGTCCGGACTCTCGGTCCCACCGGAAGTGGCATCTTTACTCCCCTGTCCGAGGGTCATTGGCAGATTGCCGGAGACCCGCCGCGTCGAGAGGAGTTCTCCGAAAAGTTGCCTGCGCGCCGTAGCGACCTTTTCGCCGAGTCGATCTCCCGTTTCCCCGACCAGCAGGCTGAAGTGCTGGAGACCGCAGCATTGATCGAGGGCGATATCTCGGTCGAGGTGCTCGAGCGACTCTATGGCGATGCAGATCTACTCGACGATACGCTCGATCGTTTCGAGACCGACGGACTGGGTGAAGCGGTAGATTCCGATCTGACCCTCTATCGTTTTCGAACCGAATCGGCACGAGCCGCGGTGATCACCGTGTTCGAGGGACGCGGTCGTCGTGCGGCGCTACGCCGCCGTCGAGAACTGGCCAAGGTGCTGATTGAACTTCAGGGCGATGTCGCCGAACGGGCCGGGCCCATCGGTCGATTGCTGCTCGAGGCGGGTCAGGGAATCCAGGCGGTCGAGTATCTACTTCCTGCTCTGGAGCGGCGACTACAGCAAGGGCGCTACGTCGAGGGCAAGGAACTGGCTGAATCGATCGAACGTGCCTCTTCCGATGGTGCGGTCCTGTCGCAGGCGGATCAGGGCAGTTACCTGCTCAGTGCCGCGCGAGTTTTCGTCAAACTGGGGGACCAGGATTCTGCTGAAAAGTATCTGCTGCGGATCGGTGCTGATTCTGGCGACGAAATCTATTTACAGAAACAGATCCTGCACTCGGAGATTTGCGACCGAAAAGGGTATGCGGAGGATTCGATCCGGATCCTGGAAGAGTTGCGTGAGGCGGTGGAGCGATCGGGAACCAGTCAGATCGCGCAGAAGTTCCAGATCAATTTTGCCCTGGCACTCGCCAAGCAAGGTCGTCTCGATGAAGCGGTCGACGAATATCTCAAGGGGATTCGCATCGCCGAGGAGATGGATGACGAACTGGGCCAGGCGCGGTTGCTCGGTAACCTCGGCAATATTCGTCTTCGAATGAGAGAGTTCGATGCGGCCCGCGAGAATTACTCCCGTTCGATGGAGATCTTTCATCGGCTCGGTCTCCTGGACATGGAGACGATCATCCGGGTGGGGTTGGCCAGCGTTGATTTCTACCAGGGTCATCTGGAGCAAGCGGGGGGGATATACCGGGAAGCGATCAATACCTATCGGTTGATCCAGAATCGTATGGGACTGGGGAGAAACTACCGAAACCTGGGTGAGGTGGAACGTTTACTGGGGCGCTTCGATATAGCTGCCGATTGCTACCAGCGCTCCATCGAAGTGCGACACGCCATCGGTGACCGTCTGGGGGAAGCTCGCAGCCACTTCGATCGGGTCGACATCCATGCGGCGATGGGTGACTGGCAAGGTGCCTCCTCTGCCAACGACGCGGGACTGGCCATCGCTCGCGAGGTGAAAAGTGCGGCGTTGATTCGAGAAGGCCAGATCCGCGAGGGGCTCAACCAGCTCTCGGCGGGAAACGATCCCGAGGCGGTCGATCTTTCGCCACTGGCCCAGATGGTGGAGGAGCGCGAATTGGACTCGTTGGTGCTGTGGAACACCCTCTATTGTCGCCATCGGCAGTTGAGTGGCGGGCAACTCGATGGGCAGGAATTCGGCAAGGTTCGAGACGTTCTGGAACAGTGCGAGGGACTCGCCTTCTCGAGACAACGATGCCTGCTCGGGGCCTCCCTGGCACTGGTGGCACCCGATCGGGAACGGGCTCTCGGAGTGCTGGCGCCGATTCTCGATGAACAGGAATTGCCCCCCGGGGCCCCCCTCGACATGGTCATCTCGGCTCGCGCCAGTCTCGAGGAGGACGGATCCGAGGAACGCGAAAAGTGGGAAGAACGGGCTGTTGTGGCAGTTGAGCAGCGTGCAGCGCGAATTCAGCGGGCATCGGACCGTCGACGCTTCCTGAAAGCCCGCCTAGGTCGTATTTAACGCCCGCAGGCACCAAAAATACTCCGAACTCTCCTGTCCGGTTCCTTTCAGGAATCGGATCTAACCGTACAATGCTATGTGGAGGGTTTTTCCGCCTGTCCGCACCGCCCGTGTGAATTCGCCGATAGGCCCTTTTGGAGGGCGTTTACACGCTTTCGGTACGATTTTCGGAAGATCCAGGCCACGGGGGAGATAACGGGTTGGTTCGGGGTTCGCCCCGGGGAGGATTCAGATGAGGACGCAGAGCCTGTCTCTTGTGTCTCTACTGACGTGTGTGCTACTGGCCGCGCCGGCCTGGGCAGATAACGTCATCTCGGTCGGAACCACCGCCGCTCAGCCGGGTGAGGTGGCGATTCTCGATGTCACCATCGAGAACGATGTCCCCATCGTGGCGTTTTCCTTCGGTTTGATTCACGATCCGGCGGTCCTCCAGGCAGTGACGATGCAGTATGCCGGACCGGTGGCGGCTGATTTCGTCGGTATCGTCACGACTGCCGATGGTCTCGCCATCGGTGTCCTCATCGATTACGAACTGCAGCAAGTCATTCCGGCGGGCGGGCCTCGCCTGGTGGCTCTGGCCATCTACGATGTCGAGCCTGCAGCTGTGGCTCCGGTCGGGGCTGTCACCCCGGGAAGCACTGGTAATCCACCGATTGATCCCGAGTTCACCGATCCAACCGGCGGACGGATCACCCCGAATCTGGTTTCAGGGGCTGTTTATGTCCTGGGACCGATTCCATCCGGTGTCCCGACCAACCGAATCCGTACCGTCTCCAACGGCGTCTACCGGGCGCACCGTCCTTCCGGAAATCTCGAGGAGACGGGAGTTCTACCAGCGGGAGCACCCACCGACTTCGTGATCTCCACCAATGGTGCCTCGTGGATACTGGTCGGTTCAGCCCAGAGTGTTGTTCACGTCGGTCGTACCGGTACCATCATCGCCGAGATCCCCACAGGAGTCTCTCCCACGGCCGTCGCTTCACTTGGCGGCGATGGTGTCTTGGTCGCCCACGCAGATGGAACCCTGCAAGTGATCTATGGCGATGGAACCATCCTCTACGGAGGTGACGGAGTTGGAGATAGCCCCGAGGACGGGGCGCTAGGTGCTGCTGTTGAAGTCGGTGTGATTACCAGCTTCGCGTCTGAAAACCCCGCCTCGTACGGCCTGTGGGCCGCTGGCCAGGAGCGTCTGTTTCGTCTCAACGGTCAGGGCAATGTGATCGTCGATGTCGATATGGGTGCTGGCAATACCATCGCTGATATCGCGGGTAGCAGTAACGCTGACGGTGCGGTTTACGTACTGCTGCCGGATCGTATCGAGAAGCGAGTTACCGACGGTACCCTCGATCACGTCCGGACGTTACCGCCATCGACGGCGACAACGCGAATCGCCGTGACGGCGGCCGCCACCGTCGATGGAGTGCGTCATGACCGCCTGGCGGTTCTCAACTCATCGAGCAACGAGGTGTTCATCTACGACTGGAGTGAGGACAACGTTGTCAGCGACTTGCCGACAGTGACTCACTCCAGAGGCGGCGACTTCATCTCCTGGGATGGATCCGGTCTACTGTGGATCGCCGGTCAGGACCCTGGTTCTGGCGATGCTACTCTCACTTCCTACAACAGTGCGGGAGAAGTGGTGACCGATCTCACCTTCGTCGGAGAGACGATTCTTCTCACCAGCGATGGCGGCGGCATTCCTGCGGCACTGTCTAAAGGTGAGGCCGATTACGACGCCGATGGATACACCAACCGCAACGAACTGGAATCTGGATCGAACCCGTTCGATGGGGATGACGATCCGACCGATGTGGTTCCTGATTATGTGCCGCCACTGGAGTCCTTCACCGGTGAAGCGGTCATCGTCGACGATAACCACTTCGTCCAGCTGGAGTGGACCTGGTCCCATCCAACAGCGGCCTCCCCGGATTTCTACGAGATCACCCGCGTCACTGACGGTGTAGCCGGCGATCCGGTACCGATCGATGGCACCGAGAGTGGCTGGCTCGACCAGGGTGTGCTGCCGGGAACCCATGTCTACCAGGGCATCGTGATCATGACGGGTGGTGGCTCTGACTGCGTATCGACCACGGTTGTTATTGGCTCTGGCGAAGTGGAGCAGGAAGTGCCTATCGATGTCGGCTCCTATTCCACCGAG
>JAYZBV010000023.1:0-21694 GCA_036338595.1 Planctomycetota bacterium | reverse complement strand
TCCCCTCTAACCGTTCGCCAGGTTCAACCCGCGATCGGAGAGTTTTCGCTTCACCTCGTTGAGGGAGGTGACACCGAAGTTCTTCTGACTGACCAGTTCGAGCTCATTTCGTTGCATCAGATCAGAGATGGTCTCGATTCCGAGCCTGTCCATACAACGCTGGCTCCTGCTGGAGAGTTCAAGAATGCTGACCGGTTCTCCCAGAAGTGACGCGGCCTCACCATCGACCGAAAGCAGGAAGGTGTCGTCACTGCGAACCGCTTCTCCGAGGCGCAGTTTCTTCTGGTTCAGGATCTTGCGGATTTCTTGCAGGCTGGTCTCGCCAAAGTTCTTGTAGGAGAGGAGTTCCGCTTCACTCTTGCTGACGAGATCACCAAGGGTGTGGATCCCCATCTTCTGAAGACAATTGCGGCTTCGTACCGAGAGTTCGAATTCGGTAACAGGAATTTGAAGTACCTGATGCTTGCGAACGCTCTCCTTCTCCTTATCCCGATCGTAGTACATCGATTGGGACGCCTCGGCATCACGCAGGTAGAGACGCGCTCGCCCGTGGTTTGAGTTGGAGTGGAGTACCAACCGGTAACAGGTGATCGCCTCCTCGAAGCGCTCCGCATCCTCGTAGAGGACACCGAGGTTGATCATCGCATGGGCGTAGAGGGGAGTACTTCGCTGGCACATCCGATAGGCCTCGATGGCCCGTTCCTCCTGGCCATAAAGCGAATGCATGTAGCCGAGACGGAACTGAAAGCGCGTTTCATCCGGATTGCCTTCAGCTGCTGTAGTGTAGTATTCAAGAGCCTGATGATATTCGCCCTCATGCTGGGCCAGCAACCCTTCGAGATAGCAGATCCTCGGATGGCCCGATTCTACCGGTAACTTGCGCAGTAGATCCTGTGCAGCCTCCACCTGGTCCTCGAGGATCAACGCCTCACACAGCAACATTCCAACGCGGGGCTCGCCCGCTCCGCAGCTGGCCCACCCTTCCTCCAGCACGCCCAGTGCTGCGCGAGAATCCCCCTCCTCGAGCAACAACTTGCCGAGAAGGTGCATGCACAGGACATTGTCCTTGCAACTATGCAGCATTTTGCGTGCTTCCGGACGCCGACCGAGCAGGTCGAGCACGACACCACGACGGAATGGATCTTCGATTTCATCGATGATCACCTCGAGTTCATCGATCGCCTCACGTCGGGAGGTCACTCCCTGGCGAGCCTCGTGGTAGAAATCGACCGAGGTCTCCCTCGTCAGGATCAGATCACGCAGCGGAATTTCGCTCATTGCATCCACGGAAGCCTCCTCGACGGAACTCAGGCGTTGGTGTCCACTCCAGTTGCCACTCCATGAGGGCTCCCCGGCAGCGCCGGATCCAGTACCCAGGAGTTCGGAAGTGAGTCCAGGATCATAAGTAACGGGGCCGATCTCGTCAATGCGAACGGGAATCGATGTAGATCGTTGCTGACCTTGCGGTTCCCCTCCATCGGGGACAACATGGCTCCCGGCAGCAATCGGGGTCGAGGGGCGGTTTCCTTCGAGTGCCCCCGTCAGAGCCAGTTCCACCGGCTTCACGAACCGATGCCTCGAAAGGCCTCCAGCAAGGTGAATGAGCGATGACCGAGGCATTGAATCCTGGCCAGCAGAAGGCCGTCACCAGCCACAGGGGGCCGATGGCGGTGATCGCCGGCCCGGGCAGCGGCAAGACCCGGGTGATGACCCATCGCATCGCCGACCTCGTCGCTGCCGGGGTCTCTCCAGGATCGATCCTTGCCATCACCTTCACCAACAAGGCTGCCGATGAGATGCTTCGTCGAACGATGGCGCTGCTGGGGCCAGGTCGTGGTGTGCTGTTTCCGACCTCTGGATTCCTCGGCCCATCCTCTCTCGATCTCGATGAAGGCACGCCGGTACTGCGCACCTTTCACTCCTTCTGTGCCCGTCTGCTTCGTCGCCACGTGCACAGGATCGAACCCTATAGCGGCCGCTTCTCCATCTACGACAGTGCCGATCAGCAACAACTGATCGGTACGATCCTGAAGGAACTGAAACTGGACCGCACCTCATTCCCTCCTCGCGCCACGCTTTCGCGAATCAGTCACTGGAAAAACCACATGACCTCGCCAGAACAGGCGAGCGAGGAGTCCTCCACCTTCAGAGAAAAAGAGCTCGTACGCATCTTTTATCGTTATCAGGAATTGCTCGAGGAGCGAGATGCTGCCGATTTCGATGATCTTCTGATCCTCGTCGTCAGGCTCTTACGAGAACACCCGGATGTACTGGATCGGCTCAGAACTCGATTCGAATACGTGATGATAGACGAGTTCCAGGACACCAATCGTCCGCAATACCTGATGGCAAAACTACTCGCCGAAGAGCACCGAAACCTGTGCGTGACCGGTGATCCTGATCAATCGATCTACTCGTGGAGGGGAGCCAGTCCCGACAACTTCCGACGATTCCGGGAGGACTTCCCGGAACACTCCGTCATCACGCTCGATCAGAACTACCGATCCACTCCACAGATCCTGGAGGTTGCGGGGCGACTCGCCGGCAGTGAGTTCGGGGAACGAAAACTGTTCACCGAAAACCCCGACGGAGCCGAAGTGAGAGTTCAGCAGTTGAGGGACGAGCGCACCGAAGCGGCGCAGATCGCCACTCACATCGAGGCCTGGCTGGAAGAGGGCTGCTCTGCCTCGGAGATGGCCATCCTCTACCGGGTCAACTCTCTCTCGAGGGTCTTCGAGGAGGAGTTCGTGCGCCGGAGGATCCTCTACAGCGTCGTCGGAGGCATGTCGTTCTACGAGCGCAAGGAGGTCAAGGACGTCCTTGCGTACCTGCGAGTGGCACGATCGCCTCGCGATGATGTGGCCCTTCAACGCATCATCAATGTGCCTGCTCGTGGCATCGGCAAGGTCAGCATCGAACGCTTCGAGGACGCTGCTCGAGATGCCGGACGCAGCCTCGGGGAACATCTCCGCTCTCTGGATGGCCACGAAGAGATCCGCGGCAAGGCAAAAAAGGGACTCGAACAGTTGCGAGACGTGATCGAACGGCTCTCCGAGAATGTTGGCGCGCCTCTCTCCGCTCAGGTCACGGTTGCGATCGAGGCGAGTGGATACATGGCGCATCTCGAAAGATCCGAACCTGAATCCTGGCAGGAGCGCGAACGCAATCTCGAGGAACTGGTCGCGGCTGCGGCAGAAACGCAGGAGATCCTCTCCAGCGTCGCCGCCAGTGCCGTGAACGACCCCGAGTTCGAGGAGATCGACCCGATGTCGCTGTTCCTCGAGAGGATTGCACTCGTCACCGATGCAGAGATGCGAAGCGAGGAGAAGGGTCAGGTCTCGCTGATGACACTCCATGCGGCCAAGGGTCTCGAATTCGACAGGGTCATCATCGCTGGAGTCGAGGAGTCCCTGATCCCCCACTCGCGCCACGGTGAAGCCGCAGGCGTGGAAGAGGAAAGAAGGTTGCTCTACGTCGGAGTCACCCGCGCTCGAGAGCAGTTGGTGATGACTCACGCCTCCTGGCGTCGCCGCTTTCAGGAGCGAGAGCCGAGGATTCCCTCCTCCTTCCTGATCGAACTGGAGGGGACCTCGATCGTTTTCGAACAAGATCAGGCACTCGTGAAGTCGAGCTCGACCTGGGGTCAAACCAACTGGAATGGGCCAGATGCAGGCGATGATGAAGATGATGGTCTGAACCCGGGGTGCTGGATTCGCCATGAGATTCTCGGCCGTGGCATCATCGTACGGGCGCAGGGACATGGAGCCTCGAAGCGAATCTCGGTACGATTCGAGGAGTGTGGCGAGAAACAGTTGGTGGTCGGATACGCTCCCGTGACACCGATCTCGCCCCCGGATGAAGAATGGGAACCATGTTGAGCCAACGATCAATTGCCAGGCTCCTCGGTGGATTCGTCATGGTGCTTCTGACCTGCGGCAGTGCGACGACACCCGGGTTCGCTCATGAGTTGGTCGCCGGAGTCGGCACCCAGACCACCTTCACCGTCCGAGATGGCCAGGTGACGATCCTGTTCAATCTGGGCTGGAGTGTGCCTGCGGGATTTCCCGTGCTGGCCGATCTGGATGCCGATGGAGACGAACGAGTCGAGGAAGATGAGTGGAGACCCTACCTCGAGGCGCAGATGGATGCGCTGTTGCCGCTCCTCGACCTGCGCGTCAATGGCCACAGGGTCACACTGGAACTGGCGCTGATCGAACAGGCGGGGCTGCAGGGATCGGTACGAGCGCGCCCCTTCGATGCCTACTTCACGCTGAGTGGAAAACTACCCGAGATGTTGTCGCCAGAGAGTCCCCTCGGCGGTGGCTGGTGGCTTCACTGGCGAGATGGCACCTTTCTCGATCAAACTTCGAGTCAGTTCAGCTGGATCCCGGTGGAGGATCACGACGACGACCTCTCCTTCTTCATTCTCGATCCCAGACCAGAAACATTCGAGGATCAGGGCGCCTTCATCCGAACCCCCGGCAGAACATCGATCCTCTACTTCTTTCAAGGCTCCACCAGTTTTGATCCCTTCAACGATTCGGCTCCTTCTGTCGAGGAATTGAGAGCGGTGTCTGCACCTGTTCCCCCCTTGAACTCCCAACTCCCCGCTGATCAGGAGCCGGTGCGGCCGCGGCCACTGCCTGCCACCGTGGATCCGGGCAGCGACGAGAAGGGCGAGGAGGAACAGATCGGAGGCATCGTCGAGACGATCGTGCTCGGCGAAGCAGCCCTCTGGGAAGTTCTGATGGCACTGTTGCTCGCCGTCATCTACGGCGCAGGGCACGCTCTGGGTCCCGGGCATGGCAAGACGATGGTGGCCGCCTACCTCGTCGGGACACGCGGCAGGATCCGCGATGCCGTGACGCTGGGGATGGTGGTCACCTTTGCCCACACCGCCAGTATCTTCCTGCTCGGTCTGTTGCTGCTGGGTCTGATCGAGGCGAGTACCGACAAGAGTTCCTCAGCCACCTACCAGAACTGGCTCACCACCATCTTCAGTTTTGGCTCTGGCGCGCTGCTGACGATGTTCGGTGTCTTTCTCGCGCGCCGCCGCTGGCGGGCGGTCAAAGCATATGGCCAAACAGATGGTCACGACCATTCGCACGACCACTCGCACGACCATTCCCACGGGCACTCGCATGACCACTCTCATGTTCCTGCAGACTGGAGTGGAAAGGACGAGGTGCGCTTTCGGGATCTCGTGACGCTCGGATTCAGCGGCGGCATCGTGCCCTGTCCGGCTGGATTCACCATCGTGCTGGTGGCGGCACACTTTCAGGCGCTGCTGCTGGGCCTGGTCGTGCTCAGCTTCTTCAGCTTCGGACTCGGATTGATGCTGATCGGCATCGGCTGTGTTCTGGTCGTCGGCAAGGAGCGCTGGCTCGATCGCGTCGGGGGATCGCTGAGATCCAGATTCCTTCGTCTGGCCCCCGTCGCATCCGCGATCCTGGTGAGCATGGTCGGTCTCTGGTTCTGCATCGACAGCATCGCTCAAGGCCAGCAGCCGATCGCTCAGATGTTGAGAGCGTTGGCGCGACAGCTCGAGGGTTAGTCTGCCAGATCTCGGGGTGCGCCCATCTCGACCGCATCGATGCCCAGAGCGGCCAGCATCGTGCGCGCTTTATGAGCCAGTTCATCGCGCTCCGCATCCGGATCAGAGTCCCACGTCACGGCACCGCCAAAGGGGACCAGCGCCCGCTCGCCTCGGATCAATGCGGTACGGATCGCTATGTTCAGTTCCATGTCTCCCGAGGGAGCGATCCAGCCGATCGAACCGGTGTAGACCGAGCGGGGCCACGGTTCCAGTTGCCGGATCTGCTCCATCGCGGCCCGTTTCGGTGCGCCGGTGATGGAGCCACCCGGAAAGGTCGCTCGCAGGATCTCTCCCGGTCCCGGATTTCCTCGTAGTGTTCCCTTCACCGTCGCCACGGTGTGCATCACCGATGCGTATTCCTCCACCTCGGCAGCGGCGACCACCTCGACACTGCCCGGCACGCAGATTCGACCCAGATCGTTTCTCTCCAGGTCGACGATCATCGCCAACTCCGCTCGTTCCTTCGGATCTTCCAGCAGTCGCTGCGCGGCCATCTGATCCTGCGCTGGATCCCCGCATCTGGGCACCGTTCCCTTGATGGGCCGGGTCCCGATCTGATCTGCACGCCGTGTCAGAAACTGCTCGGGAGATGCAGACACCAGCGAGAAGGGATCGCCCTGGATCATCGCTGCGTACGGTACCGGCTGCACCTGGCGCCAGATGGCATGAAGATCCCTCGCCGATGGAACCCGATCGAGAATCATGCCCAGGGCAAGGTTCACCTCGTAGACATCCCCCCGCCCGATACTTGCTCGGATGTGCGAAACGGCATCCAGGTAGTCTCCGTCTGCGAGCGATGCCTCGATGATGCGAGCGCCCGCGACCGATGGCGCATCCGAGATGGGCGGGGCTGATTCAGGATCGAGCCACCACCTGCGCTGCTGCCAGCCATCTCTGTTGTGATGAAGGAACCAGGCCCTCCCCTCGAGTGCATCGATCAGGACCACCTCGTCGTACAACTTCCAGCACAGATCGGGAATCCCATCGAGGAAGGAAGATACGGGGCCATCGGGGAGTGGTCGACGTGGCAAACCGTGGAAACGATCGGCCGCCTCGTAACCGATCCAGCCGATCGCACCGCCACGGAAGGGGCCAGGATGCGAAGGCGTCGCATCCGCTACCGCCCAGCTGCGCCACCAGGAATCGAGTGCGTCGAGGGGATCGCCGCGGCCCTCTTGCGCTGGAAGACCCAGCTGCTGGCCGTGCCAGAGATCATCCGTCGCCTCGAAGGAGCCGATCGGATCCACTCCGCAGATGTGCCAGCGACCGGTGCCTCGTACATCGAAGCCGCTCTCGAGCAGAAACCCTTGCCGGGTCGGCGCCATCGAGGCCAGGAATTGTGCCGGGTCCGACGCATCGATCGCCTCGAAGGAGGGTGGCCCCTGGAAGGGACTCTCCGATCTGTCTCGACTCATCGTGGTTTTCCTGTGCAGAAAAGGGCCGAGAAAGCCGAAGATGGGTACAGGCCGCGACCAGGAAACGACCGCCTGCCGGAGGATCCCGGGGGTAACGAGGTCCGAACCGAATCGCGCGCTGGCAACCCTGTAACCGTTGTTGAACAGATCCTGGACAGTTGAAAGAGACCTCGATGATGCACGATTCTCCGCTCACCCACCCCGACGAGCGATCGCTGATGGTGGTCAGCAAGGATGTGGAATACTGCGTCCTCTACGATGGGACCGATTTGCCGTCACTGCTAGAACAACTGCTGACGATGGGAAGTTCCTCCCCCGCCACCCTCGACGAGGCCGCCCACATCGATGAAGAGGAACTCACTCAGGAGCATTTCCGTGCCATCGTGAAGGAGTTGCTGAGTCGCTGCCACGGCGCTCTCTCCTGATGTGCCCCGGTGAAACTGCCTGAGAAGAGCCGCATCCGGGCTCGGTCAGCGTCATCCCCCGAGGTTATCCACATTCAAGGCCGCATCATCCGACTTATCCACGATTCCAGGGCGACAGTTTTTCCTCGGATGCATCGATCCCCTTCACATTTTTTTCGGCCTTCGTAGGATTCATCCAGGGGAAACGTCGCCCCGCTGGATGAAAGTTGGTGCAGCGACATGGATTCGTTCCTGCAGCACCTCGAGTCTGAGCGGAACCTGAGCCCGGAAACTCTCCGGGCCTACCGCAAAGATCTCGAACAACTGCGCGATTTTTTCGAGGTCTCTGACCTCGCCGAGATCGCCAATAAAGAAAATACAGAAGTGCGCCGCTGGTTGGCTCACTTCGCGGAGGTCGGGTATTCTCGCAGCACGGTGGCGAGGAAACTTGCATCGATCCGCGGCTTCTTCCGCTTCCTCACCAGTCAGGGCCGCATCGAGGGACGCTGTGCCTTTCTCGAACTGAGCACTCCCCGAGTTCCGAGAGCCTTGCCTCACTTTCTGAGTGTCCAGGAAGTGTTACGACTTCTCGACCAGCCAGAGACCAATACTTATCGCGGACTCAGGGATCGAGCGATCCTCGAGATCCTCTACAGCACTGGACTGCGCGTCAGCGAACTCGTCGCCCTGAACTGGGAACACATCGATGGGGATGAGCGACTCGTCAGAGCATTTGGAAAGGGCCGAAAGGAACGCATCGTTCCCATCGGAGAGCACGCATTGATTGCCTTGTTTGCCTATCAGGATGCGATCCCCGCTCGCTGGCAACCAGAAGATGGAATCTGGAAGCCACTGCCTGTGCTGTTGAATCGATTTGGCGATCGCATCTCGGATCGATCGATCCGCAAGATCCTCGACCGCTACATCGGCAAGGCGGGTCTCGATAGCCGCACCAGTCCTCACACCTTGCGGCACTCGTATGCGACACACCTGCTCGACAGGGGTGCCAACCTGAGACAGGTGCAGGAGCTGCTCGGACACAAGCACCTCGCCACTACCCAGGTATACAACCACCTCAGCAGTGAGAAGATCTCGGAGCGGCACAGAGCAGACCACCCTCACAGCGAATTGCCCGAGGTGGAGCAGAATCGCTAGCGAGCGCCCTTGAGCGTGCCGCACCCCTCCTCCCTGAAAAGGGAGGGGAGATTGCCGCCCGGTGACAATGTCGCTATCCTTCTTCCTCCGGCCCCATCGACACCAAATCGGGCTGGCGTAGCTCAGTTGGTAGAGCACAGCTTTCGTAAAGCTGAGGTCATGGGTTCGACTCCCGTCGCCAGCTCCAGTAAACATCAGGCCCTGTGGACTCGCCTGTCCACAGGGCCATTCCTGCACCGATCGGCACCATCGACATCAGGAATTGGTGCCCGATGCGCCCAGTCCCCCCTCGCCCTGACTCCGTTGGCCTTTACAATCCAGGTGGTGCCGCTTTTCGAGCGTGATGGCTGCTTCGTCTTGAGTTCTCAGGACCTGTACCACCTCGCCCGACAGCAAAGCGAATCGACAGGATGTGAATCGATGCTCGTGTTGAAGCATGGCTACGATCGCCCGGTTACCAATGCCCGTTCGAACAGGTGCTCAGCTCCGCAACATTTCGAAAGGGGACTCATGTCTCTGTATCATCAGCAAATCCGCAGTTTTCGAATCATCCTTTGCACGACCGTCATCGTATTTTCGTCGATGTCGCTCGCTGCCCAGTGCAACCCGGGGGGTGGTCTCGGTGGTACCGGCGCGGATGTCATCGTCGGAGAATTGACAGGGACCCAGAACTACGGCAGTGCCGGCGGCTACTACGCCTATTCGGTCGGCACGACTTCCTGCAACATCGGCACTGCAGAACTGGACTGGATCGCCAGCACCAACCAACACCCGGTGATCGGCCAGAACATGTTTCGGCTCAGAGGTGGCACCTTTGAACAGATCGGCATGAGCTGGCTCAAGCACGGCTTCACCGCCCTGCAGGGAAACACCTGTGGCTGCGGCTGCACATCTTCTGGAACCGGTTCGCGTCTGGGCGTCGGTTGCTCCGATCCCTACGGCGCCAGTCTCAACGGTTCTCAGGGCAGTCTGGGAGCCCGCTCGGAGGTGATCGATCCGGCGCACGGTGGCTTCATCTATCCCCAGATCCTCGATCCGGGTAACAGTGACCTGACCTGGCGACGCTTGCGGGTCCATGGCGACGACCTGAATCCTTCCCTCAATAGCGGAGCGCTGTACTTCGTTGAGGGCCATTACATCACTCCCGACGACGCGGCAGCTGGCAATCACCACAACAACACCAGTTACCGCCAGGTTTCGGTGTCTGCGAACAGTTCGAATCACGCCATCAACTTCCTCGGGTCGACCCAGCGCCAGCAGCCTGGAATCCAGGCGTGGCAGGACAGTGATCCGACCGTGACGCTGGTCGATATTCCCGACGGCGACGATGGTTTGCTGATCCTCGGCTACAAGGTGACGCAGCAGAGCGCCAACCAATGGCAGTACGAGTACGCACTGTACAACATGGACTCGACACGCTCGGTGAGGAGTTTTTCACTGCCGTTACTCGGAGTGATTGCCAGCAGCATCGGGTTTCATGATGTCGAGTACCACAGTACCGAGGTCTACGATGGTACAGACTGGACCAACTCGACTGCAGGCGGAGCCATCAGCTGGGAAACACAGACGCTGTCCCAGAATCCGGATGCGAACGCCTTGCACTGGGGAACGATGTACAACTTCCGCTTCGTCACGACATCCCCACCCGTCGCTGCCAATGCGACCCTTGGCCTCTTCCAGCCGGGAAATGGCGACACCTTGCTGGTGCCAACGC
The DNA here is from genome assembly GCA_036338595.1 of Planctomycetota bacterium. Lineage (GTDB taxonomy): Bacteria > Planctomycetota > UBA8108 > UBA1146 > UBA1146 > QNYK01. The sequence goes on along the minus strand of JAYZBV010000023.1, from coordinate 11,410 downwards.
TGGCACCGATGGTTGGCAATCTGGACTGCAACAACAACGGCATCCCCGATGCCGATGAGATCGCCAACGGCGCTTCCGATTGCGATGGCAACGGGCTGCTCGATGAGTGCCAGGAGGACTGCAACGCAGATGGAATCGCAGACGCCTGTGAGTTGATCAATGGCGCCCTCGACTGTGACGGGGACCTGGTTCCTGACACCTGCCAGATCGCTTCAGGAGCCGCGGACTGCGATTTCGATGGGGTGCTCGACAGCTGTGAGATCTCCCAGGGAACAGAACCTGACTGCGATTTCAACAGCGTCCTCGACAGTTGCCAGATCGATGCCAATCCCGATCTTGATTGCGATGCCAACGGCGTGCTCGATCTCTGTGAAGCAGCGGGAATCTTCACCTACGAGGACATCGTCAACCCACCCGCTCCCATCGCCGACAACCTTCCTCCCGTGGTGAGGATCATCGCTGTCGATCAGTTCGGAGCCGTGGATGATGTCGACGTGCTCTTGAATCTGACGCACACCTTCATCGGTGATCTCACCATCTCACTGAGCAATCCCCTGGCGACCAATGTGGTCCTTCACGCCCAGGGAGGCAGTAGTTCCGATGACATCAACACCGTCTACGATGACGATGGTGGCGCCGGCACAACCGCACCATCCTCACCCCTCTCCGCCTTCGACAATCAAAATGCGATCGGCGACTGGACCTTGACCATCATCGACAACCTTGGTGGAGACTCTGGATCGCTGTTGAACTGGGGAATGGATGTTTCCATCAGCGGCGCAGGTATGCCCGATTGCAACGGCAACGGAGTCCATGATGACTGTGAAATCGCCAGTGCCGGAGATTGCAACGCGAACGGAGTCCTCGACGAGTGCGACATCTCATCAGGAACCAGTACCGACAACGATGGAGATGGAGTCCCGGATGAATGCACTGGCGGCGGACCCACCACCTATGTGCGCGGCGACACCAACAACGACGGCAGCCACGACATCAGCGATGCGGTGAGTTCACTGGGATATCAGTTCGGAGGAGCCAGCGTCAGTTGCCTCGCAGCGCTCGACAACAACGGCGATCTCCAGGTCGACATCTCCGATGTCGTGTACCTGCTCGGTTATCTGTTTGCTTCCGGACCCGATCCGGCGGCGCCGTTCCCTGCCTGTGGGCCTGATGTGCCCGGCGGACTCGGTTGTGCCTCCTTCAATAGTTGCCCCTGATGAAGTAGCCAGATACAGTGGCCAGGATGCATGAAGCAGCGCTTCCGGTGATTCCGGAGGTCGGGTGATCCGCATCAACGGGAAGTTTCACCGGGTTCTGTGACCACAAGTTCGCCATATCGTAATTGGGTTGGTGGATGGCAATCGATAGGCATGTCGCCTATCCAGGAGGAAGTAGATGCAAATTTCATACGTTCCGCGATCCGCATATCTTGTCGTTGCTCTTTCGATGGTCCTGGGCTTTTCCGTTCATCTGGGAGCACAGGGACCCGATGTGATCGTCGGTGACTTGCCAAATACCAATTCATACGGCTCCAACACCGTCAATGGAGAAGTCATCTACGCTTACTCCGTTGCTACAACCTCGTGCAATATAGGTAATGCGAATCTGTCGTGGATCGACACTAACAACCAGCATCCCGTGATCGCCCAGGATATGTTCCGATTGCATGACGGACGTTTTACCCAGATCGGTTCGTCGTGGCTCAAGCATGGCTTCTGCGCGCTGCAGAATACGGGCCTCTGCTCTGGTTGCAACGGTGGAGGAGGTTGTCTCAGCTACCTCACCCCTGGCTGTGCCGATCCATATTCTGCTGGACTCAATGGCAATCAGGGCAACCTTGGACCTCGGTCACAGGTGGATGCCTGGACCGGAGTATTCCCTTTTCCTTATTCGGCACCTCCTGTTCCCTCTGGCCAGGGAAACATCGGTCGGCGCATGCAGGTCAAGGAATCCGATCTTCTCTCCGCAAACTTTCCGGGAGCCCTTTACTTTGTCAGTGGGCAGTACGTCGCTCAGGATGATGCAACCTTCGGAAATCAAGCCAACAACGCCTCCTATCGCCGTGTCAACGTCTCCCAGACCGGGTCGCACAACCTCAGTTTTGTCGGGGGCACGCAGATGATGGAGCCTGGAATTCAGGCGTGGCAGGACAACCAACCGACCGTCACCCTCGTCGATGTCCAGGTACCGAACGAGGGGCTGTTCATCGCAGGTTACGATGTGACCGCCAATGGTGATGGTACCTGGAACTACGAGTATGCGGTCTACAACATGTATTCGGACCGTTCCGCCCGCAGTTTCATGGTGCCTTTTCCTGGCGGTGCCACCATCCTCAGTCATGGTTTCCATGACATCACCTGGCACAGTGGTGAGCCACATTCCGGAATCGACTGGCAAGTCACCGAAAATCCGGGAGTGGGAATCACCTGGTCGACCGATTCCTATGCCGAAGATCCGGATGCCAACGCACTTCGCTGGTCGACGATGTACAACTTCTACTTCACCTGTAATGCACCCCCCGATCCGAACACCGCCACGCTCGGACTGTTCAAGCCGGTCGCCGGTCAGCCTGATTCGGTCACTTTCCCCGTCATGGCACCGAGTGGTGATTTTCTCCCGGGCGTTTCGGATCTTTCGTGCGCTCAGGTAGGGGAGCAGGTCGATCTGGGTTGGACCAATGGCGAAGTCTACGACGCCATCGAAATCACTCGTGACGGCTCCATGGTTGCGACCATCGCCGGTTCTTCTACATCCTGGACCGATACAAGTCCTGCCCCGGGTGCGCATACTTACACAGTCAATGGGACTCAAGCCGGTGTGCCCTCCGGCCCGGTCAACTGCAATGTCTTCGTGACCGCTGCTCTGATCATTGCAGTTCCCGGGGGAGATCCAACGATCTTCAACCCGCTCGGTGGCGATTCCTTCGATGTCACCATTACCCCCATTGCTGGTTCGAGCGTTCAGGCAGGAACCGAGCTGCTCATGGTCGATACGGGTACCGGTATCGAGTCGATTGCGCTGAGCTTCCTCGGTGGTGTCAATTACGAGATGACTTTCCCGCCCGTTTCCTGTGACAGTGAATTCGGCTGGTGGATCGAGGCTCAGAGTTCTTCCGGGCAACTGGTTTCTTACCCCGAAGCCGGACCGGCACCGGGATTGAGTGCCTTCGGAGTCAATATCGAGGACACCGATTTCGAACAGTCTGCAGGTTGGGCCGTGGCAAGCCCCAACAATGCAACCACCGGTAACTGGGTTCGTGCAGATCCACTCGGGACAGCGGCTCAGCCAGAAGATGACAACACCGCGGCCGGTAGCCAGTGCTGGTTCACCGGTCAGGGAAGTGTCGGTGGAAGTCTCGGTGAGAATGATGTCGATGGAGGATCCACGACACTCTATTCATTCGTGATGGACCTGTCCGGTTCTTCCCATCCAGAGATCAGTTACTTCCGCTGGTATTCCAACGATACGGGAGCTTCGATTGGAGCTACGATCAATGCGGACATCTTTGAAGTAGAAATCTCTGATGACGGTTCATCGTGGGTGGATGTAGAGACGATCGGACCTGCCGGTGCCGGAACCTCTGGAGGCTGGATCGAACACAGTTTCCTCGTCTCTGACTTCGTGTTGCTTTCTAGTAGCGTCCAGGTGCGCTTCATTGCAAGCGATCTGGGAGGCGGTTCGGTTATCGAGGCTGCTATCGATGATTTCCGTATCGAGGAAGTCGATTGTTCAGGAGTTGAGGATTGCAACACCAACGGAATCCCGGATGCAGAGGACATCGCAAACGGAACCAGTGTTGATTGCGATATCGATGGAATCCCCGATGAGTGCTCTACTGGCGATGGTTCCGTAGCGGATTGCAACGCGAATGGAATTCCAGACATCTGCGATGTCGACGCCGGAGCCGCCGATTGTGACCGGGATACGATCCCTGATTCCTGTGAGCCCGACACCGATGCCGATGGCACCATCGATGATTGCGATGACGATATCGACGGAGATGGCATTCCCAACGATTGCGATGTGGACCAGACAGCGGGTTCTGATTGCGATGGCAACGGGCAAGACGACTCCTGTGATCTCATCGCTGGAGCAATTGACTGTGATCTCAACGGTCAACTCGATGTCTGTCAGATCAATGATGATCCTTCCAGCGATTGCGATACGAGCGGAACGCTCGATGTCTGCGATGTTGCTGAGGGGACTGCTGACGACTGCAATGGCAATGCGATTCCTGATTCCTGCGACATCGCAAACGGTACTAGCACCGACAATAACGGTGACGGAGAACCGGATGAGTGCTTTGTTCAGGATTGGGTGCGTGGCGATGTCAATACTGACGGGATGCATGACATCAGCGATGCGGTATCCAGTCTTGACTACTTGTTCGACGGTGGCGCTGTTGCTTGCGAAGCCTCTGCCGACGCCAACAACGATGACATGATCGACATTGCAGACGCCATCTTCTTACTCTCGTATCTATTTTCAGGTGGACTGGTACCCGATGACCCCTTCCCTACCTGCGGTCAGGATCCAGCGGGCTCCGTGCTCGACTGTGCCACCTTCACCAGTTGCCCCTGATGCGAGTATGGCGACGGCCCCTCTTCCCGATTCCTGGAAGAGGGGCCGCTGCCATCGAGGGGCTTGACCCGACCGAGAGCACGTCGAGCCGCTGCAGCGGCTTTCCAGTGTCACCCTGCTCTCCCCTGTATTGCCGCTCTTGATGGCTCTTCCTGGTGCGCCTGTTGCCCAGATCACTCGCCCTCGCCGCTTCCCTGCGTGTCCATCCTTGCCTGTCGATTGCGGCAAGCTCGAAACGATGCCAGGCGATGGCTTCTCGACACGAGTGTCCTGTTCATCGCAATGCAGATATGATCCAGTGCTATCGCTTGTCCAGATTCGATTCTCTAGCCGCTGGAGGTTTCATGAATTCGCTGAAACATCGCATCCACACTCTCATCTGCACCCGGGCGAAGAATCCTCTTCTGCAGCTTCTGCTTCTCACTCTGCCGCTGTTGTTTGTACTCGGCACCCACACACTGCCGCAGGCTGATCCCGACACCAGTCCATTACCAGCCAAGACCAAGATCGAAGACTTCGCCTGGCTCGCGGGTCAGTGGAGAGGTGAGGGTTTCGGTGGCACCTGCGAGGAGATCTGGAGTCATCCGCTGGCAGGTACGATGGTGGGCACTTTCCGACTGGTACAGGGCGATGAGGTGGTCTTCTACGAGATCCTTGTGATCGGTGAGGATGACGATGGCTTTTCGCTCAAGGTGAAACACTTCTCCAAGGAGTTCGTGTCCTGGGAGGAGAAGGAGGGCGCGGTGCGCTTCCCCTTCGAGTCGATGAGCGAGGATGGCATCCTCTTCAGGGGTTTGACCTTCACTCGCGATGGAGACGACCTTGAAATCAAGGTACAGATGGGTTCGCAAGACGGGTCCACGCGCTGGGAACCGATACAACTGAAACGATTCCCCCGGCCAAAGACCAAGAAACAGGCATAATTGCCCTTCTCGGTCTCTCAGTAGCCTGACTCGACACTTGTATCCTGGCACTTGCAGGGGAAAATAGTCGATGGCTCTGATCTTCGATCCTTCCATCTCAGATCACCGAGGAGGTGTTGTGTCCCGTCGTCCATATCTTCTTCCGTCGCTGTTGCTATTGCTCTGGACCACTCCTATACAGGCTCAGGATCCAGGCATCTTGACCAGCATCTCCAGCCCCCTCGACGATCACCACTACCTGCTACTCGAGGCGAGTGACTGGACCACCGCCGAGAACCTTGCCAGCAGTTGGGGCGGAAACCTCGTTGCGGTGGGCGATCAACTGGAGATGGAATTCATCCACGAGAACTTCAGTGTGTTTGGTGGCACCGGTCGTCGCCTGTGGTTGGGTCTCAATGACATCGCAGTGGAAGGTGTGTTCGAGTGGACCAACGGCGAACCTGTCGTGTACACCGACTGGAACGCCGGTGAACCCAATAACTCAAACAATGAGGACATGGGCCACACCCTCGAAGCCGATCCATTTCTGTGGAACGACATCAACGAAGGCACGAATAATGTCAGCACCTACGGCGTTGTCGAACTGGAGCCATGCGGGGTCACCGCCCCAGACTCGGTGGTCGCCACATCCGTGGGACCGGATATCACGCTGGAGTTCACCAACAATGGCCCCTACACCGATACATTTCAGATCTGGCGAGGTGGTGCCTACTACCAGGATGTTGCTGACCCAGCAGCGACCAGCTGGACCGACGCCGGGATTTGCCAGGGACTCTACAATTACATGATCGTGGTCTCCGACGGAGCTTGCTTTGATTTCACTGACACCGAGCAACTCTCGCACGGGTTTGACATCTACAGCAGTACAGACACCCCGCTGCCGATTCCCAACAGCGCTCCTCTTGGCGTGACCTCGGTCATCAACATCACCGACAACTACCTGATCCAGGATGTCGATATCGAGGTGCACATAACTCACACATGGACACGTGAAGTCGGGATCGACATCATGCACCCGTCCGCCACCATGGTGACCCTGAAGCAGTACATCGCAGGATCTCCCAGTGATGTGAATCACATACACACCGTCTTCGATGATCAGGGAATCCCCTTCGACGAGGACCAGATCCCACTCTACATCCACATGCAACCTCAGGGTCCGGGTGTGCTCGCAGACCTTGCGGGATTTCCGATGGATGGTGACTGGCGTCTGACCGTGGCCGACTACGCCGGTGCAGAGTTTGGCGATCTAGATGGGTGGTCCATCCACCACAGAAGCGGTCCCCCCTGTCAACTGACCCCGCCACTGAATTTCGCTACCGCGACCAACGGCAGCGAGGTCACCCTCAGCTGGGATCTCAACGGAAACCTCTACACCAGCATCGACGTGTATCGCGATGGATCGCTCGCCGCAACCTTGCCGGGAAGTGATCAGCAGTGGACCGATGTGCTGCCTGGTGGAGCCGCATCCTACCAGTACAGTTTGAGATGCTGGGATGATGCCGTCACACCTTGCTGCGTCATCGACAGCGACAGCATCTGGGCCCTGGTCAACGCCGTCGATGTGATCTGGGCAGCGGAAGGAAGCGGTGGACAGATCGATTCGGTGTTCGCCATCGCCGAGGCGCTGGTGCTCAACGGTCTCGCCCCGGCGGTGATGCCGGATATCCTCAGTTGCGACTGCCTGCTCAATACACCTTCACTCGAACGAGTCTGGGTCGCCACCGGCACCTACCCCGATTATCACTGCCTGAGCGCGGCAGAGGGGCAGTTACTGGCTGACCTGATCGCCAATGGCATCGATGTCTACATCGAAGGTGGCGATGTGTGGGGATTCTGTGGCCAGACCGCACTCGCAGATTTTGACGGCATCGCCAGTCCCATCGTGGACGGCGATGACTCCTTTCAGGAGATGATCGGCGGTTCCTACTCCGTGCTCGATCTGACCGGCATGGACGCTGTCTACAATCAGGACCAGGTTGGACTCGACTGGACCGACCAGTTGGTCTCTGCGGATCCCCTGACACCCGATGCTGCGGGCATCTCGAGCGGATCGATCTGGCTCCAGTCAGGCATCGGATACAGCACCGGAAACTACTACGAGACCGACGATCCATTTGGCGAGGTGATCGCTCAATCGTGGGAGTTCGGCGGCTACGGCGGTGATCAGGAGACCCTGATGGGACTCTACCTGCTGGCGCTGGGAGCCAGTAGCGGACCGCCACCGGAGATCTTCCGTCGTGGCGATGTCAACGGCGATGGCGGCGTCAACATCGCCGATGCGATCCGCCTGCTCAATGCCTTGTTCGTACCCGGTTCACCACAGCCGGATTGCTTCGACAGTTCAGATGTCAACGACGACGGCGGCAGCAATGTTGCCGATGCGGTGTTTCTACTCAATGCGCTCTTTGTCCCCGGGTCGGGGAACCCGCCGCCTCCGGGTGCGCTTGATTGTGGCGAGGATCCGACCGATGACGCGTTCGACTGCGCGCTGTATCTGGCCTGTCCCTGATGAGAAGAGAGCGAATGGACCATTATCAGCAACCCAAGGCTGCCATCGTAAACATTCTTGCATCGATGCTGCTGCTCTGCTGCAGCGTGACAGCCTCGGCTCAGGTGATCCTGCACAGCGACGAGATGGCATCGTCGGGATCGAATACCTCACACAACATGGTTCGTGATGGCGATGGCGTGCTTCACTGTGTCTCGCTGGAACGAAATGCCGCCGACGAGATGACGCTGATTGTCCAGAGTTCCTCCGATGGAGGCGCCACCTGGTCTACCCAGCCGCCCAATCTCAACGACGACGACAGTGGTCTGTTCGATCCGGATCCCGCCAGCCAGTGCTCGGTGGCCATCGACGACCAGGGAATCCTGCATGTACTATGGGGTCGGTACACCTACCCGTCGTACTTCCGGCAGTTTTACCGCCGCTTCGATCCCGCCACCGGCGACCGGTCCGACATCATCGAGATCAGCACCATCACTGGTGCCCCACTCAATGCCCGTACCTCGGCGATGGACATCGTCATCGATGGCAACAACACGGTATGGATCTCGGGGCACCACCCCTCCAGCTGGGTCGAGCACCTGCTACGAAGTGATCAACCCTACGCTGCCGATGATTCCTTCACCGACATGGGGGCCTTCAGTCCCTCGGCCAGTGCCCAGAACACGCGTCTGGCGGTCGATGGCAGCGGACGGATCCATTGCAGTTTCTACCGCAACATCCCACCGGGACTGTACGAGCACCGCATCTACGATCCGACCAGCGGCTGGCAGCTGGATACCGTCGTGCTCGGCGATACCGCCGGCAGCAATGACTACTTCGGGTGGCTCTCGAGCGATGCGCTCGGCAGTGTCCACTGTGCCTATGTCGTCGACGCCGCCTCCGCCTCGCCGCTGTGGAGTTTCCGCTACCGCAAGTGGGATGAGATCAATGGCTGGAGTGACGAGACATCTCTGTTCGACGCCAGTAGCGACCAGTTCACTGGCATCGCCAGTTACAAGATCTTCAATATCGGCTGTGACGAGACTTCGGGCACCGTCCATGCCGTGTACCGGGACCTCGCCAACGAAGGCGCACTGGTGCTGGCACAAAAAATCGACACATCCCCCGAGTTCGAGTTCGTCGAGCAGCTACAACCGACCACACTCGGCCAGCACGCCTACATCTATCCGACCATCCGAGGCACGCTGTATCCCGCCTTCAACAACACATCCTTCGGCCTCGATATCACCTACCAGCATCGCGAGAATCCGGGGGTCCCCCCCTATTCCCTGATCTATCACGACGCTTCGTCTGGATCGGTGATTCGATTCGTCCGCGGTGATGGCAACGAGGACGGCAGTTTCAATGTTGCGGACATCGTGTTCGGGCTCAATGCGCTGTTCGTGCCGGGAGGGGTGACTCCCGATTGCATCGAGAGTTGCGATATCAACGACGATGGCAGCTTCAACATCGCAGACATGGTCTACGGGTTGAATGCACTCTTTGTGCCCGGTTCTAGCCCTCCGGATGCTCCCTACCCGACCTGCGGAGCCGACCCGCTCGGCAACACTCTCGACTGCCCGACCACCAGCGCTGCCTGCCCCTAGCGGGCGCCATCGGTATCAGTTGGCATGGTCGTAAAGCGCCTTCTTGAGCGCAGGGATGTCCTTGTAGTGGTCCCAGAATCGATAGAGCACCTGGTCGCTGGCATCGATGATGAGCAGATCTCCGGGCCAGCTGGCTCCGTACTTCTTGACGATATCCAGCTGAGCTCGACCATCGATCTTGACCCGGATGAAATCGTTGAGCAGGCCTGAGATCTCTTCATCTTGTGTCAGCAAGCGCTCGATCCGCGCCGACTGATCACATTTATTTGCCTCGACGAAGATCAGTCGAGTCTCCGAGGTCCACTCCGATTCCTCGACTCCCTCGTCAAAATCGAGCCAGCGGATGGGGATCGGCGGCGGTTCGACTCCTGCCTGACGCAACAGCCCGTCGAGCCAGGGGCGCTGATAGTCATTCGACTCGGAGGCACGGGGCAGGATCCCCTGCCAGATCACCTTGCCTGTGGTATCGAGGAAGAAGGCCGCTGGAAAACCCTTCACTCCGTGACGCTCCAGGTTGATGGCCTGCTCCGACAGGATGGGGAAAGTCACCTGGTTCTTTTCGATGTATTTCTGGACCAGTTCTGGCTGCTTGGACGAGTAACTGAAGACGGTCATCAACGATAAGAACTCGGGTCCCACTTCTTGTTGCCACCTGACCAGGCTGGGCAATGCCGGAGCACAACTCTCTCAGCCAGGGATCGTATAGGCGACCAGCAGCGGCTTGCCGCGCCCCAGTACAGTGAGAGGCGATGCAGCGAGAGATAGATCCTTGGTGGCGTGGAACCAGCGATCGCCCTCCTCGAGTTTCAACTCCGGCAGTGGCTTTCCCATCAACGAGAACTTGAATTGCTCCGGAGAAGCCTCCTGGGCGACCAGAAAACTCGAGGAGAGGGACAGGGCGATCAGCAAGGGCCTCCATAGGTTCATGATAGGCTTCCTCCACAGGTGTGACGATACCAGCCCACGCGCCGTTCCCATCATTGCCACCGATCCCTGAAAAAACGGCCCCGAGGAAACCCCGGGGCCGTCACTCTCACTCGTTCCCGGATCCAGGTCAGTGACTGCTCTGCATCTGGTTCGACTCGCTATCGGTGGTTTCCTGGTTGCCGCCGACCGAGGCGGCCGCGACATGACCATACTTCTTGTTGAGGTTGAAGAAGACCAACGCCAGCGGAATTGCCAGAGCGGCGACCCAGCGGAACGCCATCTTTCCAGCGTAAGCGGTCGCCGCATCGGCCGCCGCTGCCGGGTTCGCGGCAGCAAAGGTGTTGATGTAGTACTCCTGGATCGCCCCGATGGCAGGTGCCGCCACATAACCGACGATCAGCATGCCGGCTCCGCCCATCAGGCACAGTCCCATGGCACCACTTTTAGGCATTTGCTCCGATACAAAACCGAGCATCGTGGGCCAGAAGAAGCAGACACCAGCGTAGAAGACGGTGGCGGTCAGGAAGATGGAACCGAAGTTCTCGGCGTAAGTCATGGCAAACAGCCCGGCCCCACCCAGAACGGCGGAACCAAACAGCAACCCCGTCGGCGAGAAACGATGGACAAACCCGCCAGCAAAGTAACGCAGCACCGCCATCAAACCACTTCCGTAAACCAGCACCAGGATCCCTGCACCTGTAGTCGTGGCTCCTTCCCCCATCGCACTCTGGAAGGTCGGCTCCATGATCGCACCCATCCAGCGGCCGGGGCCCAGTTCCAGGGTGGCCGTCAGACCCATGCAGCAAAGCATCAGGATGAACAGCGGCGAAGTGACGGAAGCCGTCACCTCTTCATCCGAAACATTGGACTGGACTCTCTCC
>JAYZBV010000022.1:0-6926 GCA_036338595.1 Planctomycetota bacterium | reverse complement strand
CGCTGGAGACGGGGCTCGGAGTCATCCGTGTTCAGGCGGGCAATTATGCAGGGGCCATCGAACTGGCCGACGGATTGGTGATCCAGGGAGGTTACGACACGAACTGGCAGTGGGGTGATTACCTCGATCCGGCCCACCGGGTCACTCTCAGTGGCGGAATCAACACCGATGGACAGGCAGTGACCATCAGCGCGAAGGATTTACTGGAAGGCTCTTTCCTGGTTGATCTGGAGATTTCCGGAGTGACGGCGAGCGGATCCGTCAACGGTGTGCCTCGTAGTTCTTATGGAATCCATGTTCGAGATTCGGTACTTGATTTAACTCGTGTCCGATTGGTGGCCGGTTCCGGCGCGCCAGGATTGACTGGTGATCCCGGTACCGATCTGACAGTAACACCGGCGGCATCAGGGCAATCAGGAGGAGATGCCGACCAGTACTTCAGTCCCTGCGATGCGACATCAGCGGGAGCTGGTGGGTTGGCCGGTGGCGGTGGTCCGAGCGGAGGGGGAAACGGAGGTACCGGTGGCACCATGGACAGTGACTGCTGTGGCACCATCCCGAATCCCTTCTGTGATGACTACGATGCGACTGCCGGTGATGGCGGTGCCGATGGTGCTGGCCCCTCCGGCTGGGGCAGCGGAGGTTCAGGTGGGGGTACCTGTAACCCGGGGGGGGACGGAGCACCTGGAGCTCCGGGAACTCCCGGAACCGGAGGAGCCGGATCAACTTCCGGCGGCAATCTCGTCGGCGATTACTGGGTCCCCTTCATCGGTTCTTCTGGCACCGCTGGTAGCGCTGGCGGCGGTGGTGGTGGCGGAGGTGGTTCCGGAGGATGCGACACCGGAACCGACAGTCATGGCGCTGGAGGCGGTGGTGGCGGAGGGGGAGGGATTCCCTCTCCGGCAGCAGGTTCCGCAGGGCGCGGAGGGGGTTCGAGTTTTGGCCTGTTCGTGCTCGGAATTTCACAGGTGACGCTCTTCGATAGTGTCATCCTGCGCGGTGCCGGTGCGGTGGGAGGTTCAGGGGGGCTCCCGGGTCCGGGACAACCGGGTGGCAACGGTGGATCGGGTGGCAATGGCGCCGGCAATGCCGATGGCGGTGGTGATGGCGGAGACGGAGGCGACGGCGGAGCCAGTGGCGGAGGCGGAGGGGGTTCTGGAGGAGACAGCCGGGCGGTCTGGAGCGAGTTTTCCGATGTGCTTGGAATCAGCGTTGTGGTGTCAGGAGGTGTCCCAGGTCCTGGCGGTGCTGGTGGCGGGTTGGCCGGTCTCGATCCGGTGACCTCGGGAACGCCAGGCGCACCAGGACAACTGTCCGATGGCATCGTCCATGTGGTACCGCTCGGCATCCCCGCAGCGCCACTCGATCGGGTGCGCCGGATTCTCTCGATAGTTGGAAATAACTGCATCATCGAAGGCTGCACCATCGAAGGGGCTACTTCCGACCTTCCGGGCTGCGGGATTCACGTCACCGGCGAAGACCTCCAGTTGATCGACTGCCTGATTCGTCAGCACGCAACGTCGGGGCAGGGATCGATCTTTGTTTCCGGTTCCGTCGATATGTTTGGATGTCGAATCGAGGATTGCATCTCATCGAGCGGAACGGGTTTGACGGTTACACCGAGTGGCTCTGCTCGTATCGAGAACAGTTTGTTTGTCGGTAATGTGGCAGAGGTTCAGGCCGCGGCCATCCAGGTGGACGGAGCCGGATCTCTGACTCTGGTCGGTTGTACCGTGGTGGGAAATCAGGCCCAGCAACTGGGGGGAACCTTGATGGCCCATGCCGATGCGCTGATCGAGATCCACAATTGCGTCATCTGGGGTAATGAAACCGCATCCCTGGCGGCCCTTGAACTCCCTGCGGGTGCCATCGTTTCTGACAATATCATCCAGGGTGGTTGGCCCGGGGCGAACCTGGATCAGGATCCACTGCTTCTCGACATTGGCGCAGGAGATGTGACTCCAGGACCTGGATCGCCCTGCATCGATGCCGGAGATGATAGCCAGGTGGTGGATTCTCTCGATCTGTATGGTCAGCCACGGATCGCCTGCCAATCGGTCGACCTCGGAGCCGTCGAGCGACAGTTGTGTGGCGGGGGAACGGGCGTTCCGGAGCCATTTTTGCGCGGTGACTGCAACGATGATGGCAACCTGGATGTTTCTGACGGGGTGACGTTGCTGTCGTTCTTGTTCACCGGAGAAACCATCAGTTGTATCGCTACCGTGGATACAAATGATGACGGAGATCTGAACATTGCCGATGGTGTGACGTTGTTAACGTACCTCTTCATCGGGGGGGATCCTCTTTCCGACCCCTTCGACGTGTGTGGTGCGGATCCCACCGGAAAACCATTCGGGTGCGAAAACTTCTCCAGTTGTCCTTGAGTTGCGGATTTATTGCAGATCAGGGACAGATGCCTTGCTGGCAGTCGAGCGATCCGCTGGTCGGATCGATTCCGCAACCGTCGGCTCCGGGAGCCGGCAACGGTCCTCCCGAGGAGAAGAGAAGGTCGAGAATCTGCACCGCATCGGCGACATCGACAGATTCGTCATCGTTGGCGTCGCTTGCATCGAAACAACCCGGTGCGATTCCTGCCGAGAACAGATAATCCAGCACGGTCACCGCATCTGCGATGTCGACGGTCGTATCTGAGTTACTGTCACCGCGCATAAAAGCGGACGCAGCATTTCCTTCGATGGAAAGTACTCCATCCGTTCTCAAAGGCGCGTAACCTGCCCCGCCATTTTGTACGATCACCGCCTCGACTGGGGGAGATCCCGCCACCACCGGAAGTACCAAGTTTGTCGTCACACCGGAAGGGATCGATTCATCGACGCGGGCTTCTAGAAAACAGATGGGGACATCGGTCCCGGCCGGGATGGTATCGACTCCGTTGAAATCCATCAGCAACGAAACGGTTGCAATCCCCGCCGGCGTGTCCACATCAAAGGAAAGGAAATCTGCAGTTGCGGCATCCGTCCCGACGACAGAGGCATCTTCGATCAATGTCACCGCTGGATCGAAAGTGATGGGGAATGCATATCCCTCGGTGGGCAGTTCCAGCTCCCCGATGATCGGGATATCGAACTGCGATCCTGGGGCTACGGTCATGGACGCGATGGTGATTCGGTTTACCGGGATAGAGATGACGGCAGAGCAACTGGTCGGATCCGATGGAAGATCCGAGTTTATTCCTCTCACCTCGTAGATGTTGGTTCCAGGTTCCGGTGATTGATCGAGATAAGAACTGGTATCTCCAGCTAATTCAGTGAGCAGAGAACCATTGCGACGAACCTCGATCGAGTCATAGATCTCGGGATTGTTCCACTCCAGCAGTACCGCCTCGCCTGCTACAGAGCAGGTGAGAGTGTTGACTGCCGGTGGCGGATCGATACCACCATCGAGGATGAAGATCTCACTGAAGGGTGCGAGCGTACCTGACGAGGAAGTGAGCAACGTATCAACGGTGAGATCTCCGCCAAAGGGTGAGTGAGTGAGGATGGCCGGGGTCGACCAGATCAGCGGTATGTTGAAATCAAGAGAGCCACCCAGCGGTAGGCTGCCAGCGTTGGTGACCTCCATGATGGCACCGTTGTCTCCGGGAAGATCGGTATAGAGGACATTGAAGGCGGTCTCGCCGGTCGGATCGGGGATCCCCAGCAGCGCGAGGCCGGGTAGCACGTTGCCGGTGACCTCCGTGACCACCGCGATCGCCTCCATCGTGTCGGTACCGACCGATGTGACCTGAACCTCGGCGATGATCAGTCCGGCGATGGTGAGAATCGGTGTCGGTACGTAGACATCGACGATCAGGCCCCCCACCAGTTGCCCGGGGGCATAACCCGTGAAGTCAAAGGATCCCCGATCGAACTGGATCAGCATGCTCGAGGGCCCCTCGCCCCCCTCAGGAAAGAAGGCATTCTGGGTGAAACCGCTCGGCAGTCCCGCCTGCAGGTTGTCGAAACTGGTCGATAAACTGGGATTGAACTGTGCACTGCAAAGAGCAGGAATCGCCAGGCACAACAGAAGCAAGCTTCGGTAGAGCACGCTGGTCGTTGAGCGGGAATGTTTGATACAGACCTCCTCGTGCAGCGAAGTTATTGCAGATGCAGATTCTCGATCAGCAGCCGTCATAGATCTGACAATCGAGCATGTCGCCATCCGTTGGATCGTAGCCACAGGAGCCCGGACTTGGCGGATTCGGCATCTGCCCCCCGCTGAACAGTGCTGCCAGACTGTAGATCGGATCCGCTATATTGACGCTTCCGTCATCGTTGGAATCACACCCATCGGTACAGGAACTCGCTGGCCCTCCACTGAAGAGAGAGGCGAGTGTGAAGATGGCATCCGCGATGTTGAAGGACCCGTCCCCGTTGCAATCGCCACGCTGAAATTCTGCTCCAAGGGGATCGGCCAGGGGAAACACTTCTTCGAAAGTGACCGTGGCACCAGTGGTCGAGGTGAAAAAGGTATCGACGACCAGATCCCCTGCAGACGGAGAGTGAAGGAGGATGGCCTCGGTTGTCCAGATCAGCGGGACATCGAAATCAAGGATGCCACTGAGCGGTAAGCTTCCGGCATCGATGACACTCATGGTGGCCCCGGAGTCTCCCGCGAGATCAGTAAAGAGCACATTGAATGCGATCTGTCCGGTCGGATTGGGGAATCCGAGTAATGCAAGACCCGCCGCTACGTTACCGGTGATCTCGGTGACCATGGCGATCGCCTCCATGGTGTCGGTACCGACCGCGGTGATCTGAACCTCGGCGATGATCTGTCCGGCGATGGTGACGACCGGTGTTTGAATGAAGATGTCAATCACGGCGGCACCCACCTGTTGCTGGGGAACGTAGCCGGTGAAGTCGAAGGAGCCCCGATCAAACTGGATCACCAGACTGGAGGGCCCTTCGCTGCCTTCGGGAAACAGAACATCCTGGCTGAAGCCGCTCAGTACCCCCGCCTGGAGGTTATCGAAACTGGTGGTCACCGATGGATTGAACTGTGCCGCACAAAGAGCAGGGATGGCCAGGCAAGTCACCAGCAATGTCGTGAACAAGATCCTGGTCGATGATCGAGAGTTATTGATGCTGACCTCCCAATGCATGAAGAATCAGGGGCAGTTGTTCGTTGCGTCGCAACTCAGTGATCCCGGAGTCGGATCTTCCCCACAAACACCATGAGGAGCAGGGGGCTGAGCGCCGCTGCCGAAGAGCCCGCTCAAGCAGTAGACAGCATCCGAGATGTCCACCCCGTTATCGTCATTGGCATCGCAGGCGAGCAGACAAGGAACCGAGCCGCTGTTGAACAGGAAACCGAGCATGGTGATCGGATCACTGATGTCAAATCCACCATCCTGGTTGGCGTCGCCCCGATCGAACTCATCGCCTGGAGGATTGGAGCCGCCATTGAGGGGAAAGACCTCGTTGAAGGATGCCACGATGCCAGTGGTCGAGGTGAGGATCGAGTTGACGGTGAGATCTCCTCCGGAGGGAGAGTGAGTGAGGATGCCCGGAGTTGTCCAGGTTAGCGGTACGTCGAAATCGAGATTGCCACTGAGCGGTAGGGTACCCGCGTCGGTGACATTCATGGTGGCACCCGAATCTCCGGGAAGATCGGTAAAGACGACATTGAAAGCGATATCACCGACGTTGAGATCGATCCCCAGCAGCGCAAGGCCTGACGGTACGTTGCCGGTGATGGCGGTGATGACAGCGACCGCTTCCATCGTGTTGGCGCCGACCGAGGTGACCTGGACATCGGCGATGATATCGCCGGAGATGGTAAGGACTATTACCTGAACGAAGACCTCCACGACCAGGCTTCCGGCCGAGTCTCCGGGAGCATATCCGGAGAAGTCGAAGGAACCCCGGTCGAACTGGATCACCATGGAGGAGGGCCCCTCTTGCCCCTCAGCGAAGAACCCCTCCTGGGAGAAACCGCTCGGCTGCCCTGCCTCGAGGTTATCGAAACTGGTGGACAGGGTTGGATTGAACTGTGCCATGCAGAGGGCGGGAATGATGAGGCAAACGAGAAACATACCTCCGCAGAGGATCTTTGTGGGTGAACCTGAGTTTGCGATATCGACCTCCTCGATTCTTACCAACTATGATACTGCCGAGTACAGCGAGGTAACAGCGCCCCCCGACCGATCAGCCGGATGTCGGAATCGACTCGATTGTCGCTCCTGTGGCTCAGGAGATGGCTTTCCAGATCGGCTGCGCACCTTCTACACCGACCAGTTTCTGTTCGAGACCTGCATGGAAGTAGGTGAGGCGGTTCGGATCGAGGCCCATCAACTGGAGCGCCGTGGCATGGAGATTTTTGACGTGAAGTGGCTCCTCGACAGCTGCGGCACCCAGTTCGTCGGTGGTCCCGATGCTGGTTCCACCTTTGGTTCCTCCACCGGCCATCCACATCGTGAACCCGTATGAATTGTGATCCCGACCGGTGCCCTCGGCGTACTCGGCGGTGGGTTGACGACCGAACTCGCCACCCCAGATCACGAGAGTTTCATCGAGCATGCCTCGTCGCTTGAGGTCCTTGAGAAGTCCAGCGATCGGTAGGTCGGTAGCACCGGCGTGTTTGTCGTGATTGAACTTCAAGTCTCCATGGGCATCCCAGTTGTTGTCGTTGTGGTTTCCGCCCGAATAAATCTGTACGAAGCGAACACCTCTCTCGACCAGTCTACGAGCCATCAGGCACTTCCGGCCGAAGTCCTGGGTCTTGTCACGATCGATTCCGTAGAGGGTTTTTGTCTCCTCATCTTCGGCATTGATATCGACCGCTTCGGGAGCCGTGCTTTGCATCTGGTAGGCCAGTTCGTAGCTGGCGATGCGTGCAGCAAGATCCGGATTGCCGACCCTTGCTGCGGCATGGGCTTCGTTTTCGCCACGCAGGTGATCGAGAACGGATCTCTGGATCCCACC
>JAYZBV010000021.1:0-9463 GCA_036338595.1 Planctomycetota bacterium | reverse complement strand
TTGGCGAGCGCAGGCGGTCGAGCCGGTCTACAGAGGTGGCAGCGACTATCTTTCGGCAGAAGGACGACGCGATTTGGCCAGATCGCTGCGGACCAGCTGGCTGCACGCCGCGTCCGGGTGTTGCTGATCCTGCTCTTCCAGATCGTCGCCGTCACCTTCGTGGTGGGGTGGCAGGGGGGCGATGCACCCGATCTGACGCCTGCATCGGCCTGGCACTGGGGTGAATTGCTGTCCGCGGTCGTGTTGATTCATGCCGGAGCCCTGCTTCTGGATCGATCCCATCGTTCCGAGCGCCACAGGCACGAGCCTCGGATCGGACGCTGCTTCCTGCTGATCAATGGATTCCTGCTCGCCAACTGGGCGATTCTTCAGCAGCCGGATGTCTCGATGTTGCTGTTGCCGGTGCCACTGCTGGGAATGGTGCTCGGATTTCTGCTGAACATCTCGCGAGCGGTACTGGTCTCGATGGTGGCCATCGCTCTGACAGCCTTGATGGTCTCGGAGCGCTTTGCTCAGATCGATCCGATCGGCATCTCGGTGGCGCAGTTCCTCGGGGTCCTGGTTGCGATCCAGGGAGTCCAGAGGGTGAGGACCCGCACCCGGATCTTGACCGTCGGTTTTCTCTCCGGCCTGACGATGGCCGTCGCGACACTGCTGATGAGGACCTCGGAATTTCAGGGAATGACGATGGACCTGCTGGCCAGAAGCGGCCCGCTCGACGATGCGATGTGGAGTCTGGTCAACGGGATCGCTGCTGGAGTTCTGATCACGAGTGCGTTGCCGTTTCTCGAGAAGTGGTTCGATGTGCTGACCGAGATCCGGCTGATGGAACTCTCGGACACCCACAGGCCACTCCTCAACGAGTTCTCGCTGCTGGCACCTGGCTCCTTTCAACACTCACTGATGGTCGGCCAGCTGGCGGAAGAGGCGGCATCGTCGATCGGTGCCAATGGCCTTCTCTGCCGAGTAGGTGCCCTCTACCACGACATCGGCAAGATGATGAAGCCGGGATATTTTGTCGAGAACATGCAAGGTGGCGAGAATGTTCATGATCGCCTGTCACCAGAGATGTCTCGCCTGGTGGTCATCGCTCATGTCAAGGACGGCATGAGGATCGCCGAGGAGGAGCATCTTCCGATGCCAATCGTCGACATGATCCCGATGCACCATGGCACCTCTGTGGTGGAGTTTTTCTTTCACAAGAAGGCTCAGCAGGTCGATGAGCAAGAGGCAGATCGGACCCGAGATGCGTTTCGCTACCCCGGACCGCGTCCGACCTTCCGCGAGGCAGGAATCCTGATGCTGGCGGACGGCGTCGAGGCTTCCTCCAGGACCCTTTCGGATCCGACGCCGGGGCGAGTTCGCCAGCATGTGAAGAACATCATCCAGTCGCGCTCCCTCGAAGGGGAACTCGATGAGTGTGAGTTGACGATGAGCGACCTGCATCGCATCGAGGATGCCTTCGTCAGGGTGCTGTCGGCGATTCATCATGGCAGGGTCAAGTACCCGACAGATGATGAAACGCCGGGTGTTTCCCCGGAGGATTCCTCCGGTTCTGCACCCGATTCCACGGTGGCGGCTCGTCGTAGATGAGCTCCAAATCTCCAGCCGAGATCGATGTGGAGATTCAGGACCTGCAGGAACTCATCGATCTCGACCACGAACAGATCGACAACCTCGTCCGCTTCGTCCTGACCCGGAACGACCATGTGGGCAGGATCGGACTCTGTTTCGTCGACGATGAGGCGATCTCAGCTCTTCATCAGCAGTTCATGGATGATCCCACGCCTACCGATGTCATCACCTTTCCGCTGGAGCCGGTCGTCGATGGGAGCCTCGATGGTGAGATCGTCGTTTCGACCGAGACTGCCCTTCGCGAGGCGCCAGGGCACCAGATGCGAGCAGACGACGAGGTGCGATTATATATCGTCCACGGATTGCTCCATCTGCTGGGATATGACGACCTGGACGAGCAGGGCCAGAAGACAATGAATCGACTGCAACAGGGTCTCCTGGACCGATGGAAGGCCTCCAGGGGTTTGCTGGGAGATTGACTTCCGGGCACGGGTCTCGTAGACCATAAAGGGAGTCGATGCCGGGATTTCCCGTCTCCGTCGACCCCACCTTGTGGCTGCTCGAGGAGATGTGATGATCTGACTGCGAATCTGCAGCAGATCGAGGCCATCGTTGGTTTCCAGTGCGGATTGCTACGCACCATTTTGAAACAATCCAGGAGGATCTACATGAATCGTCTGCTGATAGTGACCTGTATCGTCTCGCTCGCCGTTGGCGCATCCGGTTGCAACAACAGCCAGTTCACGCCACCTCCGACCGAGGCGGAGTTCTCGACCGGTGCCTTCTCGGTTCCCTTTCCCTCTGACCTGTTCATCACCTATGCGGCGCTCAATGAGGGTGCGTTGCTGGCAGCAGGTGCGCCCGGTGCCTCGATCACCAACACTCCGATCATCCCGAGTGCCACCGATGCGAGCGATACCGGTGACCCGCTGGTTTCCCAGGGATTCCTCGATGGTTTTTCAAACACCATGCCGATGCAGATCGATTTCACGCACAACATCGATCCGGCCAGTGTCGTCGCCGGGGAGACGGTGAGGGTGTTCGAGATCTCGATCTTGCCGCCGAGCCAGGCGATGGTCGCCATCGGTCAGCCGATTTCGCTTCCTGTCGGTCCCACCTCCGGGGCTCCGGGAATCATCCGTGAGCTACAAGCGGATGTCGATTACGCAGCAACGCTGACCAGGAGTGTCCAGTTCCAGATCATGGTCAAACCAAAGGTGCCGTGGCCAGCTTCCGACAACGTTTCTCTCGGGGGACTCTCGCGAGGAATCCTTGTCATGGTGACCAACGGAGTCCGAGATTTTCGAGGCAATCCTGTGATCCGCTCCGATCAGTACGACCGCATGGTTGCTGGCATTGCTGAGAATACGGGCAGTGTCTCCACCGATGGATTCGCCAATGCCATCATGGCAGGCGTGCAATCGGGGCTGGGTCTGCTTCAGGCACAGGCGGGTGTCGATCCAGATAGCGTCGTTGTGAGCAACTATTTCAGCTGCCAGAGTGTCACCGACGTACTGGATGAGGGAGTGGCCGCCACGCTGGCGCAGGCGCCGGCAGTGACGTCGCCGGGCGTGTCAGTGGCGGGCCTCGACAATGTTCACGATTTCCTTCTGAATGTCGCTGGTGTCGATATCGGCACCAACTACAACGCCGATCTCGCTCAGGGCACCATCACGCTGCCGTCCTTCTACCCGGGTGATTCCTCGGGACCTGCCGGATGGTACGACGCCGTGACCGGATACTGGAACGCTGCGGGTGTCGTCTATCAGTCGACCTCAGATGCTCCCAATACATCCTTCCCGACCCGATACAACACCACAGCGGTTCCCATGGCAGAAACTGAAGTACCGGTGCTGGTGATGACTCCCAATCACGTCGATGCTCCCTGGCCGGTGGTGATCTTCCAGCACGGCATCACTCGTAGTCGCTTCGATGCCACTGCCTTTACCATCTTTCTCTGCAGTCAAGGATTTGCCGTGGTCTCGATGGACGCACCACTGCATGGCACCACCGAGGGTAATCCATACTGGGCGGGCCACGGGCCCATCGCTGGCGAGCAAATAGGAGAAGAAAGAACACTCGGCATCGATTTGGCGGACAATGTCACCGGTCTCCCCACCGGTTTCGATGAAAATGGGATTCCCATCGGCGATGGAATTCCAGAGGCGAGCGGCGACTACTTCCTCAATTTCCCCAGTCTCATCAGTTCCCGATCGGTCTGGATGCAGGCGGTCTGTGATCTGGCGATGCTGACCGAGACCCTGCCGACCTGGGATTTCGATGGTGATCCACTGACCGGTACCGTCACTGGAGCGGACTTCACCGACGAGATTCACTACATGGGGATGTCGCTCGGAGGCTTGATTGGCACCACATTTCTCAGCGCCATGCCGGCTGGCAAGATTTCCTCTGCAGAACTGTGCGTGACTGGCGGTGGCGTCGCAAAGATGCTGGAGAACTCTCCGGTATACAATCCGCGACTGATGGCTTTCTTCGACAGAGAGGGGCTGGTGCAGGGCACGACTCGCGCAGAACAGGCTCTCAATGTGATTTCGGCCATCGCAGACGGCATCGACCCAGTGGTTCATATCCGCCGTGCAGCGAGCAAGGTGCCGGTGCACATGGCGGTGATCAAGGGCGGCAGGACGCCATCTGGAGAGATGTTCGGCTTCGAATATCCCGATACCGTGGTCTCGACCAACAGCCTTGGCAACGGTCTCTACGGTGCCATGGTTGGTGTGGATATCTCTCTGATCCCCAGCGGAGACAGTGGTATCTACACGGGAGTCCTCGAGCCGAGTTACCTCGGCGGCTCATTTCCGATGCAGCGCATCGGTTCGCTGACACTTCACAACACAGCGGGATTGAAGGACTTTCCCCCCGACCTGCACGGCGGCGGAGCCACCAATTACATCACCGGAGATCATGGCTCCTTTGCAGACCCGCTCGCTTCAGTGGGTGCAGCGATGCAGTTCTCTGCGGTCAACTGGGCAGCTTCCTCAGGCAAGAATAGGTATGTCCACGGTGCATCTCCCTACGATCTGACCGACCTCGTCATCGATGAGATCGATCTGGAGATCCCGGTGATGCAGGGAGAAACCAGGCTCGGCAGGATCACAGTGGCCGAGACTGGAGACGCAACCAATCCAGTTGAGGCGGTGTTCGAGACGATCGGGGATGCGGGTACGCTGGGTGATGCCGCTGCCGCACTCGGCGGTCACCACTTCAACTGGTATCAGGTCGTCACCACAGACGATTCGCCGCCCAACGCCACGAGTGGCGTGCCCGGGCCGGATACAATGAATGTCGGAGCACCACTGACGGTGCCCAGAGTCGACCCACCGAGCGGTGGAACCGGTCAGACCGCATCCTTTGCAGACAACGGAACCTATGCCGATGACAAGCCGTGGCTGTGGAACGAGGTTCAGGTCGGACCGGGTGCTTTCTCCGACGATCAGAATGAATCTGCCTCGCAGTTTTACTGTGTGCGAGAGTTCACCAACAACCCGGGCACTGCGACACCGCCGGGAGTCGATCCCTGCATCGGTGATCCATCGCAGCAATCGTCACTGACCTACCAGATCGGTCCGTGGGCGGGCAACCTGACCGATATCGGCAATCGCTTCCAGATTCGCGCATGGTTGGTGCTGGTCGACATCGATGGCAACCAGGTACGGCTTCTCAATGGCTTCACCTTTGGCCAGCAGGTCACGCCGGGAGCAGGGGGCATCGGATCGGCGACCACCACCACGGGTATCGCTCAGATGCCGGGATCGCCGGGAACCACCGGTGACGACACGATTTTGCAGGGGTTCTAGATACAACAGAGGATCAGGCAGGGGAGCCGGCGGAAGTGATTCCGCCGGCTCCCTTTTTTTGGAGGAGCCGTGACAGATCTTCATGTGGGCACCCAGCCGGAAGACCTGCATCACTTCATCGAACTGATCGAATCGCTCGGATCTTCGACCAGGGATGAACATCGTCTGTCGCTTCGAGCCGAAGAGATTTCCAGCTGGTCGGTGGGAGAGCAGCTGGATCATGCTCTGACTGCGGATCTGTTGAACCTGAAGGCGGCAAGATTGCTCTCGCTGGGTCGTGGGAAGCCACCTGAGGAGGGACTCAACGAGGCGGGCCACAGCGTCTTGACCGCGGGCGTGATTCCGCTGGGATTGGCACAGGCTCCCGAGTTCGTATTGCCGAAAGCGGGTCGGAGTGCCACACAACTGGAAGAATTGCGAGTCAAGGTTTTACAGGGCTGGCAAAAACTGGGACCACGACTCGATCAGATCGATGAGTCAGGCCAGGTGCTTCATCACTTTGCCGTCGGAGAACTGGGTGCGAAGCAGTGGCTTCGTTTTGCCCTGATTCACACTCGCCATCATGTCGCCATCGTGGACCGGATCGTGGCCCACATTGGCGAATCCAGCTGATGGTTGCTGGAATCGAATCGGAACCCGGGATCAGCGCACCTTGAGGTCCCCAGGGTATTGCGGTGCTCCTCCAAGGTAGGGGTACTGGTCAAATTTTGATCCCTGACCACTCACCCTTGGATCCGCTGATTTCTTCAGTTCCGCGAAAAGCCGTTTTTTCATTCGTGTCAGTACTTCTGCATAGGCCGCATCGGCGGCGACATTGACCAGCTGGCCGGGATCCTTCTTCAGGTCGTAGAGTTCGTCGGCGGGACGCTTGCCGAAGCACAACTGATAGAAGCGGCGATGCTGGTCGTCCTTGTCGCGGTTCGAGACGATGTAACTCTTGGTCGGCCCGTTATCGCAATCGGCGAGCCACGCATTCTTTAGCGCTGCCTTCTCGAAATGGGGGGTTCCAGCGGGCCAACGATCGGGAGCGAAATTGTGAAGATAGAGATAATCATGAGTCCTGAGTGCTCGAGTGGGGTAGCCACCCATGTCGGGGGCTTCCTGACCGGGCACGTGGCGTTCCTTGCCATGGAGTACAAAGCTACGATCGCTCAAATCCTTGCCCGCCAGTAGCGGTAACAGGCTCCTTCCGGTGACATCGACTGGTAACGGCACTCCCGTGGCCTCGTAAAAGGTCGGAGCCAGATCAGTGAGACTGACAAATTCGTTCACGACAGTGCCACTCTTGACTCCTTCTGGCCAGCGCACAGCCAGTGGTACCCGTGCACCACTGTCGTAGTTGTTGCTCTTGCAGCGTGGAAACGGCATGCCGTGATCGCCGGTCATGACGACGATGGTGTTCTCGAGCTGCCCACAGGCTTCGAGTGCGGCGATCGCTGCTCCGACGACACGGTCAAAGCGCTGTACTTCCAGGTAGTAGTCCGCAACATCGCCGCGCACCTCGGGAGAGTCCGGAAAGTGACCGAAGAGCTTGATCTTCGACAGATCCATGCCGCTCTTGGCTCCGGAATCCTTGACGAAGCCACGGTGAGGATCGTGGCTTCCGAGCCAGAAGCACCACGGCTTCCCTTCAGGAACCGCTGCGATGAAATCTCGGAGAGCCTCTGGGTCGGGAGAACGGATGGGAGCGCCGGCCGGATGGCGGCCAGCGGTTTCGGTTCGTCCTGGTCCCCAGCCCTTGCTCTTCGAGCCGGTCTCGTAGCCGGCACGTTCGAGCAGTTCCGGGTAGGTATCGAACCGATCCGGCAACACGCTCCACAGATTTCCTGCTCCCTCCAGTCGCCAGTGCCACTGTCCCGTCAAGATGGAGCTCCTCGATGGAGTGCAAGAGGGAGACGAGATGTAGGCGTGGTGAAACAGCGCCCCTTCTCTTGCGATGCGATCGAAGGTCGGCGTCTTCACCACGGGATCGCCATAGGAACTGGCATGGGGCCAGCCCCAGTCATCGGCGATGGCGAACAAGATGTTGGGACGAGTTGCAGACTCACTTTTGGTTGCATCCTGGCCATCGAAACCGCTCACCGTGCATACGAATAGCGATAGAAGCGCAACCGATGCGTACCTCATGAAGTGGACCCGTCTGCCGGGGGTTGCCACAGTTCGATTCGGTGGCCTTCCGGGTCGGTGACCCAGCCGAAATGGCCATATTCGCTATCCATGGTCTTCTCATCGACATCGCAGCCGCCTTCTCGAAGTTGAGCGAGCATCGCATCGCGATCTGTCACCCTGAAGTTGACCATGAACTGATTCTCGCTGGCTCCGAAGTAGTCGGTCTTCTCATCGAAGGCGCTCCAGATTCCGCCCCCCTCCGCCGAGGTTGGTTTTTCGCCCCCCGGCAAGATCGCTCCGCACCACTCGTCATCGATGTCGATTCCGAGGTGCTTGCGGTACCAGGCGGAGAGTGCGTGTCGATCCCTTGCCCGGATGAACACGCCGCCGATTCCCTGAACTTTTTGCATTGGAACTCCTTCTAGTGATCGTCTCCGTCGAGAAGATTGAGACAGCATTTCTTGTATTTTTTGCCACTGCCACAGGGACATCGATCGTTGCGACCGATCTTTGCAGCGACCCTATCGATCGATTCCGCTTCACCACGTTGAGAACGAAGGAAAGCATCCTTGAGAGTAAGAACCATATGCAGGTGAGATTCGCCTCCGGCGAGTCTGCCACGGCGCTGCAGGTCTGAGAGAAACTCACCTACCAGCTGGGGAACCAGCGGCTGTAGTTTCTCGGAGAGGGAGAGTGAGCCGAGCCCATCAAGCAGTCCAGCACGGACGTCTTTCTCCTCGATGGCGTCCGGGGCAACCTGACGAACCGAGCAGGCGTGTCGTAGAAAGGTAGCGAGAATTCCCTGAGCATGAGGTGCCAGTGCGGGATCGACACGGTCGCCCGCATCGTCGATGAGGAAATCAGAAACCCAGTTTTCGATCTGTTCCTGGATCCACCGATCGTCCATCCGGATGCCCCTCCCGTGAACGATCAGCATCGAGCAAGAAACCACCTCACGCCAGTCTCTACCCCCGGTGGTCGTTGGCTGATGACACCTCGATTCTCTGCTACGATCCCCGCTGATCTATCCGGGGTGATTCCAGTCACCGACACGGTCGTCACTCAGAAGAAGGGGTGCGTCAGATGAATCTCAAACCTGGTTTCCTGTCTCTGATCTTGATCCTGATCGTTCAATTTCCGGCCGCTCAAGTCCTTGGCCAGGAAGCGAAGGAGGCTGTCGAGAAGAAAGACGCTCCTGCCGTCTACGATGAGAACGCCGATGCGGTTGCAGACATTGCCGCTGCAGTGGCCAGGGCAGGCAAGGATCACAAGCGTGTGATGGTGGTCTTCGGCGGCAACTGGTGCGGGTGGTGCGTCAAACTCGATCAGTTCTTCAAGAAGGATCGAACCGTGGCGCGCACTGTCCGCTATGAATACGAAGTGGTGAAGGTAGACATCGGTCACTTCGACAAGAACATGAGCATCACAGAGAAGTACGGCGCGAAGTTGAAGAAGCAGGGGGTTCCCTACATCACCGTCCTGGATGGCTCTGGCAAGGTCGTGGCCAACCAGAACACCGGTGATCTGGAAGAGGGGGACCATCACGATAGCGCCAAGGTTGAAAAGTTCCTGCAGGAGCAGAAGGCACCCCCGGAAGATGCCGAGACGGTGCTGGCAGCGGCGTTGAAGCAAGCGAAGAAGGATGGCCGCAAGGTGCTGCTGCATCTCGGGGCACCGTGGTGAGGCTGGTGCGGCAAGCTCGAGGAGTTCCTCGGCACACCAGAAGTATCGAAGTTGCTGGCCAGCGACTACATCGATCTGAAGATCGACACCGATCGCATGACCGGTGGCAAAGAAGTGGCGGCACGGATCCGAGGCAAGAATACCGGTGGAATCCCCTGGATGGTGATTCTCGATGGAGATGGCAAGACGCTCATCACCGGGGATGGGCCGGAAGGTAATATCGGTTGCCCGGTGGCGCCTGAAGAGCGCGCCCACTTCATCGACATGATCGGAAAAAC
>JAYZBV010000020.1:0-29741 GCA_036338595.1 Planctomycetota bacterium | reverse complement strand
CGATCCAGAGAAATCGGATGCTTGGAGATCTTCAGGACCTTTCTGACCTCTTCTTCCGGAATTTCCAGTTCGACGGAAATCTCCTTCATGCTCGGCTCGTAGCCGAGTTTCTGCATCAGTTTCTTGGTCGCATTACGGACCTTGCTCATCGTTTCGATCATGTGCACTGGGATTCGAATGGTCCGAGCCTGGTCAGCGATGGAGCGTGTGATCGCCTGACGAATCCACCAGGTGGCGTAGGTTGAGAACTTGTATCCTCTACGATACTCGTACTTCTCGACTGCCTTCATCAGGCCGGTGTTTCCTTCCTGAATCAAATCCAGGAAGGAGAGGCCTCGATTGCGATATCGTTTGGCAATCGATACCACCAGGCGCAGGTTCCCAGCAGACAATTTTCTCTTGGCCACTTCGTAGCGAAGGAAATGCTTGTTCATTCCGAAGACTCGCTCGGCAAACGGATCGTGCGGCTCCATGGTGAGTTTCTCGATTTCGGCGATATTGTCCAGTTCCAGTGCCACCAGATCGCCATCGTCCTTTCGCCTGCCACGACGCTTGTTGACAATCTCGATGCGTCGCTCCGACTGGACCACCTTGTGTCGCTGGCTTCTCATCGCATCACGAAGGTTGTCGAGAATCTCCCGCTTGAACACAAGTTCTCCCAGCAAGATCCCGATCTTGATCGCCTTGGCGCAAACCCTCCCGCCGATCTTTTCCTTGTATCGTTCAGACAACTTCTTCGAGTCGAGTTTCTTCTTGTCAGCGAGATTGATCTGGTACAGCCGCTCGATGGTTGCAAGATTCTGGCTCATCCGCTGGATCATGTCCTCACGACTCGGCTCTCCACTGGAAGGAGTCAATTTGATGACCTTGTCGATCGATTGGTCTCCACAGAGAACTTCCTGACACAATCGAATCATCTGCTTCTGGCAATATCCGGATGAATAGATGGACGTACGATAACGATCTCTGCAGGTTTCGATCGTCTTTGCCAGCAACAGTTCCTCGGCCCTCGTCAACAGCGGTATCTCCCCCATCTGGGTCAGATACATCCTCACGGGGTCATCAATCTTTTCCCCTGTGAAATCGGAATCTTCCGGAAGTTCATCGATCTTTACCGGGTCATCTGTGACATCGATATCATATTTATCTAACAGATCGTAGACGCGATCGATTCGTTCTGGAGTATTGCACTCCTCCGGGAAACAATTATTGAACTGTTCAAAAGTGACGTGTCCCTGCGCAGCCCCGAACTCGAGAAGGCGCTCGAGCCCCTCCTCCATCGTCCGTTTTTCCTTGGTCAGATCCCTGGACGCACTTCGAGCTGTGGCAATCCTGGGAATCTCCTCGATCGGATGCCTCGGCTCTCCGTCGTCGAGAGGTTCCGGTTCAACCGGAGCAGCATCGCTGGCCCCGAGGGTCGGAAGGTCTTCCTCGACCTCTTCTTCGCCGGCTTCCTCATCGCCGTCCGCAACGGTGATCTCCGCGTCGTCGTCACCCTTGAATGCTTCTTCAGTAGCATCTGCGCTCGACTGAATCACCTCGGCACTGTCATCGTCACAAGGTTCGCAATTATACGAATCCATCGGTTCCTCTTCATTGGCTGGGTCTCGATCAGGCTGGGACATCGCCGTGTTCCCCCCCTTCAAACTTATTGATTATTTGCAGCAAGAGCGACGGGTTCTGGTGAGATTCTCGATCCAGATCCATGCTTTGTATTGCCTTGTTAATGTCAATGGTGCGTTGCGAGCCCTTCCTTCCAGGCCCCGACCGACCATTCATGTCCATCAGGAAGGCCCTGACGAGATCGAGGGAGGTGTTGTACCGATCGGACTCCCTGTCGTCCTCCGTCGTGATCTCGTCCTCACGGTCGACTCTCGCAACCAGGTCCAGGTAGAGCGACTTCTCGTCGTCATGTTCGATGTGGACAGGATCGAGGGTTCTCCCCAGTTGCCCGATCCGGATCGCGAGCGATCGACGGAGAGGATCTGCCCACATCTCGGCGGGACGGAGTTTCAGCAGCAGTTCCGTCTGATCAGGGTCTCTCAGCATCGCGACCAGGATCGCCTCTTCCTCATCCGGGAGGCGCAACCGTTGTGTCGATTCCGAGGATACCGAGGTGATCCTCCGTGGAGATCTCTGCTGCGCTAGCTTGCTATGATCCGCCAGGATCATCGGTTCTGTCACCCCGATCACCCGCGCCACCTGGCCCGCTGCCGCCTCGAGAGCGACCTGTTGGTCATGATATGGATCGAGCACTACCCTCGAGATCTCCTCCATCATCTGCTGTACCGTCGAGGCGCCCTGCCCCGGGTGCCGATCCTGAATTTGCTTCACAATGAACTCGATGGGGTCAACTCCTGATTCCAGTAGCCCCTCAAAGCGCTGTTTCCCCTGCTCCTGGAGGAGCAAATCGCAAGGATCCACCCCGTCATCGAGGATGACGACACGGACCTCCAATCCAGTTCCCATGAATCGCTCACAAGCTCGCTCTGCTGCCATCTGCCCCGCTTCATCCCCGTCAAGGATGAGGTCAACAGCTGTCACCAGGCGCTTGAGAACAGTGACATGCTCGTCGGTGAATGCGGTCCCCAGCGTCGCCACTGCGGTGGGAAATCCACACTGGTGCGCCATCATCACATCGGTGTACCCCTCGCACAGGATCACACGGCGATCCCGGCTGATCTCCAATCGCCCCTCCCTGCGGCCGTACAGGACCCGCTTCTTGGAGAAGACCTTGGATTCCGGGGAGTTGATGTACTTGGGCGGCGCATCGCCTGAAGCCAACTCCGTGGAGCCCAGGTGACGGCCACCAAACCCGATGACTCTTTCCCGCCGATAATCGAGGATGGGAAAGATGATTCGATCTCGAAAGGCGTCGTAGTACCGGCCACCTTCCTTCTCCTTCAGCAACCCCAGTTGACATGCCCTTCGCCTGACATCGGCTGCCTCGTCTCCCAGCAATCCCAGATCGTCGTTGAGATGACTCCATCCCGGAGGCGCATAACCAATTCGAAACCTGTCGAGTGTGGAATCGTTGAAGCCACGCGATTGGAGGTAGGATCTGGCTGCTGAACCCGTCTCCGAGTGGAATTGTCTCTGGAACCAGGAGGTGGCTCGCTCGAGAATTTTGAAATCTTGCTCGTTTTCCTGCTCGCGTCCCCGCTCCGATCGGAACTGCTGAACTTCGATTCCCACTCTCTCCGCCAACTTTTGTTTCGCTTCTGGAAACTCTACTCCCTCGATCATCTGGATGAAGGAATACACGTCCCCGTGCTCACCACACGACCAGCAACGAAAGGTCTGACGCTGAGGGTTCACATCCATCGAGGGGTTCGAGTCTGGATGGAAGGGGCACAGACCCTTGAACACATTTCCTCGTCGTACGAGGTCCACGTATTCTGCGACAACATCTTCAATCGGATTGGCATCGCGGATTCGTTCTCGCTCGTCCTCGATGGGTATACCCGACATCCTGATCCTCTCGCCATTCTGCGTCTTCCGGTGCCTGATCTGACCAATTCAGGCGCGACTCAACCTCACGGATGAATCGGCACAATTATTTGCTGCTCACTGATCGGGAAAACAGAAGATGCCGTCTATGGCGTCGCCAGTTGCGCGAGAAATCCTCCCCAGAGGGGACCCGGACTGGACGAAGCCAACATGATACCGTCGAGAAAGGTGCTTCGCTACCTGTACCGAACGCCCTAGCCAATTCTCAACGCCAGCGATGCCCATTGCTGTGGAGTTAACTGGTCGGGGCGAATGGTGGACTCGAGATCCTGCTGCTGCCACCACCCATCATCGTGCGCCAACTGGTCCTTGAGTATCTTGCCCAGGGTCTTTCGACGCTGTTGAAAACAGCTGCGCATCAGTCTCATCAGGGATGACGGGATCGGCGGGCGGCTGACCTCCCTGGTCCAGGTGTAGAAGCAGGATTCCACGGCCGGTGGAGGCACGAAGGCGTGCGCCGGCACCGTTCTTGAGATCTTGCCCTCTCCTGATAGCGCCAGCAGCACGGTGGTCGTGCCATATTCGCGAGTTCCGGGCCTGGCCACCCACCGGACCGCCATCTCCTTCTGAACCAGAACCCCGATACTCTTCAGATCGGAGCGCTGGGCGACGAGCATGGCGACCAGAGGAGCGGCGATGGAGTAAGGCAGATTCGCGACCAGATGGAATCCATCATCCCCCTCAGCCCCACTATCGAGGTCCAGCCGCTCCAGCAGCGCACGGGAGAGGCGGTTCTTCGTCTCCAGGACATCCCCCTCGATCAGGTGCAGAGGAGCCAGATCCGGGCGATCCCTCAGGTACTGGCACAGGATCCTGTCCAGTTCCACGGAGGTCACCTGGCAGCCTCGATCGAGCAGCACCCGGGTCAGGGTGCCGGCGCCTGGCCCGACCTCCAGCACCCGATCCCCCTTCTCGACCGTGGAATCACGCACCAGTGCCTGGAGCAGATTGGAATCGAAAAGGAAATTCTGGCCTCGCTTCTGATGGAATCGAAAGCCCAGCAGGCGCAGATCGTCGAGGACCCTTTGACGAGAAAAAAGAGACGCGGGGTCAGTCATCGCTAGCCCTGCTTCTCTCGGATGATGTTCTGAACTCTGGATGGAGAATCACTGTATTTATGGATCACTGTATTTAGGGATGTCCGTATCGCTGGATGATCGCGTATCACCCGTTCGATGCGGGCAACCGGGGTGATCACTCCGAAGCAGCACCGATTCGAATCTCTACTCTTCGACACTGCGAGCGTCCCGCCTCGGTATCGGGATCTACACCCGGCACCGGCTTGGCCCAACCGTTCGAGGTCAAACTCATCAGGGACTTTTTCACTCCGAGCTTGGCAAACTCCAGGAAGACGGCGTGAGCTCGCTTGGCACCCAACTCCCAGTTGTCTGCATTCTTCGACTTCTGGATGGGAGTGTTATCGGTATGACCATCGATGAAGATGATCCTATCTGAATAGTCGCGCTGGATCAGTGCCACCAGTTCGGCGATGACCTGCTTACCCTGCTTCCGTAGCCCACTGCGTCCCTTATCAAACAACACATCATCAGGGAGCATCAGCCCACCGGTTTCAGGATTGGTCCTGACCTGTGGCGAGAACTGTTCGGTGGAGATAATCACTTTCGGGACATCATGGATGGTTTGTTGAAGGGATGCGTTGGATTGCTGCAACACATCACGCTCCTGGGTCAATCCTGCCACTTCTGATTCCAGCGACTCGATCTTTGCCGTGGCACGCTGCAACTGCGCATCCCCCTGGAACCCGGTCAACTGCGAATCCTTCAATCGCTTCTCCATATCAGTATTGACACGGTTCGCCCGTTTCAATCGAGAAGCCACATCTTCGTATTTCACATAAGGAACGCAGGAACAGAAGAAGAGAGGTACCAGCACAACCAGGATGGCGAAGCGGAAGTCACGCAGGAATATGGGACTGGAGTTCATCGTGCAGAGGTCCTTTCAGGAGCCGATCGGGGGTAGGCTCCACTCGATCGCGGCCCCCCGGTTCGGCACAGTGTGCCACGGAGCCCACTGCGAAGAAAGTGCTGGGTCGATTTCTACCGCTTCGCTTTTCAACCCCCGATGTAAACACCATCCGGCCCATCTGAATCGAATTGAAATCGGCTCCAGGACCCTCAGGGTCCTGGAGCCGGATTTCAGTCGTACCACGGAGGGCGATCGATCAGAAGGCCCCGACCACCGCCTCGACAAGCCCATTCATGAACCCGACTGCTGACTCCGATGCCCAGGCTGGAAAACTACCATCTCCGTTGATCAGGTTGAGTAACACAGCGGTTGGCACCAGCATCAGGAGCAACGTCAGGGCGAGCAGGACCGTCATCGCAGTCGCAGGCTTCTTGCGGACGAGCTGCATCTCGGTGGCTCCGGAGAGCAGCAGATCATCGGCTCCTGTTTCACCCACGGTCTCGTCATCTGAAAAATCGAAGGAGTCGTCGAAGGACAGTTCGTCGGTATCGAGTACGGTTTCATCACCGACCCCGCCGAGGTCCAGTTCCACTTCCCCCTCCAGGATTCCATCCCCGCCATCATCCTCGAGGAGTCCCTCGATATTGAGCACGGTCTCCTCTGTCGAGAGGTCCTCCAGTTCGAGGCCTCCATCATCGAGCAATCCCTCGGTGGACTCCGAGAGCACCACCGTAGGTTCGGTTGAGCGGCTTTTCTGGAACGATTCAAGGTCTTCCTGACGGAATACCACCTCACCGCCATCATGCTCGGCGCGGATCTCTTGATTGCTCACGAGTCCCTGCAGTTCATCTGCAGAGATTCCGAGCATTGCTGCCGCCTGGTCAAAATTCATACGATCAGACATCGATTCGAACCCTCCCTTGGAAGCCTCGCTAATTGCGACCGGCTTTCTTCATCTCTTCAACAGTGGGCTTTTGCTTGCCCTTGGCGGAAAACATCACAGGTACCAGGTCGTAAGAAATGTCACGAACACTGTTGATGTACAATCCGTTTCCGGTTTCGTACCCGGTCCACAATCTCTTGGCATTGGTATCCAGAATGGCAATTCCCTCTGCCTGACCTTTGCCTTGCATCACAAAGGGACACATGATGAATCCGTTGCTAGCTCCCGAGTCCTGACCGAACGCCACATCCTGTGAAGGAGGCTGAACCAGCAGGAAAACAATGTTTGCACCGAGAGAGATCCCCAGCACCAATGCGAGCCAGAAGCGGCTCCCACGTGGTTCCGAGGATGTTGCTGGCTGCAGGTTTGTGTTCTGCATCATGAAGATTCCTTTCCTGTCGCAGTCTCTACAACTCGATCACCTACGCAGGATCGAACGATCCGCTGGCAAAGGCAACCTGATCTCTCCGACCCCACACTGATGATCCCTCATCGATGACGGCCAGGTAGCCTGGAGATTCAATACTCCCGGCGAGGTTTCTCGGATGGACTCCCGGGAAACAGATCAGCACGAAAGGCCTGGATCGGGCACGATCAAGCTAGATCAGGATTGTAGCCCCCTGCTGAGGCCCGGCAAGGGGTCGTCAGTTTCAGACCGGAGCCGGATCAGTTGATTCCCGGTCCAAGATACCTGCCCAATCGGCCGAGCAGTGGCCCCTCAGGCGCCTTGTCCCCTGCTCGAAGTCGCTCGGCAGCGGCCTCGGAGAGGGCCTGGAAAGCGTGCAGATCCTGCAGCGGCCGGGCCAGCAGGAACTCACTGCGTCCGCTCTGGCGCTCACCCTCGGCGTCTCCACCACCCCGGATCAACAGATCCTTCTCTGCCAGCAGGAACCCGTCAGCCTCCTCGACGAAGGCCTGGAGCCGCTCGGCGGCCTCGTCCGATGTCGGCTCGGCGCTGAAGAAACACCAGGATTCGCGATCGCTGCGACCCACTCGACCTCTCATCTGGTGCAGTTGAGCCAGCCCGAATCGCTCCGCCCCCTCGATCCAGACCACCGTCAGTTCAGGGACATCGAGGCCCACCTCGACGATACTGGTGGCTACCAGCACCGGAGTTCCGCCGTCACGGAACCGTTTCAATCGCTGGTTCCTCTCCTCGAGAGAGAGCCCACCGTGCAAGGTAGATATTCCCACTGTGGCCAGAACCGTCTGCTGTAGCCTGGACCTCAACTGCTCGACGCCGATCGGATCATCCTCTCCTCCATCTTCGATGCGCGGCACCACGAACATGACCCGGTGACCCACTCTGGTCTCCTTGACCAGAAACTCCAGAGCGTCGTTCAATTTCTCGCTGGCCACCCAGCGCGTCTGAACCGGCGGTCGTCCTGGCGGTCTCTCGTCGATGCGAGACAGATCAAATTCTCCTCGCAGAGCGAGAGCCAGCGATCGTGGGATCGGTGTCGCACTCAGATGTAGCCGGTGGGTATCTTCTCCCTTCATCGCCAGTTCCTGGCGCTGCTGAACTCCGAAGCGTTGCTCCTCGTCGACCACGACCAGTGCCAGATCATCGAACTGCACCGACTCTGAAAGAAGTGCAGTGGTGCCGATGACAATCTTCGCTTCACCACTGGCGACGGCATGCTTCACCTCTGCAGAGGCTCCAGTGATGACCTCGGCCACCTGAACACGGGATCCTGCCAGGTATCGCTGCAACGTTTCTCGATGCTGGTCGGCAAGAGAAGTTGTAGGAGCGATCAGTACCGACTGCCGACCGGAAGCAGCCACCGCAAGCACGGCCCAGATGGCCACTGCCGTCTTTCCACTACCCACATCGCCCTGGACGAGGCGTGCCATCGGAAATCCAGCAGCGAGATCGGTGCGAATCTCTGCCACGACACGATTCTGCGCATCGGTGAGTGAATACGGGATTCGCGCCAGTATCCGCTGCTCCAGCTCGGGACTGACCTCAATCGGTGGGATGCTTCTGGCCTGGCGAATTGCACGAGTCTTCGCCTGACGGATCGCATGAAGATACAACTCCATGCGAGCCAGTTGAGACCGACACACCTCGCACTGCGCCGAACTGGTCGGCCGATGAAACCCGGAGTAGATGCTCAGTAAGGTACGATCGGTGCCGATGATCGAAGGAAGCGGAGCATCGAGTTCCAGGGGTATCTGATCGAGGATCTGCTCGACTGCCCGTCGGATCAATCCCTGCGACAGCCCATCGGTGGAGGGATACACCCCTACGATTTGACCATGCCCGGCTGGAACCGGTTCTCTGGTGACACAGCGAGACATGCTGGGGTGCGCCATCACCGGGGTTCCGAAGCGTCGCAAAGCACCAGTGATCCACCCCTGCCACTTCGCACTGACCGGGGGTCGATAGCGACCCGAGGTGAACCAGTGCAACGTCACGCGCTGATCGGGTTCGTCCTCCGGAGTCAGATGTGCCTCCCACCTTCCTCGACCTGATGGGATCCAGATGGCAGCTTCCTCGATGGTGCCAAAGATGCTACGACGAGCTCCATCGGGGACATCGCCGATGTTGCCGTGGATCACGAGATCTTCGTGCCTGGATGGGAAGTGATGCAGCAGATCTCCAACGGTTGTCAGACCAAGCCGTTCGAATCTCTGGGCCGTTGCAGGACCGATGCCCTGGAGTCTCAGCAACGGCAGCAGTAATGGTTCTCCACCAGCAGCCCCGGCAGTTCGTGGAAGGGGTGTCGAACCGGGCGAGGATTCGGGGTCAGGAGTCGCCTCGTCCATCGAGCCTCCAGATGCTCAGCAGCGCAGATCCCGCAGCAGGATCTCGACCTGATCACGAAGCGCTGCGTCGGCAGAGATCAAACCCTGAATTTTTCGACACGAACTGCTGACGCTCGAATGAGAACGAGCTCCCAGTTGCTCTCCGATCTCAACGAGCGAGTAATCGGTCAGTATGCGCGCCAGGTAAGTCGCCACATTGCGTGCCATGGAGGTGTTACGAGTTCGGGACCGGGACAAGATCTCCTCAGGTGGAAGGCCCCATCGGATGGCAACCCTCTCGACGATGCAATCGATAGAGATCCTTCTCTTCAGAGTTGCGGCGATCGGCTCCAGAATCGCTCGGGTCTGCTGCAGGCTGACCTGATTCCCCTTCAACTCACACTCCGCAACGACACGAACCAGGGTACCGAGCAATTCACGCACGCTGTGACGGACCTCATCTGCGATGTGCTGGATCACATCTTCAGGGACAGCGACACCACCTCGTAGGACTTCCTGTCGCAAGATCGAGACGCGAGTCGGATGATCTGGAGCGTCGACGAGCACGACCAGTCCTGCGGCGAAACGGTTCTGTAATTGTTGATGCAACTGATCCAGTTTTCGAGGTGGGACATCGCAAGCGAGCAGCACCTGCCCCCCGTGCTGTGCGATGGCATCGACCGTTTCGAGGAGCTCCTGCTGGCTGCTGCGTTTTCCCACGAAAGCCTGGATGTCGTCGATGGCAAGAACCTTCAACTCACGAAAACTGCGCCTGAATTGCGGCAAATTCTTTTGTCGAATCGCCCTGACAAACTGATACACGAAGTACTCCGCAGGAACATAGCGCATCCTTCGCTCACCCTGGATGAAGAACTGCCGCGTGATCGCCTGCAGGAGATGGGTCTTGCCAAGGCCGCTGCCCCCGTGCAGGAAGAGGGGATTGAAGGAGAATCCAGGTGTCCGCAGCACCTCGAGTGCAGCCGCGTGAGCGACCCTGTTCGCCTGTCCGACGACAAATCGATCGAGGGTGTGATCCTTGCGCAGCCCCTTGGGCGACCTCTCGATGGACGTCAGGGCATCGGTGCCCGAACTGCTGGCTGTCCCGATCGGCCCACTACCAGTCAGTTCAGTATTGACCCGGTGATCCTCGCTCGGTCGATGCTGGATCAGGTCCAGCAGACCCGGTTGCCGGGTGAGAGCATCGTCATGGGCACCCGTCGCCGTGGCACCGGCAGCGTGAGGAACCAAGTGCACCTGCATGCGAACCGATTCCAACCCAAGTTTCATCGCTTCTCGGTCAAGGATGGAACCGAAACTGTTGCCGATCCTGTCGAGGGTGAACTTGCTCTCGACATGAAGTCGTAGAACTCCGTCCTCAACGCTGTCGGCAGTGATCTGACCGAACCAGCGCGCCATCTGATCATCACCGATGATCGAGGAGATGGCTGCTCGTAATTCTTGCCAGCGTTGTTCCGCGGTCATGGAAGTGGATTCCTGAGCGCTCAACATTTCCCCCAACCGGAAGCGGCGATCTCGTGCGCCACTCATCTTTATTCCCATGTCGAAATCAGTATTTAACTTGCATCCAATTCTCGATCTGCCACCGCGGCGATGGACGATGAGCGAACCCGGAGGCCTCGCCCAACCGATCGATGAATTGTCCATCGTGTTCCCGGATGAACTCCAGAATTTCCGGACACATGGATGCGTCCAGTAACTTGTGATGCGGACCCGGATAAGAACCGCACCTGGGCGATCCCACTCCCACCGACCCTACGGGTCAGTCTTGCATCGAAGTCATTCCCCTGAAAAAAGGGGCGGAGTCAAACTTGGAAAACACTTCTGCACAGGCGATGGTGATGGCGTCGGAAAAACAGCATGAGTTTCGTCAGATCACCCCTCCACGGCAGCGACCGACCGTAGCAAAGCGACCAAGACCTCGCAAGGGAGGCGCATCGATGTCGGCGTGAAATTGATGGTGAACAGAAACTGACCGCCATCTGTGATGGGCTTCACAAGAAACGGAAAAAAACAGCGCAGTTATCGGCCTGACTGTTTTGTTATCCCCGGCGTTGAACCGCTTGTTGCTCCAACCAGCGCTGGTGCTGCTGTTGCAGGCGTTCTTGTTGCTGGAACCATTGCTGCCATCGGCGAAGTTGCACCGATCTCTTGCGCGCAGATCCCTGATCCTGCCAGGAGAAAGGACCTTTGACGCCGCTGATTTTTTCCAGTAGTTGCCATGACAGTTTACGAACCCATTGATTGTCTGCCCGAAGTCCCTCGAGACCGACCTTGGCAGCCTTGAAGTGAGGTGTCTTGATCAGGAGCCTCAGTGCCGAGATCCTCGCCAGATCAAAGGGAGATCTGGCCACCGGCAGTAGATGCGGAATCACTCCAGGCCCAACCTGGCCGAGAGACCTCTCCGCACGCGTTCGATTCCTCGATCTCTGGCGCTGCAGCTCATACACCCAGAGTTTCACCTGGGCGAGTCGCTTCGGACTCAGTTCAGGAATCTCGGCAGGAAGGTCCACCTTCGGAGGGGACTGGGGCAGCGGCAGGTCAGGGCGTGTCTTCTTCTGCTTGTCGGTATCGTCCTTCTTGTCGCGTACTGCAGGTGCCTGTTCGGGGGAATCGGTGCGAATCTGCATCGTTCCCGGATCGCCAATTTGCACGACAACACTCTTCTCGCCGTCCACCAGCACCTTTCCATCGATGCGGTTGCCATCGGTGAGTACGACAGTATCCGCCACCAGCGGAGAACAGACAAAGAGCAGCCAGAGGCCAAGCAGACGACCAGGGGATGGGAACCAGTTCATTTGATCTCTTCTTCCTCAACACGGGCGACCCGATTCTCGAGTTTCCGCCGTAACTTCTCATCGAGTTGTGGCAAAGCAGGAATCACCGATCCGGCACTGGCCAGGGTCCCCGATGACTTCGTTCCGACCGCCGGACCGAGGCCGATTTGCCACCCCGAGCGCAACAGTGCGATCCGGACTGCGCGCGCGGAACTGTACGTGGAGAGTATACCACCATCTGCCATGAGGCTCCGGACGGAGGCCAGGAATGGTGCTTTCCACGGCTCAGGATTGCGTTTTGGCGAGAACGGATCGAGAAATGCCGCATCGAAACCAGTTTCGATCTTCAGGATCTCTCGGGTCGCATCACCGACGACAAGAGTCAGATCCACTCCTGGCTGCTGCCACCTGAGATGGGTCACCAGGCCCCTGAGCATCACCGATAGGCGTGCTTCAGGCAGCGCATCGAGATGCGGAGCAAGGCGAGACAGTGACAACAGATCTTGTTCCAGCGAAACGATCTCGATGGTGGCACCAGGGGCACATCTTTGCACATCGTGTACTGCCCAGGCGAGATTGGTTCCCAGGCCAAATCCGATATCCAGAATCCTGACACGGCCGCGCAGCAGTGCGGTCTCGACGATCCGACAGGGCCAGACGAATCGCTGCCTCGCTTCCAGATGTGCTCCGCTGAGGGAATGGTAATGCTCGCCTGCACCTTCATGAAAGAGGGTCGGAGAGCCGTCCGATGTCAGGACCGGGATTCGTTCCATCCGAAAATCTCCTGCCCACGTACAGCGGTGAGCAGCACATGAAGAGCCAGGTTGGTGGTCAATTCTCGGATGCGCTGTCGATCACCGGTCCAGCGGTAGCAGTGAGAGCGGGTTCCTTCAGATGTGGACAGCCCCATCCAGACCGTGCCCACCGGTTTGTCTTGCGTCCCTCCCCCTGGTCCAGCCAGCCCACTGACCGACAGGGCCAGGTCTGCACCGCTCCTGGCCAGGGCGCCCTCGGCCAGCGCCTCCACCACCTCCTGGCTAACGGCACCGTGCTGTTCCATCAAGGCCGGGTCGACGCCCAGGTCACGCTGCTTCGACCGATTCGAGTAACATACCCAGGCTCCAGGAAATACGGCACTCGAACCCGGGACCTCCGTGATACGAGCTGCGATCATGCCACCGGTACACGATTCTGCCATCGTGATCGTCTGCCCCGACTGCGTCGCATCCGTCACCAGATGACTCTCGACTCCGATGCCTCCAACACCCAGAAACCGAGCACCAAATCGCTGAGTTGCCGCATCTTCCAGCGACAATCCCACAGGCAACCTCACCTCGATCTGGGAGATTCCCCTGACACAGATATGGTGTCGATCAGGTGCCCCGACCTGGGCCACGATCCATTCGTCGAGCTTCGATTCGGGGATTCCGATGAACTCGAGTATTTGCCCCTGTTTCTTCAGCCCGGGAAGCGAGTTCGCCCAGGGAAGCAGATGCTGAGCAAACATCGCATCGAACTCGGCGGGAACGCCGGGCAAGGCAAAGAGCGTCTCGCCGCTGGTGAGTTCCAGTTTCAGACCCGGTGCGGTTCCTCGGTCGTTGACCAGCATCTCGCCGCCGCGAGGGCGAGATGCCTGACGCCGATTACTCGGTGAAGCGGTGATTCCTCGCTGGTCGAGATAGTGCTGGATCTGCTGCCAGCTTTGCTCGTCATGCTCGAGCGGTACGCCCGCAGCATCGGCGATTTCCTGCCGAGATCGATCGTCCTCGGTCGGCCCGAGCCCACCGCTGATGATGATTGTGGAGACCGGCACGGGAGGAGATTGCAACACGGCAGACAGCGCCCCCGGAGCGTCAGCGACCGTCATGTGCCAGCAGACCTCGAACCCTAGTGGAGTCAACAACCTGGAGATGGATCTGCCATGGCTCTCCTGGGTTCGTCCGACAAGGATCTCCTCGCCCACCGCGATCACACCGACCCTGAACTGGAGCGGCGACTCGTTGCTCATCCCGGGAGATTCATCAGCGATCACAGCAGTTCCTCCTGTCCCCGGTCGGACTCACTCCTCGCGGGGCTTGGGCGCACTCATCTCACAGGCGATGATGCC
Source organism: Planctomycetota bacterium (assembly GCA_036338595.1). Lineage (GTDB taxonomy): Bacteria > Planctomycetota > UBA8108 > UBA1146 > UBA1146 > QNYK01. The sequence goes on along the minus strand of JAYZBV010000020.1, from coordinate 15,712 downwards.
GAGTTCGTAGAGGATCACCAATGGACCCGCCATCAGCAACTGAGTCACCACATCGGGAGGGGTCAACATGGCACCCACAAGTACAGCTCCGAGGATGGCGTACTTGCGGTATTCTCGAAAGGTACTGATCTCCATCAAGCCGCTGCGAGTCAGGAAGATCATCACGAGCGGCAACTGGAAGACGATCCCCATGCCCAGGATGAGTGTGAACACCAGATTCAGATACTCCTTGAGAGTGAATGTCGCCTGAAGCAACTCAGGATCACCGTATCCACCGAGGAAGGAGAGCCCGACGGGAATCAACACCGTATAGGCGAAGGTGACTCCCGACGCCATCAGCAAGAACGCCACCGGCAGAAATGGCCGCACAGCCTTTCTCTCCTTGTCGAAGAGACCTGCTGCGATGAACTTCCACATCTCGAAGGTGACCCACGGAAGCGCTGCCACCAATCCCAGCATCAAACTCAATTTCAGGTAGGAGAAGAATGCTTCCGAATAGGAGAGCAATGCGAGCGGTTTTGCCCGACTTCGCCATTCGAGCAGGTGCGCAGTTCCTTGCTCGATGACCACTGACTGCCTGGCCACCGCCTCGAGGATCTTGATCACCTCAGGATCAGGTACTTCAGGTTGAGGATCCTGTTCCTGCTCGACCTCATCTTCCGTAGCTGCTTCCTGCGGAGCCTGGCTCCAGCTACTCCAGCGGTCGGCGAGCAATTCCAGTCCTTCGATGCACTGCTCGATCCGGGAATTTCCTCCCCATGGAAGGTCTGCAGCACCGAGACGTAACTGCTCGATGGATGCGAGAAAACGATCGGGGGTGGCACCCAGTATCCTGGACGACGAGCGGGTTGGATCGAGTGCTACGAGGCGTTCCTCGATCAAGCCGGCCATGCGCCCAAGGATCGGCGAGTTGCCCTGGCTCTGACGGAACCGGTCCCATCGTTGCCACCAGTCCTCGTCCGCTGCAGTGACCCGGAGCACCGTTCTTGCATCCGTGTCACTGACAGCTGCGAGTTGCTCGCTCGCTTCAGTGATCTGTTGCTGCAGATCGGAGATTTCCTGGCGTGCGGCGATCTGGGTCATCGCCATGCGGTGAGGTCCCGTCACCAGTTGCATCAGTTGATTCTGGAAGAAAAAGGCGACGATCCCGAACCCGATGATGATCATCAACGACCTGAAAACCCGAGAACGAAGTTCCTCGAGGTGATCCCCGAAGGACATCGTTTTCAGGTGATCCTCTGGATCATCTGTTGGATTCTCGACCATCCGTACTTCCTCCAGCGAAGTTCGGGTTCCTTGCCAGTGGCCATCCCGAATACTGACCACTCCGGATGCAACGACGGCGGCGAGGATTCCCGCGCCGCCGTCGATTCAGATCCAGCAACGACTTCCTAGAATTCTATGAAATCGAGCAGTTCCTTTTCTCTCAGGATCGTGACACCGAGGTCACGCGCAAGATCGTACACTGCACTGTCTTCGTACCCCTTCAGGGCGACCACGAAGTCTGTATCCAGAGCGACCGCGTCGGAGATGGTACCTCCAAACAGCTGGATCTTTCGGCTCATGTCCTCGACGGAATAACGACCATTGGTCGCTGAATCGCCGGCGAAAACAAAGCTGGGGACGTCCTCGCTGTCATAGAAGGGACTGGTGATCATGTCACCCGAGGAGATCGGGTTGAAACGATCCAGGTTGCCCAGGATGGCGACCTCTGAAAAATCTTCCTGAACGCTCAACACCTCGATCTTGCCCTTGCTGATCCGCTTGCCACCCTTCTGGTATGCAAACACATCGAACACGAGGCCACGTCGCATCCGGTCCTTGATTCCGACATTGATCCAGGCCTTGCCCAGTTCCTCGGAAACTCTCAGCACTTCACCGTCGGGTTCGACCATGGCGAAGGTCTGTTCGCGCACGATCTCACGCTTGAGCTCCTCGATGCGATCATTCGACCGCTGGAGCAGATTCTGTGAGATGCTCAGATCCCGCTGCAACTTGTAGACCACGGCACTGTGATCCTGCTCGAGGCGTTCCACCTCTTCGCGCAGGGTGCTGTTATCTTCGCGAGCACGGGTTCTGCTCTGTTCGAGTTGAACCTGCAGGTCGTTGGACTGGGAACGCAGCGAGTCGATCTCCTCATTGAGCTGGGAGCCGAGGTTGCTCTTCGAAACGACCACCTCCTGGTACTCGTTATCCTTCGCCTCAGCTGCGGCGCGCTGGCTCTGTAACTCGTTATTGAGGAATCGGATCGTGTCGATCGAGTCCGAGTAGATCTCGGTCAGCGAACCGTACTCGAGTGGATTGTTGGATCCTCTGGCAGTTGCAATATCGCTACCTGCCTTCTCGATCAACGCTTCTATTTCAGCCGTGGGCACTGCCGTCTCGTCGGTACCATGAATCAGCACACGAAGTTCATTTCTTTCCGTGGTCTGCTCACGAAGCGTTGCTTCCTTCGCCTTCACCGCATCCTCGGCATTGCCGAGTCGAGTGGTGGTCTGGTTGTGATCGCTGTTCTGCTGGAACACTACGAAACTGAGCACCAGGATGCCTACCAGTGAAACGATGAGAAAAGAGAGCTGAGCTCCCCCCTGGTTGCGGGCCATCGGGTATCCTCCCTGCAGGTGCCGCACAGAATGCGGACCCGGCCACTATCGTCGATCCAGACCCCGACATGGTGATGCCAGGCCCCGGCAGCGACTTGGTTATGGTTCATTTCCTTCCTGATCCCCATCCACTCCACGACAGCCACAGGACCACCAGAGAAGTCGATCGACGAGTGACGCCCGCGAGAGGCCCCGGCACTGCCGGGAGCATCCCCTGACCCGCCCGTCTCAGGGACTGGAAGCGATGATCCTACGCCGGAGCCGCCAGCGGGTCAAGCAGCCCAGAGAGGCCTCGTTGCCGCCCGGGAGCCTCTGGGATAGGTTCTGTTACAGACCCGGTGTGATCCGGGCCTACCTTGCCCCTCCCATGCCCGATGGCGCAGTTGCCAGAAGAAAGGCACTGTTGCCAGAAGACAGGAGTGCTGGCGGCGAAACGAGCCGGCAGCACCAGGAAAGCGAAACCTTGTCCCGGACTCTTTTTCTCATCGACGGCCGCTACCAGATCTACCGCGGTTACTTTGGAATGGCCCACCTCACTGACAGTCGCGGGAGGCCGGTCGGTGCTGTCTATGCCATCGCAGATCTGCTGCTTCGTTTGTGCAGGGACCACCCTGTCGACCTGTGGGCGATCGCAATGGAATGCGATGGCCCCACCTTTCGCCACGATCTCTACGATCAGTACAAGGCCAATCGGGAAGCGATGCCTGAAGCACTGAGCATACAACTGCCCATCATCGATCGGATGCTGGAGGCATTCAGGATACCGATCCTCCAGTCTCCTCATCATGAAGCGGATGATTGCATCGCTACGATGGCAACCGAAGCCGCTTCCCAGCAGATCGATGTGCGCTTGCTGACCAAGGACAAGGATCTGGAACAGGTCCTCTCCGAGCGCGTCAAATTCCTCGATGTTTCGACTGGAGAAGTGTATGGGCCCGAAGAGTTGCACGCCAAGAAAGGCATCCGTCCGCAACAGGTGATCTCGTACCAATCCCTGGTCGGCGACTCCTCAGACAACATTCCAGGAGTCAAAGGGATCGGTGCCAAGGGCGCAGAAAAGATCCTGTCTCTGGTCGAAGATCCTGCAACATTGCTCGAGGATCCGGTACCGGATGGCATCCCCCCTGCAGCTCTCAAGAAGATTCGTGCGCAACCGGACCAGTTGCAACTCGCAAGGGATCTGGTGACTCTCTCGCTGGTGACTCCGCTCGATCAGGCACCTGGCGATCTGGCCAGGATCGCCCCGGACCGAACTCAATTGACTGAACTGTTCCAGGAGCTCGGGTTCAACAGAATCCTCGACATGATGAACAAACCGGTCGAGGAGCAGGCCAGCCTCTTCTCTGCTGCCGAGGCAGAGACCCCCTCCGAGGACGCTGCTGCTGCAGTCGAGGAAGTGGCTCCAGAATCGCTCCCGGATGTAGCGCAGGAACCTGTCGACTATCGCCTCGTCACCGACATCCAGGAACTGGATCAGGTCATCGAACGATGTCGTTCAGAGGGGAGTTTTGCCTTCGACACGGAGACGAACTCCCTCGACCAGATCGGTGCCACCGTTGTTGGCTGTAGCATCTCGGTAGCGGCCGCCGAAGCGTGGTACATCCCATTGAGAAGCCCGGGCAAGGAACCACCGATCGCACGGGAAGATGTTCTGGAGCGACTTCGCCCTCTGCTTGAGGATCCGACCATCGGCAAGATAGGACAGAACATCAAATTCGATTCTCAGGTGATGAGAAACGAGGGCGTGCTTCTGTCGGGGATCTCGGGAGACCCGATGATCGCCTCTTATCTGATCAATCCGGTGCGTGGTCGCTACGGGCTCGATGCGCTGGTCGCCGAGCGTCTCGGCCACACCATGATCCCGATCCAGCAGATCATCGGCGAGCAGGCATCGGAGACATCGATGGATCAGATCGAGCCTGAAAAGATCTGTCACTATGCCGCAGAGGACGCGGATTGGACCCTACGACTGCATCGGGATCTCGCGCAGGAGATCGACCAGTATCACCTGAAGGAGGTCTTCGAGCAGATTGAACTGCCCCTCGTCGAGGTACTCGTGTCGATGGAACGCGAGGGAATCTCGATCGACCTGAAACGTCTCAAGGAGCAGCAGCGGGAACTCACCACCGAACTGGAACAGATCGAGGGGAAAATTCACAAGCAGGCTGGTGGCACCTTCAATATCGCCAGCCCCAAGCAATTGCAGAAGATTCTCTTCGAGGAACTCGAACTGCCGACCAAGGGGCTATCCAAGACCAAGACCGGAGTCAGTGTCAAGGCGGAGACTCTCGAGGAACTCGCTTCACGGCATCCGGAGATAGAACTACCTGCATTGATCCTTCGATATCGATCCCTCTCCAAGTTGATCTCGACCTATGTCGTGGCACTCCCGGAGCATGTGCACCCGAAAACGGGCAGGATCCACACTGATTTCCGTCAGACGGTGACCGCCACCGGCAGACTCGCCTCGAATCGACCCAATCTACAGAATGTACCGATTCGATCTGCCGAGGGTCGAAGGATCCGGCGAGCGTTCGTCCCGAACCGCGATGGATGCATCTTCGTCTCGGCAGATTATTCACAGGTTGAACTGAGATTGCTCGCACACCTGACCGGTGACGAGGGCCTCATCTCTTCCATCGAAGCGGGGATCGATATCCACTCCTCTGTCGCTGCAAAGATTCACAACAAGGCCGTCGAAGAGGTCAGTCGAGATGAGCGGGCTGCAGCCAAGGCCGTCAACTTCGGTTTGATGTACGGCATGGGAGCGCGTGGCCTCTCTCGTGATGTGGGAATCACTGTCCCGGAAGCAAAGCAATTCATCGAGGCATACTTCAACGGATTCCCCCGGGTTCGAGACTGGATGGAAGAGACCAAACGCCACGCCAGGGAGACGGGAGAGATTCGTACTCTCTCAGGTCGACGACGCCCCATCCCCGAGATCCAGTCTCGGCTGCCGCGCGAGAGAGCCCAGGGTGAGCGATTCGCCATCAACAGCGTGGTTCAGGGATCCGCTGCTGACCTGATCAAGAAGGCGATGATCGAGGTCCATCGGGAAGCACTCCGACGTGGAAACGAGGCGAGGATACTCCTCCAGATTCATGACGAGCTGCTACTCGAGGTCCCCGAACCTCTCGCTGAGGAATGCGCCGGATGGTTGAAGGAGGTGATGGAGGGAGTGATGAAAATTGCGGTCCCTCTCGAAGTCGAGGTCAGTAGCGGCAAGGACTGGTTCGATGCCTCGAAATGAAGATGGAAAACACACGGATGGAATCGGGGCACCCTGGACGGTCGGCCTCACCGGCGGTATCGGATCGGGAAAGAGCACCGTCGCTCGATCCTTCGAGGCACTCGGCGCCCACAGGATCGACGCAGATCAACTGGCTCACGAGGTTCTGGAAGATCCCGCAGTGATCCTGGAAGTGGAAGAGGCCCTGGGAAGCGGTCTGAAGGACGCTGACGGGGCCCTCGATCGCGACGCCATCGCGCAGCGAGTCTTCTCCGACGATGCCTCTCGGAGCCTGCTGGAGGCGATCATCCACCCCAGAGTCCGAAATCGGATCGAGGATAGGCTTGCACAAATAGCCCGGATGGGGTTCGATGAAAGCAGTCCCCTCCCAGGAGGGCGGCCATTGATCCTCCTTGACATTCCTCTTCTCGAAAGTTCCCCCCTCCACAAAGTCGTTGATCAAGTGCTCTTTGTGGATGCTCCAGATGAGCAGCGGGAAGGTCGAGTTCAGAGGGCGAGGGGCTGGCGTCCTGGGGAGAGGCAATCGAGGGAGGCGGCACAGGTTCCTCTGGAACAGAAAAGAAGTGCCGCAGACGGTGTGATCTCGAATCCGGACGGTGTGTCCGACGAGGAGATCGAAGAGCAATGCCAGCGATTCATCCAGCAGTGGATAGACCACTGCAATGGATCCCCGGAATGAGAATATCGAGGTGAACTGCTGATGACTCCACGACCATCGAAAAAATCTGGTGAAAATGAAAAGAGCGAACGGGGAGGTCGTTCGACCACCTCTCGCGCCAAAAAAACAAGCCGACGTCCCACCAGATCATCCGGAGATAGGCCCTCCCGAAAAAAGACCACCCGCAAACAAGCACCCCCTCCTCCTGAGTTCGAAGGACTTCCGATGGATGTGGAGGACATGGACGAGGTCCCGGTTGCCGTGTCCGGTAAGATGCCTGAGTTGCATCTCTCGGAAATGCACAAGATGACGATGGCCGAACTTCAACAGGCCGCCCGAGACGATGGCATCGAGGAGATCGCAGGAATGAAGAAGCAGGATCTCATCTTCGAGATCCTCAAGAAAAGGGCACAGGCCTCGGGTGTCATGTATGGCGAAGGTGTTCTCGAGGTGCTTCCCGACGGCTTTGGATTTCTTCGCTCCCCACGTTACTCATACTATCCCTGCGCAGATGACATCTATGTATCGCCATCGCAGATCCGCCGCTTCGGGCTGGTCACAGGCACCGTCATCCAGGGGCAGGTTCGGCCGCCCAAGGAGGGTGAACGATACTTTGCCCTGCTGCAGGTCGATGCGATCAACTACGAGGATACAGATAACGTTCACAACAAGGTCGTCTTTGACGACCTCACACCGCTGTATCCGGACGACCGACTTCAGATGGAGACCGAAAACACGGTGATCGAGACCCGCATCATCGATCTCGTCACTCCGATTGGTAAGGGCCAGAGGGGCCTCATCGTCGCTCCCCCACGGACAGGCAAGACGGTCATCCTCCAGTTGATCGCCAACGCCATCGCAACCAACCATCCGGATGTCGATCTGATGGTGTTGTTGATCGATGAACGACCTGAAGAAGTGACCGACATGGAGCGGAATGTTCGTGGTGAGGTGATCTCATCCACCTTTGACGAGCCCGCCAGCCGTCATGTACAGGTTGCCGAGATGGTCATCGAAAAAGCTCGTCGACTCGTCGAGTATGGCCGCGATGTGGTCATCCTGCTCGACTCGATCACCCGACTGGGTCGCGCCTACAACAACGAGGCACCGCACTCGGGTCGAATCCTCTCCGGTGGTGTCGATGCCGGAGCACTGCAGCGCCCCAAGAGGTTCTTCGGTGCCGCCAGAAATATCGAAGAGGGTGGTAGTCTCACCATCTTGGCCACTGCGCTGATCGACACTGGATCCAGGATGGACGAGGTGATCTTCGAGGAGTTCAAGGGTACGGGTAACATGGAACTCCACCTCGATCGACGCCTTGCGGATAAACGGGTTTGGCCCGCAATCGATATCAATCGATCAGGAACTCGCAAGGAGGAGTTGTTGATGAGTGCAGAGGAGATCAAGCGTCTCTGGATCCTGCGCAAGGTGCTCAATGACATGAATCCTGTCGATGCGATGGAGATGTTGAAGGCCAAGTTGAAGCAGACCGACTCCAATGTCGACTTCCTGCTGGCCTTGAACACTGAACGGCAAGATTGAAGCGATCCCCCATGCGATGAGAAGTGTGAGCCGTATCAGCCGTTGGTGCGGACCACCATCGTCAAGGTCCTCGGCTCCTGCTGTTTCTCATTGAGAACCCGGACAGAAATCCTGAACTCCGGCGGCACATATGCTGCCCTGAAGCGAAGTCCGCCTGGATCCTGATCCCATCCGCTCGAATTGATCGGTTCCTTCATGAACAGCCTTCCGGCTTCGTTGTATAGCATCGTGAATTCGGCAGAGGGGAATGTGCTGCCCCCATCTGTCCAGATGTACAACTTGTCGCCCGGGCGTAACTGCGAGAATTTGATCCTGCTATTGGTGTAGTTGAACTGCACGGGAAGATTCTCTCCGGTGGTCAGATTCCTCACACCGGCACGAGCGTTGGTGCGCAATGTCGACTGAAATCCTCCATAGAGAAACTTCTTCGCAAGCGTCCCATTTCGATTTCTCAGATCTCGATCCTCCGAGATGACCAGTTCCGGCGTGAGTTCCACGGAGGGGCTCATGAAGCCTCCAGGACGGTCGTCAAACTGGTTGTCGTAGTAATACTCGATCCTCAAGTCCGTCACATTGGAGCACAGTTCGACGATTTTCTTGCGCACCCTGACCTCGGTTGACCTGTAGTTGTTGAGTCCAAGATCGACATAACGAATCACCTTCAAGAGGACCAGCGACCGACTCTCCTGAAAGGTGAGTTCCTCATCCGCACTGATCTTGCCATCGAGGCCAGCAGAGTCACCTCTCTCCAGTTTTCTCGGATCAGCCAGAAAGTACTCCACATTTGCAAGACGCATGACTCCATCGACCTCGACTGCGGCCTTGAAGTAAATGGAATCGTTCCAGTGCTCTTCAGGCTCATCGGGGCGCGGATCCGCCAGTAGGTACTTCCGCTCGAACAGGACCGCCGACTCGTCGTAACGGCCCTGGGTCCCGCCCTCCAGGTTTGGCCCTACATCCTGATCCTTCAGTTCCTCGCCCTCATCCCAGTAATTCCTTGATCTCCCCTGGTCCTGATAGAACTCGAGGGAAGCGGTCGGCACCATCTTCGAGAGGTTTTCGTTGATATCGTTCAGGGCGTATCTGAACTTCTGATACGTCTCGACTGTGGTGATCGTGGTGTCATACATTCGCTGCGAATCCGTCCCCACCTGTGAGATGATGAGCGAGATGATCGCTGCGAGTGTCAGCGCAACGAGCAATTCGAGAAGCGTGAAGCCTTCATCCTTTCGGACGGCATCCGGCTCATCGATGGACAAGAATCTGGCTCTCGTAGATCGGATCCGCACTGGTTGTCCCTTCCCGGAATGACCGGAAAACGAGGATGTCCACCTCGTACAGTTCACCCGCCGGTACGAAGCTCCCGCTGTCGGGATACTGCAAATCCAGGCTACCATCCTGTCTGGCCGGGCGGATGGCAAAGGCGAACGAGTACTGCGAGATGGGGTCATTGTCTGTGACATTATAATTGCTGGCCCACTCCTCATCGAAGAACCTGTTGCTCAGGTAGTACACTCTTCGAACATCAATCGTCTCGAAAGTCTCGAAACGGTTGCTGATTTCCCGATCGTCTCCATCGTCATCTGCCCGCAGCACATTCCCGTTGCCGTTGGCCCGGGCCTGAGAAGTTTCGTCCGTCACCTCTCTCGTTTCCCCGGACTCGAAGACCTCCCAGATCGACCCATCTGTTTCAGGAAAAACAAAGGTCTTTCCCCGCTCATAGAAGGAATCTCTGGGCTGGGAAGCCTTTCGGTCAGGATCAGGACTTGGCAGCAGGATGTAATAATCTGAATCCGGGCGTGCGTCCTTGACCGTCTCGGGGAGCGGATCCTCAACGCCATCATGGCTGAAGATGAAGTAGGTCCACTTTCCATCGCTGCTCTGGCGCTTTCGCTCTCGCAGTCCGGCGCGAATCGCCTGTTCCACTGATTTGGTGATGATCACCGCATTGGTGGTCTCGACAGCCTGCTTACCTGAACGCATGGCAACGGGAAAAACGGCCAGAAGCCCCAACAGACCCACGGTCAGGATGACCACCGCCAGCAGAATCTCGAGAATCGTGAATCCCTTGTCCGTGGACCTAGTTGGCGTCATCAAATTCAACCTCTCCGACCTTGCTGACGACCCTTCCGGTCGGACGGAAATCGATGAAGCAATCCCTCAGGTCGCCCTTCTGGTGAAGGATCATGTCTCCACCATAGGGAGGGTCGGCCTGGAATTTGTAACTGGGAATATCATTGAGCAAGCCAAAGTCGATGGTCCCGTCTGTCATCAACCGGATGAAGTAGTCCCCACGTTCAAGCTTCCACTTATCCGCTGGCAACTCTCTCTCCTGGCCTTGCAGCAAACTGGGAATCTCTTCATGGATACAATCGGCGCAGGGCAAATCGTAGGTGATGTGATCGCTGTCCCCGACATTGATGGAGCGCAATCCTCCGACAAAGCCGCCAGGGTCCTCTCCCTTGGGATGTCGGTACAGTCGAACTCCCCTCTTGAGAAACACCACGGAGTACTCCTGCTTCTTGGTCACGGCGTTGTTTCTCGCCTCATTGACCGTGCTCACGATGATGGCAGCTGCATTCTCGATTCGGCGATCCTGGAAGATCGCTGCGATGGATGGGGCAATGAAACCTGCGGCGACGATGATGATGCCAATGGTGACGATCATCTCGACCAGCGTGAATCCAGGCTGAGATCGGTCTTCAGTTTGGAGCGTGACCACTACTACCCCTCCTGCCAGTTCGAGATCAGATCCTCGTAGGATTCTTCAGACGAATGTCCCGACGATCCGTGACTCCAGATGTCGAACTGCTTGGTGTTCTGAGGCCCGGTCCCGATGGTACCTTCGCCAACATCCCTGGGATCCTCGCTGTGGACCTGGACATCATCATCCCAGTCGAGATGCGACTCCCCGTCGCTCTGCGGGCTATATCCGGAATCCCCCTTGGAAACATCGTCGTAATGAACCGGTTCACCCCAGGCATCGAGCACCTGTCTGGCAGTTTCATCTCCATCGGAAGCCGCTGAGAGTTCGTCGCTTCGGAACTCGATCATTGGCGGATCCTCGCCGATGACACGGATCTCACCGTTTGGCTTGGTCCGGGTGAGAATCAACGGCTGCGACAAGGTGAATGTCAACGCCGCCCCTCCCGTCAAGATGGATCCCTCTTCGGTGATCAGATCATTTCCATCGAGACCATCGGTGGGAAAGCCCCCGACCTTGGAGTGGTACTGGTCGATCACCAGACTGACGCGAGCAATCAGCGCCTCGGTTCGGGCGATGGAGGCTTTTTCAAGGTAACTCCCGGTCATCACGCCCAGCATCCCCATGAGGAAAACGATCAGCGCGATGGTGACCATCAGTTCGACCATCGTGAAGCCCGCCACTGGAGACTCTTGCCGTTCTCGCCTGGCATTCCTGCGCGAATCGGGACGAGGGTTACCAGTTTCCGATGTCATCGTACTCCTCGCCATCCTCGGGGATTCCAAGACAGGCCTCGTTCTCTCCATCTGGGCCCGCTGACCAGAGGTCGTAGCCAGATCTACGAATCATCCAGTCTTCCTTCACTCGTTTGGATTTATTCTCCCGGTAGAGATAAGGAACGCTCCAGGGGTCAAAGTAGAACTTCTCTACATCTGGATCGTACAGATCATCGCGCCCCACGACCTTGAATTCTTCATCGTAGTCCTCATCGACAATCACGATCATGTCGGTATCGAGTTCGATATAGGGCGAGTTCTTTCCGCCTCGCCCCTGAGGAGGTCTCTCGCCAGCGATGTTCTCGTACATCGTCGGAAATCCGTTGAAATCCTCAGGATCTCCGACCTGCAAATTCCATCCGGGGTAAACCCCCTCATCGCGGTTGTAACTCTCCAGCGCATTCTTCAGGCTTGAGATGTCATTGGCAGCTCGCGCCTCTGCCGCCTTGGCCTGAGCTTGCTGAATCATCTTGGTCACAAGAGTTGATAGCACTGCGATGATGGCCACCACGATCATCAATTCGATGAGCGTGAATCCTGCATCTCTACGACGGTCGTTGGAGTCTGTGCCATCAATTGAAGAGTCCCCCCTGCTGTTGGGGATCAACATGAAGATCATCCGGTATTCCCTTCCGAGAGAATGTCGCCCTCTCGGAGTCTGGGACGAACTCCGAACCTGAGGGCCTACGCCCGGCGCTATGCCGCGCGGTCCCTTCATTGTGACTGTGCAGGAGAAAGAGGCAAGCCCCACTGGAACAGGTTTGGGCACCAAATCAGCGATGGAGAGAGCGCACGGCCATTTGGCGACAACAGTTCATGCGTCGATCAGATATTCCTCGATGAATCCTGTATCGAGGTTGCCCTTGACGAAGTGGAAGTGCTGCAGAACCTCTCGATAGAATGGAATCGTCGTGTGGATGCCTTCGATCACGAACTCGTCAAGAGCCCTGAGCATGGTGCGAATCGCCTCCTCGCGGGTTTCTCTGTGCACGATCAATTTACCCAGCAGGGAATCGTAGGTGCTCGGGACGGTGTAGCCGGCATAGACGTGTGAATCGAAGCGAACTCCCATCCCCCCCGGCACTCTCATCTGCGTGATCTTGCCAGGCGATGGCGTGAAGCCGTTCGCCGGATTTTCCGCGTTGATCCGGCACTCGATACAATGGCCCTGGATCCGAATATCCTCCTGTCGATACCGAAGTGGGGATCCGGCAGCGACCCTGATCTGTTCCTGCAGCAGATCGATTCCCGTCACCATCTCTGTCACCGGATGCTCAACCTGGATCCTCGTGTTCATCTCGATGAAAAAGTAGTTCCCATCGGGATCGAGCAAGAACTCGATGGTTCCTGCGCCCCGATAGCCTGCCGCGAGGGTCAACTCCGTGGCACTGGATCCCATCCGCAACCTGAGTTCATCGTCGACCGCAGGAGACGGACTCTCTTCCAGCAACTTCTGATGTCTCCGCTGGAGGGAACAATCTCTCTCTCCCAGATGAACCACGCTTCCGTACGAATCCGCCATCACCTGGATCTCGACATGGCGCGGCTTCTCGATGTATTTTTCTATGTATACATCCGAGTTCTTGAAGGCAATTTCAGCCTCGCTTCTGGCAGCCTGAAATGCGCCTGAAAAGTTCGGCTCATCGGTCGCCACCCGCATTCCTCTGCCTCCGCCGCCCGCAACCGCCTTGATCAGCACCGGGTAGCCGATCTCCCGGGCCACGGCTTTCGCTTGCTCCTCGTCGGAGACGACCCCTTCAGAGCCAGGGACCACCGGCACTCCAACCTCCAGCGCCAGTTTCCTTGCCGCAGCCTTGTCGCCAAGTTGCCTGATATTCTCGACGGTCGGACCGATGAACTGAATTCTGCAAGACTGGCAAATCTCTGCAAACTGAGGATTTTCGGAAAGGAACCCGTAACCGGGATGAATCGCCTCCACATCCGAGATTTCAGCAGCAGCGATGATCTTTGAAATATCGAGGTATGAATTCGCACTCGGAGCAGGACCAATGCAGATCTTTTCATCTGCAAGATCGAGATAAGCAGCACCACGATCTGCCTCCGAATAGACCACCACCGTCTCGATATCAAGTTCACGACAGGCGCGAATGATTCGAAGAGCGATTTCGCCTCGATTGGCGACCAGGATTCTAGAAAATGGTTTCATCCGCTCCACTCGATCTCAGGAGAAGAGAAACAGGGGTTGGCCGAACTCGACGGGATTGCCATCATCGACGAGAACCGTGGCCACGACTCCGGCTCGGTCTGATTTGACCTCGTTCATCACCTTCATCGCCTCGACGATACACAGCACCTGGCCCTCCTGGATCTGATCGCCCACCTCTACAAAGGGCTCTGTTCCGGGCCCGGGCGATCGATAAAAAGTACCCACCATCGGGGATTGTATCGTCAACTCCGGGTCGATACCCGGCTCTGCTGGCAACTCCTCACCCTGAGAACCCGAGGTCCCTGGTAGTGCTCCGGCTGCGGGGATCGCTGCCATCGAGACCACCCCACGATTCGCCTCGGGACGCTTGCGAAGCCGGATTCGCTGATCTCCATCGACCACCTCCAGCTCCTCGAGCTGGTTGCGATCCATCAGTTCGATCAATTCCTTGAGACGTGAGGTTTCCACGGCTGGCTTCCGGTCATGCTGGGAGTCCTCTGCTGGCAGAACTCCGTGGGAGGGGCTCCCTCGCCCCGACCCGTGGATGTTAGGGATCCTCCCGGGAGCGGTCAAGCCTACCCGCATTGCTGGCACATCGATGTCATTACCCTAATATGAAGAAGCGGTGGCTCACTCCACAAGGGAGACCCGAGGTCTCTACTGGTGAAACCCTTCCGCTGCAGTTGTCACCGAATATGCCTCCCTGCACCAACGAGCCTATCTGTGCCAAGAAACGTCCACAACCCCGCTGGCGTTCGATCCGATCAAGCGGGAAAATACCCACTGGAGTCATCTGCATGTCGAACCAGCAACAAATCACTGTCCATCCTTTGATGATCGCCGTCGCCCTGCTGGTGCTGTCGATGCCAGCGGTGCTGGGCGACGATCTGCGCGAGGTCGAACTTCCTGGACCTCCGAAGGCAGGTCCAGGCCGTATTCCACACCATCACTCGAACGCCACCCTCGACCAGATCACCCAACTTGCCCCGCGAAATCCGTTCGGCTTGGCTTCCTGGCAGATCTGCACCTGGATCGAGAGTCGCCAGGGAGCACTGGTCCTTCCCCCCCATGGTTTTTCGGTCGGTTCCCGCGGAACGGTGCTGATTCCACCAAGCGAAGTGGTGCTCGCTAACTGGCAGAAGACTCTACCCGATGGTTTCCTTGGCCATTCTCTGAGAAACCTGGCAACGATTCCCATCGATGGGGTGAATCCACTGCTGTGGAAATCAGGGCATCAAGAGGAAGCGCGACGACAACTGGCCGAGGCGATCGAGCGGGCTGACCGAGCCACCGCATCGATTTTGCTGCGCAGAGCCGACCTCGTCGAAGATGTAAATCCGGAAATCCTCGAGTGGATCCGCAGCGCCCCATCCATCACCTCTCCCTGGCATCGAACCGATCATCTCCATGATTTTGAAGCACCACAGTTGCTGGATCACCAGGTGAAGGCTCAATTACCGATGGCCCAACTGGAGACTCGGCCCGACACAGGCTCCTTCTCCGCCTATGCCTACAGGCAGGGATTGACTACTCGACGTAGCCCCGTCGCTGATTTCCATCCGCTGCAAAGAGACGACTTGGTCCTGCTTGCTTCTGGCAACCGAGTGCTTGCGATCGATACCAAGAACTCACTCGATGTGAAATGGACATGGAGCCTGCACCCGGAACGAAAGCCGAATCGATTCCCACCGCTGATCGGAATCTCACAGGTGCCGATCTCCAGTGGAGACCGATGCGTCTTCTTGTTACGAACGGGTCGTCATTTCCAGCGACCAGCAACCAATATCATCATCGAGGACGGTCCCTGGAAGGACTTTGGCTGGCTTGAGGCCGTGGTGCTGGAGCTCTCCACACCCGACCAGGCTCCTGTCTCTGCCTGGAGCCCACCGATTGCCCACGAGGGATTTACGGTCGCTCCGGCTCCACACATCGATGGCGATCGACTGTGGCTGGTCGCTACCCGTGGCTGGAGTGAGTTGGAGACCTGGGCATTCGCCTTCGATATCAAAAAC
>JAYZBV010000019.1:0-55549 GCA_036338595.1 Planctomycetota bacterium | reverse complement strand
CAAACTGCTGGAGAGGGTCCGATACCAGTGGGAATTCCCACGATGCCATTGCGGAGGAGGCAGAAATTGTCAGCACAGCCAGACCCGGTTGCACCGCTGGCGATGCTCGGCGGGGTCTTCGATCCGCTCCATCGAGGCCATGTCGAGATGGCGCGCGCTGCGCTCGGTTTGCCAGGCGTGGAAGAGGTGGTCTGGATCCCCTGCAGGGTCCTTCCCCACCAGAAGCAAGACCCCATCGCTCCACCGGAAGCACGCCTCGAGATGGTTCGTGTACTTTGCTCGAGCATCGATGGTTTTGTTCATGACGAGATCGAGTTCGACCGGCAAGGGCCTTCCTGGACCATCGATACGATTCGCTCGATGAGCGCCGCACATCCGGGACGTCCTTTGCTGTGGCTGATTGGAGCCGACAACCTTTCCCACATCGGGAGCTGGAAAGATGCCGAGGAACTGTGGCAGCTGGCGATCCCGGTCGTGGCTCACAGGCCAGACTCCACCCCTCGAATGGAGAGATCTCACCTGCCCTTCCTCGATGATGAGAGGTGGGAACAGTTGATCTCATGGCAACTTCCGCCGATCTCGGAAAAGATCTCATCGACCAGGATCAGGGAGATGCTGGCTGCAGGTGAGGCGATCGAGGATTGGGTTCCGGGTCCTGTACTCGAGGCGATGAAGGCCGGGGGTTGGTACTCCTCTGGTTCTCCTTGATGATCCGATTCGAAGCGGCAACATCTGATAGTTGACGGTCAGCAGGCAAGCGAGGAAGGAATCGAGATGTCGAGGACGAGGGTTCGGGACTTACCCGGGGCAGCAGAGCAAGATGTGATGCTAAAGGGCTGGCTCTACAATCGCCGATCGTCCAAGAAGATGCACTTCCTGCAACTCAGGGATGGTTCTGGAATCGTCCAGTGCATCGTTGCCAGGGATGATGTGGGCGAGGACGATTTCTCACGTATTGGCCAGATCCCCTATGAATCAGCCATCGAATTGAAAGGCAAGGCGCATGCCGATGACCGTGCACCTGGAGGTGTAGAAGTGCACACCAGTGCTGTCGCGGTCATCTCAGCGGCGCAGGATTACCCGATCGCAAAGCAGGACCACGGACCTGATTTCCTGCTCAGCCACAGGCATCTGTGGCTGCGTTCGCGGAAACAGGTCGCATTGATGCATATTCGCGATGAAGTGATCCGGACCATCCGAGATTCGATGCACGAACTGGGATTCACCTGTATCGATGCGCCCATCTTCACTCCGAACTCGTGCGAGGGCACCAGCACACTGTTCGAGGTCGATTACTTCGACGACGAAAAGGCGTTTCTCACCCAGAGTGGCCAGCTCTACATGGAAGCCGCTGCCATGGCGCTCGGAGATGTCTACTGTCTCGGCCCTACTTTTCGTGCCGAGAAATCCAAGACTCGTAGACACCTCACAGAGTTCTGGATGTTTGAACCCGAGATGGCGTTTGCAGACCTGGATGATGTCATGGGTCTTGCCGAGCAGATGCTCACTCGAATTGTTTCGCGAGTGCTTGAACATCGCCAGGATGACCTCGAGGTGCTCGAGCGAGATATCGAACCGCTGCGTAAGGTCACCCTTCCCTTCCCCAGAATCAGTTACTCCGAGGCGGTGGATCGCATGAATGCCGATGGGCACACCTTCGAATGGGGCGGCGATCTCGGAGCACCCGACGAGGCCATCATCTCCTCGTGGTTTGATAGCCCGGTGATGGTCCACGGCTACCCCCAGGAGGTGAAGGCGTTTTACATGAAGCGAGATCCTGACGATCCGCGGGTCGCCCGCGGTGTCGATGTTCTCGCGCCCGAAGGCTATGGCGAGATCATCGGAGGAGGACAGCGCGAAGATGACCTGGATGTACTGCTGGGACGGATCCAGCAGCACCAACTCTCCGAGGAGGACTTCCGCTGGTATCTGGATCTGAGAAGATATGGCTCGGCTCCCCACGGAGGCTTCGGCCTTGGCGTCGAGCGCACCGTCTGCTGGCTTGCCGGAATCGAACATGTCCGGGAATGTATACCGTTTCCCAGGATGCTTTATCGGATCTACCCCTGAAGGACCCTTGCGCAGCACGGCACCGGCGTTACAATCGGGTTTACATTGGATCTGTCTGCTAAGAAAGTCAGGTTCAATTGGATCGCCATCCTCCAGCGAGGAGATGATCCCGATATTGATGGATTCCGACCTTTCCCCCGGGGCGCGGGGGAAGCCGGCTCGGCGCCCGCCGACCATCAATTGAGGAGGATCCGGCAACTGTCTTGGGCCGGTAAGCACCGGCTCGGAGAGGACCATGATGCCAAAACCGTGCCCCACCCACCTTTCAGGCAAGTTCTGCCTCTGGGTCTTCTCGATGCTATCGGTGATGCTACTGACGCTCCCCCTGGAGGGTCAGACGGGTACGCTACAGCTCGAGGTGGGTCTCTGTGGGGCGAATCCGAATGGTGTCGATGTGGCCAGAAATGCTTCCGATGACACCGTGTGGGTCATCGACAGCGCCAGCGGCAAGATCTGCGTCTACTCCTCGATCCCCAATCCCCCGGGACTGGCTCTCGCCAACATGATCGATCACCCTGTCGGTGCAGCAGTGGCCCCCCTGTTTCAACCACAATGCTCCGGAATCGCATACTGCCAGGCCACAAACACCTTCTGGCTTCTCAACTCGACCTCCCTGGAACTGGTCGAGATGAATGATCAAGGGGTAGCGCTCGGCGCCCCTGTCCCCTTCAGCATCTCAGGGAGTGCCTCGGGTCTCACATACGACATCTTGTCTGAATCTCTCTGGACCCGCGACACCGTCAATCAGCTCGCCATTGAGATCGACCCGCTCACGGGAACCGTGATTTCGACGCTACCGATCCCTGGCGCAGAGGTCCGATACGGCGTAGGAATCGCGTACAGACTGTCCAATACCAACCAGGGATTCCTCGACTTCACCTATGGAGACGCTTTCGATGCCAGTGTTGCCGAGTTGAGATCGATCTCGGTACAAACGGGCGAGTTACAGTGCTCGGGTATCGGATTCGACTCCACGATCGATTCTCAGCTGTTGGGTATCGCACAGGGGAGTAACCCGACAACCCTGCTGGCGGTCACCTCCACATCATTGCTGCAGATCGGCCAGACGGTTCCTGGCTTCTACCCCCCCGCGGACCTGGTCTGTACTGCCGATGGCGAGGGTTCAGTGTCCCTTTCGTGGCGCAACTGCGGACCGGGTGGAGGGGGCCTTTACACCCTGCTCAGGATCACCCGAAACGGCGCCATCGTCGACACCTTGCCAGGATCTGCTACCTCATGGAACGACCTCGATGCCCCGACCGGAGTCACACATGCTTACCAGGTCCAGGGAGTGGTAGGGAACATCATCGAGTCCGCCAATTGCTCGCTGATTCACGGACCCGGAGGCCTCGCCGGCTCGGTCGCCTTCCCCGGAGACCGACCGAGAGATCTGGCATACGATGCAGAGATGGACGATCTCTACGTGACAGAATCCTTCAGCGGAGTGATCCATGTTCTCGATTCCAACCTGGATCTGAAGCGCATCATCGATACCGGATTGCCCAACCTTCGAGGAATCGGCTACAACTCGATCCTCGACATCTTGCTCGTGAGCCGTGCCAACAGCAGCCTTGTCACCTTCGTGGATCCCTTGACGGGAAGCCCGCTGAGTTCCTTCCCGGCAAACTCCGGTTCCATCGCTTCCATCACATACGATTCAGCCGCCGATGACTGGCTCTTGTTTGATACTGAATCCAGTCCAGTTTCGATCCGTCGTATGGAAGCACTCGAAGGGGCAGAAGGAAATCCACTCGGCATCATCACTCCACCGAGCACATCTGGTTTGATCCTGGGAGGCGGCGTGGCTTGCTTCTCGGATGGAACCTTCATCAGTGGGGTCGAAAACCTCGGCCAGGTCACCAGCCTCAGTCAGTTCACGGGTTTCGGATTTCCACTCAACTTTGACTTTCCTCTGACCGCACTCGGCAACTCCCCGGTACTGCTGGACAATGCAGTGACAGGATTCGAAGTTGTCGGTAGTTCGGTGGTGATCGCAGGCCAGGCCACCGATACCCTGTTCCAGTTGCTGGTGGTCAGTGATGGCCCGGATTTCATCCGTGGAGACGCCGATTCCAGTGGCACATTGAACCTGGCAGATGCCATATTCACCGCGACCTGGATCTACTCCGATGGCCCGGCTCCCGCCTGTCGCGATGCCTGCGACGCCAATGACGACGGCCGACTTGACATATCTGACCCGATATATACCTTACTCCATCTCTTCACCGGAACGGCCGCTCCCCCGGCCCCATACCCCTCTCCAGGGCCAGATCCTACGTTCCTGGATGGAATTGATTGTTAATCCGTCCGGATTGACTTGTTAACATTTGTCAATAAACTTGAATGGCCCTTCGATCCTGAAGGGTCCGTCCGCTCCTGTCCCGCAGCAGGCTCGGAGGGGAAGAGTATTTGCGCCGGTATCTCCGGCGTAAAGGGGAAGAGTTGCTAGCGGGAGCCCCGAGGGGGGCGAGCGAGGAGATAGAGATGGATACCTGTTTCAGGCAGGTGTTCGTTGCTGTGTGGACGGTTCTGGTTCTGAGCTTTCCGGTTCAGGCCCAACAATCCCTCAGCATCACGGACACAAATACTCAGGGCCTAGAGGCCATCAATGCAACGGTGACTCTTGATAGCGACACGGGAACGCAGGGCTTTGTCCTTGCCATCGCCTTTGACTCGGCGCTGTTGAACGCAACGGAAGTCACAGTGGAAGGGACAGATGTGGAATCTGTCGGTGCTGAACTGGTAGTGGCAGAGATCCTATCCGGGGGATTGACCCTTGGTGTGGTTCTCGACACTGAATCGCCATTCGAGGGTCAGGAGATCCCCGCAGGCTCAGGCTCCAGTCTAGCCTATCTGAGGTTCACTCCTTCCGTCATTTCCAGTTCGGACATCATGTCCGAGTTGCAGTTCCAGGATGGCGTTCTCAACTCGCCTCCGCTGGACAACATCATCGTTCAGGGTGGACTCTCTGTCGGGGCCATCGATGGGCTTTTACTCATCGACGGAACCGTCACGATTTCGCCACCTCCGCCTGACAGTTTGAGAATAGAGAATAGTTCCGTCCTGGCGGACGGGATGTCCATCGGAGACGCACGAGTGCTGCTCTCCAACAGTTCAGGACCGGTACAAGGATTCGTGATCGCTATCGCCCACGGAGGCAGCGAACTGACACTGCAGGAGATCACCCTCGCCGGTACAGTGACCGAGGCCATCGGCAGTGAATTTGAGGTCACAAATCTCTACGCTGACGGCGGAACGATGGGTGTCGTGCTGGATTTCCAGCCCCCATTTGAAGGGCAGACGATTCCCACGGGGACCGACAATCACATCGCGACCTACCGATACAGCTGCAACGATATCCTTTACCTGCCTGAATCCAACCTGGTCACTCCCCTGACTCCCATCAACAGTTACATCGGAGACCCTCCTCTCGACAATGTGATCGTTGTCGGCGGACTGTCGCTGTCTCCATCCCTGGAGGCGGGGTCGATGACCTGTATCGCGATCGAGCCTCCTCCGGAACACAATACGATCATGACTGCAAAGGTCGATTTTGACGAAGACACGGGTAACTACGCATTCCATGGTCAAACGGGCACACTCAGCTTTTGCTACTCTGATCCCGACGACGAGATCCAGGGTATTACCATCACACTGTGCTACGACTGCGATCTGACCCTCGAGGAAGGGACCTTCTCCCTGGAAGGCTCCATCGTGGAGATGGTCGGTGCGGAATACATCAACCACCAGGTCGATGACGATTGCTCCGATGGTGAGTCAGGAGAGATGGTCCTTGCGATCCTTCTCGATGCCCTGCCGCCCTTCGAAGGGCAGACCTTGCCGCCGACCTCTGAAGACCTGCTCGTTGGCAGTATTCAGATCACCGTCGATGAGACTGCAGAATGTGACATCGCTCAGGAAATCTACTTCTGCGACAACATCAACGGCAACGGAAGTGTGATGCTCTACAACAACGTTGTCATCGATTACCTCTCCGTCCAGGACTTCGAACGAATCGGCACCAGCGTCATCGTGGTTCCTCAGGAGATCTTTCAGCGAGGCGACTGTAACAGTGACGACAAGGTAGACCTCGCCGATTCCGCAACGACGATTGCATCCCAATTTTCGGGGCTGCCAATCCTCTGCGCCGACGCCTGCGATGCTAATGATGACGGAATCATCAATCTCGCAGACGCAGTATTTGGAATGAACTGGCTCTTCAAGTTTGGGACTTCTCCACCGGACCCGGGACCGTTTGATGACGGGCCCGACCCCACGGAGGACATGCTCCCTGTTTGTGATAGTGACGATACGGGTTGCTGATCTGTAACCCAACAGAACTACCTCTGCGCTCGAAGATGCGCAGATAAATAATAGCGAGGTTGATCGGCAACCCTGTGCCGTCAACAGGAAGGATGTGTCATGCGTAGTTCAGTACGCAATTTCTGTAAGGTTGCGGCCACTTTTGTCATGGTTTTGGTCATGAGTCGTAGTGCGGTTGCTCAATCTGATCCAAGCTTTTTCATGCACATGGACAGCTCGGATGTCTTTGGTGGATCGATGTTCACGGCCACTGCAAAACTGGATGTGCTGCAACCAGCCGAGATTCAAGGCTGGAGTTTCAGCCTTTGCTCTGATCCAGCTGAGTTGACACCGATGAGCACTGCTCTTGGTGCCGGCACCAGCACCGTCAAGAACGGCAGCCCGCCCGACTTCGAGAATACAAACATCTCTGCAGATGCTGTGATGAACGGTGTCGTGATCTGCTTCACCGGTTGTGCTTCTCTCGGACAGGTACTCGACTTCGAATTACTCGATGTCAGCTACCAGGTCGAAGCCGCCGTCGGTCATACCAGTTCGGTCAATTTCTGTACCGCTGGATCTCCAGGTGTGAGCACTCTCGTTGTCATCAACGGCGACAGTGTTGTTCCTGATTGGATCGGAGCGAGTTTCACCACACTCAGCCCGAACTTCCTGAAGTTCGGCAATGGCATGGGCATCGCTGCACAATCAGCGCAGTTGCCAGTGCTCGTCTCTACAGTCCGTCCACTCGATGGACTCTCCATCGCCGGATCCTACGATTCGACATTGCTCTCGATGATTGGAGTCAGCGCATCTGGCGTCGCTACCAATGCAGACTTCGTCGAGACTTCAAGCAATGTTGGAGCTGGTGAAATTGCAGCCGGCCTGATCATGGCGTTCGACACTTCCGTCGACATCCCCATCGGAGATGACCAGGAAGTGATGACAGTGAACTTTCAGATCATTGGCGATCTCACGGGACAGACTGACCCTACCGTCACCGATGTCATATTCTTGCCGAGTGCTGGAACTCCTCCCATCACGAACCTGATCGTCGATGGAAACTACCAGGAGACTCCAAACCTCGTCGCAGGAACCATCACCATCGTTAATTTCAATCCATTCGTCAGAGGGGATTGCAACAGCGATGGAGGACTCGTCAACATCGCCGATGGAATTGCGGTACTCCAGTACCTGTTCCAGGGAGGCGCTGCTCCCAGCTGCCTCGATGCATGTGATCTGGATGACAACGGACAGATCGGAGTTGGCGATGCCGTAGGCGTCTTCAACTACCAGTTTGCCGGAGGAGCTCCTCCAGCAGCACCGTTCCCCGACGCAGGAATCGATCCCACCACCGGTGACGGAATCGGATGTGATGGAGACGCGGACTCTCTGTAAGGAGAGGATTTCACGTCAACTCGGATACTGATGATCAATCTCGCGATCAACCGAAGCACTCCGGAGGGCCCCCTCCGGAGTGCATTTTTTTCCGGGTATTTGTTTCCTGAGGCAAATCTCGGGCCCACCAGCATCATTGTGGGATGTGGATCACACACGGGTCGGTGATACGATAGAAGCATGTTGAAATCCGTGCGATGACGCCGGATGCCCCCCGTGCGAAGAGGAGAACTCTCGATGCTACGCATCCTCTCTCTGATGATCGCCATCACGGTGATTCCAGCCTATTGCAGTGCTGCTGATGTCCTGACCATCGATCAGGTCACTGGCAACGCAGGGGATACCAACATCCCCTGTTTCGTCACGGCAACACATGATCTGGCGATCGAGGGTTTCGCCATCGGGATCCAGTTCAATCCTGCGGAGTTGACCCTGGCTTCCATCGACTTTCAGGACACTTCACTTTCTGCGCTTCTTGCCGGTGCAGACCCCGATTTCGCAGGAACCAGCATCGACAACATTACCGGCACATTCCTCGCCGGAGTGATCTTTGGATACGGCAGCGTGACCCTACCTCCAGTCTCCATGCCCGCTTCACCGGCCGATCAGAACTCACTGTTGAGGATGCTCTTTTCCATCGATTCCAGCGCGCTTCCCAAACTGATCCCGCTTCAGTTCGTCGACGGAATCGGGGATCCACCGGTGATCAATGTTCTCTCATCCGGAGGGGCTTCCATCACTCCGCAGCTCGTCGATGGATCTGTCACGGTCAACAACCTTCACCGTTTCTACTTCGGAAACATGGCCTCATACCCTGGAAGTAGCGTCCAGGCCATCGTCCGCTACGAGCACGCCGACGAGATCCAGGGCTTCCAGATCTCCCTCACTTACGACAACACCATCCTGACGCTCAACGATCCCATCGATGGTCACGACTGGTACTCAGGGTTGACGCTGGATTCCGCGATGCCTGGTGGTCCCGGTGCGCCTGGCGGAATCGAACTGTTCTATCCTGCGATGGACCCTGATGTAGCGCCGGGTGTGGGGCTCGCGACCTTCTCTGCCATCTTTGATTTTCTGCCACCATACGGCGGTCAGGTCCTGCCAGCAGGAACCGATCAGACGCTGCTCCGTCTGGAGTTTGATACACTGGCCAACCCGGTGCTGCTCGGGACAACAACCGAGATCACCTTCGACAACTCATACCTGCTGCCTTCTTGCCCCCCCAACGATCCCAACTGTTCCGCGGGGCCGGCCCTCAACTATGTCATCTTTGACGGCCTTTCAGTTGTTCCCATACTGGATCACGGAATCGTCGAATTCCTCGATCAACCGGGATTCAAGCGGGGAAACAGCAACGGTGATTCTGGTGTCGACCTCGCCGATGCGCTGTACATCGTCAACTGGCTCTTCGCTGGTGGGCCGATACCCACTTGCATGGATTCAACCGACACCAATGACGATGGAGGAGTCGACATCTCCGACACCATCTACCTGCTCAACTACCTGTTCGTCAGCGGACCATTCCCCCCAGCCCCTGGACCCAACTCATGTGGGCTGGACCCGACTTCCGATACACTCGATTGCCTGCTAACAGGCGGCTGCTGATCCCCGGCAACCGCAACTCTGATAAATAACCCCGGGAAGCCTGGCCACCACCCCCGGCCAGAGTGACCACCCTGCCTCTGCCCCCTGGAGGATTCATGCGTGCTTTGATTTTTTCGGCAACACTCGCCGTCGCCTTGTTATTCACAGGATGGGTCTCTTCCCAGGATCTGATGCATGTAGACGATGCCATCGCCATCCCCGGTTCCCAGCTCGATCTCATCGTCAGACTCGATAACTCGATCGGTGTGCAGGGCTTTCAGTGCGCCCTGAGCTGGGACTCCACCATCTTCACATTCGATTCCGTGGACACAGTTGGTCTCGACATCGAACTGCTGCTGGCTCCTTACGAGGTGGAGTTCTTCACCTCGACCAACAATGACGAAATCGAGCCGGGAATCGGTTGGGCTGCGTGCGCTGCCATCTTCGATTTCAGCCCGCCATTTGGAGGGCAGACCCTGACACCTGGCTTCAACACCTCCATCACGAGGTTTCATTTCCAGACCGCGGCCGACAACGCTCTGGTTGGATATTGCACCACAATCCAGCCCGCCAATAACCTGGGTCAGCCTGTGATACACAACATCTTGACCGTCGATGGTGTCTCTTTGCTGCCAGACCTTCAGGGCGGAACGGTTTGCTTCGTGAACTCTTCTCCTTTTCTTCGAGGAGATGCCAATGACGACGGAGTGCTGAATCTTGCGGATGCGATCTCACTGATCAGCTACATCTTCGGTGGCGGAAGCGAGCCACAATGCCGTTCAGCTGCAAACTCGAATAGCGACTACACGGTGGATATCGGAGATGTGATCTACCTGATCAACCACCAGTTCCTGGCCGGGCCTACCCCCGGTGCCCCCTACCCGAATTGCGGTGCAGACCCAGCGGGTGAAGCAGGCATTGGCTGCGAGTCCTACGAAAGTTGCCTGTAGCAGCGATCAAGCCCGCCGTGAGCGCCATCCATTCGATGACCAGAGCACCGTAGCAGTGCCGATTTTCTGCTCCGTACCCTATAATCCTCGGTACGCATCTGAGCGAGAGCGGGAGGTCCCTCTGGAGAACAAGGAACTTCGATCCAGAGAATTTCGGAGCCACATCTGCTGGAGATGGTCTGGCGCCGAAGGCGATGCACGCTCGTGCCTGATCGCCCTGCACGGTCTTGGCCAGAACGGATCCAGCATCCTTCAGAAGTTGAATCCCCTGCAAGGCTGCGGCATCCATCTGGTGGCTCCAGATGGCCCTCATCGGCACGAGGTCAGATCACCCGATGGAATCCGCGAGGGTCATGCCTGGTACATCTACACTGGTGACCAGCAGCAATTTCTCGCTTCCCTTCTCGAGTCTGAAAAGGACCTGCTCGGCATCGTGAAGACGGTGCAACAAGAGAGCGGTGTGAAGCCCGAAAAGACGGTATTGCTCGGCTTCAGCCAGGGAGGCTACCTGGCTGGATTCGTCGCTTGCCGCCATCCAGAGCTGTTCGGAAGCTGCGTCATCTCATCTGCCAGGCTCAAGCACGAGTTCCTCACCGATGAAATCGAGCAAGGCGATCTACCAAGGATGTTATTTCTTCATGATAAAGCGGATCCGTTGACTGGCCCCGAACCGGTACTCCAGTCCGTTGACCATCTCGAGAAGGCATCTGCTCCTGTCGAGATTTGCTGGCACCAGGATGGACATCGCCTCGGCGATGGCGCCATCTCTTCATTGCAGGACTGGCTGCAGAAAAACCGCCTGATCGACTGAACTGCGGTCAGTTACCTGCAACCTGTGAAGCAGCGACCTTCAGTTCTTCAACCTTGCCGGTTCCCTCCCAGGGGAAACCATCTCCAGTACGACCAAAGTGCCCGTGCGCAGCAGTGGCGCGATAGATGGGGCGCCGGAGGTCGAGGGAAGTGATGATGCCCTTCGGGGTCAGATCAAACACCGTCTTCACCAGTCGTTGAAGATCACTATCCGGGATCGTACCAGTACCGAAGGAATCGATCAGAACGGACATCGGCTCGGCAACTCCGATGGCGTAAGCGAGTTGCACTTCACACCTGTTGGCCAGACCAGCGGCGACGATGTTCTTGGCGACAAATCGTGCCATGTAACAGGCAGAGCGATCGACCTTGGATGGATCCTTGCCACTGAAAGCTCCGCCTCCATGACGCCCCATACCACCGTAGGTATCCACGATGATCTTTCGCCCCGTCAGGCCGCAATCACCCTGCGGACCACCAACGACGAAACGCCCGGTCGGGTTGACGAAGTACTTGGTGTTGTCATCGAGCAGTTCAGCGGGGACGACGGCGCGAATGATGTTTTCCTTCACGAATGCGTCCAGTTCTTCATTGCTGACATCTTCTGAATGCTGAGATGAGAACACCACTGCATCGATACGCTTTGGGACCCCATCTATATATTCCACCGTGACCTGGCTCTTGGCATCTGGGCGCAAGAATGGAGCCTTACCCGCTGCCCGGATCTTGGCGTGTTCTGCGACCATCTTGTGCGAAAGTAAAATCGCCATCGGCATCAACTCCGGAGTTTCGTCACAGGCGTAGCCAAACATCATCCCCTGGTCCCCGGCGCCATCACGATCCACACCCATGGCAATATCTGGACTCTGCTTGTCGAGTGAGACCATCACGGAACATGTATCCGCATCGAATCCCATCCCTGAATCGGTGTACCCGATGTCTCGGATCACGCCTCTGACCAGACACGGAATGTCTATCGTCGCCTGACTGGTCACCTCACCAGCAATCACCACCAAGCCGGTTGTCACCAACGTTTCACAAGCGACCCGGCTCTGCGGATCACCAGCGAGATATGCATCGAGAATCGCGTCGGAAATTTGGTCAGCCATCTTGTCGGGGTGGCCTTCAGAAACAGACTCAGAGGTGAAAAATGCATTCTCGACCAACATCCGAGGATCCTTCCTTGTTGCGAAATTCGATCAGATCACCAGTCGATCCGAACTACTCGCAAGTTCCACTCGATTGACGACGCCCGTCGATGGATACGGTCGATCTGACGGCCGGCAGATCGAGATACTCTATCGACTCCAGAACACCACGCCAACCAGGATCGGTGTCAGATCAGAACTTCTGCCAGCTGCTCGGTGCAGCGCTCGGTGGCGCCTCCCAGTTCATCCAGGAGTTCCCGCACCCTCTCATGCCGCTGCTGCCTCGATGGGCCTTCTGAAGCCCAGAGGCTCAGTAACCGCAGCAGATCGTTCTCATCGGCCACCTCCTGAACCGCATCGTGACGCTGGAGCAGCATCTTCATCTCGAGGAAATTATCGACGTGGGGACCGTGGCAGGTGAAGCAACCGGCTGCCACGGGTTCGATCAGGTTGTGGCCCCCTTTCGCCACCAGGCTGCCGCCGACAAATGCCGCATCAGAGATCCGGTAGGCACCTTCGAGCCGACCCAGGCGATCGATCACAACAACCTGGGATGCGGCTGCACCCTGGCTCGATTCCAGAGCACCTTCGAGTCGGTAGCGACGCACCAGTGCCAGCACCTCTGCTGCCCGCTCGACATGCCTCGGCCCGATCCACAACTGGCTCCCTGGCCAGATATCGAGCAATTTGACATGGGCTGCCAGCAACACCTCCTCTTCTCCAGGATGCGTACAGCCGGCACACCATCGAAACAGATCGACGGGCAAACCGCAGGATCGATCAAACTCCAGCCGCCGCCTGGCAGGATCGGGACCGCACAGAGAGTCCAGTTTGATGTCACCAGCTATCCGGATGCGCTCCGGGGCAACACCCAGTTGCAGAAACCGGCTCGCATCATCATCACTGCGTGCGCAGACCATCTCAGGGCAGCTTGCCATCCAGGTCGACAGTGGGCCGAGCATCCGAAGCCTGCCGAGTCCTTTCGTCGTGATACGGCCGTTCACCACCACCACCGGAATCGAACGAGATCGACACGCCAGTAACAGGTTCGGCCACCACTCCAGCTCAATCAGAATCAATACATCGGGCCGCAGCCTCTTCAGCACCGCATGGACAAATGGAGAGAAATCTAGCGGCAACAGATGCACCTGGTGATCACCAAATAAGTCCCTGGCAAGATCACGTGCGCCCGTGGTCATCGTGGAGATCACCATCTCCGACCCGGGGCGAGATCTTCTCAGGGTGTCGACGAGCGATACCGCTGCCCTCACCTCACCGACGCTGGCCGCATGAATCCAGATGCGTTCGCGTGTAGGAAGAGAGATACGCCACTTTCCGAATCTCTCTTGCAGTGATCCTATCGACCTACCTCGAACGACAACGAGGAAAAGGACCCACGGAGAGAGGATCACCCAGGCGAGCAGCATCGGCAGGTCGAGCAAGAATCCACACGATCTGAGCCACCATCCTGCAGCAGCCAGTGGTCTCACTCGATGTCTTCTTGCGAGTTCATCGGCGCTGGACAGGTACGGTTCCGATCGGGTCTGGTTCTCACCAGGCTGTCCCTGCACCACCCTGGTCACTGCTTTCCGCAACAGCGCTTGAACTTCTTGCCGGATCCGCAGTTGCAGGGGTCATTTCGCCCAGGTTTCGGCTGTTCGTTTCGAATCGTCTCGACAGATTTCGAGCTCTGTGATCCCTGCACTCCCTGCTGCATCTGATCACCGTGAGATTGGAACTGCTGTTGCAGAGCATCTGCGGATACGCCCTCCGACTGGCCACTCCAGGTCTGCTCAAGCCCCCTTTGCGCTTCCGATTCGTCGACCTTCTCGATCCGAATCCGGGAAACGATCGAAGAACTTTCTTCACGCAGCATCTCCAGCATGGCTGCGAAGAGGGTGTAGCCTTTTCTCTTGTACTCGAGTTTTGGATCGACCTGAGCGTATCCGACCAATCCTACGCCGGTGCGCAGTTGATCCATCGCATGAAGGTGTTCTTTCCACTTCTCGTCGACTGAACGAAGAAGCACATAGTGGAGCAGCCTGTCGAACTGTTCCGCTCCAGCGGCTTCGCGCTTCTCACCGACAAGTTCGAGCCAGCGCTCGGTGGCTGCTCTGGCCCAGTCCTCAGGCTCTCCATCCTCGAAGGTTGAAGCGGGAATCTCCACCATGTATCGGTGTGCCAGGTGCTCGCTGAGTGCGTCCGAGCACTTCTGATCTGGCTCCTCGATCTGGAGTAACCCGAGGGCGTAGGACTCGATCACCTGATCGAAATTTTCCTCGACCAGGCCGAGAAGATCCTGGCTATGAAGAATCCTGTCCCGGATCTCATAGATGACCTTCCTCTGGCTATCCATCACCTGATCGTATTCGAGCAGGTTCTTCCTGATCTCGAAGTTCCTCGCCTCGACCTTCTTCTGGGCCTTCTCTATCGCACGAGTGACCATCGGATGGGAGATGTCTACACCCTCGTCCATACCGAAGCGCTTCAACATCGCCGAGACTCGATCACTGGCAAACAATCGCATCAGATCATCTTCGAGCGACAGGTAGAACAAGGTCGCCCCTGGATCGCCCTGGCGACCGCAGCGTCCCCGGAGTTGATTGTCGATACGGCGAGATTCGTGTCGCTCTGACCCCATCACCATCAGGCCACCAACATCGGTGACGCCTTCTCCGAGCACGATATCGGTACCGCGGCCCGCCATGTTGGTGGCGATGGTGACGCGGTTCATCTGCCCCGCCTCTGCGATGATTTCTGCCTCGCGGGCATGGCGCTTGGCATTGAGCACATTGTGCTGGATGCCACGTCGCTTGAGACGCTCGGAGAGTAACTCCGAGTCCTCGATGGAGATGGTGCCGACCAGCAGCGGCCGGCCAGTCTCGTGCTCTACGCAGATCCTGTCGGCGACGGCAGTCCACTTCTCCTTGGTGGTTCGGTAGACGATGTCGGTGAGATCATCCCTGTCGATCGGCTTGTTGGTCGGTATCTCGACCACTTCAAGACCGTAGATCTCACGGAATTCTTCCGCTTCGGTGAGTGCTGTTCCTGTCATCCCGGAGATCTTGTCGTAGAGCCTGAAGAAGTTCTGGAAGGTGATCGTTGCCAGTGTCTGATTCTCGTCCTTGATCTTGAGGCCTTCCTTGGCCTCGACAGCCTGATGCAATCCATCTGACCAGCGCCGCCCATCCATGAGGCGGCCCGTGTGCTCGTCGACGATCACCACCACACCTTCGTTGACGACATAGTCAACATCCTTGCGATGGAGGAAATGCGCCTTCATCGACTGCTCGAGATGATGCGGCCAATGCATGTTTGCAGGCGAGTAGAAGGAGTCGACACCCACCAGTTTTTCGGCAGCCTCGATTCCCTCCTCGGTGAGCAAGACCTGCTGCTCCTTCTCCTTCACCTCGAAGTGCTTTCCCTTGGCCAGTTTTCGTATCACGCGATCCGCCTGGTAGTAGATCTCGGTCGATTTCTCAGCCGGTCCGGAGATGATGAGAGGAGTCCTCGCCTCATCGATCAGGATCGAATCCACCTCATCGACGATGGCGAAGGATCGTTGCTTCTGACACTGATCCTCTGGCCTGGTTTTCATGTTATCGCGCAGATAATCGAATCCGAACTCGTTGTTGGTGCCGTAAGTGATGTCGCAGGAGTACTGAACGATTCGCTCCTGGCTGTTCATGTTCGACTGGATGGCACCCACACTCATGCCCAGCCCCTCGTACACCACCTTCATCCATTCTGCATCCCGCTTGGCCAGGTAGTCATTGACGGTGACGATGTGAACACCCTTGGAGGGCAGTGCATTGAGGTAGGCGGGAAGGGTGGCGACCAGGGTCTTCCCCTCACCGGTACGCATCTCTGCGATGCCTCCGTGATTGAGAACGATGCCACCCACCAGCTGGACATCGTAGGGCCGCATCGCAACACCGGTTCCGGTCTTCAGATACCGCTTCGAAGACTCTCGAACGGCGGCGTAGGCCTCGGGAAGAAGATCGGATAGCGAAGTTCCCGCCTCCAGGCGGTCCCTGAACTCGACCGTCTTGGCCCGCAACTGCTGATCGTCGAGGGCCTCGAACTGGGGCTCGAGAGCGTTGATCTGATCCACCAGCGGCAGGATCTCGCGAATGATCTTGTCATTGCGCGTCGGTACGACCTTGTGAAACGCTGCCTTGAGGCCACGGATGAGGCCCATGATTGGACATCCCTTTCGATGGGGAGCATTCCCCGATCAAGTCAGGGTACCTGTCGCTCCCGATCCGGCAACCGATCCTGCAGTTGATGGAAGTTCCCCCGCACATCGTCGAGGGACCCCATTCCTGCAGAAGCGAGCAGATGACGCAATTCCAGAAGGATTTCAGGTAAGCAGGTCGGTTCCCTGTAGAGGTGAGTTCCGACCTGGACCAGAGATGCGCCGACCGAGATGAACTCCAGAATGTGCTGTGCCGAGCAGATCCCGCCTATGGCACAGACGGGTACCTTGACGGCCCGAGCAACCTCCATCGTCATCCTGAGGGCGATGGGACGTATCGCAGGACCGGAAAGGCCGCCGGTTTCGGTGCCGATCGCGGATTCACCAGTCCGCCAGTCGACCGCCATCGCACGGATCGTATTGATCAGGGAGACCGAATCCGCGCCCGCCTCCTCGGCTGCGAGTGCTTGCTCGGCGATGTCGGTCACATTGGGAGTCAACTTCGCCATCAGGACCCCGGTGGTGAGAGGACGAACCGCGCGAATGAGCGTTGCCGTGGCCTCAGGATCGAGACCAAAGCGGAGTCCTTCCTTGACATTAGGACAGGAGACGTTGAGTTCGAACCCGGCCACCAGATGTTGCCCTTCGAGCGCCTCGACAACGGTGCAATAATCCTCGACCGTGCGCCCGACGACATTGACCAGCACGGGGACGCCATATTTTTGCAGAGTTGGCAGGTAATCACTGACAAACGCATCGAGCCCTGGATTTTGCAGACCTATCGAATTGAGCAATCCGGCAGGGGTCTCCACCGCCCTCGGAGGAGGATTGCCGCATCTGGCCTCGACAGAGATCGACTTCGGGACGATGGCACTGAAGGTGCCCGGAGGAAGGAACGGTTCAAATTCCTCGCCATAGCCGAAGGTCCCCGATGCAGGAAGAACCGGGTGCGTCAGATCCACGGAGCCGGAGGGGCAGGGTAGTTTCACATCGAGTCGCACCTGAGAAGGGTCCACACCCTTCGAATCTGGAGTAGGTCCACCCGCGTTCAGGACTGCTCCCGTCGCTCCTGCGCTGTGACACAGAGCCGGGTCCAGGGAACCGCCTCGAGACGCGGGATGGGGATCAGATCTCCAGTGTCTTCGCAAACACCGTAGGATCCGTCCTCGATGCGCTTGAGTGCCTCATCGATCTCGTTGACCAGATTCGTCTCGCTCTGCATCGTGGAGAGGGTCAACTCGATCTCGAAGTTCTCGGAACTGAGGTCTCCCTCATCCCCGCTCGAACCTCGACCCTCGCCGTCGAGACTGGTGAGATTACCCGTGACAACATTTCTGTGCTGGAGCAGCAGTTTACGGAAAGGCTCCAGTTCTCGCTTGGTGTACTTCTTCTTGGCCATCGGCTCCTGAGCCTTCTCTCTATACAGCAGTGACTTCTTGCAGATTCGACCCAGATCTGCTCCGGCCTGCCCAGGACCGCCACCGCTGGTCCTGTTGACCGATAACAACACTCCGGGATATCCTCAAGGGGGATCTGGTACCCCTGAAAGGCAGCGGATTCTATGAAACGAAGCGGCGTCTCGCAAGGCATCAAGACGGATGAGTTGCCACAGGAACCGATCCAGAGATGGCTCGATTACCTGCTCGTAGAGCGAGGTCTGGCCAAAAACACTCTCTCGGCATACCGCCGAGACCTGATCAGCCTCACCGTCGAATTGCGGCAGCAGCGCATCCGCTTCCCTGACAGGGTCAGGCTCCAGCACCTCCAGGCATATCTGCAGAGGCGGATGAAGGAGGGCGCCAGTGCCAGCAGTCAGCAGCGGCGGATCTCTGCCATCCGGGGGTTTTTCCGCTTTCTCGTCCAGGAAGACCTGATCGAGACAAACCCCACGGATCTGCTGGTTTCGCCGCGTCAATCGAAGCGTCTGCCGCGAATTCTCTCCCTCGACGAGGTGAATCGCCTGATCGATGCGACGGAGGAAGGTCATCCTCAGTTCGCGCTCAGGGATCGAGCCATCGTTCAGTTGCTTTACAGTTCGGGAATGCGAGTCTCGGAGTTGTGCGGACTTCGACGCAGGGACTTCCAGACCGATGGGAAGTATCCACTCGTTCGCTGCGTCGGCAAGGGGGACAAGGTACGACTGATTCCCATCGGAGACCGAGCAGCGCTGGCAGTGAAACGGTATCGATCTCAGCTGGTGAAGGACGCTCCCGCCCTCAATGATCAATTGTTCCTGTCCGCCACCGGGCGAAAACTGAACCGGCGCAGCGTATATGCCTTGCTGGCGCGAGCCGCCCGTCTCGCCGGGATCTCACAAGGTGTCAACCCTCACCTGCTCCGTCACTCCTTCGCCACACATATCCTGGAGCACAACACCGAGATGAGAGAGATCAGTATCCGGGAAGGCTCCGATTCCGTGCCTGCGGACGCTCTACCACACCTGCAACACCTGCTCGGGCATGCCAGCATTCACACGACAGAGATCTATACTCATGTCGATCGCAAGCAGTTGAAGGCCGCCCATACGCGCCATCACCCACGCCCCTGAGGAGCAGATCGGTGCTTCTCCTGCTCCTCGAAACTAGAGTCGAGACTGTCCGTCGGTTGCCTTGAGGCAGCGGATCGCAGTCTTGCCGATCAGGATCAGGTCTCCCGCTCTCAGTGCAGCCGTATCGATCCGGCTGCCCTCGACATGGGTTCCGTTGAGAGATTTGAGGTCGGTGATCTCGACACCCCTGGAGTCGGACTGGATGCGGCAATGGAGGCGACTGGACAGGCAATCGTGAAGCGAGAGATCAGCCGCGGCCGCACGCCCAAGGGTGATCACGGAATCCTTCAGGATGTCGATCCTCAGACCTCGATCGCGCTGGTCCCCTTGCTCCACGACCAGTTCCAGCAGCGCCGCGGACTCGCTCTTGACCTGCTGCGGCGGCGGCTCGATCGAAGCAGCGTCCGCCGGTCCTCGACGCGGGTCGTCGAGGCAAAACTGAAGCTCGGTGCTTCCGATCAGGAGGATCTCGCCACCAGAGAGTGCGCGCGTGACAGTGGGGATGTCATTGACCATGAGGCCCTCGCCAGTGAGGTCGTGGACGTGCCAGGTGCCCTGCTGATAGCGTATCCCTGCGTGCCGATCTCTAGCGAGAGGATCGGGCAGGCTGACACTCACATCGGCCGCAGATCCGATGACAGTAGCTTCGGAATCGATCTGGAATACGCCACCACTGAGGGCTCCGGCGAGAACCCGGATGAAGGCATGTTTCGGTGCATCGGTTGGCACATCGAGCGCACCCTGTTCATCTGTATCACTAGGCAACAGATGTGCTCCTCCCCGGAAACTCATGTCCCGAGAAGAATATCCCGCTCACGCGAATCGGGCCAATCGGCTAGTTGAAGCAGTCCAGCAGGTCGGGTGTGGGGTCGACTCCCGGGTCCGGGTAGGGCGCAGCAGGCTCGGGGCCATCGATATAGAGGAAACTGAGCAGATGAATCGCGTCGCTGAGGTCGATTCGTGCGTCGTCATTGACATCCAGAGCCTTGGGGCAGAGAGGTTCCGGGCATACGGGGCAGGTGTTGGTCATGTAGACCAGGTTGTTGATGGCATCGGCGAGATCGAGCCTCAGGTTGCCGTCGGCATCTCCCCGCAGAAAGACTCCATCGACAGCGATGTCTATCGTCAAGTCGATGGTCACCGGGGCAACAGACTGGTTCTGAATGACAAACACATTGCTGATCGGAGGGACACCCAGGTCGTTTTCGAAACTCAGTTGCGTCTGCTGGGAGGTGGTCAGAGAACCGCTGACATCGAAGTAGATCCTCGCGAACTCCATCTCGATTCCAGTGGCAGGAATCACCTGGCCATCATAAGGCGGCAGGATGTCCATCAGCACTCCGAGTACCGCAAATCCAATGTCATTGTCGATGACTTCCTCTACAAACTCAGCGCCTGCAACCTGCGTGATGGTTCCATCGATGGTGGCGGAAGCACACTGAAGTACGGTCGGATCAAAGGCGAGTGCAGCGGAAAATCCCTGCAGATCTTCGACGTTGTAGCCACGCAAGCTGACCTCGAAGTCGATCTCGCCGACAGAGGCTTGCCCCGACGTGGAAGCGGCGATCAGAACATTCTGAGAGAGTACAGAGAGTGAACCATCGATCAGATCGGAGATCACTGCGTTGCCATCGACGAGCACGAGAGTGTCGATGGCGGGTTCTCCCACTCCGTCGGCGAAAGATATCGGCTCCACATTCGAAGGCACCAGCCAGCTGGAGGCATCGATGACGAGGGTGCCGAGAAGTGCGCCGGAAGGGGACGGCAACGCCTGATCGAAGGGAGCAGAATCGTCGAAGATGGCGATCAGCGTCGCTTCTCCTTCCTCGAGATCAACGCTGGTGTCGAGGAATTCGACGGCAACCGCCTGAAGTACGGAGCCAGTCAGATCCAGATCCTGAAGGAAAATCCGGTCCGGATCGACCGCGATACCCACCTGGACACCACTGATGGACTCACTGGCGGAGAGAGTGATCGCGACGCCGACTCCCGCCTGGCCCGGGTAGACCACCACATCGCTCATCTCCAGTTGAGGTACCTGCGCCGATGCGATCCGGCACAGAAACACCACACAGAGGATCGCGTTCGCGACTCCAAGGCGCTGGCAGATGGATTTGGTCATCGAGTCACCTCGCAGGTTTCACGCGTCACGGGGTCCAGGGGACAGATTCAACCGTGGCGAGCAACCGAGATTGCGTGCGCCGGACAGGGGGAAGCCGACTCGATCCACGCATCTCTAACTACTCTCGATTGTAGTCTTTGGGGGCGAGAATCTAAGTGCGAATCCCCGATTGGTGGGCACGGAGGTTGCCGTGGTACTGGAGGAATCGGAGCTCAATTGAGGAGGGGGAATAGTCGGTACAATTTTCCGGCAGCAACTGCACACTCTCGATGAGAGAAGTAGCAGGGTCCTGCAGATCTCAGAGGTGTGAGTTCCGGTGTGTGTGACCAGGAATTGAAAAAGGGGGGAGAATTGAAAAAGGGGGGAGAATGGTGCCCACCGAGATCTGAAAGACCTCAGCTTGTGCGCCCCTCTCCCCCTCGCGTCTTCCGTCCCCGAGGGGGCAAAAGCGAAAAACCAGCGTCAACGAGCCCGCCCGATGTCGACGACCAGCCGCTTCGAAGCCCCAACAAACCCGAGGGGTAAAGAACACGGATTCAAACAAAGAACTCAAAAACAACGCCTCGATGATCGAGGCCGATTTCAAAAAGGGGGATGCCATGAGTCCCGGGCTCAGCCCGCCACAAATGCCGGGGCACAACGGTCATCCCCCCCGGTTGTCACGATCACTTCCGGATCGAAACGGTGCCCTCGTAGGCCGCCGATGCGATCCGTACTCCCCCTTCCTCATGCAATAGCGATACCAATCTGCTGGAATTTCGTAACTCCTGCAGATGTAATGGTCTATGAAAAAAGACATGAATCAGGCCAGATCCGGTCGATGCTCGCATGCGAACGCGAAATGACATAACTGCTGACGAGATGGAGGATTAGTCAATTTGCTACAAGATGAAGCGGGGAGCCTTATTTTGAATCAGTCTGCGGAGACTCCATCGGCAGGGATCCGGTACTTGCTCATCAATCTGTAGAGCCGATTCCGATCGATGGAGAGGAGCGAAGCGGCCCGACTCTTGACCCCCTGGGTGTGGAGCAGGGCGCGTCGAATGTGCTCCGCGACCACCTCGTCATAGGTGGGGAAGGAACCGTGCTGAGCAGCGAGATGCTGCCCCGCCGCGATGGAGTCTCCCACCTCTCGGGCCGCCTCACGGAAACGAGAGAGTCCAGCCTCGTGGTCCGTATCTCGCCTTGCATCCCCCGCATCAATGTGGCCTGTTCCGATGTGGCCTGTTCCGATGCCCTGGATTTCATCCGGTAGGTCTCTCGGGATGATGTCGTACTCGTCTCCCAGGGCAAAGGACCGCTCGATGACGTTGTGAAGTTCTCTGACATTGCCAGGCCACCGATACTTCTTCAGCAACTCGAGAGCGCCAGGACTGAGGCTTCTGGGTGGGCAGTTATAAGCATCTGCCATCTCGAGCAGGAAGTGAGAAGCCAGCGCCTCGACGTCGCGTTTTCGCTCACGAAGCGGCGGAATCTCGATATTGACGACATTGATCCGGTAGTACAGGTCGTCGCGAAACTTTCGCTCCTCGACGAGTTGCTTGATCGGTGCATTGGTTGCTGTCACCACTCGCGCATGAACGGGGATGGCTTGCGTGGAGCCGAGTGGAGTGACTTCTTTCTCCTGCAGTGCGCGGAGTAATTTCACCTGCAAATCGAGATCGAGTTCTGTGATCTCGTCGAGAAACAGGGTGCCCTTCCTTGCAGCCACGAAGACGCCATCCTGATCCGCAACCGATCCAGTGAAGGCACCCTTCTTGTGGCCAAAGAGCTGGCTCTCCAGCAATGTACGAGAGAGAGCGCCGCAGTTGACGGCAAGGTAGGGATAATCCTTCTCATTGAAACTCGGGTTCTTCAGACGCAGCATCTCGTTTCGTTTTCGATGGATCTCGTGGGCTATCAATTCCTTGCCTGTACCCGGCTCACCCTGAACCAGAACAGGCGATGGTGCGCCAGCGACCTTGTCGACGATGCTGAAGACCTTCTCCATCTTCGGATCTTCATGAACGATGTTGCGCTGCTTGCGCGCGGCACTGTTTACCATCGAAACAGCGAGCCGCTCCTGGCGGACCTTGAGCGCCTTGCGGATCGCCTCGACCAGATCCTTGAAGGTGTCTGATCCGGGTTTGGCCTTCTCGATGATATCCCGGACATTCTCGTCGATGAGTTGATTTCTGGCCTTCTGTCCCCCGACACCGGAATGGATGATGAACTGGATCTTATCGTCGAACTTCTGGACCATCTGATTCAGTTCATCGCCACGAATAAAGGGCATATCCAGATCGCTGACGACCACATCGATCGTTTTTTCCTGAAGGATCGCCAGCACGTTTCTCTCGTCTGACTCGATCTCTACCTTGATGTCCTGTGCCTCTTCTTCGTAGTGCTGCTCGAGACGCAGGGCGAGAGTATCCAGTTGTAACTGATTATCATCGACCAGTAGAATCGTCGCCTCATGCTCCGCCTTGTCACTCATCATTGGTTCCCTCCAGAGTTGGTCACAACCCATCCCACTCCCTCGGCGCGACACTCGAGCATCGCTCCGAAGAAACCAGATTGCAGTGGCGGAACTGCAATCTTATCCAGGCCCTCTACCGTGAAGTGAAGAGCAGTTTTTTCACATCGGATTCTCAATGTCGTTTCCTGTGGA
This sequence comes from Planctomycetota bacterium, assembly GCA_036338595.1. Lineage (GTDB taxonomy): Bacteria > Planctomycetota > UBA8108 > UBA1146 > UBA1146 > QNYK01. The sequence continues at coordinate 31,766 of JAYZBV010000019.1, read as the reverse complement.
AGATTGGGGCGGCAATGTTCGAGGGAGACGACGATCGCCGCAACCCACAGATCCCCATCGGGAACCTCCCCCTCCATCTCGATCTCGACAGAAGCCGCACCGTAGCGTCTACGATAGTGTTCGATGATCTGCTCGACATCCCAGTCTGCCAGAACAGTGACGGTGGTCAGAAGAGCATCGGCTCGAGTGACCCCCTTCTGTGCCAGGCTCTGACACTTCTCGATGCGCACTTCGTCTTCATTGCGCCTTGCAATTGCGAGAGCAGCAGAAGAATTTTGAATCACCGTGAGGTGGTTTTTTAACTGATGGAGAAGCTTGGGGATGATGCTCGACAGTGTCTGCTGCTGAACCAGTTCGGAAGATGGAAGCGGCTCGCTCGCTACAGTGCCTTCACTGATCTGAAGCAGCAGGCAGGGTCCATCGCTCGAGGGGAGGTGACTCAACCAGCGAACCTGGAGCACCGTCCTCGAGTCGAGAGGCCACTGGCAAGTATCGAACTCTCCCGATCCTTCGCCCCAGGGCTGATCGAGCACCTTCGGCAACAGATCCACCGCTGGAAATCGCTCCAGCGCCTCCTGGAAGCCGTCGGAGCCGGCCCATTGCCGGGAGGTCTCGAGTCTCCAGATCGCCCACTGAGAGCATCTGGGCTGCAATGGGGAAGGTTGGTCGAGCAAGGATCACGAGCCTCTCTGGCGGGGACTCAGCAGACGTGGGGGCTGGAGGCCATCATAGGGCCAATTTCCCCTTACTGCTACGAAACGCAGCAGTCTTGGGTCGAGTTCCCGGAGACGCCCAAATGGCTAGAAAGGAGGCGGGAGACCGGGGATCACCACACCACGGTTTCCCGGTCACCCGCCAGGGATGGCAAGATGGGGCGAATCAGGGCAGGGGCCCAGTTTCGCCAGGTTCACGGGGAGAAAGGTCAGACAGCCGGCCTTTTCCTCTTCCAGCACACCAAACAATGACACTCCGGCTGCCTGATTTCAGATTCTCCACGGCCAGGGAAGGGTCCCCGGGACACGACGACCTCTGCGCCGGTCAAAGAAGTCTGCCATCTGATCGGATTTCGTGCCAACTGGCCACAGTGCCTCGTCAGCGACCAGTTGAGAAGATATGCTCCGAACCATCCAGGGGACCCTGGACTTTCTCGCTCGCATCCGCCTCCAAAGGAGTAGTCATGTGTGGCTTCTACGGTGCCATAGGATCAAATCCAAACATCTGCCATGAAGTCTACGAGGCGCTCGTCTGTCTTCAGCATCGAGGACAGGACTCTGCGGGAATCGTCAGTTATGACGACCGTTTCCATCTCAAGAAGGGCAACGGACTGGTACGGGACATCTTTCGCGCAAAGAACATGGATCGCCTGACCGGCAGCTGGAGTATCGGTCAGGTTCGATACCCTACCTTCGGTGGATCCACGACCGAGGATGCCCAGCCGTTCCAGGTCCACTACCCATATGGCATCGCGATGGCGCACAACGGCAATGTCACCAACGCAGAAGGTCTGACCGATTGGCTCCGTCGCGAAAAACGCACCATCATGAATTCCAGTTGCGATATCGAATTGATACTGGCCACCTTCGCAGCAGAGCTGGGTGCCATTGGCGGTGTGGATCCCGATCCAGAGTCTGTCTTCGAGGCGATCGAAAAGGTTTTACATCGAGTCAAGGGTGCCTACTCGGTGATCAGCCTGGTGGCACAACTTGGCATGGTCGCCTTCAGGGATCCCCACGGAATTCGACCACTACTGATGGGAAAACGAACTGCGGATGATGGCAGCGTGAGCTGGGCGTGTGCTTCTGAAAACATCGCTCTCGAAATTCTTGGATACAGCGACATCGAGAACATCGGTCCAGGCGAGGCCGTGATCTTTCGACCGGGTGAAGAGCCCATGCGTCGAGAGGTCCTCAAGATCCGTCACAATCCTTGCATTTTCGAGCATGTCTACTTCGCACGCCCCGACAGCATCATCGACAACGTCAGCGTTTACGAGGCGCGCAGGAACCTCGGCATCCAGCTGGCCAAGAAGTGGAATAGGAGCGGATATCATGCGGATGTCGTGATCCCTGTTCCAGATAGTGCCTGTACTTCTGCCAGCACCATGGCGAGGGAACTGGGCATCGAGTACCGGGAAGGCCTGGTCAAGAATCGATACATCGGGCGCACATTCATCATGCCTGGCCAGGGTGAGCGAACCTCGAGTGTTCGGAGAAAGCTGAATGCGATCGAGAGCGAATTTACGGGCAAAGATGTGCTGCTTGTCGATGACAGCATCGTTCGTGGAAACACATCGAAACAGATCATCGAGCTGGCGCGGGCAGCCGGCGCAAAGAAAGTCTACTTCGCATCCTGCTCGCCACCTGTGAGCCACCCATGCGTCTATGGTGTTGATATGTCCACCAGGGCGGAGTTGATTGCGAACGAGACAAGCGAAGTGGAAATCGCCCAGAAACTGGGAGCCGATGCCGTTATTTATCAGGAGATTTCTGACTTGCGGCTGGCGATCGCCAACTCGGGTTCAGAACTCCACTACTGTGCCGCGTGCTTCGATGGCGAGTACCCAACTGCGGATGTCTGCGCTGAAACGCTCTCCAGTATCGAAGAAGCACGCCTGCATGACCAACGACAGCGACTCTCCACCGAAGCAGACAAGGTGGGAGAACCTGGATAGAATCGAAGACCTGGGGAACCGGTTCGATCCATCCGTTCGACCTATCTGTTCGATCCACGGCGTTATTGTCACGCCATCCGTGTACTGCGGTGATCGGCGAAACAGCCCCGTGGAGGTCCATTGCTCGCTTCGATCGGTCTCGCACTGACTCCAGCTCTGCTGTGTTCCATGGTCGGAATGGCGCTGTTTCTGGTACTCGATGCCGATCCTGGCCTGTGTCGACGGCGAACCACTCGCGGATTGCTACTGTCGATCCTGATCGGCTCGTTCGCATTTCTATGCGCCATCTTGCTCTACCTGAGAGTCCCATTACCGATCTTGATCGTGCTGGCAGGCTCGGCGCTCCTGTTCCACCTTCCTGCGATATTGCGTATCGCCTCGCAGGCGCAGGAACCCGTCCCGGATGAAAGCCCACTGCTCTGGCGCTGGCGCTCGTCGGTTCGCTGGGGCAGTACCCGCAAACTTCTCGGAAAACTACAGCGGCTTGAAAAGCAGATGCGTGAAGATCCGCTGAATCCGATACTCAGACTCAAGGCGATGGAAGTTGCGCTGGCAGCGAACGAGAACTCCAGCGCGCTCTATCACGCACATATCCTCGACGAGATCCTGCCACAGGGAGAGGCTCATGCGCATGTGCTCTGGACCACAGCACAGGTCATCGCCGTCCGACAGCGCAGACCCGCAGATGCCATGGCAGTGCTGAACAGGTTCGAGAAACTCTACCCGTCGCAAGGCTTTCAGATGCCCGCACGAAAATGGCCCAGCGAAAGCAGAGCACCCGGCGAAGAGGACGTCCCTCCAGGGAACTAGATCTTGAACTATTGCTCACAGTCCGGGTGCTTACTGTCCCGATGCTTACAGTCCGGGCGCGTTGACGGCATGCTCGACCCTGGCTTCGGTGAGAAATGCCACGACCTGATTCGCTGATTGCGTCCCTACATTGTCCTGCGCTTCGACGGTAGATGCGCCCAGATGCGGCGTGCAGATGACACGGGGGTGCTGGCGGAAGGGATGATCAGCAGCGGGAGGTTCCTCAGCGTACACATCCAGGGCAGCCCCGGCGACCTTGCCACCATCCAGTCCATCGAGCAGCGCCGCCTCATCGATCACCGGTCCACGGCTGACATTGATGATCCTGACGCCATCCTTGCAACGATCGAGGAACTCACTATTGACCATGCCTCTGGTCGATTCGTTGAGCGGAGGATGTAGTGAGATGAAATCTGCGCGACCCAGGGCGTCCTCCAGCGAACACAACTCAGCTCCGCAGGAACTGGCGACTTCTGCCCCAACAACGGGATCACAAGCGAGCACCGACATCCCCAGAGCATTCGCCTTCTTGCAAACACGACGACCGATCTTACCGAGTCCAAGTACCATCAGTGTCCTGCCCGCCAGTTCAATCCCGACCAGTTCCTTGCGGCCCCAACCCCCTTCGGTCATTCCCATGTGGCCCTGCGGGATGTTTCTTGCCAACGCAAACATCAGTCCCAGCGCCTGCTCTGCTGCAGCGTTCGAATTGGCTGCAGGAGTGTTCATGACGAGGATTCCGCGGTCTGCTGCGGCATCGCAATCGATGTTGTCGACTCCAGCACCAGCGCGGCAAATGCACTTGAGTCCCGGTGCCCTGTCGAGGAGTTCCGCTGTGATCTGAGTTCCTGATCGCAGGATCCAACCGGCGATGGATCCGAGGCTGGCATCCACCTGATCCATGCCCTCGACCACCTCGAGTCCACCCTTTTCAAGGATCTCACGGGTCTCTGGCGGTAGCGGGTCTGAAATCAGCACTTTCATGGGAGCATCGTTCATCTCAGCTGGTCCTTTCGGTGGCTTCAACATCGTGTGAGTCGCTGGTTGGGTTCAATCCTCAAATCTTCCAAGACAAAGGCATGCGTCGTGACCGCCGAACCCGAAGGAGTTCGACAGTGCTACCCTGATCGGAGCCTCACGCGGTTCATCGGGAACTGAATCCAGATCGCATTCCGGGTCCGGATCGACCTGATTGATGGTTGCTGGAACCACTCCTTCGCGAATTCCAACTGCGATGGCAGCCAGCTCCACCGCCCCGGAAGCACCCAGAAGGTGCCCGACCTGGGACTTGGTGGAACTCACCATCAATTTCTCCGAGTGCGCCCCGAATAGCTCCCGGATGGCTCGCATCTCCATCACATCATTGAGAGGAGTGGATGTGCCATGAGCGTTGATGTAATCGACCTCTTCGAGGTTGCGGCCTGCATTCTCGACGGCAGCTCTCATCGCAGCGACAGCCATCGGGGCCTGTGGATCGGGTGCAGTGATATGGTAGGCGTCGTCGGTGAATCCAAATCCGAGCACCTCGCAGTAGATGCTGGCATCGCGCCGGCGAGCGTGCTCGAGCTCCTCGAAGACAAAGATGGCCCCACCCTCACCCATGACGAAGCCATCTCGACTCGCCTGAAATGGACGCATGGCGGTGGAAATCTCATCATTGCGCGATGACATCGCCTTGAGGGAGCAGAATCCGCCGACTCCAAGAGGCGTGATCGCCGCTTCGCTTCCTCCGGCGAGTACCGCATCGCAATTGCCAGTCACGATCGAATCCAGAGCCACACCGAGAGCGTGCTGACTCGAGGCACATGCCGATACAGTGGCAAAATTGGTACCCTTGAAGCCGTGCTGGATGGCGATCTGGCCCGAAGCAGCATTCATCATCATCTTCGGAACGAAGTAGGGAGAAATCCGGGAAGGACCGCGGTCTCTGAAGTTGTTGTGCTGGAGTTCGATCTCGCCAAGTCCACCGATTCCGGACCCGGTGATCACTCCGTAGCGGGTCGGATCAGCGGAAGGATCGAGGCCGCTGTACTCCATCGCCTCTGCTGCAGCAACCAGCGCAAACTGGGCGAAGCGATCGAGCAATCGCAAGGTCTTCCGGTCCACCCTCGACTCCGGGTCGAAGTCCTTGACCTCCATGGCAAACTTCGTCCTGAATTCGGAGGCGTCGAACCGGGTGATGGGGCCAACCCCGTTGCGCCCCTCAAGGATCCCGTTCCAGAAGGATGCAAGGTCATTTCCGATCGGTGATACAACACCGATCCCTGTGATGACGACCCTTCTGCTGCTCATCCTGGAACACCTTCCGGAGGCGTACTTACTCCTTGACGGTATTCGCCTCGATATACGCGATGGCGTCGCCGACGGTTTTCAGTTTCTCTGCGTCCTCGTCAGGAATCTTCATATCAAAATTGTCTTCGAGGTGCATCAGCAACTCGACGATATCGAGGCTGTCCGCTCCGAGGTCCGTTTGCAGGATTGCCTCGTCCTTGACCTTGTCTCTGGCAACATCCAGTTTGTCAGCGATGATGTCCTTGACCTGATCTCCGACGCTCATCGAGCACCTCCTTCTGGCTGGCGGCCTCCAGGTGTGGGACCACCTCTGGGCTGCAAGAAAAGAGTGCTATTCCGCAACTTCAGGGCGGAATTCCACACTCCGGGCATTCGTCACGATTCTAGGGATCATCTGCGAATCGTCCAGCATAGTTTGAAAACAGCCGCCTAGCAGGCAAGCCCTCCATCGACCCTCAGCACCTCTCCTGTGATATATGACGCCTCATCACTGGCTAGAAACAATACGGCCGAGGCCACTTCCTGGGCGGTTCCTGCCCGTCCGGCGGGAATCCTGCTTTCGATGGCCTCTTTCGCTTTCTGAGGAAGGTCGGCTGACATATCGGTTTCGATCATTCCCGGAGCCACCGCATTGACGGTGATGTTGCGGCTCGCCACCTCCTGGGCGAGGGATTTCACGAGTCCGATCAGGCCCGCTTTACTGGCGGCGTAATTGCCCTGGCCCGGATTCCCGGTCAACCCGATGACACTCGTCACACCGATGATTCGACCGCCTTTATTTCGGATCATCGGCCGAATCGCCTCGCGCGCGCACAGAAATGCTCCGCGCAGGTTGGTTCCGATGACATCATCCCAGTCATCATCCTTGAGAGCCATCACGAGTTTATCTCTGGTGATCCCTGCATTGGCTACCAGCACATCGATGCCACCGAGCCAATCCATGGCTTCTGCAAAGAACTGCTGAACGCTCTCTCCATCAGTGACATCGAGTGCAAGGCCATGCACATCTCCATCGAGTTCCGCAGCCTTCGCTGCTGCCACCTCTGCATCACGGCCCGAAATCACCACTCGAGCACCTGCCGCGGCGAACCCTGCGGCGATGGCATTACCGATGCCTCGTGTTCCTCCGGTGACGATCACCTTTCGGTCCTTGAATTTCATCACGAAGCGTTTCCTTCCAGGATCTCCTCGACACTTTCCCGCCCGAGGATGGAGCGCGTCGGAATCCGACGATCGATCTGCTTCAGGAGACCCGCGATGACTCTCCCGGGTCCAGGCTCGATCACCTCATCGAGGCCATCGGCCACCAGTGCAGCGATGGTAGGTGCCCAGAGCACCGAAGACTCTACCTGTTTCAACAAACAATCCCTGATCTGACCTGGATCGGAAACCTGCTGGGCCACGACATTGGGGTAAAATGGCACTTTCGGCTCACTGATCTGCACCTGCTCCAGCAGGGGCGCCAGTTTGGCCGTTGCGTCCGCCATCAACGGGCTATGGAAGGCGCCGGCGACCTCGAGTTCGACCGTGCGTCGGGCCCCCAGTTTCATCGCGACCTGTGCAGCCGTCTCTACAGCTGCCCGCTCACCACTGATGACGATCTGGGTCTCGGTGTTGACGTTTGCAATCGACACCACACCGATTCGCTGTCCCTCTGACACTGCTTCTTTCACTGCTGCGAGGTCGAGGCCGAGGATCGATGTCATCGTCCCCTCAACCTTCTCACACGCTTGCTGCATCGCATTCCCCCGTGCGACCACGACTTCAAGCGCATCCTCGAATCGCATCGCTCCTGCAAATACCAGGGCGCTGTATTCCCCCAGCGAGAGTCCAGCGGTGGCGCATGATTGCAGCAGATGCTTGCCGCCTGACCCTTCCAGCACGCTCAACACAGCCATCGAGGAGGTAAATATCGCAGGCTGACTGATGTCGGTCGAGTTGAGGCGAGCTGGCGGTCCCTCGCTGCAGATGGCGAACAGATCCTCACCGAGACAGGTACTGGCTTCATCAAAGAGGGACCGGGCAACGGGATGGGCCTCGACCAGGTCTACCGCCATTCCAACGAACTGGCTGCCCTGGCCCGGGAACAGGAGAGCTCGGCGAGGGTATGGTGCTGGAAACGGATCTGTCATCGTGGATCCCATCTCGGAGGGGAAGCCTAGCTACTGGCGCTCGACTCTGCTTGCCCTGACCCCACGGATTCGACCATCTCCATCTCGGTGCGGATCGACTCGATCACGTCTTGCTGAACTCCCGTTTCGATCATTCGAAGGGTCCACCCGAGCGCATTGGAAACCGCCTTTTCGTCACTTCTGCCGTGGCCGATGGTGCAAACGCCCCTCGGGCCGAGCAACGGAGCGCCGCCATACTCGGAATAATCGAATCGGCTCCTGATACGCTGCAGCCCTCGCTCGAGTAGAGCACCCGACGAACCACTGTCGTCACCAGTATCGGCGAGGCCGTCGCCGAGTTCCGCAGCCAGGATCTGAAACAACTCCTCCGAGAATCCCTCGGCAGTCTTGAGCACGACATTTCCTACAAATCCGTCGCACACCACCACATCCACATCGGACTGGAAGATATCACTTCCCTCGACATTTCCAGTGAACTGGAGTCCGCTCTTCTCCAGCAACTGGAAGGCTTCCTTGGCGAGGCTGTGACCCTTGTCCTTTTCCGATCCGACATTGAGCAGTCCGACCCTTGGATTTTCGACCGAATAGGCACAGCGAAGAACGGTTGCCGCCATGATGGCGTTCTGGAGCAGGTGCACCGGCTTGCATTCGACATTGGCGCCGCCATCACAGAGCATCACCGGGGTATCTCCGCACGGCAGTGGTAATGCGATCGCCGGTCGCCGTACACCCTCGAGCATTCTCAGATGCATCGTACATGCGGCTACCATCGCCCCGGTGTTCCCGGCACTGAAGATGCCGTCCACCGCTTTCTCCTTGTGCAGTCTGACCATCACATTCAGGGAAGAATCGGGCTTGGTTCGCAGCGCCTCGACAGGAGAGTCATCCATCGTGACCCATTCGCTGCAATGCACGATCTGGATGCGAGCCTCGTCGCACCCTGCAGATGCCAGTCTCTCCTCGATCAGGTCTGAGGGCCCCACCAGAGCCACCTCGAGATCCGGGTGCTCCGAGACGGCGCGGATGGCGCCAGCGATGGGAACGGCAGGGGCTTGATCCCCCCCCATGGTATCGATTGCGATGCGGGGCATGTCACTTCTTCCTGACGGAATTAGAAGTCCTCGACCGCAAGCAGTGTGCGGCCACGATAGGTGCCGCAGTTTTCGCAGATGCTGTGGGGCAAGGTGAGGGAATTGCAGCGGGTACAACGGCTGTAGCGAATCGGGCTCAGTGCATCATGTGCACGTCTCTTGAGCTTTCGCGCCTGGTTTGTTTTTCGCTTTGGTACTGCCATCTGATCTGCTCCATCGTCGTCACTGGTGAGAGGATCAGGGCTTCCTGATCTGTCGACCAATCTTGCGCTTCGAACCCCGAGATCTGTTCTTGCCCGAGGAAGATTTCGAGTCCAGCACGGATGGTAGGAGTCGGTTAGAAATCGGTCAAGAAGAACCGATCACCTCAGGAGCCTTTTCCTGCCAGGGAATCGTGCAGGGATCGGCTCATCTCGTCGATCGCCTCGGCCAGCCGATCGACCTCCTTGCCCCCTGCCTGGGCCATATCCGGGCGTCCTCCACCGCCTCCACCGAGGATTCCTGCCCCTACCTTGGCAATCTTGCCGGCGTGAACCGTGCCCCTGGGCACCGATTCGGAGGTTCCGACGATGAAGCGAATTTCCTCGTCTCCAGCGGAAACGAGGATGAACGCCCGATCACCGCCACGGCGCTTGAGCGCGTCCGCGACCTGTAACAATTGATCCTGGGGAGCATCCTGCCACGTCGCGATCACCAGTTCCGCAGCTCCGGCACGGATCACCTGGCCATGACCGGCGTCCAGTTCCGTGAGCAGATTTCTCGATGGCTCGGTTCCCTTGCCTTCCTTGAGCGAGCGATTTTCGGTCACAAGCCCTTCGATGCGCTGCTTCAGATCCTCTCTGGGAACACGAAGAGTGGCTGCCAGATCTTGCAGCAGCTTTTCATCGGAGCGAGTTCGACGTGCGCCCTCGACACCGGTCAGCGCCTCGATGCGGCGCACTCCCGACGAGACGCTCCCCTCATGAACGATGACCACCGGGCCAATTTCACCTGTTCTCTGGCAGTGGATGCCACCACACAGTTCCAGAGAAAAATCAGGCACTTCGACCAGGCGTACCCGATCGCCATATTTTTCACCAAACAGCGCCATCGCTCCGCGCGATTTCGCCTCCTCTATCGGAATGCCATCATGGATCTGCAATTCAACATCGCGAAGCACCCACTGCTGGACGATCTCCTCGACTTCGATGAGTTGGTCTGCTGTCACCTTCTCATAGTGACTGATGTCAAAACGAAGTCGTTCGGGTGATACCAACGATCCCTTCTGCTGGACATGATCTCCCACCACTTCACGCAACGCTGCATGAAGCAGATGCGTAGCCGTGTGGTTACGAACGATATGTCCGCGCCGATCCGGGTCCACCAGACAGTTCACCTCGGCACCCGCCTGGAGCTGTCCCGCATCCCCCTCGACAATCCGAACCGAATGGAAAAATGTGCCTTCACTGTTCTTCTGGCAGTCGAGCACCTCCAGCTGGAAGTCCTTTCCCTCGATGTGCCCGGTGTCACCGACCTGTCCACCTGATTCTGCATAGAAGGGTGTCCGATCGAGCACCAGCAACATCTGATCCCCATCGGTGATCAACGTGCTGATGGCGGCTTCTGCCTCACTGGCCTGGTAACCAACAAACTCGGTCTCACCGACACCGGTATGACGGCTCGCTGCTGCGGAGGTTTCCATGCTCGACACTCCCACCTTGCTACCGGCACGACTTCGGCTGCGCTGCTGGTCCATCAACTGATCAAATCCATCGCGGTCCACCTCCAGGTTCACCTCTCGAGCCATCTGCTCGGTCAGGTCTATCGGAAAGCCACAGGAATCGTGAAGAAAAAATGCAGCAGAGGAGGGGAACTGGTTCTGATCACCACCACCGATCCTCGTGACCTCTTCGTCAAATCGAGACATTCCGGTCTTCAGTGTGCGAAGAAACTGTTCCTCTTCCGAATGAACCAGTTTCTCTATCAGCGTCTGGCGCTCGAGCAACTCCGGATAAGCGTCAGACATCTCCGACACCAGATCGCCGACCAGTTGATGGATGAAGGGAGTTTCCATACCGAGTTTGTAGCCGTAACGACTCGCTCTCCGCAGGATTCTGCGCAGCACATAGCCACGCTCCTCGTTGGATGGAAATGCTCCATCGGCGATGGCGAAGGAGAGGCTCCGAAGATGATCTGCGATGACCCGGTGTGGAGTGCCCTCCGGCCCGGTGGAAGCCGCAACTCCCGTCGCATCTGCAATACGATCGATGATTCCCGCCATCAGATCGGTCTCGAACACCGTGTTCTTCTCCTGAAGAACCATGGTGATTCGCTCCAGACCCATCCCCGTGTCTATACTCGGACTCGGCAGCGCTATTCTGGAACCATCGGCTTGCTGCTCGAACTGCATGAAAACGAGGTTCCAGATCTCCATCCAGCGATCGCAATCGCAAACCCCGAGTGCGCATTCTTGACCACAAGCCTGCTGCTCACCGCGGTCGATATGGAGTTCTGAACAGGGTCCACAAGGACCGACATCTCCCATCGACCAGAAGTTGTCCTTCTCACCGAGTCCGACGATCCGATCGGCTGGAACCCCGACCCGGTCTGCCCAGATCTGCCTCGCATCATCATCCTGGTCGTACACCGAGATCCAGACTCGATCCCCATCGATGCCGAACTGATCGGTGACCAGTTCCCACGCCCAGGCACACGCATCCTCCTTGAAGTAGTCTCCAAAGGAGAAATTCCCCAGCATCTCGAAGAAGGTCAGATGTCGAGCAGTGTAACCAACATTTTCGAGGTCGTTGTGCTTGCCGCCGGCGCGGATGCACTTCTGAGATGAACTGGCACGAGAATACGCTCGCTTTTCCTCGCCGGTGAAGACGGACTTGAACTGGTTCATTCCTGCATTGGCAAACAGCAGTGTCGGATCCTCGTGTGGCACCACGGGACTGGATGCAACCACCTCGTGGCCCTTCTCGCGGAAGAACTCGAGAAACTGGCTTCGAATCTGTGCCACTCGCATCTTCGGTCCCAACTCTCCTCGAGAGAGCCCCGACTCTGATAGCAGGGGCAGGAAATCCATCCGCGTGCCAACACCTTGATCCCGGGTCGGCAACCTGGGCGTCATTCTGATGAGATGGGAGGAAGCCCGCAAGGGGACCTCACCACTACGCTGTCACTCCAGGCTTCAGGTACCCAGGGAAGAGGGGAGGGAGGGGATCTGGCTCGTCTCTCCCGCCAGTTCTCTTTGCGGATCAAAGAGCAGTGGATAGAAGGTACCGCCGAGAGGTTGCCCCTCAGGCAAGATGGGGAAGGACTCGCTTCCCGGGCCCTCCAGCGTTGCCGGATGCGACCAGACCCCATCGGCGACATAATTGATCACTGCCGCACGCCGATGCGATCTGGTGCGGTTGCGCTGCGATCCATGCATCACCAGTGGATGATGAAATACTGCTTCCCCGGCACGCAACGGTACTGCGACCGGTTCAGACAGAGCCGCGCGCTGATCAGGATCGAGGATCTCCCCCACAGCGTTCATGTCTCCGGAGAGTCCGGTGATGGGAAGTAATCCCCACCGATGCGATCCGGGGAGGTAGTTCAGGCAGCCATTCTCGATCGTTGCATCATCGAGCGCGATCCAGCAGGTCAGATGCGCCATCGGCTGGGTCCAGGTCCAGTAGGAGTAGTCCTGATGCCACGACACCACTCCTCCTTGAGCGGGTGGCTTGCAGAAGAGTTGATCGTGAAAGAAACGCACCGCAGCACCCAGCAGTTGATATGCGATCATGCGTAGCCTGGGGCAGTAGAGGAGGTCGTGAAATGCATTCTCGATGCGCCAACCACCGAGAGCATGGAAGAGCACGGTGTCTGGATCGTTCGACTCGTTGGAATGAAACTCGTAAAAGAGAGAGTTGCCCGGATGAGATGGATCCATCAGGCGTGACAACTGCTCTCTGAAGACTTCCACCTGCTCCGGCTGCAACACCGGTATTCCCGAGACAAATCCGTGCTTCTCGAAATGATCGAGCTGCGGGCGGGAGATTGCGTGATCTGACCACTGGTGCTGTGTGGTTGGCTGCATGAACAGATCAGTGAGTGGCTGGTGCTGTCGGGAGAGGTCTTCACACGAGGTCACATCACACCCTCTCGTCAATTCCTCTCGCAAGGGCAAGCGGATTGTCTACCGATCAGTTCGAGGTCAGCGGAATCTCCAGAGGTTGGAGATCCAGCATCTTACGGTACTGTTCGAATCTCTCGCGCAGCGACACGGGGTCTGCCTTGAGCAGCCCCTCGACTCCATACCCCCCGCAACAGAAGGAAGCGGTGACCGTGCCCCACGCCACGGCGACCTTGAGTGTCTCGAGATCGACGCTGCCGCAACTCTGCAGACTTCCCATCATGCCGCCGGCAAAGGAATCGCCAGCCCCGGTCGGATCCACAACTTCGGCCAGCGGCAGGGCCGGCAACGCCGTCTCACCGCCTTCATGGAAGATGGTGGCTCCATGCTGCCCCTTCTTGGCGATGACGATGCTCGGTCCCATCTCGCGAATGCTGCGGCCTGCCCTGACCAGGTTCTTCTCGCCGGTGAGCAGGTACGCCTCCTCGTCGTTGAGAACCAGTGCGTCGACACGACCGAGCAGTTCGAGTAGCTCCGATCTGTTTCCATCGATCCAGAAGTTCATCGTATCCACCACGGAGAAGGGGTTACCACTCATCTGGTCGAGCACGCTCGACTGGGTCACGGGCGCCCCGTTACCAAGATACAGGAACCCCGCCCGACAGTATTCAGCCGGCAGGGTGGGTTGGAATTTCTCGAACACATTGAGTTCGGTACGGAGAGTTTCCCTCTGATCCATGTCGTCGAAATATCTACCGGACCAGCGGAATGTCTTTCCTCCCGGGATCACCTCGAGCCCCTCGGTGCTGACTCCTTTTTCGCGCAAGGTGTCGTGGCATTCCGCCGAGAAGTCCTCGCCGACCACTCCGACGAGCTGGACAGGACCAAACAACGCAGCAGCGAGCGAGAAATGTACCGCTGAGCCACCGAGGGTGTCCTCGACCGATCCATCGGGAGTTTCGATGCTGTCAAATGCAACACTTCCAACAACCACCAGCGACATGCTTCTCCTGCCCTATTCCGGTTCGTCTTCACCCGAGTCTTCGTCCGCCTCTTCCGTGAGCCGCTGAGACACTTCCTTCACTCGCACCTCGGATGCCTTCAACTTGTCACCACAGATCTTCAACAGGTACGCAGCACGTTCGACATCGTCGGCGAGGGCATCCACATCGATCTGATCGGTATCATCAATGCGCCTCAGGATCTCATCGATCTCCTCGGACGCATCCGTGTACCCCGGCTTCTTCTTGGCACTCATCGGAACTAAGACCTCCTGCTCGATCGACTCAATGGCCCAGTCTAGCCGTCATTCTCTCGACTGGACAGACCTGCAGAGGGGTCGATTCTGGTTGCTTCCACCCGGGCATCCAGCACCCCATCCCTGAGCCGAACCTCGATCTTGCTTCCCTTCAGGCTTTCTTCGCTGCTGGAAATCGTCCGTCCCGACTCGTCTTTGACCCAGGCGAATCCACGCGACAGGATGGTCCTTGGATCTGCCCCCTGGACCCTCGACTTCCGTGCCTGGTGGCGCTCCCCCTCTCGCCGGAGCGATGCCAGTGCGCCCATCTGGAGCCTCTGCTGCTGCCGCTGCCGGCTCTCCCCTGCGCGAGCCAGCATCCGCAGGGAATCGGCTTGAAGCCGTTGTCTCAGCGCCCAGAGAACACCCCTGGCCTCACCAAGGTGACCCGCTGCGCGCGCGGCCAGCCACCCGCCACGAGCTTGCAGCGCTCTTCGATTCTCCAGCAAGGCGAGTTCGCTGGCACCGATGAGCCGGGCATCGAGGCGCTTCAGATCGAGACGGCTGGCATGGATCGAGTGGGCAGCGCCCACCATGATCCTGGCGACCTGGTCACGAACTCCCTGCCAGTACTCGCTCACGAGTTGCACCATGTGCTGGGCTGCAGCGGTCGGTGTTTTCTCGGAGTGCGCGATCTCATCGAGAACGGATCGATCCGCCTGGTGACCGATTCCGACCACGATCTTGAGCGGATGTTTCGCCACCGCCAGTGCCAGCGGCAGCGAGTCGAACGCCATCAGGTCAGCCCTCGATCCACCGCCCCGGATCAACACCAGCGCATCGAACTGTGCCTTGCGTTGCTGGAAGTAAGAGAGACCCGCCAGTAACTCGGTTTCTGCCCGATCGCCCTGAACGTGAACACCGACGAGGGTCACATCGAAGGAAAACCCGGATTGTCGCAACTCCTCGATCAGATCCTTCCAGGCGTCGCTACCGGGGCTGGTGAGGACTCCGATACGCAGTGCGGGCTGCGGGAAGGGAAGTGACAGGTTTCGATCGTGTAGCCCCTGCTTGCGCACCTCTGCAAGGATCCGCTCACGACGCCGGGCGATCTCACCGAGGGTATAGGCCGGGTCGATGTCCTCGACCACGACCTGATAGGAACCGCCCTGAACATACAGGTCCACACGCACCTGAATGCGAACCTGGAGGCCGTCGACGAGGTCCGTCTCGGCGGCCTCGAAGCGGCTCAACACTCGGTCTCTGTTGCCCCGAAACAGCACTGCGCTGACGGTGGCGCAGGGAGTATCGTCTCCTTCAGTTTTCTCGACGATGCGAAAAAAAACATGATCCCGATGACGGTTGCGGTCGAACTCGAGAACCTCGCCAACGAGCCAGACCGTCTCCGGCACCGAACTGAGCACGGCATCCCTGACCGTCTCGTTGAGTCGCGTCACACTCCAGCCATCGTCCATCGCCTCGGAGTCCCCGGAGTTCTCCGCCACCAGCTGGGCGAGCCCCGCCAACCCTTCCACATCTCCGTTCAATAGACCCTCCACCTCGGAGGAGGGATCAAAACCGAGCGGTAACAGGAGAGTCGCTGCCTCTCCGACGCTTTCGATGGGAATACTCCAGAACTTTCGATCGCGGTGCCAACGACGACCAGGGATCGACTTCACCTCCTCGACCAGCATCGGGTCATAGGTGAATCGAATAACAATTCGACCCAGATCTGCAAGCCACTCCAACCGCTTCACAACTTCCCTTTCTGCCTCGCTGGACCCTCACAGGGAACCGGGCTAGGATCTAACTTTCAACCCCTGACCCACTCGAAAGGGGCCCGAGGCAGGAATTTCTCGACGAATCACCCCATCGAGATGCCCGCATCGTTGACCTGCTCGGGATACATTGCCGCCAGGAAGGGCCCATCCACATGTCATCTCCTGCCCCTGAAAATGAACAGATGCGCAAGATCCAGCGTGCCCTCGTCGCCGTCAGCGACAAGCGTGGAATCGTCGAACTGTGTTCCTCCTTGCAACAACTGGGGGTCGAGATCCTCTCGACAGGTGGCACCGCAGCCGTTCTAGGTGAGGCCGGCGTGGATGTTCGTCCCGTCGAGCAAGTGACCGACTTCCCCGAGATGATGGGTGGCCGTGTGAAAACACTTCACCCGAGAATCCACGGTGGGTTGCTCGCCAGAAGAGATGTCGAGGGCGACCTTGAATCGTGCCATGAGCACGGCATTCCTCCCATCGATCTGCTGGTCGTGAACCTGTATCCGTTCGAGCAAACCGTCGCTGCGGGCGCATCCTTCGAGGACACGGTCGAACAGATCGACATCGGAGGCCCTGCGATGGTACGCGCGGCGGCGAAAAACCATCGGGATGTGGCTGTGGTGGTCGACCCCGATCGATACGGCATGGTCCTCGCCGAGTTGAAGGAGCACGATGGCCAGTTATCGGCAGCCACGCGACAGGAACTGGCGCTCGAGGCGTATCGACGCACCGCAGCCTACGACGCATCGATCTCGAACTGGCTCGGGCAGCAACTCGAGGGTCCCTTTCCCTCGAGCGTGACCGAACAGTGGAATCGGATCGGTTCACTTCGCTACGGTGAAAATCCGCATCAACAATCCGCCTGGTATCTGAGAAACGATGGGGATTCCTTCTCCATCGCAGATGCCACCTGCCACGGCGGCAAGGCCCTCTCCTACAACAACATCCTCGACGCTTCCGCTGCCATCGAATGTTGCCGAGGCCTCGAGGGCCCCGCAGCAGTCGTGGTGAAACACTGCCTCCCCTGTGGCGCATCCGAGCGACAGAACATCGATGCAGCCTTCGAAGCGGCGCTCGCCGGCGACCCGGTCAGCTCCTTCGGAGGCATCCTCGCCCTCTCCGAACCTCTCGATGTGGAACTGGCGCGCCGTCTTGCCACCACCGATCTCTTCTTCGAGGTGATCCATGCGCCGAAGTTCCTGCCAGGGGCCATCGAGGCGATCAAGGACGGGGTCAAGTGGGGACGATCCTGCCGCATGCTCGAGGGTGGCGAGACCGGCGCAGAGGAGAGTGTTCCCATCGAGGTTCGATCGGTGCCCGGGGCGATGCTGCTCCAGACGCGAGATCGCAACCTCGTGCAACGCGAGGACTTCACGGTCGCTACCGACCGCGAACCGACCGACCAGGAGTGGCAAGATCTGCTCTTCGGCTGGCGCGTGCTGCCCCATGTCCGCTCCAACGGAATTCTGCTCGCCAACGATCGAGCCGTGGTGGGTGTCGGTGCCGGCCAGCCGAGCCGCGTCGATGCAGTCCACATCGCCTGCCGCAAGGCGGGTGACAGATCGAAGGGATCATCTCTCGCCTCGGATGCGTTCTTCCCTTTCCCGGACGGTGTCGAGGCTGCCATCGATGCCGGGGTCACAGCAGTGATCCAGCCGGGGGGATCGGTCCGAGATGGAGCCGTGATCGAGGTCGCCGATACCGCCGGTATCGCCATGGTGTTCACGGGAGAGAGACATTTCCGTCACTAGAAAAGACACCGGGAGCCGATGAAGACGCTAATTGCCCTCACTATCGCGATCCGAAACCTGTGGCTGCTGTGCCTGGCAGTGATGGTGCTGCTGCTGCTCGATCCTGGCTGGGGAATCTACGATTTCGCCGTGAATGCTGCCGGTGGTCAGGATCTGCTTCTCAGAGGCGCCCTCGCGCTCGCTCTGTCCGGCATCCTGACCGAGCACCTGCTCGGCGCCGTGACGCGCAGGAGGCAGGGAGCGCTCGCCAGGGCCCTCCTGAGGTTGCAGCCCGGACTTCAGCATATCGGAGCGATTCGCATCCTGATCCGCGCGCTCGAAGCCTCTGACCCGGATGTCATCGAGTCGGTGCAGCAGGAACTGGTGCGGCTCACCGGCAAGGATTTCGGACCCGATCCGCAGCGCTGGCGCCAATGGGTGCAACAGCTGGAGAAGATCTCCGCCGGCAAGCTGGATACGGGTGAGCAGGTGCGTGACAATTCCACCGCAGATGGGGAGCAATCGAATTGAGCGGCTTTCAATCGCCACTGGATCCGCTCGAAGCAGTGACCGGCGAGAGCTCGGCCTCCAGCAGCGACCCGGCAGCATCCCCACTCAAACGGTTACTCCTCGAAGCGCTGCTCGTGATGGCGATCGCGATTCCGCTGGCGCTGGCTCTCCACACTTTTGTCACCCAGGTCTATTCGATCAGCGGCCACTCGATGGAACCGACTCTCGAAGATGGTCAACGGGTGGTGGTCGATAAGGTCCGGCCCGCACTCGGCGAGATCGATCGCGGCGACCTCATCATCTTCGTCTCTCCCGAGGATTCAGCCAAGAATCTGATCAAGCGCGTCATCGGGATCGGCGGCGACCGGATCGAACTGGTCGGAGACCAGGTGCGACTCAATGGTGAGGATCTGGTCGAGGAATATACACACAGGACACTGTTCCCCAATCGACCCGGGGATGTGATCGTCGTCAAATCCGGTCACCTGTTCATGCTCGGTGACAACCGGCCTCAAAGTCGAGACAGCCGCGATTTTGGAACCATCCCCGTGAAGCTGGTGCGAGGCAAGGTGCTGTTGAGGCTGTGGCCCATCGACGACTTCAAACTGTTCTGATCGCAAGGCACGGCGATCTTGAAAGCCACCGACTCACCTGACGGTCTGACGACCTGACGACCTGACGCTACCTCGACAACAGTCGCGGCTAGAAGTCCCAGCTCGACTGAACGTAGAAGAAGGTGGTCGAGTCGAGGGTGCTGTGATCGGAAGAGAACTTGCCCAGCCCCACCTCGAGCGGCATCAAGCCACCGAGAAAATCGGGCTGCTGCTGGCGCCTGAGAACAAGATCCAGTTCCTGCCCCCAGTCCTCGCCCTGATCTGCCGCCAGCATGTGCAGTGAGATATCGACCTCGGTCTCCATCAGTTCGGTGGTGGCTCCGATGTAGGTGTCCTGGACATTGCTGTTGGCGACCAGATCAGCGATGCCATGGGTGCCATGAGGAGAACCGAAGGGGGAGCGGAAGGCTTCCTGGCGGGTCGCACCTGCGGAGGTGCCTGTCGCGAGGATACGGCCAGCACGCCAGTTCAGCGCTCCGAAGTCATCGGATGCGGGCTGATCGTAGGTGGCCTCGATGGAGTAATAGAGCGAATCGAGCTTCTCGATGGCGTCGTCACCCACATCGTAGCGGTTGCCGTCCTGGAGGGCGTACTCGACGTCGATCCCGACCCTCGAGATGAGCCCCTCCTTGAGCGAGAAGCAGTAGCCGTAGGTATCTTCACCGGAACTTCCTGGATCTGGATTTCCGCCCGCAACAGCCTCCGCCTGGTTGGCGAGGTCTGCGGTGTACTTCCAGTAGAAAAAGCTGCCATCGACAACTGGTAACGAGTCGACGGCCAGGTGCGCACCGTAAAAGTGATCGCCGGAACCCGCACCGCCGGTGGGATCCTTGGCAAGGGTCAGGAAGTGAACATTGAGATCGAGAGCACCGTCGAGAAAATCGTTGTTGAGATGATAGCCGTCGGCGATCGCAGGCCCCAGATTGCTCCAGTCATCGCTGTGGATGATCCGGCCGCTGTCGTAGGTGGGAACAGCAGACCTGCCCAGACCCAGGCTCCAGCCGGAGAGAAACTCGAGGTGCTCGGTGACCGCGGACAGATCCGCAACCTGCAGATACAGTTCGCGGACACTGAGATCCTCGTTTGAGATCAGAGGATCGGAGTTGTGTCCCGACAGGGTGCGCGCATCGGTGAAGCCCATCGAGAAGTCGAGGTTGTCGGAGAATGCAGTGGCGACGGCGATGCGCGTTCGCATCATGGTGACGGTATCCCCTGCAGTTCCAGCGCCACCATCCCATGGACTCGAATACTCCCAGCGCAGTCGTAGTTCTGTATCGAGTTCGAGATGGCCATCGGCTTGTACCGGTTCAACGCTCACTGTTAGGAGCGCCAAGACGCTGGCAACGATAGTGACGAGGTTCCTGATCATGGTCCCACTCTCTTCCCCTCCGGCGCTGGCAGCGCACCTGCCCCCCCGGACCCGTGACATCCTGACTGGATTCGGCGATCTGGCAAGAGGAACTGTTCGGGAACCGGGCCTAAAAAAAGAACGAGGACGCGCGCCAAAGGCGCACGTCCCCGCTCCAGTACAACTCTAGATCCGGGGTGCGGGGAAATCCCCACAGCTCGGATGCTTAGAAGTCCCAGCCAGTCTGGAGGTAGAAGAAGTCATCGTCAGTCATTCCTCCACCGGTATCCGCCGAGAAGGTGGCATATCCGATGTCCATGGTGACGTCACTTCCGCACTCCCAGCTCAGTACCAGGTCCGTCTCGGTTCCGAGATCGGTACCGGCAGCGTCAGTAGCCAGGGTAATGAAATCGATGGTGGCATCGACTCCGTCCATCGGTGAGAAACTCAGCCCGATGGTGGTGTTATCGATGTCAGCGCCTGCGCCGCCAATCAGGTCAGCGATCCCGTTGGCACCGTGCGGTGCATCACTCATCGCCGACCAGGTGGCATCGGCAACGGTGTTGCTGGCGTGCAGGGTCATACCCATGTCGCCAAGACCGTAACTGGCACTGATCGAGGTCAGACTACCGTCCTCAGTGGCGCCGTTTCCGTCGTCACTGGTGGCGAACTGCACATCGAGATTGACTCCAGCGAGGCTATCGCCCCCGATGTTGCTGATGCTGACCGACGTGTTGCTGGAATCGACCGCACCGGCACTGGCACCCCAGTATCCGACTGCGATGTCAGCAAATCCGCCCATGTCGCCCAGGTCGAAGTTGGCACCGAGCGTGTTGTCGGCACTTCCGGCTGGAGACCCACCACCACCGAAGTAGTAGAGGTCGATACCGATTCCACTCATGCTCGAAGCAAGGTGGTAACCGTCGTTCGAAGCGGGCGCAGTATTCTGATCCCAGTCGTCACTGTTGATGATGCGACCGTAGTCTGGGTTGTTCATGCGACCGACATCGAGAGACCAGCCGGCGAGAACTCCGCTGGCAGATCCCAGGTCACCGACGCTAGCATAGGCTTCCTGGATCCACGGTGCAGGAACACCAGCGCCAGGCCCATTTGCTTCACCGAACGTGAAGTCGTGCCGCAGCGTTGCGGAGAACGAGACATTGTCATTGATGGCAGCATCGAGATCGATGTTGGTCACCGCTGACGAACTGTTGTCAGATGCAGCTGTATCGTTGCCGGAGTAATCCCAGCGCAAACGAACATCTCCACCGACAGTAACTCCGTCCGCCAAGGCGACGGTCGGAACCAACATGGCCAAAGCCAGGCCGAGCAAAGTGCTCTTGTTCATGATCACCCTTTCTTCCCCATTCCACTCCGGCGGACTTGCCGACGATCTAAAGGGGATTTCCTTCTTGCTTACTTGCGGCGCAAGCGAGGATCGGAAGGCTCGTTCATGCCTCCCGGGCCTTCCGGCCCTCGCCTCCGTGGAGGGCAACGGGCCCTCGCTCCATGGGCGATAGGAGAGTCTGATCGGAGAAAAGTGGCAAGACCTCTTGGCATAGAATTTCACGATTCCGGACCAGACGGAGCCAGCCGAGCAAGCATTATCGGAAATAGATGGGATCTCGATCGGTCCTCGTGAAGAGCCATTTTGGGTTCAATGGAGTTTCCATAACTGGTTGTTTTCAAAGACCTTATCCAGGTGAAGGGGGAGCCGCTGAGGGCATCTCGAGGGGCCGAGCAGATCGGGATGACGGGGCGACTCAGGCAGCGGATCGGGGAGCCAAAAAAAACTCCCAGAAACCTGCCCCCGAGCGACGAATTGGGCCCTCACTGACCGGCGGCGGCGTCTCCGATGGCGGTGATATAGGTGATCGCATGATCCGCTGGCAGTTCCAGGATGTCATTCCATGCATCATCGAAGAAGCCTGCTATTCCACTGACACCGAGTCCCTGGTGTATGCACGCGAGGTTCAGTTGCTGACCGAGGAAGCCCGCATCGAGATGAAGATAGCGATAGGCACGGTCTCCCCACACCTCCACCGCAGTCGGCAGATCGGCACTGTAGACGAGCAGACAGGCCGCATCTCGAGCCAGTTCCTGACCGAGGCAGGCACCGTGCGCACGTCTTCGCTCATCCTGCGCGCGCACCAGTCGCAGTTGATGCTCGTCGGGAATGTAGCGCCACACTCCCTGTTCCAGTCCGCGCACTCGGTTGACCACCAGATGGATATCGAGCGCTGGACGTGCGCTGAGATAACGCACCGGCCCGGGGGATGCGTAGCGGTGGGCAAAATCGAGCACGCGATCGAGATCGCGGCGATCCACTGCAGCGCCAGTGAATTGACGCGTCGATCTCCTCCTCACGACGATGCCCGGGAAATCGGGTGAGATGTCATTGAGAGTCTCGACCAGGGGTACGACCGTGGCCCCCTCTCGACCCTCCGCCCACAGTGGTGGGTCGGGAGGAAGACTGACCTGGGCATCGTGGCTCATGGCACTGGTCTCGTGCAAAGCGACGATGGGGTCGAGTTCAAGATCGGGGGGCGCCGTCGATCTCGCCGAGCGCTTCACCGGTGCAGTGAGCCCATCGGAAGCACCGACATCGTCCGATCGTCCCAGCGGCACTCCGACCAGCACCCCCTCCTGCTCGGAATCGAGGAACAGCAACTTCTGCAGCGCCGCGTCCTCGAACCCTGCCAGCGGGATCGCCTGGAGCCCTTCCTGATGGGCCGCGTGGACCAGATTTCCCAGTACATGGCCGGTATCGAGCAGGATGCGTCGATAGGCACGGTCGTGGTAGCGCCAGCGGGATCGCTGCCAGACACCACTGAGCAGCACCATGGCATGGATGCCGTCGAAGGAAGGGTGATCCCAGAAGGTCCTGGCGATCCCTGGCAGAAAGTCTCCATCGATCACCGAGACCAGCTGGTGATGAGGTACCGAATAGGCGTAGAGCCCATCGTCGAGGCCCCGGATGCCTCTCAGGGCCAGGGTGATGTCGGTCGGATAGAGCGCCCCGGCCGACGGAGCCGCTCGAAACAACCACGACTCATTCTCATCCTGCTGGATCCCGGTCACTCCACTGGTGAAGTAAAGGATACGCGACAGGGCCCCGACGAACTCGGACAGCGTCTCCGGATCGATCGGTTGCTGATCCGGCCTGGGCCCGAGCGGAAAGCCGGGAAAGGGCAGGTAAGGAACCAGGTCGACGGGGCGCTCGGCGTGCCACTGCTTGTAAGGCATCGGTCTCTGGTCCGGGTCGAAACGAGGCAGTAGCCCCATCAACTGGGGCGAATACTTGGTTTCCTCGTGATACCACTCGGCGATGGAGGGCGTCCGCCTGGAGTCCATCGACTAGACCTCCAGATCCTTGCCAGCGCGATTGAAGTTGCGACACCCATCCCCGGTCACCAGCACCACATCCTCGAGCCGACAGCCACCGAGGCCGGGGTAGTACAGTCCCGGTTCGACGGTGACGACGATGCCCTCCTCCAGCACCGGTCCGTTTCGAGCAATCCGGGGCGACTCGTGGATGTCGAGTCCGACCCCATGACCTGTGCCATGGAAAAATCCGACCCAGGTACCGTCTCGTTTCTCGGTCGGGAAACCGGCATCGACAAAGACCTGCTGGACGCGCTGATGGATCGCATCTCCACTGGCGCCGGGGCGGATCATGTCGATGGCCCTCTGCTGAGCCTCCAGCACGGCAGCATGCATCTTTTTCTGCTGATCGGAGGCAGTTCCTCGGACAACGGTGCGCGTCATGTCCCCCCAGTATCGATGAGTCATGTGCTGGGGGTAGATGTCGATGATGATCGTCTCCTGTGCGTGAAGCGGACCACTTCCCACATCGTGCGGATCACAACCCTGATCCCCCGGCGCGATGATGAAGGGACCGATCTGATAGCCCTGCTCGAGCAAGAAGGCTCGCACCATCGACTTGAGCCGTTCGGATGTGAGCGGCTCGCCGTCCAGTTGCAGTACATTGCCTTCGCCGGGTTCGCTTCGTCTCACTGCATCGATCGCCATCAACATCGCCGCTTCTGTCGCAGCCTGAGACTCCTCCAGACAAGCGATCTCGTCGGCTCGTTTGATCGATCGTTCCGGGAAGAATGGATCGCGCGAACAGCACACCTCGACATCGGCGCGTCGGAGATGGTCGGCTACCTGCAGTGGGAAACGCGCCGGCACGCGCACTCGCTGGATGTCACGCTCCCGGAGCAACTGCAGCACAACCTCCTCGAACGGCACCGGACCCCCATCTTCCGAGCGTGCCGCTTTCTCGTGCGCAGAATAGGCGAGTACCTCATCGACGCTCGACTCCTTCTCTCCACGCCCGAACTCGAGATCAGTCAGCATCACCGCACTGCCGCGGGCATCCTTGACCCAGGTGAACGCATCGCCGGCGAGGAAGCCGGATGCCCAGAGAAGGTCTGATTCCCTCTCGCTGGCGTCGATGATGAGCTGGGCCTCGTCTGTCGTGTTCATGGCTCTCCTCCGTGTATCGGGCTGATGTGCGTTGATCCTACTCACCGGCGCAGGGCAGGAGCAAGGAACCGACTCGACGCTTCGGCCCTGTGCGTCGTAATCTTTTCTGAAGGCGGAGTCCCCGGCCCGGGCTCCGATGTGCCGGGATGCTCCAAGGTGACGTCAAAAATTTACCGCTCTCGGCCCTGCTCCAGGGTCTCGATACCAACCGCAACAGCGGCATTCTATCGATAGAGAGCGGTGATCTGGCCATACGTCTCGGTATCGATCCACGCGGTGTGGAATTGCTCGCCGACTCCGATCGGGGATCCTGCCTGCTCGGCGAGATCCTGACCGGGCTCGACATTCTCCAGCAGGAGGAACTGGCCAACATCCTGGCCAATCAGGGAAAGACCGCGATGGGGGATGCCCTGCTGCGATTCCGGTTGCTCGACACACAGATGGTGATCGGCCCGATCCGAACCCTTCTCCTGGAGAGAATTCTCGAACTGTTCCGGTGGCAGGAAGCCAGTTACCGCTTCGAAGTATGCCCCTGGCAACAAGATCGACTCTTCACCGGAGAAGCGGTCTCCCCCTCACTGCGATTCCCCATCCCGTCACTCCTTCTCGAAGTCGCACGCAGAGAAGATGAGGAAAGTAGATTCAAGCAGACAAACATTCACTCCCACGAAATCTTCCTCTCGACTGCAGATGTCGACAGCCTGGCTCGAGCCATCGAAACAACCTTGCCACTCGAACCGTTGCGCAACAAATTCGTCAGGGCTCTACAGCAGTCATGCCCACTGCATGATGTGATTCGATCGACAGGAACACCTCGCTTCCTGGCCCTCAACTCGGCCAGGAACCTGGTCGAGCGCGGTCTGCTCGAACCGATGCCAACCACGGAGAAGAAAGCGCTGGCAGACCGTCTGATTCAACAACGATTGCCAGGCAGAGCTGTGGAGGTGCTGCGAAGTACCATCTGCTTCGGCGATGCAGATCAAGCTTGCCTGGAGATACTGAGTCCGCTGCTGCGTCAGGAGAAGGCTCCGATCGAAGAGCGCCAGCAGGTGCTCGCGCTGCTCGCCGAAGCCAGACGAGATGCGGGCGATCTCTCAGGCACCCGCAAGGCCTTGCGCCAGCGAGCGGATCTGATGCCAAGGGACATCGATGCCCTGATAGACCTGATCCTGGCACTTCCGGGCGGGAAAGGGCGCAGAGAGAGCGAACGGTTGCTGGTTCGCCTGCATGACGCCGTCGAGCATCCACGGGATGCTCTGCGCGTGGCCGAGGTCATCGAATCGAGCTACGGCGGCGATCCGGGTCTGCACAAACGTTGGATGAAAAACTGTGCCAGATTGCGTATTGCTGGCGGCGACACGGAGGGCGCATCCAGACTGATTCACTCGCTGCTGCTGGAAGGAGTGCGCAAGAACAGAGACAAGAAGTCGCTGCAAGATGTGCTGGCGCTTCTTGAGTCGATCGACCCTCGAGCCCACCGTAGCTGGCGCCATCGGCTCGCAAGAAACGGGAGTGCCGCCCGGCGAAGTGGTGGCGTACTTCTTGCAGCTGCATTTGCGTTGGTTGCGTTCCTGGTTGCATATCAAGATGCCATCACTCCCGAGCAGGTCCGTGCAGAGGGCCCCGACCAGTCCAGGCCTCGGATCGCATCGCAGATCTCGGTTTCTGAACCGGCACCCGCCCCATCGGCACCACCGGTAGCCATGGAGCGTTCCATCTCTCTGGCACTCAAGCTACGCAATGAGGGGAAACTGGTCGAAGCGCTCGATGTCATCGAGGAATTGAAGATCGATCGGTTGCCTCTGACAACACAACGTTCCATCGAGAAAACACGCAACGAGATGATCCAGTACATCGAAGAGGCAAGACTCCTCTTCGATCACTCGTTACGTTTGAGCGAGATGGGGGAACATCAGCGGGCTCTTGAAAAACACCTGGAGATGGTTCGAGAATTCCCCCATTCCCCCCTCCTGGATGACCTGAAACTGGAGATCCCCATCGATATGGTGCCTGCGGCGACCAGGATCCTCGCCGATGGTGAGCCGATGGACATCCGACACTTCAACGATCGAGCCAGCACGGTGCTGCTACCAGCAGCCAACCCGGTCCTGATGACGGCAGAGAGCCCCGGGCACGGATCTCAACTGCTCTGGCACACCCCGGGCCAACACGACTCGATCTCGTTCCTGCTCTCGCGAACTCCCGATCACACGGTATCGGGGCTGAACCCCATCGAGACGATCCTTGCCAACGATGGAGAGGCGCTGGTGGTCGTTGACCGCCAGTCGACTCTCCATGGCTTCTCCATCGATGGTCTGGAAGAGTCGTGGCAACTCTCTATCGCTGGATCTGGCGATCTGCTCGCTGGAGCACTGACGATGGATCGATGCGTATTGCTGGCAACAACGACAGGTCATCTGATTCGAGTCGAACTCGAGAGTGGTGCCATCCTCTCTCGCAGTCGCATCGCCACCAACGGCGGCATCGTCCGCGATACTCCCGTTGCAGCCGGTTCCATCTTCGCAGTCATCACCTCAAGCGGGATGGTACATGCCTTCGAACCTGAATCGCTGTCACCGCTCTGGAATCGTGAGTTCGACAGCCTTCGCAAGGGAGCACTTCTCACCGCGGCCGGTGGACTCGTCATCGCATCGCCCGGTGCCCTGACCGGCGTCGACGCTTCAACAGGCTCAGTTCTGTGGATCACACCACTGCCGAACAAACCCACCGCTAGTATCGTGATGGGCGATTCGATCTTCATCGCCGCTGGCTCGACCATCGAGAAATACTCAGGAGACAGCGGCGCAAGGATCTGGAGTGTCCCGACCAGGGTCGATGCTGAGGACACTCTACTCTGCACACAGGATGTGCTTGTACGCATCTCCAGGGAAGGCTCCGTCGAGCGAATCGATCCTGAAACGGGCACCATCATCTGGTCGAGTACTGGTCCCGCCGATCCGATCAACTCCGCCGTCACCGAGGACCGCGTCGCCATCGTCGGTGTCGATCAGAACCTGCAGATCTTTGACCTCGGCGACGGCAGCGCACTATGGGCACACCGCGGGCTGACACCCTGGACATCTACCGTATTTCAAGGTGGCAAACTGGTCGTCTCCGACCAGCAGGGATCACTGCTCATCTTTGACAGGAAGCCGCGGAAGGGCGATTTGCCGCCGAAGGCAGGACCATCGTAGTCTTGGGTACAGACCGTGGACCAATTTCTCCAATTCCACCATCAGTTCCGGAGGATCCTTGGGAATCATCGAATCCTGGATGAAGCGCCCTCGCGCCAGCGATGAACATCTCGCCGAACTGTTCGCCCCAGGTGCCGAAACCCGGCTGCTGGAACGAGCGCAGTTACTGGATGATCAGGGCGATCACCTCGACGCCACCCAACTCCTGCGTGCCGGAACCGTGCGGTATTACCCATGGAATGAGGGCGAGGCTGCACTCGATCGGTACCAGCGAAGCCGTGCGAGGGCATCGCTGGCATCCTTGCAGGACGCCGTCGAGTCCAGATATTCGGCAGCCGACGCCGCGCACCTCTCTGCTGCGCTCAACCTCCTGGGAGATGCATCCGGGGCCACCAGCTGGGCCCATGCAGCCATCGAAGAGGACCCCTGTAATCCCGAGGGCTACCTGGCCATCGCTCGAGGATTCCTTCGTCGATTCCGTCGCGAGGATGACTCCGTTGCAGGGCTTCATGCACTGAGATACCTCTCCAAGGCGTGCCAATTGCATCCTGGACATGGGGAATGCCTGAGAGCCCTGGCGATGTTGTTGTTGCTGCTGCGTGCACCGGTCGCTGCTTCGAAGGTGCTCCGCCCCATCTCCAGGATCTCGCCATCGGACCCGATGGTGCTGGCACTGAATGCTCTCACAAAAATCCAACCTGCTGAAAACACGACGAATGTTCAGGAACTGTTCCTTCGCTGGGAAACGGGTTCGATTCCGACCAACGATGAAACCAGCAGACAACTGATCTCCGCTCCTGGAGAGTTCGATGTCTGGGAAGTAGATGCCTCCCGCTCGCTGGTCGCCTGCAGCGACGGGGCAGATCACGGTCAGCAGATGACGGAGACCCTCTCCGTGCTCACTGGGTCGCTCTACCAGGCAACTCCAAGGATGGGACTGGGAGAGTTCTCGAAGTTCACCGCCCGGGGAGCCGGTGGAGTGCTGATCGGTCTCGCAGAATCAGGATCGATGATCGTCTCTCATTGCAAGCGTCAATCGCTTGAATCCTCACTCGGCCGCTGGCTCGAGAGTGACCGGGGAAGGGAGACGATTCGATGAACCCGCTGCTGGAGAAATTGAACGCGATCCCTGGAGTGCTCGGAAGCATGGTGATGACTGACGATGGCATTCCGGTAGCTTCGCGGCTCTCGGAAGAAATTGACGA
This sequence comes from Planctomycetota bacterium, assembly GCA_036338595.1. GTDB lineage: Bacteria > Planctomycetota > UBA8108 > UBA1146 > UBA1146 > QNYK01. The sequence goes on along the minus strand of JAYZBV010000019.1, from coordinate 2,564 downwards.
GGAGTGTGTTGCAGCTTTTTCCTCGACGGCACGGCTCGCGGTGAATCGCGCGGCGATGCACTGCTCGGGCGAAGTGCCGGAGGAAGTGATCCTCGAGGCAGAAGGCGGCAACCTGCTACTGATGAACCTCGAAGGAGCGACGCTCGCAGTGATGACTCATGCGGGCCTTGAATTGAATACAGGTCTTTTAGAAATCCGCAGCATTGCAATACGGCTGAGCGGAATCCTCGAGTTCCGGATCTCCTGACAAACAGGGTTTCGGACGATCATGGAGAGTGAAACATGGTACAGATCAACTTCTCGCTGAAAGAAGTCAATTGCAAGATCGTGTACTACGGCCCGGGGCTCAGTGGCAAGACCACGAACCTCGAGGTGGTACACCAGAAGGCACCCGACACCAGTGTCGGCGACCTCACCAGCATCGCAACAGAGGGTGACAGAACCCTCTTCTTCGACTTCCTCCCCCTCAACCTGGGACAGGTGGCTGGGATGAAGACGAAATTCCAGATCTACACCGTCCCCGGGCAGGTGTATTACAACTCCACTCGAAAGCTCGTGCTGCAAGGAGCGGATGGAGTCGTCTTCGTCGCAGACTCCAAGCGAGGCAAGATGAATGAAAACATCGAGAGCCTGAAAAACCTGGAGGAAAACCTCAAGGAGCATGGGCTCGACATCGCCAACACGCCGATCATCTTGCAATACAACAAGCGAGACCTGCCGGATGTCTACAGCGTCGAGGAACTGGAAGAAGCACTCAACAGCTGGGATGCGCCCCACTTCGAGGCGGTAGCTCGCGATGGTCAGGGTGTCTTTCCGACCCTCAAGAGACTCGCCGGAATGGTGCTGGAATCTCTCAATGAGAACCACGCCCCGAGAAGGTCCCCCTCGGTGGTGGCACCCAAAGGCTCTGCAAGCTCCTCAGGTGGTAGCGCCACTGCTACTGCAGTCGCCACCTCCAGGGCCGTGACCAGGCACGCCCAGGGAGCAGCGAAGGTATCTGGAGCCGGCGCCCGGACACGAGCATCGGTCAGTGCCGTGAGAAACGTCGCTCAGGCGCCAACGGTACGCACCGCATCCAATGGTGCGCGACCAGTACTCGTTACATCTCCTCGGCGCAGAAAGCGTCGCACATCGATGGTTGTGGGATTGGTCCTGACCTCGATCGTCGCAGCAACCGTGTTGCTGCATCTCGCCGGTATCATCCGGATCATGCCCTGAGCACGGGAGGAAACAGTACAGTGGTTACCGATAGCGATCATCTACGCAACCAGCGAATAGTCTTCTACAGCGACGACATCGAACAGATCGATGTCATTCTCGCAGAATTTCTCGAGCTCAGTGGCAGCAAGTGCAATCTGCTCATCGACAAGGAAGGGCACATGGTGACCAGCGGTGGAGATACAGATTCCATCGACGAGCAAACCGTCGCTGCCCTGGTCGCAGGATCGTACGCAGCAACCCGAGAGATGGCCAAATTGCTGGGAGAGGACGAGTTCTCGGTTCTCTTCCACCAGGGAAAGCGCGATAGCATCCAGCTTTCCATGGTCGGCAACAGGACCATCATGGCGACCGTCTTCGACGACCAGACCACTGTCGGAATGGTTCGCCTCTATGCACGCGCCGCCTGCGAGAAACTGGACGCCATCTTCGAGGAGATCCGCAACAGGCCTCAGAAGAAGGTCTCACTGGATAAGGAGTTCGGGAGTTCTGCCAAGGGTGCTCTCGACTTCTTCTTCACCGAGTGAGGGTCCGAGAACCGCAGTCAGCGGTTCTCGCTCTCTTTCTGCCGCTCCTGTTCCTCGCATAGATCGAGCAGCAGTGCACGAATATCCCATTGTCTGTCGGCAATCTCTGCAAGAGAGTAACTCGCCTCGGAGAGAAACTTCACGACAGCAAATCCGAACACACCCGCCAGCACAAACAGAGTGCAAGCGACCATTCCGCCGACCCCTTGATCAATGGCGGCGATGACGGCGAGAACCAGGGCAACTCCAAAGATCGTCCAGGCGATCACCATCAACATGTGCCCCAGCAACCTCAGCCGCCGATTTCTGGTCCCCATGCGCGGCTGAAAGTTGCGAATCGAGTCCTCGATCGCACCCCTGTTGCCATCATGGCGCTCCTTCTCCTCCAGTTCCCTCAGAAGCGCTAGCCGCGAACTGTAGTCCTGCTCCCGTCTCTGTTTGCTGCGGATCTTCTCCTCGATTTCACGGACACCCGCCTCATCATGGACCTTGGTTTTCTTGCCACAGGTGGGACAAGAAACCCCACTGCCGAGGCTTGCGTCTGGCGCAGAAAATCCTGAACCGCAATGTTCGCAAATCGAAGCGATCGCCATCAACACTCCCAACCAATTCTCCAGCGCCTGACCGCATTACTGGATGGAGCCAGTTGTTGGTTCCATCGAGCAACTGGATCGTAGAGTTGAGAAGTGGGGTCAGCAAGAAGAGAGCGGGTCACACGACCAGGCGAAGCCTTCGATGCAGGGCGAAGGAAGCGAATCACCCTGACGCCAGTGAAAGCGGGGGTGGGGTGGGCGGGGGCCCCCCCCCCCCCCCCCCCCC
>JAYZBV010000018.1:0-4745 GCA_036338595.1 Planctomycetota bacterium | reverse complement strand
GGCAGCGGATATTCTCTGTCGCTACTCGATGTTCCCGACTCTGGGAAACCATGAGCAGAATGCGGCACTGTACTATCAGTATTTCACCATGCCGGAGCCGGAGTATTACTACCAGTACAACTGGGGGAATACTGATTTCTTCGTGGTCGATACCAACAAGCGGATCGCTTCCGATACCGATCAGGTGAAATGGCTCGAAGCGGCTCTGGCAGCGAGCAAGTCGACCTGGAAGGTCGTCTATCATCACCATCCGGCGTGGACTTCCGATGAGAATGATTACGGTGACACCTGGAAGGGTGGGTCCGACCAGGGCTATCCCCCGGTACAGAAGACATTGGTCCCTCTGTATGAGAAGTACGGTGTGGACGTGGTGTTCAACGGTCACATTCACGTCTACGAGCGAACCTGGCCGATCAGAAACGGCAAGACAGTGGCAGCTGGAGAAGGAGTGGTCTACATCACCACCGGCGGTGGCGGAGGTAGTCTGGAGAATTTCGCTCCCAATCGAACCTGGTTCAGTTCCAACAAGAGGATTGGACACCACTTCATGATGGTGAATGTCAATGGTCCCGAGATGGAGATTTCTGCCTTTGATATCGAAGGGCGACTGTTCGATCGAACTGTACTGCATAAGGAAAGTGCTGGCCGTTGATTTCCATCGTTGCATTGCAGAGTGCTAGCGAACCTGAGGATCACGAAATCGGCGATCTGATTCGTGGTCTTCTGGGTGAAGACACCATCGTTCGGCTGTCCGATGCGGGGCAAACCACCATCGCAGAGGTCGCAGGTGTGGTGGTCAAGGTCTCCAGGAGGAATCAACCCATCCCGGCGGACCTCCTCGATGGACCGATCGAGAACGCCTGGTACTGGCCCGAAGCGAAGCAAGAGTTCTCCCGACATCAGTCTCACCTGATCGTCATCTGCGACGCCTCCGATGGGACCGATCCACCACCCGCCCGGGATGTGTCAGCCGAAGGTGAAGAGACCGGGGAGATGCCGGTTTCCAGTCCCGAGGAAGCTCTCGACGCACCGGTACTCGATGCCGGCGAGATCGGATTCTCGGTGCAACGAGCGTTGCTGCTGACCCGTGTCACCCAGGTGCTCGGAAATAACCTCGGAGCTGTCGGAGTCTACTGGGACTCATCCACGACCATCCATTCCTGGAATGCGTTCGAGGAATCGTGCCAGTCGATGACGGAGGATCGACTGCCACTGAGAATCTGGCTTGATTTCAGGCTGTGGGAAGCCACCGACGGCACCCGCGGTCTGGTCACTCGAGGGCTCTCGTCGCTGGGGCAACGGGAGATCGAGGTGATCGGATCGACCAGCACCAAGGAGCAGGTCCGTGCCTGGTGCTACACCGTTGCTCACTACTGTCTGGAGCAGACGCAGGTGCTCAAGCACGGGCAGGCAGTAGGTGTCTCAGCCACGGAGTGGGTTCGCGCCTGGGTGGTCGAGAGTCGCCTTGAACCGGGCACCTGGGCGACCTGGCTCGACCTGGAGGCGGAGGAGTGAGGAGTGCCAGAAAAATCCTGGCCCTGACCACCAGCAGAGCGGATTGGGGTCACCTCTCCTCTCCACTGCGGCAGTTGAGGAAGTATGAGGAGATCGATCTGAGTCTTGCCGTGATGGGTGCACACCTGTCTCCAGAGTTCGGCATGACGGTCGGTGAAATCGAAAGAGATGGGTTCGAGATCGATCATCGGATCGAGTGCCTGCTCAGCAGCGACTCCGACGTGGGCATGGCCAAGACGATCGGTCTGGCAGTGCTCTCCTTGACCGAGGTCCTCTCGAAGGAGCGCCCCGATCTGATGCTCCTGATGGCAGACCGATACGAGATGCTGGCACCCGCCTCGGTGGCGCTAGCTCTGAGGATTCCGGTCGCCCACATAGAAGGTGGCGAGGTGTCGGAGGGGGCAGTGGATCATGCGGTGCGACAGGCGTTGACCTCGGTAGCCCATGTCCATCTGGTGCCGACGATCACTGCGAAACGCAGATTATTGATGGCCGGGGAAGAGCCGTGGCGAGTTCACCGTGTGGGGGCACCGAGCATCGATCACCTGACAGATGATGATCCTCCCGATTCTGAGGAGGTCGCAGCAACCCTCGGACCCATCGCCGAACAGGAGCCATTGGTGGTTGTCTGGCATCCGGTCACACTCGATGGAGAGGTCTCCATCGAGAGCGATCCTTTCTTCGAGGCGATCGAGCAGGTCGAGCGGCCGCTCGCCTTCTGTTTTCCTAACTCGGATGCTGGGAGCCGAGAAATCCGCGACCGCGCACAGCAACTGTGCGACCGTCGCTCGGATTCGAGGATCTTCGTCAATCTGAACCACAGGATCTACTGGGCACTGCTGGCGAGAGCTCGTGCCATCATCGGAAATTCATCGAGCGGAATCATGGAAGCCCCTGCCTTGCAATTGCCCTGCCTCAACGTGGGAAGGCGACAGCAAGGTAGAGAACGGAGCCGCTGTATCGTGGATGTCCCGGCTCATCGCAGCGCCATCCTCGAGGGAATCGAACGGGTGATCGATCCTGCTTTCCGTGACTCGTTGGCCGGAATGGAAAATCCCTACGGCGATGGAAGTGCGGGCCAGAAGATTGCCGAAATTCTCTCGAACGTTGATCTCGGACCACGATTGCTGGAGAAGCGAGCGATCCCCGCGACGGCGATTCCACAGCCCCCCGTCTGGCCCGAATCGGAAGAAGATCTCGACGCTCTTGAACTGACCTAGGAACGGCGCCAGACACTCGATGCAGCACGGATCAACCTCACCAGTGCCCTCGTTTCGCTGACGCACCATCGCCGACCGGTGGCTACAGCGACGACCATCCCGAGAGGAATTCCGATCACGAGCGTCGATAGATCAGCGATGACGGAGCTGGAAATCCCCCATTTGCACAGCATCGATACGGAGATGGTGCTGGCCGCCACAGCGAGCGTGACCCAGGTGTTCCCGAGTACAGCGCTCCATCGCAGCCGTGGTAGAGCGAGATGTCTTCTCAATCCTGCTTCCAGTAGCGCCCAGCACGCCAGAGTCGAGATGACCGAGGCGAAGGCCAGGCCAGGGACTCCCCATGTACCCTCGAGGGCGGTGAGAACCGTCCAGTTGACGGCCAGCGCGATGCCCGAGGAGCAGATCAGTAACCACCTGTGTCCCATCGCCATCGAGGTTCGAATCAATGCTGGAACGAGACACGCCAGCGGGATCGCCAGGCAGAACACCATCAATGCAGAACTCGTCGCAGCGCTGTGGGAGGCGCTGTAGTTGCCGTGCTCAAGAAGCAGCCGGATCAGCGGCTCGGCCAGGATCAACAGCCCCACTGCCGCAGGAAGGGCGATGAAGAGGGTGGTTCGTAGATTTCGGCCGATGCGCATCGCCAGCGCCCTCGATTGCTGGCGGGCGACCAGCCGAGAAGCGTCGACCCCTGCAATGGTCCCCAGCGCAACCCCGATCAATGCGATCGGCAAGAAGTGAAAGCGAAACGCGTTGTCGAGATGAGTGATGGCACCGGTTCCGATGCGGGATGCGAAGTGGATGGCGATCATCGAGTTGAGATAGACGACCGAACTCGACAGCAACTGGATCGATAGATCGGCACTGAATCTAGAGGTCCCGGCGACGGAAATCCGCAGCGTGGGGAGGGGCATCCGATGAGTTCTGAAGCTCGAGATGGCCAGCAGGACGAGAGCCGCCACAGCACCCACCAGGAACGCTCTGATCCAGCCACTGGCGGCCTCCTCGTCACCGAATGAGCCATTCCACATGATGATTCCTGCAGCCACCAGGACGGCATTCTGGACCGCCTGAGAGGCCGCCGCAGAACGGTTGTGATCGCTCGCCAGCAACAGCCCCCTGAGTATTGCCAGGAACGGAACCAGCAGCAGGAATGGCAGCAACTGGATGAACAGCTTCACACCGAGGTCGGGGTCTTCCAGGCCGGGGGCGAGCCACTGCATCCAGAACGGTGCCGAGTACCAGAGCGCGATGGCCACCACCGAGGTGCCGATCAGCAACAGCGTCAGTACCGCGCGGGAGAACCGGTGTGCCGCCTCGTCGCCTCCCTCGACCTTCTGCTGTTCGTAGGCAGGGATGAATGCGGTCGAGATGCTACCCTCGGCGAGCAAGTCGCGGATCATCGATGGAATCTTCAGGGCGGCACGCAGCGCATCCGAAGCGGGACCCGCACCGAGTAACATCGCCAGCACCACATCGCGGCACAGGCCGAGCACGCGGGAGATCAGAAGCACCCCCGTCAGTGACCCCGCTCGGGTACTGCCATCCATGCTGGAGTGGTCCGCTGACCCCAAGTCACTTCCTTCCCCATCGAATCAACCCTCGCCGGGGATCGTAGCACGAAACAAAATCGGCGGGTGAGGTCCTTGTTGAACCTCACCCGCCGAGGGGATTCAGAATTTACGCCTGGACCCGAAGAATCAGGGGCAGTTGTTGTACTCGGCGCAATCGATCGAGTCAGCAGTTGGATCCGCTCCACAGTCGCCGAATGGCTCGGGCGGGTTGGGGCCACTGCTGAAGAGATTGCCGAGGCTAAATATCACATCTGCGATGTTGATGGTGCCGTCGTCATTGGAATCGCAGGCGTCTGTACAGCTGCTGGCAGGTCCTCCCGAGAAGAGGTTGCCGAGCAGGAAGATCCCATCTGCGATGTTGAAACTGCCATCGGTATTGCAGTCTGCTCGCTGGAATCCACCTCCAGGGGGAGGAGCACCTCCGAGGAAGTTG
>JAYZBV010000017.1:0-11947 GCA_036338595.1 Planctomycetota bacterium | reverse complement strand
CTCCTTCACCACCTCAGGGGTGCGGGGGAATGGGGCCAGCTTTTCATCGCGGATTTTCAGTTCTCCGTTGTCAAAGGGATGCTCCGGCAAGAAGTTCGCCGGTAACGACATCTTTTCCTTCGGGTACATCGACAGGAACTGCGCCGGAGGAGTGCGAGGGTCATGGGGTGCGGTGAAGAAGACACAGGCAAAGAATGGATTGTTGCGGCCATCACTCACCTGCTCCTCGTTCTTTCTTTCCTGCTCTTCGATGATTGCCTGCTCCTCGATGAAACGGATGGCAGCATCGGCGAAAGCGGTCGAGGAGAAGGCTGGCAGGGGGTGGCGTTTGCTGTCGGGGTATTTTCCATCCGGTTGATGATCGTGGACCATCAGTTTTGTATGGCTCCCCATTCCGCCGAAAAAGATCTCTGCACCGCCACCAAAGGAGCGCTGGTACGCAGCCTTTCCGTTGTGCCACTTGCCGGTGAAGAAGGTGTTCCATCCCGCTTCTCGGAGCCGCTGGGGAAGGGTCACCTCCTGCTCGGGGATGTTGAAGACATTTCCCGGCAGTCGATGCAGCGAACGCCCCGTCATCATCATGTACCGGCTCGGTGCACAGACCGCTCCGCTGGTCGATCCCATGCAGTATGCGCTGTTGAAACTGATCCCCTGGCGCGCCAAACGATCGAGGGAAGGTGTCAGGATCGTGGCGTTTCCCTGTGCAGCGATGGTGTCAGCACGTTGATCATCGGAGACGATCCACAGGATATTCGGCGGCGATTTCGCTTCATCTGCACCGACCGGAAGGGCCGCCATCAGCAGTAATGTCATCCAGATTGGCGCAAACTTCACAGGCTTCGCTCCTTCAACCCGGCGAGACACTGCTCGAAGTCTTTTCCTATCATCCAATTCATCATCAAGATGTAGTAGGGCTCGATAGGAGGTACACCCTCACCACTCATCTTCCACATTACCTCGCAGCCCCCCTTCATCTGCGTGATCTGCACCACCCCATCCGCTGGCGCAGAACCCTCGAAGTGGAGCTCGTACACGATTCCTCGCCCCTCTTCTGCGCTGGTGACCTCCAGATATCCAACACCGATGTTGTCACTGGTCCATCTGGAAACCGATCCGACCCCCGACCCCGTGTACGTGTACTCGATGGTCGGGTCCATCTCTTCATTCCATGGCGTCCACTCGGGCCAACTTTTCAGATCGATAACGCTGGCGTAAATTTTGTCTGCGGATGCCTCAATGAAACTGGATCTGGAAATCAAATACGTGCGCGGAAGCAAGTAGCCCACGACCAGCAACAGGATGGCCACCACAAGAACCACAATGGCAATTTTCTTCAGCATCTGAACTCCTTGGCCTCTACATCATTCATTGAATCTGTTCGAAACAGGTCGATGGCAGCATCAGCATCTCAATCTGATCGCTACGGATCTCCGGGTGATGGTACGGGCAGAGCCTGTTGTGGCAATGTGGTCTATACGGCAAATCTGTTCACGATCTGCATGGTTGGTTACCCCTCGATCTGTCCTGTATTCTCCATGCTTCACGAAGGGTGTCATCGTTGAAGTTACTTCGAAGACTACTGCTGCTGGGGTGCGGTGCTTTTATCCTGCTGATCCTGTTTCTCGTGATCACCGGGTTCATGCTGCCGGCCAAGTGGAGTGTGCGGGTCGAGCAACCCTCCGCCCATTCGGTAGAGGATCTCTACCCACTCATCTCCAATTTTGAATCCTGGGATCAATGGGTCGGCTGGGATGACAACTCATTCGGTGTCCGCGATGTGGTCATCGAAGGTGAAGCGGCCACAGCCGGCCATGGCTACAGCTGGACCAGCGAAAAGAGCCGTGGAAAATTGACCATCACGAGGGCCGAGCCCGATACAGGGATCTGGTACGAGGGTGCCATCGAGTCGGAAGAGATCAATGCCAGCGGCTCGATCACACTCGAACCCATCGAAAGTGGAGGGACCCTCATCGTCTGGAAAGATGAGGGCGATTTGCCTCCTGGCACCGGGCTGCTCGCATACCTGATGAACGAGGCGATGAGTGCAAAGTTTGCAGAGGATCTGCATCGCCTCCACGACATCGAGATCGATTCAGATGGTCGAGTTTCCGAGCCCCCACCAGGGGATCGATGATTTACCCCGCCATCCTGATACTACTTCTGAATCAATCCTCTCCGACGACCGACCCCGTTCCGCAGGTAGTGGGCGATCTCCTCCAATCCAGCTGCGTGGAGTGTCACTCAGGAGAAGAACCGAAGGGCGGTCTCGACCTGGAAGTGGTGCTGGAAGATGGTGCCACGGCTCCGATGGAGGACTGGCGACTGGTCCACCGTGTCCTCACCAGCGGTGAGATGCCCCCGGAAGATGAGCCTTCCCCGACATCTCAGGAACGCGATGCAGCCATTTTGCAACTGCAAGACTGGATGCGGCAGGTCCTGCAGTCGATGCCAGAAACACCAGGAGCAGCCGTGACCAGACGGCTCAGCAGAACCGAGTTGCACAATACGATCCGCGACCTGACCGGATTCGAGATGGACATCGAGCGTCACCTACCCGCCGATCCTTCATCCGATGGCTTTGACAACCAGGGGGGTTCACTGTCACCAACATACATCGAGCGCCTGTTTCGTATCGCAGAGGAAGTCGCTCAGGGAACCGTCATCATCTCCGATGACGACTCCGACCTCTCGACTCTTCACGAGGTCAGTGAGTTCAAACTGGAGGGCGGAGGTCGTGTCCAGGCCGGTAGTGCATACTTCTGGAGTCGCGGCAGCGTCTCTGTCCCGCACTTTTTCCCGCGCTCGGGCACATATCGAATTCATGTCGAGGGCTGGGGACAGCAGGCGGGTAACCAACATGTCCGATTCGGTTTGCAGGTCGGAAAAAACAGGCTAGACACCATCGAGTTCTCCGAAACCCGTGAAAAACCTGGCAGAAGATCTCTTGAGCGTCACTTCTCGTCGGGAACTCATCAAATCCGGGCAACCTTCATCAATGACTACTACAAACCAGAACATCCGGACCCAACGCAGAGAGATCGCAACGCAGCCATCGTTTCCATCCGCGTAGATGGACCTGCGGAAGGTCTGGAACCCACTCACTTCCAGCAAGTGGCACTCGATGGTGACGGAACACCCCGGGAACGACTGGCCCGGGGAGCCAGGCAGTGGCTACCTCTCTTCTGGAGGAAACCGGTCTCGCAGGCGATGAGACAGAAACTGGTCGATACCGCTGTTGCAGCGGCCTCCGACCCGACATCTGCTGAATCACTGCTACGATCTGCGCTGGTCGCTGCCATCGTTTCCCCTCGTTTCATTCTTCGTATCGAGAGCACTCCATCGGATGTGGATTCTGGAACGATACGAAACCTCCAAGGCCATGAACTGGCCACTCGACTGTCCTATTTTCTCTGGGGAACAACACCCGATCAGTCGCTGATGGATGCGGCTGAACAAGGATCCCTGGATCAACCGGAGGGGCTTCTGGCAGCGACTCGGCGGCTGCTTCTCGATCCTCGTTCTCGCTCCCTCGGTAGCGATTTCGCCACTCAGTGGCTGAGAATCCGAGATCTCGGCGATCATCTACCAGACAGGAAGATTTTTCCCGACATCGACAGACGACTGCTCGGGTACATGAAAGCAGAAACGATCGAGTTATTTGATCACGTCCTCCGAAACCGACTGCCCTTGAGTGAGTTGATCGATACCCCCTATATCTTCGCCAACAATCGACTCGCCAGGCACTACGGCCTGAAAGAAGTGAAGGGTGATCAGATACGTCGTATCGAGGTCGAGAATCCTCGCGGCGGAGGTCTGATGTCTCAGGCCAGCATCCTGCTGGCTACCAGCACCCGACAGAGAAGTTCTCCTGTGCTACGCGGCAAGTGGTTGCTGGAAGTGCTGCTCGATGCAGCACCGCCTCCTCCACCTCCGGGAGCGGGCACGCTTCCTCTACCCGGAGAAGTTGGATCAGAGTTGCCACTACGAGAGCAGTTGCGACTGCATCGTAGCGAACCCGCTTGTAGCATCTGCCACCGTCGAATGGACGCACTGGGTTTTTCTCTCGAAAGATTCGACGCTGTCGGACGTTACCGCACGGGAGAGATCGATACCCGAGGAGAACTTCCAGATGGTTCCGTACTCCTGGGAATTGAAGACCTGCGCAATACGGTTTCCAGTTCAGATGGGTTCGCCAGGTCCTTGGCGAAAAATATGCTGATCTATGCGCTGGGTCGCGGTCTTACCGAACGCGATGAGCCGTCCATCGCCAGACTCATGAATCGGCTCGAAACCGATCCATCAATTCCAGCACTGATCGAGGAGATCGTGCTGTTGAAGTCCTTTCGCAGCTGCATGGTTCCCTGATCGGTTCTTGTCTCAACAGCAATTGAGGTGTCTCATCGAAGGTGAGAGGAACGAGTTCGTCATGACCAGAGAGTTTCATCGCCGAACATTTCTTCGCGGTCTCGGCACAGCGATGGCACTACCGTGGCTCGAAGCGATGAGCCCCCTGACGGCACTCGCCGATACCCTGCAGGGTTCCGGTGCACCACTTCGATCGGTATTTCTTTTCATCCCCAATGGCGTCCATCAATCGGAGTGGTCTCCTCAGGGAACCGGTCGCCAATGGCAACCCTCCCCGATCCTGGAGCCTCTCGAGTCGGTTCGTGACGATGTCTTGATCCTCTCCGGGCTCGCCCACCAAAATGCTCGCGCACTCGGAGATGGGCCCGGCGATCATGCTCGTTCTGCTGCCTGCTTTCTTACCGGGGCGCATCCATTCAAGACCGCAGGTGACGATATCCATGCGGGCGTCTCTGCAGATCAGATCATCGCTGCTTCCAGCAGCGATCAGGCGATGATCCCTTCGCTTCAGCTGGGGACTGAAGGAGGGCGTCAGTCGGGGAACTGTGACTCCGGGTATTCGTGTGCCTATTCGTCAAACATCAGCTGGGCAAAGGCCGACCAACCGATGCCTCATGAAACCCATCCAAGACGTGTGTTTGAAAGAATGTTCCTGAAGGGGTCTGCCGCAGAAACCAGCGCAGCACGGCGAAAAAGAATCTCTCAACGCTCCAGTATCGTTGACTTCATTCTGGAAGATGCGAAGCGACTGGAGAAACAACTCGGAACCAATGATCGCAACAAATTGGACGAGTACATCGGCGGAGTACGAGACATAGAACGAAGGATTGATCGACTCGAAGAGCTGGAGAAACTCGAACTCCAGGAAGGTGCGCTGCCAGACTTCGGCCAATCTGGATCACTGGGGATCTCTGAACACATCCAGTTGATGCATGAACTGATCATCCTTGCCTTCCGTCTGGATCTAACTCGAGTGATCACGTTCATGTGGGCGAATGAGGGATCAAATCGCACGCACCCACATCTGGAGGTCCGCGAGGGCCACCACACCCTCACTCACCACAAGGGAAATGAGCTACAGGTCGATCAAGTGCGCACCATCAACCGCTGGCAAGTTACCGAGTTCGCAAGATTCGTGAAACGGCTCTCGGAGGTAAGCGACAATGAGGGGTCACTTCTGGATTCCACCATCGTCGTTCATGGCTCTGCCATCGGAGATGGTAATCGGCATAATCACAATGACCTCCCTGTTCTGGTTGCAGGACGAGGTAATGGATTGATAGACACTGGACGTCATCTCGCCGTCGAGAAGAACACTCCGATGTGCAACTTGTTTCTGACGATGGCCCAAGCTGCGGGATCCCCCGTCAAACAAATCGGTGACAGTACGGGAACCCTTCCAGGCCTCGGTGCATGAGGCCGATCCGCGTCAATTCGACCGATTGCAGCCTGTTGTCATTCCGACATCGATGTATTTCACTTGCCCCCACTTGCAGTCTCCGAGGCTGCAAGCGAGGTTGTCTTGCTGATTGCGAGATCTGAGACCCCCTCACCGCATTCCTCATTGCTTGCCGTGACGTAGCAGGTCTCGCTATTCCAGGTCAGCGGATGTCATTTCCATCCGCATGAAGTGGAGAAATCCAAGAATGTGGCTTGTCCGATCTGCGCTCCGATTTCCCTACCTGGTGCTCGTCATCGCTCTGGCTGTCATCTCGCTCGGCACCATTTTTCTGAGCAAGATTCCTTCTGACCTGTTACCGATCTTCAACACTCCAGCTGTGCAGGTTGTGACCTTTTACAACGGTATGCCTCCTGAAGTGGTCGAAGGTGACATCAGCAGCCGGATGCAAAGATGGACCGGGCAGTCTGTCGGCATCTCTCACCAGGAAGCGAAGTCGATGACGGGCGTCTCCATCGTCAAGGACTTCTTCCGTGAAGACATCAGCATGGAAAGTGCGATGTCGCAGGTCACCAGTTATGCGATGAGTGACTTGTTCTATCTCCCTCCTGGAACCATCCCTCCGATGGTGATGCCGTTTGATCCGACCGCATCCGTTCCTCTATGCCTGGTGAGCGTTTCTTCGGAAACGATGTCGGAACAACAGCTCTACGATGTCGCTTATTACGAACTCCGGAACCGGCTGCAGTCGATTCGGGGAGTCGTCGCTCCAGCGGTGTACGGTGGCGTTCTGAGGCGAATCTTCGCATATCTCGACCGAGAGAAATTGGAGGCGCGCCAGTTATCTCCGATGGATGTGGTGCGAGCGATCCAGGATCAGAATGTCTTCATCCCGACCGGAAATGCGAAGCTGGGTGATCTGGATTACATGATCACGACCAATGCAATGGTCGATCAGATCCCCGAACTCAATGATCTGTTGATCAAGATCGTCGATGGAAAGCCGGTCTTTCTCCGGGATGTAGCAAATGCGGAAAACACACAATCGATCCAGACAAATGTGGTCCGTATCAACGGTCGCCGGCAGGTCTACATTCCCATCTACCGCCAACCGGGCGCCAATACGATCGAGATCGTCAACGAGATCCGTACCAAGTTGACCCAGATTCGCCAGCGGGTCGTGGACATGTACGAAGGTGCGGATGACGTTCTTCTCGAGGTCGTGATGGACCAATCGATCTTCGTCCGAGACTCCATCTCGGCTCTCGAACATGAAGGATTGATCGGTGCATTCCTTGCCGGGTTGATCGTGTTGCTCTTCATCGGCAGTGTTCGCTCGATGCTGATCATCTTGTTGTCCCTACCACTGTCAGCTCTTGCGGCATTCATCGGCCTCTATCTGAGTGGGAATACCATCAACAGCATGACGCTGGGTGGGCTGGCGCTGGCTGTTGGATTGATCGTCGATCAGGCCATCGTGACGCTGGAAAATGTCTCCAGACACCTGAGCATGGGCAAGACACCCATCCGAGCAGCGCTCGATGGTGCCAGCGAGGTTGCTGGGCCCGTCTTCGTCGCCACGATCACCATCATGGTGGTTTTCTTTCCCGTCGTGCTGCTCAGTGGAATCTCCAAGTTTCTTTTCATGCCCCTGGCGATCAGCGTGATCCTCGCCATGGGCGCCTCGTATCTGGTGGCGTTGACGGTCGTCCCGCTGTGTTGTGCGCGATTCCTGAACCCTCACGCCGGAACAGGATCGGGGGGCAGCGATCATGAGCCGGCCTTCTTCCAGGCGATCGGTCGAAGCTATGCATCGATTCTCGAAAGGGTATTGCAACGAAGGACGCTTGTCGGAATCTCTGTGATGGTGTTCTTCCTGATCTCACTTGGACTTGTGCCCGGTGTGCCGTGGAGTAGCGTTCCGACCAAGATCGGTCAGGAACTGTTCCCTGCGACAGATTCGGGACAGTTCACCATTTTCGTTCGAGCGCCCTCCGGGACTCGCATCGAGAACACCGAGATCCTGATCGAGGGCGTCGAGAACGAGGTCCAGGATGTCATCGGACAGTGGGACCCCCGTGACGAGATGGACTCATCTGATCTGCAGATGCTGATCTCCAACCTCGGGGTCCTGATGGACTGGCCCGCTGCCTACACTCCCAACACGGGCCCCATGGATGCATTCATGCTCGTTCAGCTGAAGGAAAACCGATCGAGGAGTTCGATCGAATATTCAGTCCTTCTGCGAGATCGACTCGCCGAGCGATTCCCGGGTATCGAGTTCGCCTTCGATACTGGCGGCATACTGACAGCAGCACTCAACTTTGGTTTGCCGTCCCCGATCGATATTCAGGTCACCGGTAGTAAGCTCGAGGTGGGCCAGGAGATCGCCCGGACCATCTCCGATGAAATACGGCAGATTGATGGCGCGGTCGATGTTCGAGTTGCGCAGCGCCTGGATTATCCGTCCATTCACATCGTGATCGACAGGGTCAAGGCAGCCTATCTTGGAATCACTCCCGAAGAGGTCGTCAAGAACATCGTCACTGCCACCAACTCCAGCGTCACATTCAGCCCTTCCTTCTGGATCGATAAGAAGAAGCGCAATCATTACTTCATCGGTGCCCAGTACCCCGAAGGAGAGATCAATTCATTTGCCACGCTCGAGAACATTCCGATCAGACCGAGTACCGGAGATTCTGAAGAACCGATTCTGCTGAGAAACATCGCGACCTTTGAGCGAACCACAGGACCTACGGTGGTGAATCATGTCAATATCACCAGGGTCACCAATGTTTATGTCAATGTGGTCGGGAGAGATGTCGGCAGTGTCGTCAACGATATCGAGCAACGGCTCGATTCCTCTCCCCGGATGAAAGCCCTGATGGCCCAGTACAGTGACAAGGGATATCGCTGGCAGATCAAGGGTGAAATCCAGCAGGCCAGGGAGTCGTTCGGGCAGTTCGCGTTTGGACTTCTCGTCGCCGCGATGCTGGTCTACCTGGTGATGGTCGCGATTTTCAGGTCCTTCAGAGATCCCCTCATCATCCTCGCCTCGGTTCCGCTCGGATTCACCGGGGTCGCATGGATGCTGTTCCTCACCAACACGAACCTCAATATCCAGTCCTTCATGGGCATCATCATGATGACCGGCATCGTGGTCGCATACAGCGTCCTGATGGTCGACTACGCCAACAGGCTTCGTGATGAAGGTGAGGAAACTCGTAGCGCCATCCAGACCGCTGCAAGAACAAGACTCAGGCCCATCTTGATGACTTCCCTGGCAGCGGTACTGGCTCTTCTTCCGATGGCGCTGGGATTTGGCGGAGGTGCCAACGCACCGCTGGCTCGTGCCATCATCGGCGGCGTGCTGGGAGCGATGGCGCTCTCGCTCTTCGTAGTTCCGATTCTATATGAACTCATCTCGGGGAAGACACGCGTCATCAGCGACCTCCTCGCCAGGGACGAGTTAGGGAAGGAATGACTCCATGACCAACCATGCTGAGCTCCAGTTCAAGACCCACGATGGGAAACCACGGCTCGCCCGAGGGCTGTCTCATCTGCTGTTGCTGGTGCTGGTGTTCTGTATCAGCGAAACTCCATCTTTCGGCCAGTCGAATGACAAGATCCCGCGAGTCACGGTCGTCAATCCTGTAAAGGAGACCCTCGTCTATCGGCTTCCTTCCAAGCCAGCAGAGATGCTCGCGATCCAGGAAGCCTTCATCTACGCCAGAACCAGTGGATACCTCGACAAGATCTCCGTCGACATCGGAGACGATGTTGAGAAGGGCCAGGTGGTCGCAGTTCTCGACACTCCAGAACTGGCCGATGATGTGGATGTAGCCCTGGCTCAAGTTCTGGAGGCAAAGGCACATCACTCTGCAGCGATAGCAATAGCCGATGCAGGAGCGTCCAAGATCCTCGCGGCAGCTGCAGGTCTCGCCCAGGCAAAAGGGGAGATCCTTCAGGCCAGTGCAGAATTGCGCAAGTCCAGCGCTGTACTCGAGGCTCAGAAGATACAAACCGATCGAGTTCGAAGCTTGCATGGGCAGGAAGCGGCTACGGATGCTCAACTGGAGACTGCCGAGAAAAACCATCTTCTTGCGACAGCAGATGTCGAGGTGAGCAATGAAGCTCTGAAGGCGGCCGGGACGAAATCCGGCGCCGCAGCAGCAATGGTCGCTGTTGCAGAGGCGGAGATGATCGCCAAGGTAAGCCTCGTCTCCGTCGCCGAGACAGCGGTCACCAGCGCAACGGCAAGAGCGGATCATGCAAGAACGATGCTCGGCTACGCAATTATCCGAGCACCATTTTCAGGGGTCATCACTGATCGTTTTCTGGATCCAGGTGCTGCCGTGGTCACATCTACCTCTTCCAAGACCACTGCCATCGTTACGCTCAAGGACCTCAGCAGCATCAAGATCTATGTGCAGATTCCAGAACCGGATGTCCCTTACATCCACAAGGGCCACCCGGCAGAGATCACCAGTAGCGCCTACCCGAATCGCAGGTTCGAGGGTGTCGTATCGCGCATTTCCCGCAATCTCGATCGACGTACCCGCACGATGAAGGTCGAGATCCTGCTTCCCAACGAAGACGGGCAGATCTACCCCGGGATGTTTGCCACCGTCAACTTTGATCTGATCGAGCGAGTAGACGCGCTGACCTTGCCGGCACAGGCCCTGCTCGGCTCCAAGGGCGAATACCATGTCTATTGCGTCATCGACGGAGTCTGTCGATCAGTGCCGGTCAAGATCGGCCTCGACGATGGAGGGACCGTCGAGATCACCGAGGGATTGAATGGCGATGAGCAGGTCATCCTGATCGGAAAAGGCCTGGTCCAGGATGGCGACCGTGTAGAAGCTGTGGGGTCAAACCCTTGAATCTCATCGAATCCTCTTACTACCTCAGCAGATCAACCCGTGAACTTGCATTCGTGAATTGTCGGGAGAACTCGTTGTTGCGATCGCTGACCATCGCGTTGATCGCGCTGCTGCTGAGTTCTTGCAGCACCGATTCGTCGACCAGCGTCCGCTCAAATGACCTGGCACTCTGGATCCCGCAACCATCTGAGCAAGAACAACCTGAAGAGACCACCGATGAATCTGCCGGCGAGCCAGATGCCGCAGAAGCCACCGAGCCTCCTGCTGAACCATTCCCGGGCGCTCGAACAATTGCTCTCTCCGAGGTGCTCGAATTGACTAAGAGTAATGCCCTTTCCATCCAGATGGCACGACAGCGCACCCGTGCAGCAGCAGCGAATCAGCAAATCGCAAATGCCGCCTTCCTTCCCACCATCGGCCCGAGATTCGACTACGCACGTACCGACGGGGCTGCCCAGGGCACCGATGGAGTCATCGTCGATGTTTCGAAGCGAAGCGTCTTCACCGGCCTGGAAGTACGTTTCGATCTGGATCCATGGGGAGACTGGCACCGTCGACTAGCCGCCGCCGAGGAGCTCATCTCCAGCGAGCAACAGTATTCCTCTATCGAGCAACTGGCACTTCATCACGGCGCACAACTTTATCACGACCTGGTTCGTTCCCATGGAGAGATCGCCATCGCAGAGAGAAGAGTGAACTTCGGTAACCAGATCGTCGCTACCGCCAATGCCAGACTCGAGGCAGGCAATGGTTTACGTGAAGATGTACTCGGCGCTCAGGCAAAAGAAGCGGCCGCCGAGCGAGATCTCGCCATTGCGCATGCAAATGCCCAGATCGCATCTGTACGGCTCGTGGAATTTCTCGTGCTGTCAGATGAAAACGGATCGGGATCGATTCTGGTGCCCGATTCGATCCTGATGTCACAGAGTCCTCATGTGCGAAACCATCCAGTACCTGGCCCTGTACGATTTCCATTGCAAGATCTCACTGCCGAAGAGTTGATCGCGCGCGGACTTCAGCAGCGACCCGACCTCATGGCAGCCCGGGCGGAGGTTCGCGCTTCTCGCTCTCTCAGTCTTGCTTCATCTGCATGGGGTCATCCCATCGTCAGTGCGAGAACGGGTGTTGGTCGTTTCGGTGCAGACGCGGGTGATCCCGATGACCAGGAGACCGCCGAGGTGGGCATCGGCTGGCAATTCGGACTCGATTCGGCGGCTTCTCATCGAAGAGCCACCGCCATCTTCGAAGAAACCCAGCTGGCGATGAAAAAACTGGAATTGAGGATCTCTGCACAGATCCG
>JAYZBV010000016.1:0-27598 GCA_036338595.1 Planctomycetota bacterium | reverse complement strand
GACCGAGAACAGCGATCCCGATTCATGACTGCCGAGGAAGGACTGGACCTGACAGTTGTCGGTCGACTCCGGTGCCACCCACTGGTGGAGCGCACCACAGACACCCGGATCAGCGGACAGGGTCACATCAGTGGGCATGCCAGTGATGGCAGGGCTCTCCAGATCAGCAACGGTCACCTCGAAACTCGAAGTCGTTGTATTTCCGGAGTTGTCTGTCACCGAGTATTGAACAGTACTGAGGCCATGCTGGAAGAAGTCCCCAGGAGCATGGCTCGCTGTGATGGTACTGATTCCACAGTTATCGACCATTGCCGGTACGACCCAGTCATGCACGGCTCCGCAAAGCCCTGCGTCAGCTGCGATGACGGCATCCACCAGGATGTCCTCTATCGTCGGAAGTTCATCATCGGTGACGGTCACGTTGAAGGAGGCCTCGCTGATGTTTCCACCAGAATCGATGGCAGTGTATGTCACCGGAGTGGTTCCGATGCTGAACGGATGACCGCTGAGGAAGTCGGAACCGAGTGTAGAAACCGAGCAGTTATCGGACGCAGTGGGTTCCACCCAGGTCGCCGCAGCGGTGCAGATTCCTGGTTCTGCCGTCAGCGTGATATCTGATGGCATTCCCATCAATGTCGGCTCTTGCTGGTCGAGCACCGTGACGGTGAAGGATGCTGCTGCGGAATTTCCGTACAGATCCTCTGTCGAGATGGAGACCGTGGTCATTCCTGTCGGGAAAGTAGTGCCCGACGGATGGGTGATGTTAAAGGTCGAGATTCCGCAATTGTCTTCGGAATCGGGAGCAACCCACATGGCGACTGCCGTACAAATTCCTGCCTCTGCTGGAATCGAAATATCCGCAGGAATACGGATGATGGTCGGACTCTCTGTATCGATCACAGTCACGAGGAACTGGTCAGTAGTGACCATTCCTGCAGAGTCGGTCGTGGTGTAAACGACTTCTGTGGATCCAACTGTAAAACTGTCTCCAGGTTGATGTGTTGCCGTGAATGAAGCGACAGTGCAATTATCCGATGGGACCGGAGGAATCCAGTCGTGGGCAACGGAACACAGACCCAGAGCGGCTTCGACAGTGCGATCAGCAGGCATCCCGCTGATGATGGGTGCTTCTTCGTCGTCGACCAGGATGTCGAAGCTGGCAAAAGTAATCTGGCCTACAGCATCCATCACCACGTAATTTACCGAGGTCGTCCCGATCGGGAAAAACGCTCCAGGCTGATGCGAAGCATCGAAATCAGCAACCGTGCAGTTATCTCCAGCAGTCGGAGGGATCCAGTCGACATTTGCTCCACACTGTCCAGGATCATTCGGCACAGCGAAGGAAACAGGCATATTGATGAGGGTCGGCATCTCGGAGTCGTTCACGGTTACATCAAAGGACTGCTCCTGAGTGTTTCCGGCATTGTCGACCAGCGTGTAGGTCACTGCAGTCGTTCCCAATGGGAATGTGAAACCGGAAGCATGTGTTCCAGTAAAACTGGCAACTCCACAGTTATCAGAGAACTCCGGCAAGCTCCAGTTGTAGGTAGCGGTGCACTGCGCTGGATCGTTGCTCAAGGTGATGTTTGCCGGAACACCGGTCATCGCCGGCATTTCGGTGTCGGTCACTGTAATCTCGAAGGTGTGAACCGCGCTGTTGCCGTTCACATCGAGCGCATCCACGGTGACAAGAGTGGTGCCAATCCCGAAGATGTCGCCTGGCTGATGACTGCTGGTCACCGCTGCGACGGCGCAGTTGTCCGATGTGGTCACTGGAGCCCAGGCCACAGTGGCACCACATTCTCCCGGGTCGTTTCCGAGTGAAATGGCGGCAGGTGCGGTGAGGAACTCTGGAGCCTGATCGTCCGTGACAGTGATGCTGAATCCAGCAGTTGCGGTCAATCCACTCGAATCGCTGACAGAGTACATCACATCAGTGACACCGATGGGGAACGCATCCCCACTGTTATGTGTTGAAGTGAACGAAGCGATGACACAGTCATCTTGAGGAGTTGGTTCTGCCCAGTTCACGATCGCTGTACAGGTTCCTGGGTCCGATACGACAGCCAGGTCGGCAGAGATCCCGAGGATTTCCGGACTATGATTGTCAAGGACTTCAACAGTGAACGGAAACTCAGAAACATTTCCGTGTACATCCATGACCGTGTAGGTCACAGGTGTGTTACCCACCTGGAAGGTCGAGCCAGGAAGATGACTCACCGTCGTGGAGAAGATCCCACAGTTGTCTGTCGCAGTAGGCAGGGTCCAGCTTGCAGAAGCCTCACAACTTCCGATCGGTGCCTGGACGCTGACCAGTGGCTCGAGGCCATCCAGCCCTGGCAGTTCTTCGTCGTGGACAAGCACGGTGAACATGGCAATGCTCTGATTACCAGAGACATCTGTCGCGGTGAAGGTCACGATGGTCAGACCAGGCGTGAAGAAGTCACCCTGCTGATGACTCGAGGCAAGGGATGCAATGCCACAATCGTCAGTGGCTACCGGAGCATCCCAGGTGATGGTAGCTCCGCACAGCCCGGGCTCTGTGACCACCGAGATGGGGTCGGGCAAGTTGCTGATCACCGGGTTGAACGGATCTGCACCTGCCTGACAGTCGTCAGGAACAGCATCCTGGTTGCAATCAAGCGAGAATGCCTGGGTGATATCACACGCATCTGGCACTCCATTGAGATTGCAGTCGCTGAGTTCACCGGAGAGGATCTGGCACTCGTCAGGAACTCCGTTTCCATCGCAGTCCTGCTTGGTTCCATCGGCGATCTCACAGGAGTCAGGAATTCTGTTCGAATTGCAATCCGGCTCCAGTCCCTGAGTCACATCGCAAACGTCATCTTCCAGGTTGAGATTGCAATCTGTGAATGCGGAGATCCAGACCGACTCTCCGTACAGTTCTCCAGGACATCCCACCAGCAAGAATGGGATCTCGCAGCTGACAGATTTTCCAAATTCGGTTCCTGGATCCTGCAATTCTGGAGGAAGAAAACCATCCAGGTAGATCCATTCTCCACCCTCCTGACGGTACACACTGACAGTTCCTTGCGACAATCCTGCAAGGGGTGCGCCAACAACCGCCGTGCGAATGCTCAGCCCAACATCCTGACCAAACAATCCAGCATCATCAGCATCTGGCGTGAATCGCTCCTCGTTGACCCACATGCTTGCGATGCGGTCATAGATGTATGCTGCACCAGCTTCAAGGTCTTCACCTGGCGCTCCCGCGAGCAGATGATCCTGATCCAGATCAACGGAGATTCCGAAATGCCCGAATGGTTGCGGGGCAGATGGTGTCTTCAGAGCACTTTCGATCCAGATGCCAGCGCTCTCCTCGAAGACCACCACAGCACCTGAGTTTGCGACTGTCCCCGAGTCTCTACCGGGAGCACCGATCGCCATCCTGGGGCCATATCGTTTGAGATCTGCTCCGAATTGATCTCCCGAGAGCCCATCGCTGTGCTCCAGTTTTTGATCGAGCATCCACTGCCCGCCATTATCGGAGAAGGTGTACGCTGCGCCTGATCCTGCAGCGAATCCGTTCATCGGGGCGCCAACAATGACGGTACCCTCATGGATATCAAGGGAGTTTCCGAACATCCATCCAGGTTGAGCGTCGAATGCCATCAGGGTTGCTTCGTAATTCCACCAACCAATACCAATTCGACGAAACAGAAATACTGCTCCGCGATTTTGGGTCTTGCCAGGCGCACCCACCGCAACAAGGTCACCTTCTACGGCAACTGCTGTTCCGAATCGATCATCGAGTGTTGAAGCGATCCCGAACAACTTCATCTCTTCGATCCACAGCGTGCCAGACCTTCTGAAGATGTTTGCAGAACCTGTATCAGTGCCAAGCAAGTCATCGTAAGGAGCTCCGATGATGGCAAACTCCTGCGTTGAGTCGATGGATTCACCGAATCCTTGCCCAAACGCTAGCCCCAGGCCGATCAATTCGGTCAATCCTGGGTTGCACTCGTCGGGTATCCCATCGAGGTTGCAATCCTCGCTGACGAGGAACGCTACATCGCATTCATCGGGTACCAGATTCCCATTGCAGTCATCACTGGTACCGAGGTCTATGTCACACTGGTCAGCCACACCGTTCTGGTTGCAATCCACGGTGGGCTGGCACTGCGCCATCAGGTTGGCTGGAGAGATCATGAATACGAACAGAATAACTGCTAGCAGGTAGACGAGTCGGGGGGACATCGTGCCTCCAAGAAGGAGAGAACTACTTCGTGAGGAAGAAGTTCGTTCTCGCGTTCATTTGTCAGCGGCCAGAACTGCTTCTGACCAGGGGGAATCACTGACTCACCGGACCCGGGTAATGGGGTCCGGTGAGGAGTTATCTATTTTCAGGGACATGTCGGGTAAGAATCGCAACCGATGCTCTGACCATCAGGATCGATTCCACAGTTACCGTACGGTGCTGGCGGAGGCGTGCTTGAGAGGAACAAGTGCTGCAACAGGTAGATCGCGTCGCTCAGGTCGAGGGACTCGTCGTCGTTGCAATCACCAGTGTCCATGCAGGACAGCGCCGGACCAGTGCCGATGACGTACTGGAGAATGTAAATCGGGTCAGTCACATTTATCGTGCCAGAGGCATTTGCATCACCACGCTTGAACTGCTGTTCACACTCATCCGGAGTGCCATTACCGTTGGTATCTGAACTGCTTCCGGAAGCGATATCGCAATCGTCAGGGGTACCGTTATCGTTGCAGTCCAGTTCACACTCGTCAGGAACACCATTGGTGTTGCAATCCTGTGCAGTGCCACTGGCGATCTCGCAGACATCCGGCTGACCGTTGCCATTGCAGTCGGTTTCGTCAACAGTGACTGTTACTGACTGGCTTGCGCTGGCCTCGTTGCCATGAATATCTGTGACGGTCCAGGTGAATGTCGTCGTTCCGAGTTCGTAGGTGCCACTGGCGTCCGCGGTTCCGGTGTAATCATTGGTCACGGTCGCTACCTGACAGTTATCTGCAGCAGCAGGAGCAGGTACCGAAACCTCAGCATTACAACTTTCAGCCGTAGCAACGATCGTGATATCGGCAGAAGGATCGATGGTCGGGACCTCTTCGTCGAGAACAGTGACCGTGAAGCTGGTGGTAGTGGTGTTTCCAGCAGCATCGCTGGCAGTGACCAGAACCTCTGTAGTACCCACCTGGAAGGAATCTCCCGACTGGTGGCTGAGGCTTACCGAGTGACCAGCACAGTTGTCTGCCGAGCCTGGAGCGTTCCAGGAGGCCAACGCACTGCACAGTCCAGCATCGTTCTTGAGCGTGATATCAGAAGGAGTATCGAGCACCTGTGGTGCTTCGTCATCTTCGACAAGGATCTGGAAACTGGAACTGGAACTGTTCCCGTACAGATCTGTTGCGAGGATCATCACCGTGGTCAGTCCAACAGGGAACTGTTCACCGGAATCATGCGAGACCTGAAGGCTCACCGATCCACAATTGTCCGTTGCGGAAGGCGATGCCCAGGTTGCGATAGCACCACATTGACCACTGTCATTGGTCGTCGAGATGTTTGCCGGTACGCCGAGAATCTGTGGAGACTCGTCGTCGTTGACAACAATATCAAAACTATCCTGTGAAGTGTTTCCATCTCCATCTGTTGCAGTGGCCATCACCGTGGTCACACCCACCGGGAAGATCGAGCCACTGGCTTGATCGAGTACCAGATCAACTGCTCCGCAGTTGTCACTGGCCGTTGGTGCAGCCCAGGTCACTGCAGCGCCACAGGTGCCAGTGTCGTTGGAAACGCTGATGCCTGTGGGCAACCCTGAGATCTGAGGATCTTCAGTGTCACTCACCGTGATGTCGAAGGACAGGATCGTACGGTTACCCGCAGCATCCGTGGAAGCGTAGGTTACAGGTGTCGTTCCGACCGGGAAGTAATCGCCAGGCGAGTGAGTTTCCTCGAACACCTGAACCGAACAGTTGTCTGTAGTCGTAGCAGAGTCCCAGTTGACGATCGCTCCGCACAGTCCAAGGTCGTTAGAGACCGAGATGTCTGCTGGTAATCCAAGGATCAACGGGTACTCGTCATCTGTTACGGTGACGAGGAAGCTCTCCGAGTTCATGTTGCCATGGACATCCGTAGCTGTGTAAGTCACCTCTGTCGTGCCCACCGGGAATGTATCCCCCGAAGAGCTGGTCGAACTAGATCCGGACACTCCACAGTTATCGGTGATCAGGGGAGCATTCCAGCTCACCTGTGCGGAACAAAGACCAGCTTCATTGCTGATCGAGATATCCGCAGACAACCCGTCGATACTGGGAGCCTCGTCGTCAGTCACGGTGACAAGGAAACTCGAGGAGCTCTCGTTGCCGTGAATGTCTGTCGTGGTGTAGGTCACCTCGGTGGTGCCTACCGCGAACGAATCGCCCGGCATATGGGTCGAAGTGAGTGCTGCAATGCCACAGTTATCACTGCTGGTCGGAGCCGCCCAGCTGGCGGTACCGGAACAGAGACCGGCCTCGGCGCTGACGGTCATGTCAGCGGGCATTCCGGAAATCGTCGGATCCTCACTGTCGGTGACGGTCACCAGGAAGGAGGTCGAGGACGAGTTGCCGTGAATGTCGAGGGCTGTCAATGTCACCATCGTCGAGCCAACATCGAAGAAGTCGCCACTGGCGTGACTCGATGTCAACGACTGAACTTCGCAGTTATCACTGGCAGAAGCTGCCGCCCAGGTGGCGACCGCTCCGCAAGCACCTGCGTCGTTTCCAAGTGAAATGTCAGTCGGAGTATCAAGCACCATCGGGTTTTCCAGATCCTCCACCGTGACGATGAAGCTCGTCATCGTCTCATTGCCGTGGATATCTGTAGCCGTCAGGTCTACTACCGTATCACCGACCGGGAACTGGTCCCCGGAAGTGTGACTCAGAGTGATGCCGGCAACCTCGCAATTGTCGGTCGCTGTTGGTGCAGACCAGGAGACCGCAGCAGTGCAGCTGCCAGGCTCGCTCGGCACGGTCACTCGATCGGGAAGCCCGACGAACTCCGGTGCCTCATCGTCACTGATGATGACAAGGAAACTGGCTGTAGTTGCATTGGAATGGATGTCGGTCACCGTGTAGGAAACCTCGGTGCTACCAACCGGGAAGGTGTCACCTGGGTCATGGCTTGACGTCAGCGTACCCACCTCGCAGTTGTCGCTGGTCGTCGGTGCCGTCCAGGTAACCACTGCCGTGCACAATCCAGCTTCAGCAGCCAGATTGATGTCAGCAGACAGTCCGGACAGTGCCGGCGCCTCGTCATCGGTGACGGTGACAAGGAACGAAGCGGTGCTGGTGTTGTCATCATCGTCCGCTGCCGTGTAGGTGACCTCGGTAGTACCAACCGCGAAGAAATCTCCCGGCTGGTGTGTTGAAGTCAGGATCACTTCATCATCGCAATTGTCGTCGGTCGTCGGAGGTGTCCAGGAGACAGAGGCTCCGCAAAGGCCCGCTTCGGCGGTGATGGTGATGTCGAGCGGAATATTCACGATCACTGGCTCCTCATCGTCATGAACGGTGACGAGGAAGGATTCCGTCTGAATGTTTCCGTGAATGTCCGTCGCCGTGATGGAAACGGTGGTAATGCCTTTCGGAAGTGCATCGCCAGGCTGATGGCTCGCCACCAGCGTGTCGATACCGCAGTTATCCTGCGCAGTAGGTGCTGGCCACGGAGCAGTGCCGGTGCAGAAGCCTGCATCGGTCGGGATGACGAGGTCCAGGGGCACTCCGATCAACACCGGAAGTTCCTGATCCTCCACCGTGACGATGAAACTCTGACTCGTGGCGTTTCCGTGCACATCGGTGACGGTGTAAGTGACGACCGTCTCACCGACAGGCAGTGAGGAACCACTGGCTATGTCGGTCTCAAGTGTGGCAACACCACAGTTGTCTGCCGTATCAGGGTCGATCCATGAGGTTGTTCCCTCACACGTACCCGCCACGGTGGGAACCGTGACACGTTCTGGCAGATTTATGATCTGAGGGGCCTCGATATCAGTCACTGTGACTTGAATCGTGGCCAGGGTTTCATTGCCGTGAATATCACTCAGGGTGAAGACGACATCTGTGGTTCCGACATCGAAGTACGACCCTGAAACATGGCTGGTACTCAGACCCTGGACTCCACAGTTGTCTTGACCTGTCGGATCGACCCAGCTCGCCAGCGCAGAGCAAAGGCCCGGCTCGGCGTTCAACTGGATGTCAGCCGGCAAATCGATGATCTGTGGTGCCTGGGCATCCGAGACGACAACTTCGAAGGTGGCCGTCGAGGAGTTGGTATGAATGTCCGTTGCAGTCAGAGTGACTGTGGTCGTTCCCACTGGGAATGTATCCCCCGGAGTATGGCTACTCAGCAACTCGAGAACTTCACAGTTATCAGCCGCAGTAGGAGCGACCCATGTGGCCATCGCCGAGCAGAGATCCAGTTCTGAATCGAGCTGAACCGTTGCAGGAACATCCAGGATCTGGGGCTGCTCCATATCCTCGACGATGACGAGGAAGGAGTGCTGAGAACTGTTAGCGTGAATGTCCGTGGCGGTGTAGGTGACCGTGGTCGAACCGACGGGGAAAATCGATCCAGATGGATGTGTCGTCTCGACCAGTTGAACTTCGCAGTTGTCTGCGATGGTGGGCTCTGTCCACAGCGCCTGGGCCGTACACTGGCCAGGTTCCGAGGAGAGGCTGATCTCGATGGGAGCGTCCATGATGGTGGGTAGCTCATCATCGAGTACCGTGACCAGGATCTGAGCAGTGCTCTGGTTTCCATGAAGGTCGGTAGCGGTGTAGGTCACAGTGGTGTCACCAACCGTGAAGATCCAACCCGGCTCATGAGTGGAAGTCAGCGTCGGAGATCCACAGTTATCAGAACTGGTCGGAGCAACCCAGGATGCCAGGCCATCGCAACTGCCGGGACTGTTGGTCACGGTGACAGAAGCGGCCAGACCATCGATGGTCGGAAGTTCTGTATCTTCGACGATCACCTGGAATGTAGCTGTGGACTCGAGGCCGGAGGCGTCCGTGGCGGTGTATGTCACCGTCGTGGTTCCGACATCGAATTGCTCACCAGATTGACGATCGGAGACCAGCGTTGTGACATTGCAGTTATCTGTAGCCACAGGCAAATCCCAGGTCGCCGCTGAAGAGCAGGTCCCTGCTTCATTTGCCAGCAAGATGTCCGCCGGCATGCTGGATATCAGCGGTTGCTCGATATCCAGTACCGTCACGGCGAAGGACTGCGTGACGCTGTTTCCGTTCACATCCGAGAGATCGTATGTGACGGTCGTGGTTCCCACTTCAAAGGTGGTACCCGGCGCATGGGTGGTCGTGTATGAACCGATTCCACAATTGTCGCCAATGACCGGCTCGGGCCATGCAACAACGGTTCCACAGATTCCTGGCGTGCTATCGGCACTCATATCTACTGGAACACCATCAAGAGTCGGAAGTTCATCGTCAGAAACTGAGATGAGGAAGGATTCGATCTTGATGTTCCCGTGGATGTCAGTGGCCGTGTAGGTCACCTCGGTATCACCGACCGGGAAAGCAGACCCTGAGAAGGCACTTCCAACCAGTGTGGCGCTGTCGCAGTTGTCGGAAACAATCGGCATTGGCCAATCGACAACCTTGGTGCACATGCCAGTTTCGGTCGAATGTGCTGAACTGGTCGGTACACCCGAAATCACCGGTAACTCATTATCGTTGACGACCACGTCGAAAGCGAAATCAAGCGTGTTCCCATGCCCATCATCGACATTGATGGTGACATTCGTTGTGCCGATGGGGAATAGTTCGCCAGAGTTGTGAGAAATACTCACAAGGGGAGCACCACAGTTGTCGGTCGCGACTGGTGCGGCCCAGGAGTGTACCGCTCCGCAGGATCCTGGATCGTTATCGAGGACTATGCTCGTCGGAATTCCAGAAACCTGGGGCATCTCGTTGTCGATCACCGTCAACTCGAAGGACGCTGCAGACTGATTGCCATTGGCATCTGTTGCTGTGTAGCTGATCAGCGTGGTTCCTACCGGGAAGGCATCTCCTGGCTGGTGATCAGACGTGAATGTCGATCCAGGACAGTTGTCATCGATACTTGGTGCCGCCCAGGACACCTGTGCTGTACAAACTCCAGGATTGGAGTTCACGATCACGGTTCCTGGTAGGCCAATGATGGATGGAAGGTCCACATCGAGAACAGTCACCTCGAAGGAGTGCAATGTAGCATTGCCGCTATCGTCGGTGACTGTGTAGGTCACGAGTGTGACGCCTACGCCAAACGCATCTCCTGAGAGATGATCGCTGGCGATGGTGGTGTTTTGGCAATTGTCCGAAGCGGTCGGCTCGGCCCAGGTCACGATCGCAGTGCACAACCCAGGATCGTTGTCGACCGTGATATTTGCAGGAGCACTGGAGATGGTCGGTAGTTGGTCATCCACCACAACGACATTGAAGGTATGTACAGTGACATTGCCACTGACATCCGTCGCGGTGACGGAAACCGGGGTCGATCCCACCGGGAATGTGCTACCAGAAGTATGAGTTGAAGAGTTGGAAGCGACTCCGCAATCATCGGTGAAGATCGGATCGTCCCATGTCGCCACTGCGCTGCACCCTCCGAGGTCGGCGATGACGACGACTTCAGCAGGAAGACCAGAGATGACTGGCGGATTCGGGTCTGCATTCACCTCGCAAATGTCGAGAATCGCATTTGCGTTGCAATCAAGGGCTCCTGCGACGATGTCGCATTCATCCGGCTGGCCGTTGACATCGCAATCGGGAGAGGTCCCGGCGAGGAGTTCGCAAGCATCGATACTTCCGTTCTGGTTGCAGTCTTGCTGCGCACCTGAACTGAGTTCGCATTCATCTGGCAGCATGTTGCCATTGCAGTCAGTGGACAATCCGTAGGCGATATCACAGATGTCCGGAACCTGATTCAGATTGCAGTCTTGAGATAGACCAGAATCCAGCTCGCACTGGTCAATCTGGTTGTTCCCGTTGCAGTCAGTAGCGATTCCGATGGTGATCTCGCAAATATCGAGTGCATTGTTGCCATTACAATCCTCTGCAGTGCCATCTGTCAGATCGCAACTGTCAGGGATTCCATTGCTATTGCAATCGATGGCGAATCCAAACTGGATATCGCAGGCATCAAGGAAGCCGTTTCCATTACAGTCGAACGCAAGACCATCAGCAATCTCACAGCTGTCTTCGATGCCGTTCAAGTTGCAATCAGCTTCACAATCATCTGGAATCGAGTTGAGGTTGCAATCCTGGCTGTTGGTGCTCGCAATGTCGCAAGAGTCGATGACACCATTGAGATTGCAGTCCTGCTCGGAGCCATTCGAAAGCTGGCAATGATCGGGGACACCATCTGCATCGCAGTCCGATGCAGACCCATCAGCAATCTGACAGGAGTCAGGAACTCCATCGAGATCACAGTCCTGGCTCGTCGCCAGGAAAATGTCGCATGGGTCATCTATTCCATTTTGATTGCAGTCTTCAGCGCCGATCAGGCGATCGATGGATGCGTATTCGCTTGAACTGGAAGCACCAACGACCCAGCGTCCAGCCATGGCAACGCTTTCCCCGAACTTATCATTACTGAGAACTGTAGCTGGCGAGAAGGTAAAGGTCGTGTACCCGCCGGCACCATCCGCTTCACCGATGAGAAGATGTCCAGCTTGTCCATCGGCGCGCCAAGCGCCCATGACTACCGAGCCATCACTGATCCCAACATCAATCCCCAGTTGCGCGTTTGTAAATGCCGGCTGAGAAAACTTTTGTGTCTGGTTGTAGACAAATCCAGTCCGATCAAAGAGGTAGCCCGCTCCATCGGCCCCGTCTGCAATGGGAGCACCGACAATGATCTGGGTTCCGGAGATATCCAGCGATCTTCCGAACTGACTGCCCTCCTGCGGATCCTGTGCAGTGATCTTCTGTGTGAAGATCCAGCTGGTCTGGGAGATGCTCGTGTAGAGGAAGACACCACCGACCTGCTGAAGGAAACCAAGATCGGATCGCTGGTCTGAGATTGCGATGGTGTTCCCATCGATGGCTACTGCCCCGCCAAACCTCTTGACCGGATTCGGATCGTTGGATTCGAGGATCTGATCCTCGGTCCAGGTGGTTCCATCATGACTGTAGATGTAGGCGGATCCTGGAGTGACACCCACAAGGGCTCGCCAGGCTCCGACGACTGCACGGTCCCCGGAAATTCCTACAGAGATTCCGAACTCATCGCTGACCTGTCCATTGGAGGCTTCGAGCTTTTCCTCGAAGACCCAGTTCAGACCATTGTGCCTGTAGATGTAGGCTGCGCCGCGGCTCTCGCTGAGAGGGCCACTGTTGGCACCCGGTGATCCGACGATGAGAAGATCTCCATCGATGGCCACGCTCCAGCCGAACTCAGCCAGGGCGGTGCTATCAGGAGGTTGGATGATGGCATCCTGGACCCATCGACTGCCGATGTTGCGGTAGAGATACACCTCTCCCGTAGCGATACCTGACGTGATTCCGTCAGGGGCACCGATGGCGAGGCGATCTCCCGACATGTCGGAAGAACCTCCGAATCCGTTTCCAAGTGCCGCAACTGTGAGGAGATCTTCAAGAGATCCTTCACAAGCGTCCAGGATCGAATCCTGGTTGCAATCCAACGATGGATCTAGAGAGATCTGGCACTCGTCCGGAATCCCATCTCCATCACAATCGTTGCTGGTGTTGTCGGCGATGTCGCAGCTGTCAGCAGATCCGTTTCCGTTACAGTCCAGACCAGGTTCGCACTGGGCGAATACCACGGAACTGGAACCAAGAATCACACCAAACAGCAATACCAGGAAGGCGAGGGGCAGCGTCTTCATGGTTCTGTACCTCCAGAATTCCCGTGTACCTCACGGGCGGGGAATTGAATCGACGGGGAGAGGGAATTCCTCTTCCCGAAACAGGGTTTCTACATGTACGCAGGTGCGAAATGGAGATGCAGACCAACGAGGGCTACATCGAATTCCGGCTTGTCTGTGGGAAGAGTGAGGAACTCTAATTTAGCGTTCCTGGCATATCTGACTACCGCAGAATCCTCTGTTTCACTGGTCGCAGCAGAGAAAAAATAATTTCCTCGACTGAGATTTCGACTCATTGACTCGGCATTAACTACCGAATCAACACTATCTCGCAGGACCAGGTGACAGGAATGTGAGAACAGTCAGTCGCTCATGACTCTCGTTGCGGACGCCGTGTGGAACATCAGCGGGTGCTACAAGCAGTTCGCCGGGGCCCATGGTGATCTCCTCGTCTTCGAGAAGGAACTGACCCTCTCCAGAAACCACCAGGTAGACCTTGTCGACTCCTTCGTGGGCATGCAGGGAGTGTTGCTGGCCTGGCTCGAGCGCATTCACGCCCACCAGCATCCGATCGGAATGATAGATGGTGCTCTTGCCCATTTTTTTCCGATTCCACGCAGCATGCTCCTGAGGACGAATGCGGCGCGGGTGGGATTCTTCGGGTTCCATGGGGTCCTTCAGCTTGACTCGGGAGAAGATTTCCATCGATCCAGTAATTCAACGACCGCATCTTGGCCCGATCTGACGCAGGACTCCAGTGAGATACCCTGGAGGTAACTGCCAGACAGCGCCAACGCTGGCAAGGAACGCAATTCATGCTGCAATCGGCGGATCTTTCGCCGGTGGCCGCGAGTGGCCTGGGGAATTGCTGACGGGGTACGCCCGACCAGAGCCAGTTCCAGTTCCGGAGCGGCTCCGTGGACCCTTCTCAACGCATCGAGGGAGCGGTCCACTAACACCTTATCGGAACAACTGTCCCCCCCTCGATCCCTCTTCCCGGTCAGAAACACGGTGGTCAGGCCATGTTGTGGAGGTGCCCGGAAGGGAAACAGCGACGAGCTCCAGATCGCCCCCAGAACCCCGAGCTTTTCACTCCTGGGGGCCAGAAAACCGAACCCCCGGGCAGATGCACGCCATTTCCTGGCATCGTAACCTATCTGTACGAGCGACAGAGAAGCATACGGAATCGATTCCAGGATCGCCCGACTCGTGTCGTTGACCGGGGCCAGAAGGGCTGCACAGGCGGGTGCGGGAAGCGCCAGGATGATGCCGTCCACCTCTTCCGTATTGGATGCATACGCCCCCCTGTAATGGACCTTCCAGCCTTCCCCTGCTGGCTCCAGCGCCTCGACCGGGGACCCACCATGAAACCGATCACCCAACTCAGCGGCCATCGCGTGCGGCAAGGAGTCCATTCCGTCAGCGAGGGTTCCCGGGCCCGAAAAAGGCGCTCCACGCACCGCACGTCTCCGCAGCAGCCCCGCCAGCACACTTCCGTATTGCTGCTCCCACTGCCGCAAGAGCGGCTGAAACGAATCCACTTCCAGTTGCTGGGGCCACCCGCCAGAACTTCCCGCGACCATCGCATCGGCGAGGATTCGAGTGGCCTCCTCCCCGAACCTCCTGCGGAAGAATGCGTGGACCGTCTCCTCCTCGACACCCCCGCGACGGATGAACGGCTCCATCAACAGCCTCGCCCATCCGACCGGCGAGAGGGCGCGTGAAAAGGGGATCGTGAGCGCGGAAGAAGGCAGTTTTCGCAGTGCACCTCGACGCCAGATGTATCGTGCCCTGGCACCTGGCTCGGCACTTCTCAAGGAGTTCGTGAGTCCGACCCTATCGATGAGTTGGATCAGCGATGAACTCGACGGCAACAAGCTATGAGGACCCCACTCAAGAGTCCATTGCTCCTGCCTGGTCGTACGAATCCAACCACCTGGGCGATGGCTCGCCTCGAACAGATGAACATCGGCACCGAGTTCACGAGCATGGTGGGCCGCAGAGAGTCCGCTGATTCCCCCACCCACCACTGCAATGCGGCAGCCTTGGCCAGACTCAGCGGCGTGCACGAATCTCGTCCACCACTGCCCGGACATTCTCCACCGGAGTCGGTGGGAGAATACCGTGACCCAGGTTGAAGACATGTCCCGGGTGATCGGAAAATACATCGAGAAGGTCCCGGACCCGCCGACGGAGATCAGCATCTGGTGCAAACAATGCCTGAGGAGGCAAGTTACCCTGCAAGGCACATCGATGGCCAAAGATCTCGAGGGCTTGTTGCGGTCGGGTCATCTCATCGAGACTCACCGCTTCAACTCCCACCTCGTCAACCATGCTGGAAATCGCATGCAGGTGGCTCGCTGCACCCCTGATGAAGAGGATCCTCGGCACACCACATCCATCCAACCCCTCGAGGATTCTCCGGCAGTAGGTGAGCGAGAACTCTTCAAATGCCTGATGACCGAGCATCCCTCCCCAGGAATCGAACAACTGGATCGCATCTGCTCCCGCCTCGACCTGGGCCAACAGGTACGCCGTCACCGTATCTGCGATCTTCTCCATCAGGACGTGGAGATCGGAGGGATGCTCATAGACCATCCGCTGCGCCGCAGCAAAGGTCCTGCTTGGAGAGCCCTCAAGTGCGTAGCACGCAAGAGTCCACGGTGCTCCAGCAAATCCCAGCACTGGCACCTTCTGGTCGACGCGGGCGTGAGTCGCTCGGATCACATCCATGACGAAGCCGGTCGACTCGACCGGATCGGGTATACAGAGTCTGTCGATACCATCCCTGCCGGTCAGCGGATCAGACATGCACGGCCCGCGATCGCCGAACTCGACTCCCATCCCCATCGCCTCGAGCGGAACCAGGATATCGCTGAAGATGATGACAGCATCGACATCGAGAACTTCGAGAGGTTCCACCGTGACTTCCGAAGCTAACTCGGGATTCTTACACAACTCCAGGAAGTCCAGCCCGGATCGGATTCGCTGATACCCCGGAAGGTATCGACCCGCCTGACGCATGAACCACACAGGTGTCCGTTCCGTCGGTTGACGGCGAAGCGCTCGAATCAGTAGTGAATCTTGCTGGTTCAATTTTGTACCTTCTGCTTCAATTCGAGCCCAGCATTCTTGCTGCTTGCTCGGCACCATAGGTGACAATGAAAGAGGCTCCAGCCCTGCGAATCGCCTGAAGACTTTCTAGATATACCTGATCTCCATCGATCAAGCCCTGCTCAGCAGCCGCCTGAATCTGCGCCCACTCACCGCTGACATGGTAGGCCGCCACTGGCACCTCGAAGTTATCGTGGACCCTTGCGATGATGTCGAGATATGGTAGCCCCGGTTTGATCATCACGATGTCGGCACCTTCATCGATGTCCAGGGCCACCTCCTGCAGAGCTTCCCGAGCGTTGCGAGGGTCCATCTGGTATCCCAGACGATCTCCACCCTCCGGGGTACTCTGCACAGCCTCCCGGAACGGACCATAATAGGCCGAGGCATACTTGGCAGCGTAGGAGAGAATCATCACCTCTTCGTGACCTGCAGCATCCAGCGCGACGCGTATCGCCTGAACCTGGCCATCCGCCATCGCGGATGGGGCTACGATATCGCAACCTGCATCTGCGAAGATCTTGGCCTGGCGCGAGAGTACTTCCAGCGTCGCATCGTTATCGACCTTGAATTCATCCTGCGATGGCTCCAGAAGAATACCGCAGTGGCCGTGGTCGGTGAATTCACACAGGCACACATCGGCGATGATGATCATCTCCGGAACACTTTCCCGGACTGCCCGGATCGCCCTGGGAATCACCCCCTCGGGATCAAGAGAACTGGATCCTGTCGCATCCTTCCGATCGGGGATCCCGAACAGGATCACCGCAGAAACTCCTGACTCCTTGACCCTGAGAGCCCGTTCACCGACCCGGTCCGTGGAATGGTGTGACTGACCCACCAGAGTTTCGACGGGACGTTCAATATCCTCGCCATCACAGACAAAGAGCGGCTGTACCAGATCGTGCCTGCTCAGACGAGTCTCCGATAGCATCTCCCGGATAGCGGGATTCTTCCTCAGTCTTCGCATTCTCCGCTGAGGAAAGTTTGCCATCTTACGCCTCTATTCACTCACTGCTGATCTCTAGCAGCGAAAAGGAAGTCACGGTCAACTTGCCGGGTCAGCCACTATCCTGGAACAAGCCTGGATCAG
This sequence comes from Planctomycetota bacterium, assembly GCA_036338595.1. Taxonomy (GTDB): domain Bacteria; phylum Planctomycetota; class UBA8108; order UBA1146; family UBA1146; genus QNYK01. The sequence continues at coordinate 10,546 of JAYZBV010000016.1, read as the reverse complement.
GTCCGCCGCTGTTGACCGTACAGCGATCTCGATCCTATTCCAGCCCTGCTCTTGCAACTCCTGGGCGGTGGTCGAACCTGTAGCCACTGCAGGAGTCACTTGCATCACATCGCACCCATCATCGATTCTGGAAACCACTGCACGAACGGATGCCGGACTGGAAAAGATGATCCCCGATAGGTGTTCTTGACCGCCGCTCCAACTATTCGGATCCAGATCTTCCTCCACCTGGGATCGAGACACTTCTACCCTTATCACATCGAAGCCGGCGGCCATCAACCGTTCAGTGACGATCGGCAAACCAAGATCGCTCGTGAAGTGAATCGCATTGCCGCATTCGATGTCGGAAAGTAGCTGGGAGCAGAGCGAGTCCGCTCCACTTCCGTCTCCTTCGATCCTGACCTCGAACCCTGCTTCGCGAATCGCATCGGCGGTTGCAGGCCCCACAGCGATCCACTCCATCGATCTGAGAGCTTCCTGATCCGATGGAGGGATCATGGAGAAAAAGTGCAGGACCGTGGTAGCGCTGGTAAAGATGAACAGTGAGCCGCCAGGGATTCCATCCAACGATTTCAAGACCGGCTCGCTGGGACCCTTTCTGAGCAAGATCGCCGGGGAAAGAACAACCTCGGCACCACTCTCCTCCAGTGCGACTCGCCAACTCGAAGCTCTCTCTCGTGGACGCGTCAGAATCCAGCGGGAACCTTCCAGTGGAAGATTTCCCATCAGATCTTCTCCTGCTGATCGAGACGGTAAAGGATGGCATCCCCTCCAGCCTTACGAACCCTTGCAGCCAGTTCACTCCCGATCGACCGAGGGTCCTCCGCTGAGCCTTCGAAGCCGAGACGAATCAACTCGGAACCATCCGGTAGACCGAGGACACCACAAAGAGACAGTTGCCCCCCCGCAATGACCGCGATGGCTCCTATCGGTAGATGGCACCCTCCCCCAAGTGCAGCGAGAAACCCTCGCTCGGCATCGACACAGGCTCTCGTGCTTGCGTCATCCAACTCTGCAATCACAGAGGTGAGTTCCTCATCTTCGGCGCGGATCTCCACCGCAAGCGCACCCTGGCCTGGCGCCGGCGTGATCTCGGTGGTCGAGATGGCACAACGAATTCGGTTCGACAATCCGAGTCTGTTGAGACCTGCAGCGGCGAGAATCAGCCCTGCATCCCCCCGCTCCTGATGCACTCTGAGCCTGGTATCAAGATTGCCGCGGATTCCAGCTATCTGAAGGTGAGGGTATCGGTGCAGGATCTGCGAAGATCTGCGCAATGACCCGGTGGCGACCGAGAAGCCCGGAGGAACATCGACAAGTCCGGGATATCCCTCGGAGATCCATGCGTCACTCGGATCTTCTCTGGCTGGGATGGCAGCGATCACAAGCCCGGGAGGCTGCTCGACGGGAAGATCCTTGAGCGAGTGCACAGCCACATCGATTTCACCATCGGCGAGAGAACGCTCGACCTCCGCCGAAAAAACACCCGGTGATCCCATCTCGTGAAGCGGTGTTGCCTGATCCTGATCTCCACCGGTCTCGATCAACACTTCCTCGATGGTGATTTCGGGATGCCTGGCCCTGATCAGATCGGCAATGCCGCCTGATTGAGTCCTGGCCAGGACACTCGCGCGTGTTCCCAGTCGTATCTTCACTCGACTTCTTTCTTCTGTCCCTCGGAATCATCGCCTTGAAATAGCGACTCGAGGCGGGTCAGGAGTGCATCACTGAGCTGGGTTCCGGATGTCCGCAGCTCCTCTGTCGGCCCGTGCAGAACCTTTTTCAACAATTTCCGCATCAATTTCGAGAGATGCTCGTGCACCTCGACATCCAGCTCATCGCGCAACAGATCCAGTTCTTTCTGGCTCGCATCTTCCAGTGCTTTTCGGAGCGACCGGATCGCTGGTCCTAACTGCAGATTGCCGATCCACATTTCAAATTGTCTACACTCATGTTGAACAATCTCCTCAGCATCTGGAATCGCTGCTCTTCTTGAATCCAGGTGAATCTCGATCATCCTGGCGAGGTCGTCGATGTTGTAGAGGAAAACCTGGTGGAGACTACTTGCCTCGGGATCGATGTCTCTCGGGACTCCAAGGTCCACAAGCAACAGTGCCCTGGCTCGACCTTCCAGCGAGGACCTGACCAGATCTGCATCGATGATGGGTTGCTGGGATCCGGTTGAACTGATCACCACTTCAGCATCGCAGATGTGCTTTCCAATCGCACCCATGTCACCCAGCGTGGCTCCGTAGACTTCAGCAAGAAACTCAGCGTGTTCATGACTCCTGTTGAGGATCGTGATCTTCGCATCCTTGATATCCTGCAGGTGCTTCAGAACAAGTTCAGAAACCGCACCTGCGCCAATAACGCAAAAATTCAGTCCAGAGAGATCTCCATGAATCTTGCGAGCCACTTGCAGGGCTCCGTATGCCACCGAGAGTGCGCCATCTCCCAGAGCAGTCTCGGAGCGGACTCGCTTTCCGCAGCGAAGAGCCTTCTCCCAGAGTTTCCGGATGATCCGACCATCTACTCCTGCTTGTTTTGACAGTTCGATGGCTGACCGAACCTGCCCCAGTACTTCGCTCTCTCCCAGCAACTGGCTATCAAGCCCGGATGCCACCCTGAGTAGGCGATCGATCGTATCGGAATGGCCCATGATCAGTCGAGTGGAGCTGGCCGGAATCGTGAAGTTCCGTTCCAGTGCCCACTGCTGCAGAGTGTCGACAAGAATCGACTCGCCTCTGCGTTCGCTTTCGACAGCTATGAAAAGTTCAGTCCTGTTGCATGTAGAAATGATCAGCGCATTATCGATCTCGAATCTGCTGGATATCTCTTCCAGAAATAGGATCGCCTGATCATCGGAAAAGGACATCTTCTCGCGGACCTCGATGGGGAATGCCGAATGGCTCAGTGTAAGGCTAGATAACTTCATCAGGTGTGGGGTCCAAATCTGATAATCCAGACGATGATGAATACAACGCCTCCAAGGCCTGTGACGGAAAACCATGCTCTCCAGGCCGTCACCGTACCCGTCGATCGGGGCACCAGAGCCAGAACCCCGAACAGCACTGCCAGCGCCAGTGAAATCAACGTCACCGGACCGGTTGACCAGGTGAGTACTTCCCCGAGGAACACTGCGCTGACCATCGTGACGACCAGCGAAAGTGTTGCTATCACTGTTGCCAACCGCATCAATCGAGAGAGCGATTCCAGGGAGGAGAGTCCATGGAAGAGAAATCCAAACTGTCCAGTCTTGATCGACCGCTTCAGCAGTAGCCACAGAACACCGTGAATACCCGCCGTGGAGACCCCTGCGACTCCAATCCAGGCCGTGAAAGCATGAAGTGAACTGATCGAGTCGATCTCCTGCGGATCCGTGATCGACTCTCCCAGCGAGAAGCTTGCACTGCCCAGTTGAAGGAGGAAGGTCACTGCAATTCCGAAGATGAGGGTGGATCTATCACGAGATACCCCGGCGAGTACCAGGTGCATGGTGACGATCAATAGCGCCAGCAGTGAGAGGGTCTCCCACCGACTCGCAACCGGGCACGACCCGACCTCGATGCCACGAACGACCAGGGCAATGAGGTGAATCGCAACCGTCACCCAGATCAACCTGGCGGCGAGCACTGAAGGGTCCTGCCGCTCCTTCAATGCCCGGAATTCTCCAGATAGAAGAACTCCGTAGAGGACGGTCAGAATGATCGCAACGCTGTTGGTAACGATCTCCAATGTTTACCCCTTGCGGTTATCCGCCAAGCGCGTTGACGATTTCCGGGTCAAGACCTGCAAAAGAGTTCAAGTACTCGACACGCTCTTCACGGATTCGATCGACATGAACTCTGTACTCATCATCTCGTTCTTGATTGCTATACAGGATTCTTGGTTGGAGAATTCCCATGTCAGCCTCATCGATTCCAGGGACCGAAGTCGCCACCTGATAGCCAAAATCAGGATCGGTCTCCCAGTTGATCGTGGCTTCAGCAATCCCCTTCACGATGGCACTGGAATGAGCGATTCGAACCTTTTTCGATCGATCGTCGCCGTCGGGGCCTCCGACTCTTCCTGTGTTGAGAAGAAAGACTTCCATCGGGTGCGCAGTCAGCAACTCGAGGAAGCGATTCCCTTGTTGAGAATGGAGCAACGGGAAGAAGGGGTTTGTTCCAGGTACTCTCAAGAACTTGCCTGCCTCATCCTTGCCTCCAGCGCTCGTGCCCTGTGTTTCTCCGAGCATGAAGTACGCTGCAGCCTGTTTAGAATCGAGTCTGCAGACACCTGGAATGATGTTCTCATTGCGATTCAAGATCAGCAGGAAATCAGCACTGGGAACTTCTCTGGCATCTATGGCACCCGAGATATCCTCCATGCGGATCACAGCTCGGCCATTCTGAGTGTAAGACTCATCAAAGAAGTCGACGCTGCCCTCATTGCCCTGTGCAACATTTTCCAGGTAGGAAACCTGCATGCAGACCGCAGCATGAATGGTGGGCTCATCTTCAACTGAAAGGCCAAAGGTCTTGGCAAAACAGCCATTCTCGGTCGCCTGAATCGTCCCGTCATCCATCATGGCAACAAAATCATCCTGGACGGGGCCGGATCCATTTTGGCGAGTGAAAGTCGTTGTGGTCTTGCCAGTTCCGCTCAGCCCGACGATCAAGGCCGTCTTCTGTTCATCTCCGACAGGTATCACCTTGCAGCCTGCGTGGAGTGCCAGTCCTCCCTTATTGTAGACGAGAGCGTTCCACATCCGGAGTCCGCCCTTTTTTGATTCTCCGAAGTAATCGGAATTCATCACCCTCGTGACCCCTGCTTCAAGATCCACTGTAATGCAGCGTTCATCTGGATAGCCCTCGGCGACGACACTTGGCGTGTACACCACGGTCAACTCCGGCTCCCACTGTTCACTTTCGTTGCCGTCCAGTGGGTAATAGAGAAGATGTTGCATCGCGGCGATGTTGGCGAAAGCCTTCTCCATCCACAGGCGAGCTGAAGTTCTGTGCTCGGGATCATTTCCGATGTAGCCATCGACACATACCATCTCTGCTGATCGAATGAACTCGTCCTGCATTGCAGCGATCCGTTCACCCTCCTTGCGTGAAATGCACTGATCGCTGTGTCGAGAAGGGTCATCATCGATGATGTAGGTCGACTTTTTGGATCGAGAATCGACGCGAGTCTGAACATTCAGATTGTCGAAACTGGTCACATTCGCATTTGACATCTGCGAACTGAGATCTCTCAACAATTCTGCGCTGGGTCGGAAAATTGTTTCCTTCGGTTCGATCTTGAAACTCTCCAAGATTGCCATGCCTCTCCTTCTCATCTCTCGCTATGGGATAGCTGTGAGCCACTCTGAGCCCGAAGTTTCAGGAAGATATCAGGCTACCATCGGCACAAGTCTGGTCACACCAAAGCCGCAGGATAATTCCAGTGGGCCAGAAAGCATGAATTACGGCGATTCCGGTGTTATTCCCATCGAGCCAGCACCTTGATCGTGGCCCCTGAGAAGGTGACACTGCCCGTCTAGTCCGGGAATCAACGCGACATACGGCGCGATGATTTCACCTGCTTAACCTCCCCAGAGATCCGGATGATGGCGCGCCTACCAGGCAGCGAGGGGCAAGATCCGTTCAGGATCCAAGGGAGGGAAAATGAGAAAACTATTCACTCTGGAGGAGGCTAACCAAACTCTTCCCCTGGTTCGTAAGATCGCTTCCCGAATTGTCGAGGAGGGGCGTCGGCTCGAGGGCCTCGCAGATATTGGTCCCGATTCTCCCAAGCGAGGCAAGATCGAGAGTCTCAGGCAAGATCACATCAAGCAACTCAACAGCCTCGGCTGCGAATGGCAAAGCATCGGCATGGATCGTGGTCAGGTGGATTTTCCATCGAAGATTGCTGACAGAAGTGTGCTCTTGTGCTGGCGACCTGGTGAGCGACATATCAAGAATTATCGGGAGCCCTTCGAGGGCATATCGCACACGCATATCCTGCCTGGAAATGGTTCGATCTACTAACTGTCAGAAGCCCAGCTAATATCGGGGCAGCGCTCATCAGCCAGATCGGCAGTCGTCGCGTCCACCGCATCTCTCCTGGATACCCTCTTGAGTTCCCCCAGTGCCTCCTCCAGAGACTTCCACTCTTTCTTGAGTCTCGGATCACGGCGACAGATCGGTGGAAAATCGACCTTCCATGCAACCTCACCTTTTCCCAGGGACACGGCTGTGACCTTGAGTCCTCCCTCGGCATGGCTAGTCATCCTGTCCTCTCCTGCTGATCGCTGCACTGCGATGGGATGGCCCGTCTGTATATTGGCATGATTGTAATCACTGTCATCCTCTACCGGAACCATTTCCGCCGATCGCTTGCCAAGACGAGGAAGCGACCGCACCATCTTGCCTGAAGTATCAACGAGGAGAACCGATGCGCCGATTCGATGCGATCATCCTGGATCTTGACGGCACCTTGATCGAGGACGGTGGTGGCATCCGCCCCGGAGTCCTTTCAGAACTGCGTAGAATCTCCTCTTCAGGTGTTCATGTGATGGTGGCTACGGGTCGTTCTGAACAGTCTGCGTCTCCTGTCATCGATGATCTTGGAATTCTCAATCCAACGGTGATCTACAACGGAGCTGCCGTCTGGTGCCCCAGAAAACGCTGCCTGATCGAGGAACGCAACCTCGAGAAACCACTACTCGATCATCTGCTGCAATACGCCGAGCAGAATGAACTGCTACCGGTCGTCATGTGCGCGGGGTCGAAGCGGGCGTTATCTCCCAGAACCGAAGCTGTTGAATACGCACTTCACGATATGAAGAATGTCGAAATCGTTTCGCCTTCTCAGATGAGGATCGAACGACCGATTCGCCTCTCCCTCTTTTCTGATCGCCATCAGGATTCACAGGAATTTGCCGATGAAATCCGTGCTGTCTCTTCTTCCGATGCTTACTACACCTGGTTTCCTCTGAACCTGTTGCCTTCACACGAAGACAGTCCGCTGCAGGTTGTCGATGTCCAGCCCAGCTGTGAAGGAAAAAAGGAGGCGCTCCGGTTTCTACAGGAACATCACCAGATCCCGGCGGAAAGATGCGTGGCGATCGGGGATGCGACCAATGACAGCCCCATGGTAGTAGAAGCAGGTCTTGGAATTGCGATGGGGAACGCCATGATCGAACTCAAGCAAGTCGCTGACCGGATCATCGGAAACAATGATACGGATGCCATTGCCGACCTTGTCGCTGAGTTGTGGCCGGTCTGATCAGTTCAAGTCAGCGCGCTGGTCAATCCTCTTTACCGGTGGAGAGCTTCGCGACCTGTTCAGAATAGCCGTTGTACAGAAGCGTTGGTCTACGCTTACCCGTTCCGATGTCCCGTTCCATTGCCTGGCTCCATCTCGGGTGCGGTTTGGAAGGATTCACATTCGAGTAAAATCCATATTCTCGCGGTAACGCCTGATTCCAGAAGGTGGCCGGCTTCTCCTCGGTAAATTCGATCCGGACGATCGATTTTGGAGACTTGTAGCCATACTTCCAGGGCACCACCACGCGCCATGGAGCACCGTGCTGCATCGGCAGCCCATGGCCGTAGAGGCCCACAACTGCCATCGCCAGAGGATGCCTCGCTTCGTCCAGCCTCAGGGCTTCGAAGTATGGCCATGGCCACTGCTTGTCCTTCTGGCCTGGGAGGCGTGCCTCATCGAGGATGGAAATGAAGCGTATGTACTTCGCCTTACCGAGCGGTTTGCAACGATCGATCAACTTGCTGAGTGGGTATCCAACCCAGGGGACCTGCATCGCCCAGGTCTCAACGCAGCGAAACCTGTACAGTCGCTCTTCCAGTGGAGCCACTTTCATCAGATCATCGAGATCGAGGGTCAGTGGCTTTTCTACATCTCCTGCGACTTCTATTTTCCACGGAACTACATCGAAGTTGCGCGCCATCCTCCAGACGCGATTCTTCACTGACGTGAACTCGTAGAAGTTGTTGTAGATCGATGAAACGCTTTCCGGGGTCAGAGTTCGTGGATCAATCGTAAAATCGGGGCTTCGTTTTGCAGGGAACAGATCCTTGAACTTCTCACCAATGGCGGGCCTTATCGCCTCCGGGTTGGCTTCTTGAAGATTCCAGGATGCCGAGAGGCCTTGCACCATCTCCGAGAAGCCAAGAGTCGAGAGGCCTGCCAGTCCCAGTCCCATGCCTCGAAGAATACTCCGGCGGTCGAGGTACTGATCCTCAGGCGTTACTGAAATCTTGTTCGATGACATTCTAGAGGCCTCTCTTCAAACCGCGGATCGCTGATCCGGAAGATCTGTTCGCTTCCAGGCTACCGACCTGACAACTTCTCTCAAGCCCACCTGTTCTTCCAGCGTCGCCACGAACCGATCACGGCCTGTTCCCCGATGACTCGGATGCGGAGTCCTTCTCCTTCGCAGCAGGGAGACGAACGGTTCTGACGGCAGTACCCCCCTCAACACCGGTTTCCGTCCAGGCCACCACTGCAGTTCCAGATCCCGATGAGATGATCCTTGGATAGCCGCTCCTTCGTCCAGGAGAGGTCTTGCCGACCGGATGGGATGACCAGATTCGATTCCGAGAGGGATCCTCGCTGGCGGCTGTGGGCATCCCGCGCCAGCGGCGAACCCTCACCTCTGCGCCCTCTCCCTTTCGCTCGAGCCAGCAGACCAGGAAGGTACCATCCCCCAGCCCTGTCAGATCGACGCGCCCTATCGGGCGTCCATCATCGATGCGGATCGGAATCGAATTCTCATCGGAACTGTTCAGTGATTTCACCAGAACTGCACCTTCGGGAGCTGGTTTACCGAGTACCCGATCGACTCCCGTGAACCAGGAGACTGCACGATCCTGCCCGGAGATTGCGATGGAGGGTCCATTGACCGGGCATCCCTCCTGAACCCAACCGTCCTCATGCACCAGACCGGTGTCAGTGATGTCTTCAGTGCTGAGCTTCATCCAGGAGATGTCTCTGACATCCAGGTGATCGCGATCCCGATACACGAGCGTGATCTGTTCACCCTGCACAACCGCATCGAGCGGACAGCAGTCGCAAACACGATCATCCAGTAGACGATCTATCCCGCGTGTTCCATCTGCAGAGATGGTGGTCGAACGCAGTGTCATCGGCTTTCCAGAGCCACCCACCATGGCGCGGCCATCGAGCCAGGCCAGGTAGAAACGATCTCCCATCGAGCGTAATGCTACAAAACCATGTTCCGTTGGAGAGGAATCTCGATGAGGAATGATGGGTGCACTCCAACTCTTCCCCTGGTCCCGTGAAATACTGACGTTCACACCATAGGCGTACGTCTCTTCCGAGATCCTTCCGAGCCAGTGGACCGCAATCGTCCCGTCTGCAAGAACTGCTGCAGATGGAAAGTCCGCCCAGTTGACAAACCAACCGGTACCCTGGGCCGCAGTCACCGGCTCGCTCCAGCCCGCTTCTGAAAGAGTTGAAAGACGCAGGCGAACACCTTTCCCGTCGGGGATGGGCTCTACCCATGTAATCAACACCGTGCCATCTTCGCTTCGAGTCAGGTTGGGTAGGGCAGACCCCTTTCCCGTCTTCAGGGTCAAAGGCTCGATCCTGAGAGAAGTTGGCTTGAAACCGGGCTCATCTGCAGTGACCTGCATGAAGCCTGTGACCAGCACCAAACTCATCGCCAGGGTGAAGGTCAGTGGACCACGCTCAATACCCTGCTGCATGGCCGTCCTTTCTGGACTCACTGGCACCTACCCAGACGCCATGTTTTGAATCCTTCATCACCGCCTGGTAGCCGCCGAATAGCCCCTTGCGGCTTCCAATCGTATGCCCCAGGCGAGTCAGTTTTTCTATCACTTGGGTATCGAATCCAGATTCCAGCGCAACTTCTCCCCCGTCGGTCATCACCGATCCGGTGGGTTGAGAAGATCCGACATGAACTACTCTGGGTGCATCCCCGGCTTCCTGCAGGTTCATTCCGAAATCAATGATGTTCATCAAGACCCACGCCTGCGCCTGGGGTTGAGTCGCCCCGCCCATCACTCCGAAGGAAAGCCATGGTTCTCCCTTGCGAGTGACAAAGCCCGGAATGATCGTGTGGAAGGGGCGCTTCCCCGGGGCGTAGAGGTTGGCGTGCCCATCATCGAGGCAAAACAACTCACCTCGATCCTGAAGCCCGAAGCCGAGCCCGGGTGGACAGACACCACTGCCGATTCCTCGATAGTTGCTCTGTATCAAGGACACCATGTTTCCTGCCGAATCTGCAACAGAAAGGTATACGGTATCCCCGATGTCGGTCTGTGTTCGACCGGTGTCGATCCGGGTTGCGGCCTTTTCAGGATCGATCATGCTCCGCAACTTGTCGGCATGGGCCTTGGAGATGAGTTGCTTCACGGGAACATCGTGAAATTCCATATCGGCGTACTCTCTGGCCCTGTCCTCGAAAACAAGTTTCTTGGCCTCGATGAAGTGATGGAGATGCTCTGCACTTCCGAACCCCCACTCCTTCACGGGAAATCCCTCCATGATGTTGAGCAGTTCAAGAACAGCG
>JAYZBV010000015.1:0-78102 GCA_036338595.1 Planctomycetota bacterium | reverse complement strand
TGCGCTCCCCAGGAAGATCAGTGCCGCACCGCCGTTACCTTGATAGTCGTTTTCCGGGATGCTGCAGGTCGGCGGGTTCGTCTGCGTACAGGCAAAGGGGATCCCCATGCGCGGCATGCCCACGATGATGTCTCCGAAGCCGTCGTTATTGACATCGCCAGCTGCCGAGACCGCGTGGCCGAGACGCGAATCTAGCACCGTGCCGAAGATGCTGGCGTGAGCGGTGGAAGGGCCGGTGGCGTCGATCCCTGTCGGACTCCCGAGAAACACGAAAGCCGCGCCATCGACAGCGAGAGTCCCCCCCGCGATGGTGCTGTCGTAATGGTGAGCGCCGACGATGATATCGTCGAAGCCATCACCGTTGACATCGCCAGCTCCGGCGACGCTCCAGCCGAATTCGGTGCCCGCTTGGTCCCCCAGCAGCACCGCATTGGCGGTCGTGGGGTCGGTGCCGACGATACCGTCGGGCCCGCCGAGGAAGACGAAGGCGGCGCCCTCATCGAAGAGTCCTCCGGGGATGTCCCAACCGTAGGCTCCGACGACGATGTCGCTGAATCCATCGCCATTGACATCCCCCGCATCGGCAACGCTGCTACCGAACATCGCCGAGTCGAAACTCCCCGACCAGACGTGATTCGATTCGAGGAAGCCATCTGGCAGCGGGTCCTGCGACCTCGCCAGGTCAACCTGCAAGAAGGCAGGAAGCAGTAAAAGGAGCAGGGCGATGGGCAGACCACGCCGACCACTGGTAGGTGTCACTGCCATCCCTCCAACCTGAACTGAATACTTCTGTCCGTCCCGACAATAAAGTCAGCCCTTAGTATTGCATGGAACAGGGCGGTATGTAGCCGCTGGATGGATTAAGACGCCCTGATAGTGGCAACTGGACCCCATCAGGCTAATTACAGCGGGTGCTGCGGCGCCATCCTCTGTCTCGGCAGTCCCGCCACTTCGCGCAGCACTGCGTCGACATACTTCTCGATCATCTTGCCGCGCCATTGCGGTAAGAAGTCGGTGTTGCCGAGGGGGTTGGCGCCGGCGCCCTTGCGCGCCAGGGCGGAGGCCTCGGCGATGGTCTCATCGTCGATGGGCTTTCCGATCAGCGCTGCGATGCTGTCGTTGCATCGTACCGGGGTGCTGCCCACCGAGCCGAGCCAGATCTCGATGCGATCAGTAGTCTCGCCGTTGCACCAGCCGGCTATGGCGACACTCAACACGCCGTAATCGATCGATCCGCGGCGGCGTAGTTTCCAGAAGGCGGTTCTTTCGCCGGAAGGCGCAGGGATGCGAATGGTGGTGAGGATCTCTTCCGGTTTCTTGGAGAGAAACTCGATGCCATCGTCACGGAACAGACCCGCCAGAGGCAGGGTTCGCTCCCCATCGCTGGAGACGAGCGTGATCTCGGCTCCGAGTGCACACAGCATCGGTACCGAATCGCCGCTGGAGACCGCCCAGCAGCGGGGGCTACTGGGAGCGACCCAGCAGATCTCGCCCTCCTCCTTCATGCAGTAATCGATACTGCGACGCCATTCCTCATTCTGGTTGTAGTAGGTACAGCGCGTGTCGAGGCACAGGTTGCCGCCGATGGTGCCGGCATTTCTGAGCACCGGGCTGGAGATGCTGGCCACGGCAGTGGTCAGGCCCGGGTAACACTTCTGCACCCTCTCATCACGGGTGATGGTATCGAGAGTGGTGGTCGCCCCGATGATCAACCCGCCATCATCGGCTTCGCTGATGCCACGCAGAGCATCGATCCCTCTCAAGGACACCACCGACCCGGCACCCTGGTGACGACGCTTCATGTTGGGAAACAGATCGGTGCCCCCGGCAACCACTCTCGTGTTGGCGGGATCGGCTGCGAGCAAGGCGACCGCCTCCTCGATGGTAGAGGGCTGATGGAAGGTGAACGCGGGCAGTCTCAGCATCAGTTCTCCCCCTTCACCGCATCCTTGCGATCGGTCATGGTTCCGGTTCCGGCCCGCACGCCAGCATCATCTTTGTTGGTGGCCTTGCCGTCGCCGCCCTCCGCAGGAGTGGGGACCTTGAGCGGCACGCCGAACTCGATCTCGGGGAAGGACTTGGGCCCGAAGCGGCCGGGCTTGCCCTTCTCTCTCGCCTCCATCGCCTGCATGACCATGTGCGGTGCAATCGGCACCTGATCAACCCTCACCCCCACCGCATCGAAGATGGCGTTGGCGACCGCTGGCATCATCGGGAGCAACGGACCCTGCCCCACCTCCTTGGCCCCGAAGGGACCGTTGGGATCAGGATCCTCGATGATGTAACTGGTCACTGGCGGCATATCGGCAAAGGTCGGCGACTTGTACTCCAGCATCGACGGATGCTTGTGCACCAGCGCACCCGAGCGTTTCTTCGGCAAGCGGCGAAACACCTGTTCCTCCATCATCGCCTCGCCCAGTCCCATGTAGACCGATCCCTCGATCTGCCCCATCACCAGCGCCGGATTGATGCACTTGCCGACATCGTGCGCCATCCAGACATGTTCGATGCGGTAGATGCCGGTCGCCGGATCGACTTCTGCTTCCACCACGGCGGCGCTGTAACTGTAGGCTGGAGAAGGTCCCACTCCGGCACCGCGATAGCGTCCAGGAGAGCGTGGAGGGGTGTAACTTCCGGTGGTTCCGAGGGTACCGAAACGCGATTCCGCCTCGACCACCGCTTCCTGGAAGGTCATTCCATGGTCAGGATTCTCGCCATGGAAGACGCGCCCCTCGGCAAACACCAGTTCCCTTGCCGGAACATCCAGTTTTTCCGCAGCTCCCCTGGCGACCAGGGTTCGCGCTCGCTCGGCGGCCTGGATCGCGGCATTTCCAGCCATCAAGGTGACTCGCGATGAGTAACTGCCGAGATCGACCGGGGTCAGGTCAGTATCGGCGACGCAGAGTCGAATATCGTGCAGATCGATACCGAGGATTTCCGCAGTGATGGCCGCAATCACCGAATCAGAGCCCTGGCCGATCTCCGTCTCGCCGCAGAAGAGCGCCACTCCTCCGGAACGATCGAGTTGCAACTGCACCCCCGATTGCGGCATGTGATTCCAGTAGATGGGAAGGCCTGCGCCACTGAGGTAGGAGCCACAGGCGAGGCCGAGCCCCCTGCCCTCTGGCAACTTTCCATGACGCTGGTTCCAGCCGCTGCCTTCCACCACCGCTTCGATGCATTTTCCAAGTCCCATCGAACCGACCTTCAACCAGTTGGATGTGACACTGTCGGCAGCGACGAGTTGTTGCAGACGAAGTTGTGCAGGATCGATCGCCAGTTCGTGGGCGATCTTGTCGAGGTGGACCTCGAAGGCAAATCTTGGCTGGGGGGTTCCGTGGCCGCGCTTGGGTCCACAGGGGGGCTTGTTGGTGAAGGCACGAATACTCTCGAAGCGATACTTCGGAAGCTCGTAGGTGACCGTTTGCAGAGCACCGGTGTAATAGGTGCTCGCGACGCCATAACTTCCGTAGGCGCCGCCATCGAGAGCGGTCTGAAGGTGCTGGGCAGTGAGGGTGCCGTCCTTCTTGACTCCGGTTCGGATCTTCATCAACACCGGGTGTCTGCCCCGGTGACAGTAGAAGACCTCTTCTCGGGTGAGACAGATCTTGACCGGTCGCCCCAGGGTCAGGGCCATCTTTGCGGCACAGATCTCGTGATTGAAGGGATCGCTCTTGCCACCGAATCCACCGCCGTTGGGACAGGCGATGACGCGAATCCTCGCGGCGGGCAGTCCCAGTACCTTGGCCAGCGAGCGGTGCAGGTAGTGAGGTGTCTGGGTCGACGAGTACACGGTGACCCGATCGATCTCCTCCGTCAGCGCCACGGTTGCGTGTTGTTCCATCGGCAGGTGAGTATTGCCCTCGAAGTACAGGATGTCCTCGAAGATCTGATCCGCTTCGTCGAAACCGCCGTCGACATCCCCGAACTCCATCGACAGTTTCTTGTGAAGGTTGCCTTCATCGCCGTAGTCGTGGATTCGTGGCTCGGGAGTGGAAATCGCCTCCTCGACGGTGGCGATCGTCTCGAGTGGTTCGTACTCGACTTCCACGGCGAGGGCGGCCTCGTGTGCCTGGTCCTCGGTGAGTGCTGCCACCGCCACCACCGGATCCCCGACAAATCGCACCTTGTCGATGCAGAGCGCGTGCTCGTCCTGACTCACCGGCAGGATCCCGAAGGGATCCGGCATCGACTCACCGGTCAAGAAACCGACGACACCGGGCATCTCACTCGCCTTCTTGGTATCGATGCCGACGATCCTTGCGTGCGGCACCGTGGAGCGCACCAGTTTCATGTGGACCATTCGAGGAAATGACAGATCATCAGCAAAGCGCGTCTGTCCCGTCACCTTGGCACGACCGTCGACTCGCCGAAACGGTGTCCCGATCAGCCGCAACTGGTCGCTGGTGACAGGCCCCTCTTGCTCCTCGGGATGCTCGGCGTTAGCCATCGGAGGCCTTTTCCACCTCGACAGGATCACCGTAGATGGCACTCTCGGGAGGACGATACTTCTCGTCGCCTCTCATGCGGGCAGCAGCCCACTCGATCGCCTCGAGGATCTTGTGGTATCCGGTGCACCGGCACAGATTTCCTGACAGGGCAGAAACGATTTGATCACGAGTCGGAGAGGGATTCTCTGCCAGCAGCGCCTGAGCGGCCAAGAGTATCCCCGGGGTGCAGTATCCGCACTGAGCGGCTCCGAGGTCGGCGAAACAATCCTGTAACGGATGCAACTCGTTGCCCCGCATCATCCCCTCGACCGTCTCGATCTGCCGCCCCTCGCATTCTGCCGCCAGTTCCAGGCAACTGAGAATCGGCTTGCCATCGATCAGCACGGTACAGGTGCCGCACTCTCCCAGTTCACATCCGTGTTTGGTGCCGGTCAGCCCCAGTTCCTCACGCAATACTTCGAGAAGACTGTGGTGGACCGAGAATGACACGTGATGATCTTCACCGTTGACCTGAAAGGCCCGGGTGGTTCGTTCCTGAGACATTTCCCCCCGCTCGACGGTTACTCCTCGAAGGTGGCCACCCCGGAGTCTGCGTGGTTCGCAGGTCCTGGGATCTCCTGCCAGGTGCCGGTGATTCGGTTACTGGAATCGACCCGGACCACCTTCGGCTCGTGCTCGGAGATCCTCGCTTCTTCCAGTTCGACCCAACTGGCGATGATCACGAGATCTCCCGGTGAGTTCTGATGTGCCGCCGCACCATTGATACAGACCGTTCCCGATGCAGCGGGCCCGGGCAGGGCGTAAGTGACGATGCGGCTGCCACGGGTGACATTCCAGATGTGAACCTGTTGCCCCGGCAAGATGTCGGCAGCTTCGAGGAGATCGGTGTCGATCGTCACGCTGCCCTCGTAATCGAGGTCCGCACCTGTGACGGTCGCTCTGTGTATTTTTGAGTGCAGCATCGTCCGCCGCATGACCGGGCACCGACCTTCCTGACCTGGAAAGGGATCCTCCCACGAACCGGAGATCATATCCGATCGAATCCTCTTGGGACCAGTGAATCGTCTCGATCCTGCGCCCCGAGCGGCTTCCAGGGTTCCGGATCGGTTGCCCCACCCGCCTCGATACGGCAGGATGATCGAGATGCCGGGCCGTTGAACGCGCCCATGCCAGATTCTTGCATCCCGGTGCACTGCCAGTCGAAGGGAGCAACTGATGGAACCGATCTCCTTCCAGGTAGATCCCTCTCGATACCGTCACTGGGAAGTGAACAAGGACGGCCAGGTGATGCGGATCCTCATGAGTGTGGACCCCGCCTTCCCGCTTCGGGAAGGCTACGACTTGAAGTTGAACTCCTACGATATGGGAGTGGATATCGAGCTGGCCGACATCGTCAGACGGCTCCGATTCGAACACCCGGAAATCACCTCCCTTGTGGTCAGCAGCAGTCATGAGCAGGTTTTCTGCTCCGGCGCCAACATTCATATGCTCGGCATCTCCAGCCATTCCTGGAAGGTGAACTTCTGTAAATTCACCAACGAGACTCGATGCGAGCTGGAGGATTGGGCCGCCCAGGCAGATGTTCGATCCATCTGCGCAGTGACCGGTCCCTGCGCAGGAGGAGGATACGAACTGGCTCTCGCCTGTGACGAGATCTGGTTGATCGATGATGGTAATAGTGCTGTCAGTCTGCCCGAGACGCCGCTACTGGGCGTACTTCCTGGCACCGGAGGACTGACCCGTCTCGTCGACAAGCGCATGGTTCGTCGCGACCGTGCCGATGTCTTCTGCACCCTGGCGGAGGGATTCAAGGGCAAACGAGCTCTGGATTGGGGCCTCGTCGATACCGTCGCGCCTCGATCTCGATTCGACGACCAGTTGAAACAGCACCTCGACCAGATCGAAGCCGATCGTCCCGGTCGCCTCGAGCGCAAGGGCATCCCGCTCGGCCCCATCGAGGTCTCCGAGGTCGATGGTGTGCGGCGCAGTTCGACCCTGTCGGTAGCCTACAAGCCGGAGCAACGCACCGCAGAGATCACCATCGAGGTACCACCAGTAGCGGATGCCCCCACGACTCCGGAGCAGATTCATGAAGCAGGGGATTCCTTCTGGCCACTGCGGTTTACTCGTGAACTGGAAGACGCCCTTCTCGATCTACGAGTCAATCGAAACGGTATCGGGTTGGCACTGGTCAGAACCAAAGGAAATCTCGATGACATCCAGGGCTGGGACCAGATCCTCGTCGAAAATAAAGGGGACTGGTTTGTCGATCAGATCCTGTACCTGATGAGCCATGTAATTCAGCGGCTCGAACGCACCTCTTGCAGCTTCTTCGCACTGATAGAACAGGGCTCCTGTTTTGGCGGATCGATGCTGGAAATCGCCCTTGCCTGCGACCGGATCTACATGCTGGACGAGAAGGGTGTCGAGGTGCAACGATCGAAGATGAACGAAGGGTTGCTACCGATGACCACTGACATCACTCGCTGTCAGTGCCGCCTGCTCGGGGAACCGAACCTGCTGGAACAGACGATGGGGAACTACGAGCGTCTGGATGCCAGCTCTGCCGAGAAGTTGGGCCTGGTTACCGAAGCGCTGGATGAGTTTGATTACGAGGACATGGTGCCGGTAGCCATCGAGGAACGAGTGAGCCTCTCTCCGGATTCATTGACCGGAATGGAGGCGAATCTCCGCTTCGCCGGTCCAGAGAACCTGGAGAGCAAGATATTCGGGCGACTCAGTGCCTGGCAGAACTGGATTTTCATCCGGCCCAACGCCACCGGTCCCAGTGGAGCCTTGACTCTATACGGGCGACCGGAACGACCAGACTTTGCATGGGATCGGGTTTGAGAGCGGGGAAAGGGGAACTCGATGGGCAACGTTGATCAGAGCGGAAAAATTCCCAATAACGTCGATCTCGCCGGAGACAAACGACTCCAGAGAGCTCTTGAGCACTGGCTGCCCCTCTACATGGAGTGGTGGAATGACATGGGGCCTGCGGGGTTCCAGACCAACGACATCTACCTGCGAACCGCGGTGTCGGTCGAATCGGGCGGCTGGGCCAACTTCGACTATGTCAAGATGCCCGAGTATCGCTGGGGCATCTTCCTGACGCCCACCGAGTCGGAAAACAGCATCGGATTCGGTGATCATTTCGGGAAACCTGTCTGGCAAGATATCCCTGGCGAGTACCGGGGAAATTTACGCCGCATCATCGTCACCCAGGCGGATACAGAGCCTGCATCGGTCGAGCAACAACGATTTCTCGGAACCATCGCTCCGTCGCTTTATGACATGAGGAATCTCTTCCAGGTCAATGTGGAGGAGGGCAGACACCTGTGGGCGATGGTCTACCTGCTGTTTCGCTTCTTCGGCAAAGATGGTCGTGACGAGGCGGAGGAACTCCTTTGCAGGCGCAGTGGAGACGAGGACAAGCCTCGAATCCTCAACGCCTTCAACGAGGCCTGTGACCACTGGCTCTCCTTCTTCTGCTTCACTCACTTCACCGACCGCGATGGCAAGTTCCAGCTCGCATCGCTGGCAGAAAGTGGCTTCGAGCCGCTCGCCAGGACCTGCAATTTCATGCTCACCGAGGAAGCCCATCACCTGTTCGTGGGAGAATCTGGCCTCGATCGAATCATCAAGCGCAGTGCGGAGTTGACGCGGGAGACCGATGGAGACCCGATGAGCGCAGGCGGGATCTCGCTCGAGATGATCCAGCGGTCGATCAACTACTGGTTCACCTACAGTCTCGACCTGTTCGGAGGAGAAATCTCCTCCAACGCCGCCAACTTCTTCGGCGAGGGCCTGAAGGGCCGATACAAGGAACATTCTCGCTACGAGGACCATGTCATGAAAGATGGCATCAAGATCATTCCCCAGGTCGTCGATGGCGCTGTGGTCGAAGACGAGGTCCCTTACCGCAACGCCATCAACGAGGTTCTCCGCGACGAATACATCGATGACTGTCAACGCGCTCTCAGGAAGTGGAACAGGACCCTCGAAAAGGCGGGGCTAGAGACAAGGCTCACGCTGCCGAGTCGACGCTTTCACCGCCATCAGGGGCTCTACTCCGAGCACTCTTTCGATCCCGAAGGCAATGTCATCACCAAGGACCACTACGACGCAAATTCAGGCCGCTGGCTACTCAACACCGAGGACAATGATTACCTGGTCTCCATCATGAACCAGGTGATTGAACCGGGGAAGATGGCCAACTGGATCGCTGCGCCTTCTCGCGGGATCAATGGCCAACCGCTGGAATTCGAGTACGTCCGCCTCTGATCGAGAGGCTCCTCAGTGGCAAGCGCCCAGCGGTGGAAGGTCACTTCATCGGAGAGTGGTCGGAGGGTGTAATTCGCCCCAGCAGGACATCGGCGATCGCCTGCTGATGCACCGCTCTGCAGCCATGGGCAGTGATCACCGAGATTCCCGCTGCTGCGGGAATCGCCACCAGGTCTCGCGGATCTTCCAGTAACACGATGATCAGTCGATGCTGCTGCGTCGCCAGCTCCTCGACCAGCGATCGGGCCGCTGTACTGTGACGAAATCCCTTCAGCACCAGGATCGTCTCCGCAACCCCTCGTGCTGTGGTGAGTACCCGCTCGATCTGTTCTCGACTCGGTTCTGCATCGATCGAAAGGGTCTCCACTCCGTCGCCCAGCTCTTCTTCCAGCAGGTTCAACTGCAACCCCTGAAGAGGATCCTCGACGGGGCTGGTGGTGTGCAACTGCGGCAACACCAGTAACCCTCTTGTGGATCCTGATAGTGTCGCCGCTGGCCCCGCCAGCAGCGTCGTTCCGCAGCGGGCGATCTCCAGCGCCACCGACTCGCCGTGGAGAGGCGCGATCGGATGCTCCACCACAATCCTCGACAGCGAGTCGAGTCGAGTGAGACTCTGCTGATGCTGTTCCTGACTGTCCTGCTCCGCATCGATGAGGCGTTCGAGTACCCGCAGAGCTTCCAACTGCCGAGCCGGAGTGTGGCTGACCAGCAGAGCATCGTGGCCCGCAGCCGCCGCCCCTCGGATCACCTGCTCGAAATCAATTCCAGCGACACCACCCATCTCCAGACAATCGGTGATGACCACTCCTCGATAACCAAGATCCTCTCGCAGGTAGCTCACCGCAGCAGCGGATGTCGTGACCGGATGGATCGGGTCGAGACGTTCTGCGACCACGTGAGTCGTCATCACCATCGAAGCTCCGGCAGCGCTCGCTCCCGCGAAGGGAAGCAGATGAGTCTCGCTGACCTGACTCTCCAGCCGTGGCAGACCATGATGAGGATCCACCTTCACCGACCCGATCCCTGGATAGTGCTTCCAGCAATCGTGCACCCCGTACTGCCGGTGCCCGCTACCGATCTCGGTCGCCAGTACCAGCGCCAGTGCAGCGTCCGATCCAAAGGAGCGAGATCCGATGCCACGCGCTTCACTGCGCTCGATCAGATCGACACAGGGCGCGAGATTCACATCGATGCCGATCTGGTGCAGTTCCTGGCCGGAGATCTGGCCTTGAAGCCGGGCCAGTGCGAGCGCACGGCTCCGATCATTGCAGGCCGCCGCTCCCAGCGACAGATTGCCGGGAAAGATGGTGACCCCCTCGGGGATTCGCACCACTCTGCCCCCTTCCTGATCGATGCAGATGCGCAGATGGGATCCCAGCAATGCCCTCAGTTCAGTCACCAGGTCGGTCAACCGTGCACGAGATGTGACGTTTCTTCCGAACAGGATCACGCCACCCGGATCGATCTGCAGCAGGTGACGGGAGGTCTCCGGTGAGATTTCAGGATCGGGGATGCCGATCCATAATCGTCTGCCGATCATCGCTTCTCCCTCGATTCGATGGCGCAGATCCCCGCGGTCAATGGCGCACTGATGACGATCCACCACGGCCAGGCGATCCACACATCTTCGATTCCCAGTAAAGGTTTCTGAAAAAACAGGGCAAAACCAACCACGGTTCCCACCAACAGACCCGCCACTGCGCTGCGCCCGCTGCCCCGTCGTGGAAGAAAAGCAGCACACAGAAACACACCGAGCAGCGCACCGTAGATGATGGTCATCGAGGAGAGTGCCAGCGTGACCAGGTCCTCGGTGGCAGACCATCCCCGTTGTTGAAGCCAGGAAAACCCCATCGCCGTCAGCGCCAGCAATACAGTGATGACCAGTGCGATGATACGCATCGACCGCGGCTGATTATTGGTCTTCTTCTGCAGCACATCGACGCTCCAGGTCGCGGAGATGGCACAGATGGCAGAATCGAGACTCGACATCGCAGCCGCCAGTAGCCCGGCGAGAAAGAGTCCCAGCAAACCTGACGGCAAGTGGTCCCTGGCAAAGAGCGGCACCACATCCTGCGAATCGATGAGGGTCGCCGATGGAGTGAAGGAACTGGAGCACGCTAGCGCCGTTCCCAGCAAAAGGAACAGCACCGTCAGGGGAATGTTGAGGATCCCGGAGAACACCAGAGCCCGTCCTGCTGAGCGGCCATCCTTGCAGGTCAGCAGCCGCTGAACCATGTCGTGGTCGGTCCCATGAGTCGCCATGGTGAGAAAGAAACCTCCGATCAGCGCCACCGGCAACGACTTACCGTCGGACAGCCAGCCAAGGAAGCCGCCACCGCCCTGGTGGGCCACCTCCGAGGGCCAGAAGATGATCTGCGTGGAATCGGTCTGACTCATCCAGTCGAGAAAGGTCTCCACTCCTCCGGGAATCGACGCCACTGCCACCGACAGCAGCGCCAGCGCAGAGACGATGAACACGCCACCCTGGATCACATCGGTCGCAATCACCGAGCGGATCCCACCGATTCCTGCGTAGGTTCCCGCGATCGATGCGCAGATCAGAACAGAGAACTCCATCGAGAACTGGGTCAGCGCAGAGAATGCGATGGCTGCGAGATAGAGCCGAACGCCACTGGCGAGAATCCGCCCGACCACGAACGCCAGAGCGGTACCCCTCCAGGCGATCGGGCCAAAGCTGTGTTCGATCAACCCGTAGACCGTCTTGACGCCGAGTCGATGGTAGAGCGGAACCAGCGTCCGAGAGAGTACCAGTTTGGCGATCAGTGCGCCGAAGGCGAACTGCAGGTAATACCAGCTCAGTTGACCGAAGGAATTCTGGGGAACACCGATGAAGGTGGCGGCCGACAGTTCGGTGGCGATCAGCGAGAGCATCACCGCAGTCGGGCCGAGACCACGGCCCGCCAGCAGCAGATCATCGGCGCTGTCGTTACGACGAGACACACGAAGTCCGATGGTCAATACCAGAGCCAGGTAGCCGCCGATGACGAGCCAATCGAGCGAGGACATGGCAGGAGGATATCTCCAACTACCTTCCTCTACAGCCCAGGATCGGCTGGAATTCTGACTCCCAGACGGGACAATCAGGGAATGTTGGATTCCACAAGACCACAGCGAGACCCTCGTCTCGAGCCGCTCTTCGATGACGACAGCCACACCGTGGTGGAGGCGTGCCTCGATCTGGTGAAGGTAGTCTTTGACGACCCGGACCTGGAGCAGCAGTTGATCGCACTTCTCGAAACCACCCTCGACAAGGGTGAGGGATTCTCCTCTGGAGTGATCTGCTCGGTACTACTTCTCGGCGAGGTCCGGAGTGCTCCTGCCACCTCGGTGATCTTACGATGCCTCCAGACGGATGATGAGGTGTTGCAGAGAGCCTCCATCCGGGCGATGCAACGAATCGGCTCTCCCGCTTTCGATGCTGTCATCGAACTTCTCGGCGATTTCGAACTCGACGGTGAACTCGCAGCGCTCGCCATCGAGTGTCTCGTAGGAGTCTCACTGCATGACCTACCACAGAGCAGAGAGGCCATCGTGGATCGCCTGAGGGCTGATCTGGTTCGACCTCGGATGCCGGTGCAGAGAACAGAAGCGACCGCCCTGGCACTGGCTCATCTGGGAGTTGACGAGGCTGTAGAACTCATCGAACGTGTACTGAATCGGGATTTCCCGGACGGGAACGCATTCATCACCGACGCACTGGAACTGCTCAGGGACCACCCTCAGGGGCTACCCGGATGTGCAGCGGACCCCATTGAAAATGTGCTGAGCTGGCTCAGCGATGACCTTCTTCCAGATGTCGAACTTGAACAGGCCATCCGGATGGATCAGGAAGAGGACTCCGACTCCTGATCTCCGTGATCGCCGAAGGCCGCGGTCATGCTCCTAGACTTCCTCGAAGAACCAGGGCTTGAGTGCCTGCAAGTTATCTTCGTATCCATCTGGATCCAGTAGCCAGCAGGAACTCGCCACCGATGACAGAAGACTGTTGCCGTCCTGAGGAGTGAAACAGAATCCCGTGATCTGGGTACCGCCAACCACGGACAGTGTCTCGTGCGGAATCACGGTCTGATTGAGGATCCTGCCGAAGAAGCCATGATCTCTTCCGAAGCTGAAGACCTGGTTCGCCGATTTCTTAAATGTCAGAGCCAGGCGGTCATTTGCCCGCACCCGTTCAAGGATTTGCTCGGTGGATGTCGGTTCCTCCACTTCGAGCCGGAACCTGAGTGTGTGCATGTACTGAGAATTCATCTTCACTGCACTGGAGAACAAGCGCGGGTATTCCAGATTCTGGGTCTGGAACAGGTGATACGCATCTCTTGCGTGATGGGTGCCGAATTGCGGGTCCTTGTGCTTTCCAACCTGAGGCGAGGGGGCAAATCCAGCATCCTGACTGACATCATTTGCCCGTCTCATGCAAACGAAGTCGGCAGACACCAGATTGTTGGGCATCTCTCCATTTCCGAGCGCCATCGTCTTGATGATGGCCGCCAGATTGTGTGTGTTACAGGAGACCACATGAAGATATCGATCGGTCCCGGGAATCAGGGCATCGTCATTGATGCCGCGCGCATACATCTTCCCGAAACCGAACTCGGATCCCTGTGCAACAAAGCCCTTCACGTCGTTGGCACTGCTGTAATATTCTTCCTTGTTGGTAAGACCTGAACCGGATGGCGTACAGTCGATCACAACTGAAGAACGCTCGATCGCATCTCTGGTCGTGAACGAAGCACGCATTCCGAGTTTCTCGAAACCAGGTATCGTTTCCTGAGCAGTGGATAGTAATGCTCCTCTTTCGAGTAGCGTCCGAACCTTGGAGCGATCGGTATAGAGGGGAGTGCGCTTGTTGAAGGTCACCTCGTCGATGCCTAGTTGATCCTTGAGGTGACAGAGCAGGCCGATCAGCGGCTCGCCTATCGTCCCGGTTCCAATGACATGAACAATTCTTGGCATGATGGGTCCCCCGCGATATCCGGTCTCCCATCTCAACCGCTGGGCCAACATGGCACCGGGGAAGAAAACAGGCTTACCACCCTCAAGATTAGGGGAAAATCGACGCCTGTGCGACCGATCCCTGTCGCAATTGAGCCGAGAATTGTCCCGACAAAAAAGCCCTCCCGATGTCCCGGGAGGGCCAATATTCACTCAGAATTGTCTGCTACAACATCAAGGAGCAGGTGGAGGAGGGGGTGCCTCATCGAACCCTATCGATACCAGATCCAGTTGTGGCGTGAATCCGATGTTCACCGGATCCTGGTAGAGGAAGAATCTCACCACGATCGACTGCGGATCCAGGAGCTGGTCAGGATCCGCCACGATACCCAGCAATGGACCTGTCTGCCCCGATGCAACATCGCTGACTCCATAGCCCTCATAGAGAATTTGAATGTTTGCAGGGCTGTCAGACAGGAGCGTCGTGGTGGCTGTTTGCAACACCAGATTGGAGTAGGAACTTCCATCGTCACTGACCAGATTGTAAGGCGTGGAAGCTGCCGAACTCAGTGCATTTCCGAACAACGAGAAGGTACCGATGCTAGGAGCAGGGATCACATCGATTCCCGTGTCAGAGAAGCCGAGTGGAGTTTCCACTCTCACCCAGCCTTCGGCACCACTGCCTCCTGTGTTGGATCCATCCGTCGGGTAAGGGCTCCCTGGAACCGGCTGATTGGCAAACCCACCGCTCGCATCGAGTTGCGCCCCGGAAGCAACATTGACGACACTTCGCCCTCGCACCCGGATCGCACCTCCTGCACCGGCACCACCAGCCGCAGCTCCGATGGGAGCGCGGTAAGCACTGCCTCCCACTGCGAAGATGCCTGCTGTGGGATTGATGTTCATCGGTCCATTGGCAGTGATTTCGATGTACCCACCACCACCTCCTCCTCCGGTACCCGGAATCGAGGTTGCGATATCAGTGTCGAAGAGCGCACCGCCGCCACCTCCACCGAGGCCGCCAACATGCAATGGAAGGCTGGCTCCGGGGGTGGTTGGATCCGGAACGATGAAGGAAGCCGCACCGTAGGCGCTGCCTCCCTGACCCGCTGCCGGGAACTCCGGATCGGTGCAGGCTCCTGCTCCGCTTCCATCGACTCCCTCATCGGCGTAGCCGCCGCCTCCGCCGCCCCCAACAGTACAACTGGTGGGGCCTTCCGCAGCATCTCCGCCGGTTGCTGCAGCAATCATGTCAGGAGGAATGGTCCCGCCGGGGTCACCACCGGGTGGTACTCCCGTGTAGATCAACTCGGGAGGAACACCGGCGGGGATACCGCCGTCCTCGCCATCGGTGAGAGCGCCCAACTGAGCCAGACCCGCAGCTCCTCCGGCACCTCCTCCGGCACCTGCGCCACCTCCGGCGCCTGGCACGGGGTTGGCTGGATCGGAAAGATCAGGAATTCCACCCGAGATGCCACTGACATCGATGACTCCTGAAATCTCGACACCACCCGAGGAGCGAAGAAACATTGAGTTGCTTCCCACACCAATCAACAGCGCCAGTTCGTCGATCTGGATCGATCCGAACTCGAACACACCATCCACACCATTGTCGTAGATCAGGCTTCCGCTGCCGTTTGTGATGATTCCAGCGTCCGTGTCCGCAAGATACGGACTGTCCGCTGCGGTCAGCAGCATCGCAATGACTCCGGTTCCAACTTCGATGGTTCCGGATGAGATGCCGTACGATGTTCCCATACCGACTCCGACCGGAGGCAGTAGTGCAGATTCATCCAGGGTGCCAGGAAACACCATCGAGCCATTGGCTTCAAAGCGGACCAATCCGTCGCCACCGGTGCCACCCTTCTGGATCTGCGATCCATTGGGAGATTCGAGCTGGATTCCACCGAAACCACCCATCGCAATGACGGAAGCCGTGGCTCCCACTTCCAGGTCGCCGCTGGCTCTGACAACGATGCTTCCACCGCCGCCGCCACCTCCGGCACCTGCCGTGGTCCCCTGAACACCGCGCTGGCCATTTCCACCATTGAGCAGGATCGTTCCGGTGATACGAACCGATCCATCGACGACGATGCCGAGGGCACCACCGCCACCACCGCCACCACCACCGTTGTTGACGACAGGAGAGGCGGTCGTGGTCGGGCGCCGCGTACCGGCACCGCCACCTCCACCGCCGCCACCGCCGTTGAGCTGGATCCCGAGCGAATCCATGGTCGGGAAGCCGCCCGAGCCGTTCTCGGCCCGGTTCGAGAGGTTGAAGGAGAAGGTGTTGATCCCGTCGCCACCTCTGACGCCACCGCCACCGCCACCGGCATTGCCAGCACGGGTCGTGTAGATCGCAGCAGGGATGACCAGATCCAGTGAACCACCGCCACCGCCACCGAACTCACCCGCTGTCGACGGCGTGACGGAATTGATGGTCTGGGTGGCAGCATCGACTTCCATCGTGGCGCCGGTTCCTCCGGCGCCTCCGCCAGGTCCGGCGGCACCGCCATCCCCGCCAATGGCAGAAACTCCCTCGGATCCATCCGATCCGGATAGATCGAGAGTACCCGCCAGCAGGCACACAATATCATCCGGATTGCCCGTTCCGGAGCAGCGCAGGATGACCGGAAGATCGTCAGGTCCCGAAAGTTGCACGATCGCCCCGGCCTCCATGGCAAAGGTCCTCATCTGAAACTCACCCGGGACCGGACCCGCTGAAAGGATCTCGATGGGTGGATCATCGGTCACATCGTAGATCGAGCCATTGAGGGAATTCATGTCGTAGGTTCGATCGGCCTGGAGGATCACATCGCAAAAGAAAGGATCCGAGCAAGAACCCACCGAAAGCGCGCCACTCACCTCGGGCGCCACGGCATTGAACTCGAGCAGCCCACCGCCCCAGACAGCACCCCCTGCGGTAGGATCGTAATTGGTGAGGGATTCAAAATTCTCGGCAACGGAACCCGCTGCACTTCCGCCAAGGGTATTGTTGATGACCATCGGCCCGGAGGTCCAGATTCCCGTCGCACTGGTGGCCGCAGTCGCAGGCACCGGATCTCCCAGTTGCAGTCGAACCTTCGTGATGGTCATGCCATCGGGAAGATCTGCAGCACTATCCCACTGGTAGGTCATCTTCTGACCAGGAGCCACTGCGAAGGGGGCTGCTCCGACAAACCCAAACCCCGTGGGCACCATCCCTTGCCCATCGAATGTCTCCTCGACAGCGGTGCAAGGATCCCAGTTGTCGGACCCGATCGGATTCTCAAACTCGGGAATCGCATCAAAGCGGCCGCGAACCGGATCACCGACGATCACGAACTGGAGTGGGATGTTTCCCGCACGAATACCTCCCGGCATCAGCCCCGCTACCGTGTAAGGAGGAATCGCAGACCACTCTCCGGGGCCCTGAGGGGTCGCCGCAGGAAGCTGGATCTCGGAACTCACCAGCGGCAGTGCCGCTGTTGCCGCAGTCAATGTGATCCCGAGCGGTGAGGTGTCTCCCGAGAGAGCAAACGGAGTCAACTCGACTCGAACTGCCTCCATGTCACCGGGCAGGTCATAATTCACATTTCCTGTGCCACTCTGGACACTCGGTGAAGGCGTAACCGTACTGCCATCATCGATGTTGGCACTGGTCACGGTACTCAGGTTGTAGCCATACACGACGATCACGTCCGTTGGCAAGAAAACTGCTCCGTCACTGACCAGCACACTGTCCCCATCTTCGCCCACGGCAAATCCGACAATCTCGGGAGCTGCGGTGAACACATCTGCACCGGCAAAAACCCCGGATACGAACAATTCAACGGTTCCACTGCGAACCCCGCTCGGTACCACCACGGACAGAAACGAGGGGTTTCCGCAGGATCCGGTGGGTGGTGTGGTGTCGACATTGATGTTGCTGATATAGCCCTCGAGGATCGTCTGATTGCTGAAGCTCCGGAACAGCACCCGGTTCTCTTCGAGTACTGGACTGAAGTTGACCCCATCGAGAGTCAATGTCGATCCTGCAGCCCCTTGAACGGGAACCGGGGCAACATTATTCAGCACAGGCGAAATGCAATCGGGTTCCGGGGGTGGCGGAGGTGGCTCCGTGACCGGCGGATCCCCGAACTGGCCACCAAAACGGTGACCCGAGTTGCAGCCTCCGGCGGCGACCGCAAACACGAGGGTGAACAGGAGCAAGAGGCTGGTCGAACGCATCGACATCTCCGAGTGGAGCACGCTGGCTCTCCTTTCCCCCATGCACCTCCGGGTGGGCACTCCGGAGCCGGGGTATGGCTGCTTCATTTCAAGACGAGCGAAACTCTTCGGATCCCATGACAAACGGGACATTCCCACCTCGGGCGGGGTGCCGGTTTCAACTCGTTCCATTTCCTAAAAAAGACACGCAAATCACCGGCCATAACAATAGCAACACCTCTGCAGGTGAGGAAACGGGCTTCCACTGTGCTCTGAGAGATCACATGGAACCAATTACCGTCAAGGGAAGTTGACGCTTCACCCCCTCACTGTGCCACAAGTGACACTCCCCGGCTGGCGATCTATCCCCTCCGGATCACCCGGAAAGAGTGCAAATCACCGTGGAAACCTGGCGACCGGAGGAGCCATCGTTCCCGCCGAAGATCCCCGTGAGGGGACAGCGAGACATCGTATTCCCCCCGCCGAGAAGAGTCAATATTCGCGAGGGTGGCATCCCACTCTTCTCGCCTCCAGGATGGGGACAGAGACGCCGTCCTGCAGGCCCCCAGGAGAGCGAAAGGAGCCCTCTGTGGCTCGATTCCTGCGCCAGATCTTTCAAAAGGAACTGCAGTGGCTCCGACTGCGGCTCCGGTCCATCTTCGGAAAACGGCGTATTTCCGCACCTTCCGCTCGTTCTGTACCTCGCAAGGGTTCCCGCAGCGACCTGCCCTCGACCGAACACCCACCCGCTGAAGGCCCGAGTCGACGGAAAACCAGCAGCCAGCGCAGATCGATCGCGCGTCGAAAGAGGGGCGCTGCCCTCGAACCGCGTACCCCTCGTCCGCCGACGCCAAATCGACCCTCCATCCCCACCGACAGGGCTGGACCCTTGCCGAGGGAAATCGCTCCCACCCCATCCGACCCCTTCTCGTCGGTGGTCGCTTCGATGGTCCTGCACGGCACCCTGCTATTGATACTGATTCCGCTGCTGATTCCCGAACCTGAACCGGATCCCCGATCATGGAACGTCGTGATTCGGCTCGAACCCAGGAAGATCAAGGCGGTCGAGGAACCAGACCCGCCGCAGGTGGTCGACCCTGAACCAGAATCTCAACCGCAACCGGACCCGGAGCCAGTTTCACAGGACGAAGCAGAGTCGACCCTGGCTCCAGGAGTGGAAGTCGAGGTCGAGGTGACCGGGATTGGAGCCGCTCAGGGTTCAGAGGGAAGCCGTAGAAAAGGGCAACTGCGAAGCGAAGCTCTCGCAAACCATGGCGGCAATCCCGCAACCGAGAGCGCAGTCAGGGCAGGACTCGATTGGCTCGCCCGCCATCAAGATCCGGATGGAAGCTGGTCGCCAGATCATTTCGATGCTCGCTGCCTCGGCGTCGAGCAGACCTGCCAGGGCCCGGGCTATCCTGAACATCGTGCAGGGATCACTGCTTTGGCATTGCTGGCCTTGCTCGGCGACGGACATCTTCCCGACTCTTCAGACGACCCACTCGACTCGGCGACGACAAGATCTCTGCAGTGGCTTCTCGAACACCAGGATTCGCAGGGCTGCATCCGCACCGATTTGGAAACCGGATCCCGTAACATGTACGATCACGGCATCGCCGCCTTTGCACTGTGCGAAACTGCGCAATTGACTGCAGATCCGAAGATCGAAGAAGCGGCTCGCAAGGCGATCCTGTTCCTGGAATCGAGCCAGCAAGCCGGGGGAGGCTGGGACTACACCCCATCCCTTTCGCTCCGTAACGATCTCTCCATCACCGGCTGGCAGGTGCTCGCGATTCATGCCGGAATCGAGGCAGGAATCTTCCCTCAGCAACAGACCTTGACTGCCATCGGGAGATACCTGGACCGGGCCATCGGTGATGGTGGACATTCCACCTACTCCGACCGAGGTAGAGGACGCGGGCGAGGAGGGTTCGGCATCGATGCGGTCGGGTTGATCACGCTGCTGGCACTCGGGCACTCCCCGGTCGCAGAGCGCAATCTCATCTGCGCACGCCGTATCGCAGAACACGGGCCACGACCGGAAGACCGTCGAGATTGGGATCAACACCCCCAATCGATGTACTACTGGTACACGGGTACGCTCGCCCTGTTTCACATCGGAGGGGAACCCTGGAGTCGATGGAATCGTCAGCTTCAGGAGAAGGTCCTGCCCTTGCAAATCACTTCCGGGGATGCATCGGGCTCCTGGGATCCAGATCCAAACTGGATCGGGGCTGCCGGTGGCCGTGTCGCACAGACAGCACTCGGAGTGCTCACCTTTGAAACCTATTTTCGATACACCCCGATGCACATGCGATTAGGCATCTCACGCACGCCGCGAGATCGCTGAAGGGATATGATGTTCCATCGAGAACACTGCACCAGGAAAGCGATCGAGGAGATCGATCAGAGGGCTACGGAAGGCTTCGGGATTCCAGGTCTGATCCTGATGGAACACGCATCGATCGGAATCGCACGCCGAGCCGTGCGAATGCTTGCAGAATCAGAGGTCGCCAGTGGAAAGGGTCGGATCACCATCTGCTGTGGGCCCGGCGGCAATGGAGGCGATGGATTTGCTGCCGCCCGCCACCTGGCGTCACTCGGTCACTCGATCCAGCTGATCGACCTCACCCCCACTTCGGCACACCCGGACCGTCAAACGAATCGGGAAATCTGTATCCGGCTCGGTATCCAGATGGACAACCATCCACCCGGGGGTACAGGAGCGGCCTCCATCGACCTCATCATCGATGCCGTACTCGGCAGCGGAACCAACCGCGCGCCTCGCGAGCCACTATCGGACTGCATCGACTGGATCGAGCAACAAGAGGCGATGGTGCTGTCGGTGGACCTGCCTTCCGGGCTGGTGGCAGACTCGGGTGAGTCTCCCGGGGCGGTAGTCACGGCAAGTTCGACGGTCGCCCTCTGTATACCCCACATGGGGTTGCTGCTGGGCGAAGGACCAGCCCGCGCAGGTGAGGTGTGGATCTGCCCCATCGGCGCACCCAGGACATTGCTGCCGCAAGGAGCCCCCATCTTTCCACCAGAGCCGCAACGACTGCCGTCCAATTCCATCTCACATCTGCAGTGACGATGAAGAAATCGATTCGATCCGGTATGATAGAAACACCAGGTGCGCCCCAGGGACCCGAAACTCAGTGACCAGAAACTCAGGGGCGATGGTCATGCCTGAAAGTTGAACTGCGGTCGAGCCATCGATCTGGAGGGAGATGGGATGAATCCCATCGAAAAAATACTCTGGGGTTTGTTCATCCTGATGACCCTGGGAGCACTGGGCTGGGGGGGCTTGATCGGTCTGCCGAGCACCTACCCGGCCAGCGCCATGCAATCCGAGAAGATTCCAGAGCAGCAGTGGCGGTCGCAACTCACCATCGAACAGCGTACGGAACTGGATCAGATGCTGGTCTCGGGCGGATCCGATGCCTCTACAGGGGGATCGACTCGACGACCCCAATCAGAAATCTATCGCATCAACAAGCCACTGCTCGAGCGGATGGGAAACCTGAACGAATGCCGCAGAGAGCTGATGAACGCCTCCAGTGAGGTTCAGGAAGACGGTTCGCTCAAGATATTCGGCATCCTTCCGGAGAGTTTTCTGGCGAAGGTGGGCCTGAGAGAAAATGACGTTCTGCGCTCGGTGAATGGTGTCCCGCTTGATTTCGGCTCGCTCGGAGACTGCCTCGACGCACACGGCGACAGCCTGGAAAAACTGAGGGCGGGAAATCCAGTCGTGGTCCTGATCGAGCGCAGGGGGGCCCCGATTGCACTCACCATCGACCCCCCTGGACTTTGATCATCAAGTTAGGTTTGCCTCGTTCACTGGTCGCTGGACCCGTCGACCTTCTTGTTGGCTACAGTGCGGTTGTAGATGGTCTTCACATTCACACCTAGATCCCTGGCCGCACGTGTCTTGTTGCCTCCATGGTGAGAGAGCACCTTGGCGATGTGGGCGTCTTCCACTTCCTTCAGCGACATCTCCACGGAATATCCTGCCGAGTTCGTGCTGCCACTGCGAGTCTCAACAGGGAGGTCCATCGGAGTCGTGGCAATTTGCTCACGAATCATCTCCCCGTTTACCTCTTCACCACCACTGAGAAGGACCGCCCTCTCCAGCACATTCTCGAGTTCGCGAATGTTACCGGGCCAGTTGTGCTGAGTGAGAACATCGACAGCACTCGAGGTCAGCGATGGAACGCTGATATCGCGTGCGCGGAGTCGATCCAGGATCGATTCCACTATGTGAGGCAATTCCGAGTGGCGATCTCTGAGAGGAGCCAGTTCGACATGAACCACATGAACCCGGTAAAAGAGATCGAGACGGAATCTTCCGGCAGATACTTCTTCACGCAGATCTCGATTCGTGGCAGCGATGATGCGTACATCTACCGCCCGGTCATCGGTCGATCCTACGGCGCGGATTCGCCCCGTCTGGAGGACTCTCAGCAACTTCGCCTGCGATTCAATCGGTAGTTCGCCAATCTCATCGAGGAACAGCGTGCCTCCCGAAGCATGCTCGATCAGGCCCTTCTTGTCTCGATCGATCCCGGTGTAGGACCCCTTCAGCGCTCCAAACAGTTCGCTCTCGATCAATGATCCAGGAATCGAGCTGCAATCGACGGCAACCCACGGACCATCTCGGCGAGGACTGGTCTGGTGTACCAGACGCGCGATGAGATCCTTTCCCGTGCCACTTTCACCACCCACCAGGATCGTCGAATCGGTGGGAGCTACCGCCGATAGTGTCCGTAGCACCCGTAGTGTTCTCGGATCGTTACCGGCAACGTAGATATCCTTGCCTCCGGACTCATTGAAGACCGGCAGGTGCAAAACTGACTTCTTGTGGGACATGCCCGATTCTGCCAATGGAGTACTCATCAGATCACTTCCTCTCCCTCGAGGATCTTGTCCTTGTGTTGTTGAAAAAGTTGCGCAATACGGGGATCAAATTGGCTGCCGCTGCCAGCACGGATGCGATCGATAGCTTCCACTTCCGAGAGAGCGCCTCGATAGGAGCGATCACTCGTCATGGCATCGAAAGCATCGACCACTGCGATGATCCGTGCCATCAGAGGTATCTGCTCCCCCGACAGACCTTCCGGATAGCCAGTCCCATCCCAATTTTCATGATGATGAAGAACACCCTTGAGGCTCGGGTTCAAAAATGGAACCGGCGCAATGATGTCAGCAGACATCTGAGGGTGTTTCTTGATGATCTCATACTCGTTGTCTGTCAGCACCCCTGCCTTGTTGAGGATATCCTCGTGAACACCGATCTTCCCGATGTCATGAAGCAGTGCAGCGTGAGACAGCGAGCGCAACTGGCCACGATCGAGGCCCGAGATCTCTCCGAGTTTGACCGCCATGTCTCTCACTCTTGCAGAGTGCCCATTGAGATAACGATCCTTGCTTTCCAGGGCGACCAGCAGGGCTTCCACCGTCTGCCTCATCCCTTTCACCTCGTGAATTCCGAGCGCACGAGTCTTGGCTCGTTCCATCGAAGCCAGAAAGTCATCGACGTCGTATGGTTTGGGAATGAAATCAGTGGCACCCTTCTTGATCAGGTCCACGGCATTTCCCACGGTCCCGTCACCTGTCGTCACGACGATGCTCAGATCGGGATCTTCCTCGAGTGCATGCACGACCAGTTCGTCACCTCGCATGCGGGGCATGTCGAGATCTGTCACCAGGATGTCCCAGTGCTCTTGTCCTATCTGCTGGAGAGCCGCCTCACCGTCCTCGACAGTGGTCGGAGATGGCCATCCTTCTGCATCGAGGATGGCTGCAATCAGTTCCCTCGCGCCGGCGTCGTCGTCTGCTACCAGGATGCGGAGATCTGATTTGCTCATCGGAGTGACCTCGAAGCATCCCATGCATCCCCACTCTGAAGCGAATCTTCAAACCCCCATCGCTCCAACAAGTTTTCATGCATCCGCTCGATCTGTTCCTGCAACCAGTGTGCAGATACGGATTCGGTGAGATTTCCCAGCAACGCTGTCCCCGATCTCTTCGATTCTCTCGAACAGAACGCCGCGACAGCCTCAAGTAGTTCCGGGACATTTCCATGCCACGGTTTCGACAGCACCTCACCGAGCATCGTGAGTGTGAATTGCTTCCACCGATCCTCGAAGTCCTCCGGCCGGGAGGTTGCCCATATCTGGTAGCGGGAGATGGCCGAGATGTCCTCGGTCCGATCTCTCAGGTCTGGAATCGAGAAGCTCCCGCATAATTCCAGTTCAGCGAGGGGACTGGACGCCGAGAAGTGAACTGCGGCATCATCGCTGACCAGATCGATCCCAAGAATGATCCTCGGGATTTCAGCTGAATCCGCCTGGATCAAGTGGACCAGTTCTCTCGCCAGTTCAACGCTCATCAGTTGTGCGGATCCGATGTAGACGGTGCCAAGTTGCACAAGGGCGGGGATCTCATCGGAAGAAGCGTGAAGATCGTCGATGGAAAACTCTGGACCATGAACGAACTTCAGTCGAGATCCAGGAAAGCTGCCGGCAGCGTGTATCTTTCGTGCCGCAAGCCTCTTGCCAACACCTGAAGATCCTGCAAGGAGTATCGAGCCAGTTTCGACGCTCATCTCGAGCACGAAGGTGCGAAGCTCACGAATGGCCTCGCTATCTCCCACGATCGGATCAAAGCGATCGGTCGATTGCATCGTACTCTCCCAATCCGGCAGCCGATGGCTGCGGAACTCCCGTATCGGCCTGAGGCCGTTTGTGCTGGAGAGAGGTCAAACCCTCCGAAGAGGGGGAAAAGGTCGTTGTCTCCGAAGACTATCCCGCGGATGCGGAAATCGTCAAACGAGGCAAGATGAGAGAGGGGTCAAGCTTGCTGCATTCCATGGTCCTGAGCCTCTGGGTGGCGTTCCTCGCCCTCGACGGCAATTCTGCTACTGACAGAACCGCGGTCGGAATAAAGTTCCCGAGCCCCAGGCGGATGATCGATCGGTAGCGAGCGATCCTGCTGGGGGATCTTCTCGTCCACCCAGCGGTCGGCATCGGCGACCTTGACCACTGCACGGCAAGATACGCCCTCTTCCTCCATCGTGACTCCATAGAGACGCTGGGCTTCCGTCATGGTGGTGCGACTGTGGGTGATGATGAGGAACTGGGAGGTCAGTGCGAACTCCTGGAGAACCTTCACGAATCGGTGAGTGTTTTGCTCATCCAGTGGAGCATCCACCTCATCGAGGATGCAGAAGGGGCTGGGTCGTGCCTTGAAAAGGGCAAATATCACGGAGATGGCAGCCAGCGCTCTCTCTCCCCCCGAGAGCAACTCGAGACTTGAAATCCGCTTGCCGGGTGGGCGCGCCTTGACCGAGATTCCAGCTTCAAGAGCATCTTCATCGGGGTCGAGTTCCAGGTCGGCGACTCCACCACCAAACATCAGGCTAAAGATGTCCTGGAAGTTCGATCGCACCTCTTCGAATGTCTTGAGGAAGCGGGTACGACACTGGTCATCCAGCGTAACGATCGCCTGGCGAATGAGCTCACTGGATCGAGTCAGGTCTGCGACTTCTGCAGAAATATCTGCATGCCTCGCCTCTTCAGTTTCAAGTTCTTCCACTGCTTCCAGATTCACATTGGCATTTCGCCGCATCCTGGCCTGGATCTGCTGGTACTCCCCTTGCAGATGTTCAAGTACGGCTCCATCGTCATCGATGCCTTCGAGGAGAGTCGCTCGCCACTGCTCCAGTGGTGCCTCGCTCAGCGACACTTCGAGCTCATCCCGAACCCGATCCTCGATACCTTCTATGCGAAGCTTGCACTCGCTGGCACTGATCAGATCCGCCTCGCGCCCTTCCCTGAACTTTTCTGATTGACCTCGGCACTCCTTCTGGCGCTTTTCCACTGCGGATATCTCATGGCGACAGGTATCCAGTTGCCGATCCTGCTCGTGCCGCAACGCACTGATCTGCTCCAGCTGCTGGCGAAGTTCCACCTCCTCCTGCCCCAGATCCTCAATTTGCTGGCAGTACCCCTGGTGACGCTGCTCCTCTTGCTCGATATCGCCGGTCATTCTCAATCTCAACTGCTTGCGCTGCTCGGCCTCATCCGCAAGGAGACGCTGTTCTCGCCAGTCGGATGAGATCCGCTCCTGCTCCCTGGTCTCGACCAATCGCATACGTTGCTGCTCGGAATCCAGGTCTCCGAGTTGCTGGTCAAGAGGTGAGATCCGTCTGGAATCCGCTTCCAGAGTTCTGTTGAGGGCTAGCCTGTCGCTGGCCACCTTTTCGAGGTCACTGCTTGCGGCATCTCTCAATGCAGAGAGTTCTTCGTAGTGCTTCAGAGCCTGTTCCATATCCCTGTCGAGAAGAACCCTTCTCTCCTTGATGATGCGAAGAGACTCCCTTGCCTTTTCCTTCTCTCGCCGGGCATGGTCAGCCTCGTTTCGGGCTCTACCTGCCTCCTGGTCGAGGCGCTGGATTTCTCCTCGTCGAGCCGAGATGGAATCCTCCAGCGTTTCTTCCTGCTCGGATGCCTTTGCGACCTGGGAGTGGATCTCATCCATTGCACTCCTCAGGTGCATCATCTCCACACGACGCGAGACGAGTCCTGCCTTGCTACTGCCTGGAATCCTGACCGCTCCCCACGGTTCGATGACCGTGCCGTCCTGGATAACCACGCGGAATCCAGGCGATCTCCTGTGCAACATGATGGCATCGTTCAGATCCGAGGCGATCAGCACATTTCCCAGCAAAGCATCGACGATGGGGCGACAGATGGATTCGCATTCGATTCGCGATGCGAGAGTCTCGACTCCAGGGGGCGGGCCAAGTTGCCTCGTCTGTCCTTCAATTTCGTTTTCGAGCGACACGATCGAGACCGATTCACCATCCAGTATCTTCTCGAGGGCGCGTATCCTGCTTTCGATCGGTGTTCTTCCCTGAAGAACCACGGTCTCCAGCACACGCCCGAGTACCGCATCGACCATGCCTGCGGAATCTGGATCGGCCTCGATCAAGCGGGCCAGAAGCCCTCTGATATCCCGCGCCGCCGGCTGCTCGGAGTTGAGCAATCTCTGCGTGCCCTTGCCCAGGCCTTCCAGAGTCTCTTCCAGTTCCATGAGGAAACGCAGCCGACCCTCACTGGACTCGCTCTCGGACCGAAGCTTGGACAGGTTCCCTCTCGCTTTATCGAGCACCCCTAGTCGGTTCTTGACCTCTTCGCGGACTCGATCTGCATCGTGGAGACAACGGCGCTCCAGTTCGATCAGTTCGATGATGTAGTCGTCACGCAGACGGGCCTGCTCCTCCATTTCGAGCTGCTGTATGCGGAATTTTCGGTTTTCTGCGGCACGACCATCACGAATCGTATCCTGTCCACGTAGATCACCGGTCAGGGCTGCAACCGTGTTCTTGAGACGGGTTTCCTCGAACACCAGGCGCAGATCACTATCCTTGCTGGCCAGTACTTTCGAATCGAGCTGCTCTCTCTCTGCGAAGATGGTCGAGTACCTTGCAATTTGCAGTTTGAGATCTCGTCGACATTCACGCAGGTTCGAAATTGTAGACTTCAAACGATTGCGAACTTTCTCGCGACTGACACGATACTCCTCTTCGAGCCTGATCAACTCCTGTTGTTGTCGAGCACGTTCATCGTTGCGCTGGGAAGCGTGTCGAGCCTGTTCTTCCAGCTGTCCCCTACGTGCATCGATCCCTTCCAGCGCAACTTTCTTCTTGGTTTCCTTTTGCCTGGTGTC
The DNA here is from genome assembly GCA_036338595.1 of Planctomycetota bacterium. Taxonomy (GTDB): domain Bacteria; phylum Planctomycetota; class UBA8108; order UBA1146; family UBA1146; genus QNYK01. Next base: position 50,494 of record JAYZBV010000015.1, on the reverse strand, counting down.
ATCGAGAGCGCGATGCGAACCATCGAGACGGCCTTTGATTTCATCCAGAGCAGTCTCAAGTGATCCCGACAGATCGGAGAGCATTTCCCTCAGCGTGTTCCTCCACTGCATCCGGAATGCAACTCGCTCACTTTCTTCACGGTACTCCTCGATCTGCAGGGCCGACATCACAGAACTGACCATCTTGAACCGGTCTCGATCCTCGATGTATCGCCGCGCCCTTCCAGCCTGCATCTTGAGGCTGCGGATCCTGCGCTCGATCTCTGACAACTGGTCAGTGACACGAGTCAGTTCCAGTTCGCCCCTTTCGAGCCTCTTCTCTGCCTCGGAGCGTTTCTTGCGAAAACTGGAGATCCCCGCTGCTTCCTCGAAGATCTTGCGTCGTTCGAGAGAATTGGAGTTGAGGAACGAATCCACCTTGCCCTGGCCCAGGACGGAATATCCGTCCGCTCCGATGCCGGTGTCTGCGAAGACCGCCAGAACATCTTTCAGGCGGCATCGCTTGCCATTGATCTGGTACTCGCTGGTGCCATCTCGAAGGAGAATTCGGCCGATCTCTACCTCAGTTGCATCGACCGGAAGGGTTCGGTGCTGGTTATCGAACAGCAGCCGAACCTCTGCCCTCGAGAGTGCTGCCCGGGTCCTGGTGCCCGTGAAGATGACATCGAGCATCTCTGTACCGCGTAGCCCCTTCGCGGATCTCTCTCCGAGAACCCATCGAAATGCATCCACGATGTTGGACTTACCGCACCCGTTTGGCCCCACGACGGCACTGATCCCCGGGTCGAATTCGAATTCGACGGGGTCCGCGAAGGACTTGAATCCTGAGAGGTAGATTCTTTTGAGGTGCAAGGTTTCCTTTCGACCCTGTAATTTTCTTTCGATTCTCAGACCCTAGGTGCGTTCGGCTGTGGAAGCCAGCAGTCTTGGAGAGATCGCTACTGCTGCCAGCAGCTCCTCGAATCGGTTCCAGCCCCCTCCTCTGCGACGTGTGATCTTGCTGATCAGTTTCCGTGCAGCCCGGAAGGCGAGCGCCACCTCTCTCGACTCTATTCCGATCGCCGGAATCTGCTCGGCGTTGAGAGAATTTCGAAGCAAATAGTGGATGTAATCGAGTGGGTTTGAGTTCTCCGAGGCGATCCAGAGTGGCGTCGAGAGACACTTCGCCTGATTCCAGTCATCTCGCCAGGGAATCGACACCCCATGATCTGCAACATGGTCAAACGCCATCACACGCTGGCAGATGGCATTCACCCCCAGTGGATCTCCTTCGAGGCGACCAGCAATCAGCGTCGGACGAGGATGTTGGTCACTGCAAATTCGAACCGGAATCGATCCCCTGAGGCAATCTGCGAGCATCAGCCGTGACGAGGCAGGTATCGGCAGCGGAACCCTGACCAGTAACTGGGCACTCTCGCAGAGGTACCGAATTCCATTCTCGTGCCGCTCCTGGTCGATAGGATCGGCGAAGAGTTGCCCTCTCGGGGTCCGTGCCAGCGCGGACACCTCCCAGATCACCTGCGGCGACTGCTGCTGAGCTTCGAGGTAGCCACGAATGCGCGCCTGTAGCAGTTCCCAGCGCTGACGGACAGATGGTTCGGGAAGGCGACACAGGTCCTCAAGCGCTCCCGACACCACCAACGAGCCAGCCACCCACTCGATCTCGCTGATCACCTGGTCACCAATATGATGAAGTGAATCCTGGCTCTCGGCGAGACTCTCCACTTCTATTCTACGCTCAAGAAATCTGAACGGCTGCATCGGCGCGAGTCCGCCATGCACCGGCCATAGATCACTCAGGAAAGAGTTTGCAATCGCAGACTCGAACACCTGTGTGCCACTGAAGTGTGCGATTCGATCCGTGACCAGTTTCATTGCGCTATCACTGACTCGTTCAACTTCAGGCCAGGAGACCAACTGATCGATGGCATCCATCAAGCCAGCTTCACCTCGATTCTCGCAAGCAGTGTGAATCCGCTCGATCAGCTCATGGCTCTGCCAGTGAACCTCTGAACTCCCCAGTCCCTCCATCACATCATGAAGGATCGATTCGGTATCATGAAGCACGAGACCTGATTCCTCAGCGACACCCGTCCCTGTAGATCCGTTGAAAATCGTGTCCAGCATCGAACGGATACGCAGCTCGAGAGCTAGCGTTCCTCGATGGGATTCAGCGCACATCTTCTATTTCTCTCTTCTCCATCAGGGCTGTCAGCTCCTGAAAAAACTCTGAGATGTCGGCAAACTCCTGGTACACCGAGGCAAAGCGGACATACGCAACGGGGTCCAGCTCTTTCAATTGAGCGCTCACGACTTCCCCGATGAACACCGATGGCACCTCGTGGTCAAACTTCTCGCGGATCTGCTTCTCGACCTGATCCACGATCGTTTCCATCTGCTCGACCGAGACGGGCCGCTTCTGACACGCCGCAATCAGCCCATCGAGGACCTTTGTGCGGCTGAATGCTTGCCGGCTCTGGCTCTTCTTGACGACCAGTCGGGGGACTTCCTCGATCCGTTCATAGGTGGTGAGACGCTTGTTGCAACCGAGACACTCCCTGCGTCTCCTGACCGCTCTCCCCTCGGAGATGGTCCTGGAATCCACAACCCTGTCATCGTCTGCACCGCAAAATGGACACCGCACCGGGTGGTCTCCTCCCGCCTCGAAAGGACTGTTCTGGGCTACCTGAAGTGGGGCCACTGGCCGGGGCCCCTCGCAAGGCTCCTCTGGGAGGCCTCGCAGCCGATCGCATCCCCTCGATCGGCATCGATGCCATGATATCCCACAGGAGGGAGGCACTCAACGAGCGCAGAGGCCAGAGATCGGCTTCACGGGGTCACTTTCCCAGGCAGAAGCGAGAAAAGATCAGATCGAGCACATCCTCCGGTGTCGATTCCCCCGTCACCTCTTCGAGCTGTCGCAGTGCTCCCTTGAGGTCCTCGACCAGTAACTCCGGGCCCGCATCGGCCGTGGCGATGGCCGAGGCCAGCAGACCACGGCATCCGGTCACCAGCTGCCACTGTCGTGCTGTGAATCGGAGCGCATCGGAGCGCTGCTGGCCAGGCGTACGGATACCCCAGGTCATCAGTTCTTGACGCAACATCTCGATGCCTTCTCCGGTCAAAGAACTGACCCGGTACGCCTCCTTGAGATAATCGTCGGGGACCAGCGGCGTGCGGTCGCACTGGCACAGTACCGGCCGAATCCGGTGTTCCAGTTCGGGTGGCAACTGACCCCGCTCCCTCTCGATATCGATCACGTCTCTCGAGGCATCGATGACCCACAGCACCGGGTCATCTCCACCGATGAGCGCCCTCGCTCTCTCCAGAGCCAGCCTCTCGATCTGGCCGCTGGCCGCTCTCTCTCCGGGCAGATCGAGAATCTCGAGGCTTCTGCCCGAGCCCTCCAGGACTCCTCTCACCGCATCGGTCGTGGTTCCAGGAGCAGAATCCACGATGGCAAGTGGCTGCCGGACGAGCGCATTCAAGAGCGACGATTTGCCCGCATTGGGCTGGCCCCACAACAGAATCCTCGGCAATCCGGAAGCCACCTCGGGAGATTGTCTTCGTTCCAGCAGTTGATCGAACTCTGCCAGAATCGGCTGAAGTAGCCTCCTGGCTCCTTCGCTCCCGGGCGACTCCACCTCCTGTTCAGAAAAATCGAGTCCAGCCTCGGTGATGGCGAGCACATCGAGCAGTGAAGTGGCCACCGACCGGATACCCCGTGCCAGTTCCCCGTCCAGCACCCGTCGAGCGGCAGCCATCGCTGCTCGATCTTCTGCCTCGATCAGCGCCGCCACTGATTCGGCACGGCTCAAGTCGATGCGACCGTTGACAAACGCCCTGCGAGTGAACTCTCCTGGAGTTGCAGGACGTGCTCCCGCTCTCTCCAGTCGAGCCAATACACCGTCGATGATGGGAGACGCTCCAGGAAGAACCAGTTCGACACCCTCGTTGCCGGTCCAGGATGCTCCTCGCCTCCACAGCACCGCCAGCGCCGGAGTCGAAGGTGCATCTTCGTGCCACCTCAGTTGTAGTATGCGAGGAATCCTGGCCTCGAGAATTGGTGACGGACCACTGTCCGAATCCTCGACAAGGCACTGGAGATGCGCAGCAGTTGCCTCCCCATCGAGTCTGATCATCGCCAGTGATGAGGGTGGAGGGGGGCTGGAGAGTGCAAAAATCACTTCTTCCATGACCGCACCTCTCAGCGGTTCTTGACCTTGCCCGAACCGGGGCGAGCGGGGCCTCGAGGAGGAGCAGCGCTCTTGCCAGTTCCGGGCCCTGGAGCGGGTCCTGAGTCGGTCGAGACTCCAGGAGTTGGGAGGATGCCAGCGGCGCGAAGATCCCGCCGGATCATCTTCTGCTCGATGATTCCTACCAGTGCTGACGTGATGAAATACACCATCAGGCCCGCTGCAAAGGAGTAAAAGATGAATCCAAATGCAACCATCATGAACGCCATCATCTTCTGCTGCATCTGGACCTGAGGGTCATCGGATTGGGGCATCATCTTCTGGTTCACAAGGGTGACGATCACATACAAGATCGGAAGCAAGTTGAACCAGTCCCCGAGGATCGGCAGGCTGAAAGGCATCTGTGCCAGCATGTCGGGGCTGGTCAGGTCATCCACCCAGAGGAAACTGGCCTGTCTCAATTCGATGGCAATGGTAAAAGTATTGATCAGTGCGAGCCAGATCGGCAACTGCAGGAAGATGAAAAGGCAGCCGCCAAACATCGCAGCGGGATTCACTCCCTCGCTCTTGAAGAGTTCCTGGATCTTGCGTTGTTGCTGCGGGGCATCATTCTTGTAACGCTCCTTGATCTCCTCCATCTGCGGCTTCAGACGCGCCATCCCTTGCTGCTGGATTTGCATCTGCCTTTGGTTTCTCTTGTTGACCGGGTGTAGCACTCCACGGATACAAAAGGTCAGAAGAATGATCGACAGCCCCCAGGATCCTACAAATCCATCAAAGGTTCTCAGTAGCCACAGAAAGGGACGTACCAACCAGCCAAAAAAGCCGTAGTCGATCAATCTCATCGCATCCCAGGAGGCATGGCCCTCGAGAACCATGGGAGATTTTGGTCCGAGGAAGACGGCATATTGGTGTGGAGTTCCCGTCTCCACCTTGCGTCGAAAACCGACTCGCATCGGCCACCCCTGAAGAGGTGCTTGAATCCCATCCCCGTCTGCAAGTCGCTGAAAATGCTCTGTATTTTCCCCGGGACGTGCTCCATAGGCGAGCATTGCGAGCGAAGGCGCCGGAGTGGCTTCTGTCGACAGGGGACGGATCACCTGGGCGAAGTAGTTACTCTCGAGTCCAACCCACGCGATTCCGTCTCTTCGAACTTCACCCGTTTCGACCGCCTCGACAGCGCGGTGATCTACATCTCCTATGCTTCCATCTCGATTTCGGCTGGCTGTCACCCACTGATTTGGATATGCGGCCATACGGCCCGAAACATCGTAACGGATCCGTTCTGCTCCAAGGATCTCGTATCTCACATCAGTCGCGACTGGCCATTGCCCTTCGAATGAGATGGAGGTGAACAGTTCGTAGCCATCTGTTGGCAACTGGTAGCTGCGCACCACGGCTCTGCCATCCGTCAGTTGCGTACGAAAGGTGACTCCAGCCGGGGAAGAATCGATCACTTCCCACAACTTTTGCGCCAGATCTTCATCGGTAGTCTGGACCTGGACTTCCAACGCTCGCCCCGAATGCACATCGGGGGAGATCAGCTCAAGAGGAGCGTCATCGGCAATATCTTCGCCGTACCCTGGCAGCACGGCACTGAGGAGCGCGGCTCCTCGGTTGGTGATCTGCACCTCGAGCAGAGGGTTTGCCAGCAGGACCATCTGTTCCTCGATCACCACCTCGGGGACGACTCCCTGGTCACCAGGATCAGCGTCCACTACGAGATCAGATACGGCATCCCCCGGAGTCGGCACGGGAGCTGGCTGCTGGACACCCGACGGCGGAACATTCGTCACCGTTCTCTCGGGAGTAATCCAGTCCATGTAGATGATGGAGATCGCAAAGCAGATCACCATCGTCTGAAGAAATCTCTTATCCATCAGGTCAACTCTCCTCAGCGTCCTTCGATCAACCGAAGCGCCAGATTTTCAGGCAATGGGGTTCTCTTGAAGCGTCTCTGCGTTTCCTCAACGGGATAGGCGACCCGTCTGAACTCGAGTTCATTCCGATCCACGATCACATAGCTGCTCCGCGGATCGCCATCGCGAGGCTGACCGACGGATCCGACATTGACGATCAAATTTTCTAGCCCCAGGGTGACCTTGCCACCCAGCTCCTCAGGAGTCCGGAAACAAGGACCCGGGGAAAAGAGTCCAGCAACATGCGTGTGACCTACGAATGCCGTCGATGGACCAAAACTCTCGAACAATTCCTCGACCTTCGCCGGGTCATCGGAACAGTCCTGAACAAATAGGTACTCCCTGGTCGGATCCCGCGGCGTGCCATGAGCAAGAAAGATGTCCCCTTCTTCATGTGTCTGCTTCATCGAAGAGAGATGCTTCCACAGAGCCGCGTTTTCCTCGCGAGGGAGACTGGTACTCATCAATTGCTGCTTGGTCCATTCGACCGCTGCCTTTGCCCTGGGATTGAATCCGATGGGGTCATACAGCACTGCTTCCTCGTGATTTCCGAGAAGATTCACGTCGAATTTGATACTGGCCTCAAGACATTCCCTCGGTTCTGGTCCGTAACCGATGACATCTCCGAGGCAGTAGATCCGGTCGATTCCTACCTGATCGATATCTGCGAGAACCGCCTCGAGGGCGGGAAGGTTGGCATGAATATCGCTGATGATGGCAATACGCATCGTCCCCTTGCTCTCTCCAACTCTTCTCCACCGAGGCTCTGACAGGACGGCAAATCCTGGCAAGAACCGTGACCCTGCGAACGCGCCCCGGAGGGCAGACCGGATGGTACCCGCTGTACAGGATGTTTCCAGCGAAGCCCGGCCACGGATCAGAAGCGAGAGAGGCCCGCATTTTCCCCGGAGTTCAAGGCATCGGCTCAATTCACCCTTCGTGAGGCCCCGATCGTAGCGGCTCGACCCGCTCCCGATCCGCTGGACCAGGGACCCAGCCCCTCGTCTCTGAGCGAACGCCATTCGCCACGACCGACGATCACATGGTCGATCAGTTCGATCCCCAGCAGTCGACCACAGCGGTGTAACCTCCGCGTCACTGCGAGATCTTCTTCGCTGTGTCCCGGATCACCAGACGGATGATTATGGACGGCGATGATCGAGGATGCCGAATCTCGGATCGCCTCGCTGAAAACCTCCCTCGGATGCACGATACTGCTCTGGAGTGATCCGATGGAGACGGTCCATTCACCACAGAGCCGATTCCTCGCATCGAGCATCAGCACCAGGAAGCACTCCCGCTTCTGAGTGGCCAACCTCCTGGCACAATGCTGATAGACCTGCTTTGGATCCTCGAAACGTGTGCCATTTCGCCAGCGAGGAAGAGCCGCTCTTCGCCCCACCTCGACGGCAGCAGCCAGTTGCTTCGCCCGTGTGAGACCCACTCCTTGAATCGAAAGGAAATCGCAGGGATCTGCATTTCCAAGACGATCGAGGCAGAGTTGAATTGAATCGATGGGTCGCTCGGACCTTCCCGTTCTTTCCCTGGAATCGATGAAGCCACTGGTGCCACTGGCTCCACTCGATCCACTCGATCCACATCCACTCGACCCATGAATACCGAGTAGTTGCAGCAACTCTCCATCTTCGAGGTCACAAACCACGGATTTGTGTTTTTTTTCGCGCATGAAAACGCCTTGCTGGTTCGAACTGACTGCCACTGACCTGCATCACAGAGATCCTCGATGATGAAGAGCCCGACAACCCGGTAAAGGGTGGCCGGGCCCTGCAAGGACCGGATCTGGACCGGGATCGAAGCTAGAGGCCGTCGGGGGTCGGATCGGTTCCCGCATCGGGGAACGGAGCCGCCGGTGGTGCTCCTCCAGAGAAGAGGAAACTCGCCAACAACACGGCGTCGCCGATATGAACCACACCATTGTCGTCGATGTCTGCTGCATCGAGGATCACCGGAGTGACCCCTGCACCTGCGACATATGCGGCAATCGATGAGACATCAGCGATGTTCACCGAGCCGTCACAGGTGACATCCCCGCGCAAGAAGATGCCGTCATCGATGTAGGTAAATCCGCCGCTGAAGGTCTCCATCACTGAACCAAATCCGTCGATGAAGACCAGGTCCACTGGTCCTGCATCATAGGACGAGGGAACCACCACCGTTGCGCTGGTTCCGTCTGGACTGACCACCACGGAAGTCGCGGGCTCTGTTCCGAAGAGCACTCCAAGACCTGCGGGGAGGCCCGATCCCGTGACCGACATCTCGATCATTCCACACAGCGGAGACTCGGCCGGATCAAAGCCATCGATGCTGGTCTCGAAGTAACTGAACCCCTGAGGCAAGGTTGCGGAGCCGTAGGTAGTGAACACCGAAACATCCACGCTGCCGACTGCCCCGGCGGGAGTGGTTGCGAGTATCGTACCCGCATCGATGAAGATCACAGCGCTCGCGGACTGATCGCCGAAGAAGACCGTCGTATCCGACGTGAATCCGGTTCCATTGAAAAGCACCTCGGTTCCACCTGCGGTCGAACCGGAAGTTGGATCGATAGAGAGCAGCGTTGGAGGCTGGGGATCGGACAACACCTCGAACTCGGCTCCCATGGTTGTCGGAGTGATCGAGGTTGCCTGATCATCGACGAAAAGATTGGTCACAGTGGAATTGGCTGTCTGGTGCTCGCCAAAGAATACCTCGGTTCTCAGGCCTTGAGGGGCCGAGGGAGAGACGAGGAACCTGAAGTACCCCAGTTCAGCCGAGAGCGACGACGGGATACTGTCGAAGGCAGAGATGACGGAACCAAATGCTGTCCCTGCGGAAGCATCGATCCCCGAGAAGAAGGCAGAGAAGGGCCCACTCAGGTCCTCACCCACCGTGCCGATGTTACTGACCTCGAGACAGGTCAGGATCGAAGGATCCCACTGCAGAACCACGCTGTATCCGGTCAGATCTTGCTGCCAGACACCGCGCGCCCACACCACAACCTCTTCACCGGGGTTGAGAATCGCAGGTTCGACAAACAGAGCATTTCCCGAGACGTTGACGCCTCCGTCGAACAGCGCAGGAGATGTCGCCGGGGCTCCGGATGAAGGCTCCAGCGTTGCACTGACGAGGTGACAAAGAGCCGACCCGAGTAGCGTGAAGTCACCGGGCACGGTACCGGAAAGAGTCGCCAGAATCGCAGAACTCGACGCAGAAGCAGACGCACCCTCGACCTGGATCGTGAGTCTACGCAATCCCGCAAAGGTGCCGAGCGGCTCGTCGGTGGTCGAGACGCCCGTAGGAGCCACTCCCGGTACAAGCACGGAAATGTCCTCCAAGCGGGTCGAGTCGTAATCGAGTTCGATCATCCAGCCAGATGTCTGTTCCAGCAATTGCCCCATGAGATCAATGCTGAAGGGCCTACCGACAACAGTGATGGTCGGATCGTAAAAGACTCGCTCGCTGATGGAGATGCTACAAGCGGCACCGGGGGCAGGGTGATTGGCGCCTTGATGGAAGTAGTAACCGACGACCGTGTAGTTCCACTCACCGGCTCCAGCATCATCAGAAAAACTCGTTTCGGTGCCGCCAAGATTGAAGAAATCGGTGAATCCTCCTCCGGTTCGCTCCACCACGATCTCGTCGTAGTCGAAGGACTCCGGGCCGTTCTGCCACGACAGGTCCACGATGGCACCCGACGATTCGCACTGAACGGAAGTTGGAGGGGCCAGGGGTACATTCACTTCAGCGGCGTTTGCAACGGTACTGGCACCACCATCACCGAGAGCCTGTACGGAGTAGACCACAGGACCGGGGAACTGATCGCTCGCCTCGTATTCGGTCGAGCTTCCAGGGAGGCTGGTGATGAGGATACCATCGGCCATCAGGTCGATCTGGTCGTACGATTCTCCGTTGAACCAGGTGATCCTCACATCGTCAGCCCCGATCAGCACCGCCGTAACATCCGATGGAGCCACTGTTCCTGCTCCCCCGGCATCGGTGACGCTGCAGGGAGCACCTACTGAACTCTGCTGGCCAGCCTGGATGGAGCGCAGTTCGTAATCGTGGGCATTCAGATCGATGTCGTCATTGAAGGTGAGTATCGATGAGTTCAACTGGGCAATCAGGTTTCCGTCCCTGCGAAGTTCCCAGCTGAAGGTTCCTCCGACAAATGCCCAGGAAAGAAACACTCGCTCCGGGAGACTCACGAGCCGCTGGCACTGGAGTACCGGTGCAGGAATCAGCACGACCTCGCAACTGACAGGTACGGAATCGATTCCTGCAGAAACGCCGACAACGGAGTAATCGATGGTGCCGATGCCGGGACCCTCATCGATGAAACTGGTCGTCGCTCCGGTGAGCGTCGCCAGCAAGGAACCATTCTTGTGGATCTCGATGCCGCTCTGAGAATCGTATGAGATCGGGTTTGCCCACTCGAGAATCACCTCGTCGATTCCTCCGACCGAGACAGCAAGGCAACTCAGGTCCTCTGGAGAAGGGGTCGTCGATTCGATGGAAACGATGCCTTGGGCGCCTGAGATTTCTGCCGCAATGAGGGCGCCATCTGTATTCAGAATTGCCTGATTGGACCAGGGAGTGCCATCGATGTCGAGCCCGTCCGCCAGCTGGTATACCGCCTCACCGAGCATGCTCGGTTGCGGTTGGAAAACGATTCGCGCCAGTGGAGTGCCATTGCCTGCGGGCAAGTATCCGTTGATGTCGAGTTCTGCAGCCGCGATTCCATTTTCCTGGTCGAAGTGTTCGACAATATTTACCGCCCCGTAGGGGAAGGTCGCTGGATCCGCCTCGATTCTGACGATCTGCAGCAGTTCCTGATCAAACTCGATGGCAACGATGAACTGGGTCACATCCTGCTCGAAATCTGCGGTGAGCGGGATTTCAACCTCTGGCACTCCAGGGCCCACCGTCACCTGCGCAGGAAGACTGAAGATCAACTGCGAATCATCGGCACTGACCACCGCTGCGGACCTCCACAACGCAAGTGCGCCAGAGGGCTCGGATTGAGACAGTTGAAGCAGAATATCGGTGCCATGATCGCCATCGCTGTCTGCCAGCAGGATCGATCCTGCACCGGGGTCCTGGCTGTAATCGAGCGAAACCAGTTCCGAATCGCCCAGGTCGGCAGAGAGTCGTCGAATCAGTGTCAGAGGATCGAGCGTGCCGCTCTGGAGCACCACGATGTCATCGATGGCTACAGGATCTCCGTCGACCTCACCGACAGCGAGGTCCTGAACCAGCCCACCGGTGAGATACGGGATGCCCTCCCAGGATTGCTCTGGAAGAGTCCCTGGATGCAGGTGAATCGTCAGGCCACTGGCCGCAATGGCCACTGCATCGATCCATCCATCGCCATCTACATCACCGATGCAAACTTCTCCCTGAGGTGCAGGCGAAAGGAGAGCCGCCTCGAGAAATGCCCCGGTGCCCGCTCCGCGCAGCAAGTATCCATCACCTGCAGAGACAAGAGCATCGATACGACCGTCACGATCGAAGTCTGCGACCGCGATCGATTCGACAGGTCCCCCGAGCGGCAATAAACCGGTCACGGTGAATTCCTCGATGAGTTCAAAAGTATCGGGGTCGATGCTCCTGATCATGCGGATGATTCGCAATCCGTCGGCCGCTCCAGCGAGGAGATCGGGTACACCATCGCCGTTGAGTTCCGCCCAGGCAAGAACCTCGATCAGCGCACCCTGAAGGTCGATCGGATCCTGCTCCTCGATCAGATCCTGTCCTTGTACTCCTACAATCCGAATCGTTCCGTCGGCGCAGGAAATCAAAGCTTCTGTACGGGAATCGGCATCGATATCGACGATCATTCCAGCAATCGGAGCGGAATCGAGTTGCATCTCGGACTGGAGTGTCCATGCAGATGCCTCGCCGCTCGCGCCACTGCGCAGCAGTTTAATCGAGCCAGAATTGTGCAGGACCACCATCTCGAGCCCGCTGTAGGGCAGGAACTCACCCAGTTCCGCGAGTAGTACCGGATCGGTACCCACTGCAGACACCGCTTCACGAGGCCCGAGGCCTCCGGTCGCATGGCCCAGGCGAGCACGGAGACGTGCCACATAAGGGTTCAGGAAGCGGGGTTCATCTTCATCGTGCTGGATCTCGGAAAGCAATTTGGAATTGAACACCACCTGCATCCACTCTCCTGGATGGAGCTCCGGAGAATTTCCGGGGATCAGCACCTGCAGCGAATCAGTGAGTCCACCGACCTGCCCGGGGAAGGCGAGCTGGACATCCCTCCATCCGGTCCTCGTGCCATGAACGGTCACCGCAGAAGAGGCACTCGTTGTCTGATATGGAAGATCAAATGTAGCAGTCACCGAAGGACGAAGCGGAATCGAGGCGGATCCGGTTGTCGGGTTCAGTTGAAACAGACTGAACTCGTCATCCGATGGCTCGAAGTCGTCGGATGATGCCCCGGCTCCCTCGATGGTGAACTGGATTGAGATCGGATCGATGGGAATGTTCACCGAAGTCTTGACTCCATCGGAGATGCTGACGGTGACCGTTTCTCCCTGGAGGAAGGGTGCGTCAGGAGTCAGAGTCAGAACCCTCAGGTCGGCATCCAGTGCCCCCACCGCAGAGTGAACTCCTGAAAGAGATGCCTGGATACTCCAGTTGGCAGGATCTGTTGCCGAAGCAGAGTCCATCGCAGTGGAAAATGCCACCTCGATGGCAGTGCCTACCGGCACATTGAAGGCTCCATCGGAAGGAGTGGTGAAGGGCACAGAGGGAGCATTGGTGCAGCCGATCGTGACCAGCAACATCGCCAGCATCGGCAGCATGAGTGTTTTCATCAGGGCGATCTTCATCGATCGGCCTCCGTCGTCGTTCTCGGGCTCGGATATACCAAACCCTGTGGTTCTCCCGGTTGAAATGAAACCGGGTTCTGACAACCTGGAGACACGGCACCACAGGCCGTCTCGACTGGTCGTCGACGATGGAGCTTCCGGAAGGAATGTCAGGCAAGACCCGGCGGTTGCGTGATCCCCGAGGCTACCTCCATCGTATCCAGATCCATTCCAGCGTCAATACAGGTCCAGGTTATCCGGCCAACCCGCACACAAAAAACGGTCCGATGCGGCGAACCGCATCGGACCTTCCCGTGTGTCCAGGAGAGCCTGGATTCTCTCGCTTAGGGGCAGTTGGAAGCAGATTCGCAGTCTGCTCCCTCTTCGATTCCACACTCCGGGAACGGAGCAGTGGGCATCGGGCCGCTGAGCAGCCGGTAGCTGATCACGAAGATTGCATCCGCGGTATCGGTCATGTCGTCAGAGTTGGCATCGCACGCCTCTGCGCAGGTGCCAGCGGGTCCGCTCTGGAACATCTCGTTGAGGATCCAGATACCGTCGGCGATGTCTACACGATCGTCGCCGTTGCAGTTGCCACGGACGAACGGAGTGTCAGGCGGAGCGTAAGTCGGGTTCAGGGTCACAGTTCCATCCGTGAGAGACGGATCAAGACTGTTGCCGCCTACCACGACGATGTTCACAACCGGGGGGGATCCGAGGTCGTTGGACCAGGCCAGTGGCGTGGTCGTCGGAGTCTCGAGGTCAATGAGGCCAGAAGCAACGGTGCTGTAGTCAACGAGTAGTACCGCGGTGGCAGTCTCGAAGGCGAGAGTATTCTGACCTGTGAAACTGTACACCACTCCGATGGTCCAGCCGCCGGCCAGTCCCATGTCCCCATTCGCGAAGTCCGGGTCAAATCCGAGTGCGCTGTTCCATACCACCGAGTCAAGGGACAGCACTGCACTATCGTGCGACAGACCCATGGAAAATCCCTGGGTATCGTTGGGGAAACCGGGGTTATCCGGATTCTCGGTAATCATCGGGCTGATCGAAACAGTAGCTTCACCAGTGAGTCCGTCATAATCTTGCGAGTAATCCCCAGTACTGAAGTCGAAGGGTGGCGGTCCGGAGACCAACTCGATGGTGCCGGAGGATGTCGAGGGAAGAATCGATTGTCCACCGACCACGACCAGGATCTCGACCGCAGGACTACCGATGGTGGAACAGTATTCCACATCCGTGGTGGTTCCGGCGGCGCCGATCAAATCGTAGGTGGCGACATTCAACTCGTTGCCGGTGGTGGCAGTAGGCAGTACAGCGCAGCCTGTGAAACAGATCACAACTCCGACTGTGAATCCCTCAGCAGCCAACACATTGACCTGGTTGAAGTCAGGCGGTCCACCGTTCTTCACGGTCGAGGTGGTGGCTCCGTCGACAACAGCCGTCAGGCTGAGAGCGAGGCCATCATGGCAGACCCCGAAGGACCAGCCCTGAATGTCGTCGCCGTTGTTGTCCAGCAGGACCTGAATGTCTGCGCTGGATCCGGGGGCACCGGAGGCGCTCGAGAGCGTCAGGTCGTACTGTGCGATTGCCGGGGCTCCGAACAGGAGCGCGAAGGCAAGGGTGAGAGCAACTTTGGTTGTTTTCATTGTCTTACTCCACTTCCGTGTGGAAGTCCTTTTCTATGGGTTCCTAGTTCGGTTGTTAGTTACAAGACGCCGGAAGAGTGCAATCGAGGTCATCCTCTGTCGGGTCAGCACCCGGCGTGTAAGGACCCGGCGCCGGAGGCGTGGGACCGAACTTGAACAGGAAGTTGAGCAGGTAAACAGAATCTGCAAGGTTTATTACTGAATCGTCATTGGCGTCACAGGCGTCGAGGCATCCGACCTCGTATCCCTGGAACTGGCTGGCGATCACAGTGGCTGCGTCGGCGAGGTCGACCTTCGTATCGGTGTTGCAGTCGCCACGCTGGAAAGCGGGAACTGGAATGATCTCGTAGGTGGCACCGTAGCGCTCGAAGGACTGAACCGACTGGTACTCGATAACAACGAGGTTGTTGATCGGGACCATGCCGTTTCCATTGATTCCGTCGCAGAAATCGATGCTGAACGTATCACCACAAGCCGCTCCACTGTCAACTTCAGCCTGCACGCAGGCGATCATCAGCGGCTCGACCGTGGAAGGGAGCTGCTGGTTCTCGAAGGGTGGAAGAGCGTCCATGAGAATACCGGCGACCAGCTCGCGGCCGTCACCGTCGTTGTCATCGTTATCGATCTGGTAGTTGACAAATTCAGCACCCAGTTCGTCAGCGATGGAACCTTCAATGGTGAAGGTACCGTCGATCAGAATCAGGTCGTCGTAGCAGACGGCCATCTGGACACCCTGAATGTTGTCGTTCGGATCGCTGTAGAAGAAACAGAACTCGATCTCCTGGCCGGGGAAACCCAGTCCACCATTGGTACCGGTCTCCGGGAAGTCCCGCTGACCGATGTAGAACGCCGTGTCGTTGACCGGGATCGTGATTCCCAGCAACTCCAGGGTTCCGCCCTCAAGAGAGGGGCTGATGGAAAGGCCCGAAACCACGATCACATTGTCCAGCAAGGGGCTTCCGAGCTGGTTGTCGACGAGGTCGACAGAAGTGAATACCGATGGGTCCGGATTCTCGATGACCGAGTTGGACGAGTAGCTGAAACTGGCGATGTGGTTGTCATCTCCTGTCGGAATGCTCTGGCCATCGAACGGGCTCTCGAAATCGAGCACCACTCCAAGAGTTCCACCGTTGGAGTACAACTCAGGAACGACCAGTTCAGCGCCGGCAGCGAGGGTCTCTGCACCAAGGGTGATCCCCTGGAGTGTCACCACTGCCGAATCATGTGCAACAGCGAGAACGAATCCCTGAACTGCTCCACTGGAGTTGGAGAGCAGAACGCGAGCCGCACCCGAGGAATCGGAATCGAACGAAATCGACTCGATGCGCATGCTGTCAGGAGGAGGAGGAAGCAGAGTCATCGTTCCGTTGTTGAGTCCGAGGCCACTGGAGGCATCGATACTCTGACCATTCTGCACCAGCAGATTGGACAGCGGCGGATTGTTCAAAACACCGTCTGAAAACTCAACGGCGCTCTGAGTATCCGTTGTCACGATGGTCTGGGGTGTGAGCGTGAAGGCCGCAATCTGCAGATCCGTACCGGCAGATATTTCCTGGCCGTCAAATGGTGCAGTCGCATCCACAACGACTCCAAGCGTGAAACCGCCCGGAAGAGTTTCCGGAACGATCAACTCTGCAGAAGCTGCAAGAGTAGCAGATCCTGCGACAATGTCGCTCACCGACAGCAAGGCACTGTCAAAGGTGATGGCTAGAACGAAACCCTCGACCGAATCATCGGCATCCATGAGGACGCTCAATGTCTCGGAAGCGAGTCCTGCCGACTGTCCATCTGTGATGGTCAGTGAATTCTGTGCGAAGGCATGGGTACCGATCACGGTGAAAAGTACCGCGAGCAGTGCGCTGCGAAGGCGCTTGAGACTGCGGTTCATCACTATCTCTCCTCGTCTCCTGGGGACACTTCGAAGTTGCCAGTCGGTCAGGGGGGCCTTTCTTCCCTGGTCCTGTCCTCACGGAACAACTCCGATAAAGGGGGGGAATTAACAAAATGTATGTAAACAAGTCAGGCGGCACAGGAATCGCTCCAGGGGAGAGCAGATCCACCGATCAGCCCGACAACAATTGCCGGTTATGTGGCGCAGGAAGAGGTAGGACATGCCGGGTTTGAATCCGGTGGTGCTGGGGAGTCGTGTCGGGACTCCTGTCCTCGAACCTCGACCGTATCACTCATTGTCAATCCTGTCTATAGACAACAGCGTTTACAAACTTACCCGCGTGGCTAGCTCGCCCCTCATGCCGAAGGATTCCGTCGTATCGATCGAGGATTTGCGGCAATTGCTGCCGGACCTCGGTATTTGTTACCGATGATGAGGTCCAGATGGGAGTCTCTGCCTCGATGCGGGTCAGCAGGGACAGATCAGAGGAAGTAGCAGGGCAAGGCGATGCAGATCAAAAAAAAGCGAGCTCGAAGCCGGCTGGCTTCGGGCTCGCTTGCATCGAGCGAAGCCCGGGAAGTCCGTGGACTTCAGGACCTTCCTCTGCTGCTAGGGGCAGTAACGGGCCGCATCACAATCGGCACCGGCGACCGCACCACAATCGGGGAAAGGAGCTGCCGGAGGAGGTCCATCCAGCAGGCGCCAGTAGATCACATGCATCGGATCTGCCATATCGTAGGAGCCGTCTGCATTGGCATCACAGGCTTCTGCACAGGTGCCACTGGGTCCCGCAAGGTACAGTTCCTGAAGCATCCAGATGCCGTCGGAGATATCGACGCCACTGTTACCGTTACAGTTGCCCCGCATGAAAGGCGTGTCGAAGACTGGCTGCATCGTGATGGTTCCATCGTCAAAGGTCGGAGTCAGGGACGCTCCATTGACCACGACAACACCCTCGACCGGAGGAGACCCGAGCGTGTTATCCCAGGTCAGGTCTGTAGCGGTCGGCCCTGTAGCACCCGAGAGTGCACCAGCCACTGACGAATAATCCGCGACCACGACCTCGACAGCGCTATCAAATGCCAGCGTTTGCCCTCCCGTGAAGCTGTAGACACATCCGAGCGTCCAGCCTCCTGAATAGATCTGACTCTCGGCGAAATCGGCGTCAAAGGGCAATGTGACCTCGACATTTGTAGATTCGAGTAGGGAGTTGTCGTGGCCGAGTCCCATCGAGAAGCCCTGCGTCTCGTTGGGGAAGACCGCTCCACTGGCGCTGTGATCCACCTCCGAGATCTCGATGCCGGCACTGAAGGAGGCTTCTTCTGTGTTGCCGTCATAGTTGACCGCCACATCCGGAACGGAGTAAACGAACTCCGGGTCTGGAACCGGTGGAACCCCGAGAATCTCGACCGTAGTACCCGACTGATCTGGAACCACGGATGCTCCACCGACCACGATAATCGTCTCCACCGGAGGTGATCCGATCGTGTCGCAGTAGCCTGAAGCGGCGATACCCTCGACATCCGCGGTGTAGTTGGCGACATTGAGTTCGTATCCGGTGCCAGGATCCAGCACCGCACAACCTGTGAAGCAGATGACAACGCCGACTGCATAACCCTGGGTCGAAACCTGGATCTGGTTGAAGTCTGGCGGACTGCCATTCTTGACGATCAGGGTCGTCGCTCCATCCACGGCGCTGTTGATGGTCATCAACGCAGAATCGTGGCAGACACCATAGGACCAACCCGCAACCGCGCTTCCATTGTTATCAAAGTTCGCGGACTGGTCCAGGTCGCCACCCAACGCTGCGGTCGCAGGACCACTGATCGATAGCACGTATTCCTGGGCAAGCACGGGTGTGCTGGAAAAGAGCAGCAGCACCAACAGGGCGTTCAACTTGTTCATGAGCGGGTTCCTTCTCTCTCAATGGTCAGATCTGGCTGACCCACATCGATTGGTCATCTCCACCGCCAAGTAGTGACGGCCGATAGGATGAATATGTCTATCAGCTCCCGATCACAGTCCCCGTCTAAGGAAGACCGGTCTCGTCAGCCAGTATTGAGGCCTCCGTGGTCCCAATGCGGCATCCTAAGGCCCAGAGAGCCTGTATGCAGCCCGAATTTGGCCGGTTATTGCGTCGCCGGACCTGCATATACATCTTGTTTGTATTGATCACCAGCGATGGGCGACAACCCCCGCCTGGATCGCCTCAAAACCCCGATCCGACACCGCCTGTTCCCACCCTGCCCACCGGGGCGAGAAGAGGGCGACCAGTGACGCCAGCTGGCTCGCTGCCACCGGTTGGCGCACAATTCAAAAAAACGAGATCACATCGGCACCGAAGGTGCCGAGTGATCTCGTCTCTGACGACCTCCATCGGGTCGCCGGAATCCACTATTGCTGATCAACCAGCGCAGGCAGAAGCGTCGCAATCCGCTGGAGTCTGGCCATCGACCTGACCGCAATCGGTGAAGGGAGCGGCTGGCGCTGGTCCCCCTGCAAAGCGGTACATGATGATGTAGGTCGGATCTGCGATATCAAACATGCCATCCGAGTTCGCATCCCTCGAGATGGAGCATGTGCTCGCAGCGCCATTGACGAACAACTCACTGATGATCCAGATCCCGTCAGCCAGATTGACAATGCCGTCGTTATTGGCGTCACCGCGGGTCCAGTCGATCGTCACCACCGGATTGAAGGTGATGCTGCCATCGGAAAGGAGTCCATCGATCGAAGCTCCTCCCACCACCACAACATTGGCCACTGCCGGTGATCCGAGACCACCATCCCAGGCCAATGAAACTGTAGCCCCCGTATCATTCCCGGCCATGCTTCCGCCGGTCTCGTAATCTGCGGTGATCACGGTTGTGTCAGAAGGGAATGCCAGCACATTTCCACCGGTGAAACTGTACACCACTCCGATGGTCCAACCTTCGGGGTAGATGTTGCTCTCTCCAAAATCAGCTTCGAATGGCAACGTCAGATTCACCGCAGTTGCCGTCACCTCTGAACCATTACCCAGGCCCATCGAGAAGCCCTGTGTGTCGTTGGGAAATGGAGCTCCCAGTCCGCTGTTGTCTGTCTCTGCGATACTGATATCGACAGAGGCGCTGGCATTCCCATCTTCGGGATTGTACCCGGCCGAGGCACTACCTGCGGAGTAGGTGTACTCTGGATCGGGAACTCCGATACATTCGACATCCCCCGAGTTCTGGGCTGGAACAATCGAAGCACCATCGACGACAACTACCGTGGCCACCGGAGGTGCACCCAACGTGTCGCAGAACGCAACTGTTGTACTTCCCTCCTGATTGCAGGTGTAGTCAGCTACGTTGATTTCATAGCCGGTCCCTGGAGCGAGGACTGCGCAACCTGTGAAACAGATCACGACACCAACAGTAAAGCCCTCATCGAAGACACCGATCTGGTTGAAGTCGGGCGGACCACCATTTTTCACAACAGCCGTCGTGGAGCCATCCACAGCTCCCGTGCAGGTGAGAAACCCCGTGTCATTGCAGACCCCGAAAGACCAACCTGCGACATCACTGCCATTGTTGTCCAGGGTTATAGAGAGGCTACCACTGCCACCGTCAGGGATGGACCCACTGGAAACAGAGAGTGAGTAATCTTGCCCTGTGACACATACGGTCATCAGCAAGAATACCGGTACAAATAAAACTCTCATGGTCACGTCACCCTCTTCCTGGACTCGCCGCCTGTTTTTCGAAACAGAAAAGCGCAAGACCGTTACTTGAAAGCCGGGTCGTTCCAGCTAATTGCTGAAAACGACCCGGTTTCCTTTACCAATAAAATGCTCTATCCACAATTCGTATCGTCACTGTCACAGACTGGAAGTGTATCGCCTGTCGGGTCCGCACCATCGTGGGTCGGGCCCGGAGCTGGCGGTACATCGCCAAATTTGAACAGGTAATTCAGAAGGTACACCGAATCTGCCATGTTCAGTAGCCCATCATCATTGGCATCGCAAGCGTCTGCACATTCGATATCGTAGGATCCGAACTGATTGGCAAGAATCGACGCTGCGTCAGCAAGATCGACAGTGTCATCACTGTTGCAGTCACCGCGCTGGAAGACCTCTTCCGGAACGACAAACACGGACGTGTCGATTCGCTCGTAAATCTGAATCGACTGGAAATCAATGACCACGTTGTTATAGAGATTCACGCTACCAGTGCCGTTGATGTTGTTGCACCAGTTGATCTCCTGAGCCGTGTCACACTCTGCCGTGTCATCCACGGTCACAGACAAGCAACCGATCAGCAGTCTTCCCTCATTGAGGTCAGCTGTTTGCGGGAGGGTCTGGCCCTCGAAAGGCGGCAAGGCGTCGAGCAGGATCGCAACGACCAGCTCACACCCATCTCCATCGGTATCAGAACCATCGACCTGGACTGCCAGGTACTCGACGCCAATCTCCTCGACGATCGACCCGGCCCAGTCCCACTCGGACCCGATGGTCAGATCGCAGTCGGTACAGACGGTCATCGTCATTCCTTGAATGTTGTCATCTGAATCTGCGTAGTAGAAGCAGAGCGACCCGGTCTGTCCATGATAGGCGTAGTTGCCCTGAGAACCGTCGAATTCTGTCTCCATCGAGAGCACTGTATCTTCGGAAGGAATCGCCACCGGCTCACAGGTGAAGGTTCCATCGATGAGGGACGGCCATACCGACATGCCTGCACTGACCGAGACATTTTCCAGGGTTGGACTTCCGTAGACGTTATCTACAAATGTGAGAGCGGAAGTTTCAGACGGTGGAACCGGATCACCTTCGAAGTACAACACCGCATTATTACAACTGTAGTTGTAGTTCGCACCATGGATTCCAGCACCTTGCGGGATCACCTGACCATCGTATGGAGCATTGAAATCGAGGACCACACCCAGGGTGCCGCCATCTGAGTAAACAGTGGGGACCACGAACTCTGCATTGGCAGCCTCGGTATCTGAACCTGAGATGTCGATGCCAGTGAGAGTGACCATCGCCGGATCATGCGACATCGAGACCACGAACCCCTGAACATCCAAACCGCTATCCATCATGATTCTTACGGTTCCACCACCCGTAGAAGCCACAGAGGTGCTCTCTGCAGTGAAGGTACTGGGATCACCATTTCCAAATACGAGGGAACCACTGATCACCGTCATGCACAGAATAACGATGCACCATGCCGAAATAACGGTTCCTCCCCTAGATACAATACTCAACATCACACCCACCTCTCCTCAACTGTTTTCATTCGAGCCCGGAAACAAGAGCAAGGAATCCATTCCTGTGCTACCTATTTCCAACTGGCCGTTTCTCCAATTTCAAAAATACCTGGTCCACTACTTCGCTTCACACAGTTTCGATTCACACAGTGCACTGATCCGTCTTCCGAGCCGACCCCTGTCGGCTCGAGGACTCACAGCACGTCTAAGGGCAACTGTTGTAACTCACACAATCTGCGGGAGTTTGTCCCGGGTCCGATCCACAGGTCCCGAACGGAGCTGCCGGTGTAGCACCGCCGAGAAAGATGTAGGTTGCGATAAAGACGGCATCAGCCGCATCCACCGAGCCGTCGTTGTTTGAATCATCTGCCTTGGCGCAATCGGTCACGGGTCCGCCATTGAAGAGTTCCGCGAGCAACCAGATGATGTCTGAAATGTTGACTGTTCCATCATCGTTCGAGTCCGCACGCTGGAAGTCATTGGTCACGGTTCCAACAAACTCGATCGATCCATTGTTGAAATTCGCCGGGTAACTTCCTCCTCCGAACACCACCACATTGACCACAGGTGGCGATCCGGTGTCGTTATTCCAGGCCAGGGGTGTCGTGGTCGCCCCTTCTACTCCAGCGAGTGCGCCAGAAACGCCCTCATAGGCAACACTCACCACCTCTGAAGCAGTTTCGTAGGTAACGGTGACTCCACCGGCAAAGTCGTAGACGACTCCGAGGGTCCATGCGTCTGCGTACAGGTTGGATTCCGCAAAATCCGCATCGAAACCGAGGCTCATCGTGACGCCAGTGGGAGTCACGAGGGCTCCATCGTTCCCGCAATCCATCGAGAACCCCTGTGTTTCGTTGGGGAAATTTGCGCCCTGGGAACTGTTGTCTTTTTCCTGGATTGAAAAGCCTGCAGCAACCGACATTCCGCCGATGCCAGCCGATGCCGGATAGTTGTTACCGGCAGAGGTCCCACCGATGTAGTTCCACTCGGGATCAGGGACCTCGATCACGGTGATGGTGCCAGAGTTCTCCACCATCGGCGCTATGGAAGCTCCATTCACGACGACGACATTCGCCACCACGGGAGATCCCAGTGTTCCGCCACAATAATCGACCGAAAAATCTCCCGGTGCGGCTGCGGTGTCCACCGTGTAATCGGCAGTGGCCATCAGGAATCCAGTCGTTCCCGAGGCGACCACGCAGCAACCGACAAAGTCGATGACCACACCTTGAGTCCAGCCGCCGGCATAGATGGAGGTTTCGTCGAAACTCGCTGGAGCACCGTTATTGACCGTCGATGTGCTGTTGGCAGCTCCATCACCATCGCCAATATTGGAGGCTGTTGCTATCGCCTCAGGATGGCAAACTCCATAGGACCAACCACTGATATCTCCTCCACCGTTATCCAGGGTTGCCGACAGCGTGATCGTGCCGCCCGCAGCCGTGGAGCCACTACTCATGCTGTATGTGGCTCCCCCGCCAGCCACCACATAATCGGCGGTCGAGGCGATGGAGATGCCCAGGACAGCGATGGCCATCCAGAGACTACTGTTCTTCCTCATAATTCAGTCACTTTCCCTTTTGTTCGCGATGGGCACTGCCATCGACTCCGTTATTTCTTACTCACCTGTTCGCACTGCCAGGGCACCGCTGCTCCCGGGCAATTTCCAGATCCCTTGTTACGCGCAACTCGTATCGTCACTGTCGCAGCCTGGCAGTGAATCCTCAGTTTCGTCTGGACCAACTTCGTCGGGTCCAGGGGCTGGGGGTGCCGCACCATCCTTGAAGAGGTAGTTGAGCGCCGCGACAGAGTCCGCCATGTTGAGCAATCCATCGTCATTGACGTCGCAGGCATCGGAACAGTTGATATCAAAGGTTCCGAACTGATTGGCCAGGATCGCAGCGGCATCCGCAAGGTCGACCTTGTTATCACTGTTGCAGTCTCCTCGCTGGAAGACCTCCTCGGGAACGACATTTACCGATGTGTCGTTGCGCTCGTAGATCTGAATCGACTCGAAATCGATGACCACGTTGTTGTAGAGGCTCACTGTTCCATTGCCGTTGATCCCGTTACACCAGTTGATTTCCAGGGTGGTGTCGCATTCGGCGGTGTCATCAACCGTCACGGACAGGCATCCGATCAGCAGGCGTCCTTCGCTGAGATCACCCGTCTGAGGCAAGGTCTGACCCTCGAAGGGAGGTAAGGCATCGAGGAGGATGGCGACCATCAGTTCGCAGCCGTCCCCATCGGCACCATCATCATCGATCTGAACGGCGAGGTATTCGACCCCGACCTCTTCAACGATCGATCCGCCCCAATCCCAGGTGGATCCGACTGTCAGGTCGCAATCGTAGCAACCCGTCATCGTCATTCCCTGAATGTTGTCATCTTCATCCGCATAGTAGAAGCATAGTGCACCCGTCTCACCGACCGTCGCATCGCCGCCGGTGAACTCAGCTTCCATCCACAACACCGTATCCTCGGCAGGGATCGCGTTGGGTGGCGTCGTGAAGGTGCCGTCATTCAGGTCGGGGGCGATGGAGAGACCGCCAGTCACCACGACATTGTTGAGGGCTGGGTTTCCGAAGGTCCCGTCAGAAAAACCGAGTGCTGCGACCTGGTCAGCCGGAATCGGGTCCCCCTCGAAATAGATGTCGACGGTGTCCGAGTAATTGTAGTTCGCAATATGCACGTCGACCCCGGCACCGATGGTCTGGCCGTCAAATGGAGCGCCAAAATCGAGTACGACTCCGATCGTGCCCCCATCAGTGTAGGTGTTGATCGATGAAAACTCGGCACCGACTGCCTCGGTTTCCGTTCCAGCCAGATCGATGGCCTCGAGGGTCAACTCGGAACCGTCATGTGCGATGGCAAGCACGAAGCCCTGAGATTCCCCTGAATTTTCGAGCAAGATCCTGACACTTCCGATACCGCTCGAATCTGCAGTCGTGTCCTCGATGGTCAGGGTTGCCGGAGGGGGAGCTCCGATGGACATCGCCGCGGTATCGCCATTGAGGATCAACCCTGCTGCGACACCGATCGCCTGCCCACCCTGTACCAGGATGTTGTCCAGCACAGGTGAATTGAAGGATCCATCGACAAAATCAAACCCGGTCACGACATCCGGATCGGAGGACTCCAGGACGATCACGGACTGGGCAGTGAAATTGCAGATGTTCTGATCGGCACCCACCGCGATGGTCTGGCCATCGAAGGGTGCCGTGGCATCCAGCACAACACCGAGCGTGAAACCTGCGCCAAGGATTTCTGGGACGACCAGTTCTGCCCCGGCTGCCTCGGTCACGGTCCCTGCAGTGGATAGATCGGTGATCGCCACCGCTGAGTTGTCGTAGCTCACGGCCACGACGAACCCCTCCACCTCTGCGTCATTGGTCATGTCGACTCCGAAACTCGAAGAGCCGAGTCCCTGGACCGATTGACCTCCGCCGGTGATGGTGATGGAATTCTGTCCCGCCACGATGGTGCTGAATAGAATGAGCACTCCGGTGACCGACAGCGTTATGAAACTACGCATCAATATACCCCTCCTCAAGGAATGTGATCCCGCCTCGCTGTTCCAGGCGGTGGCAACTCACAAGATTCTTACTCTTCATTAGCAGCCCAGTGACGCTGGTCCCTGCTCAGTGCCCAGGACCGGTAAACTCAGGAGATCTACGGTGACAGTGCCCTGCGCGTTGCGGAATGCAACGACGGCACAACTCCTCCAGACCCTCCTCGACTCTCGAAAACATATTTCGCACTCTGCACTGTCGACTGCATCGGTATCCCAACACAGCCTCTACACACCCAGTCGTAGACCCACCTCTGGGGGTTATCGGTCCATCGACAACTCATCGGACCTCGTCACGACTACCGGATAGTCCTGATAGTCATGAAACTCTTCACATACAGTAATGCCTGTTCGGGTGATCTCAAATAACTAGTTCAGAGGCGTCCAGAGTACGGCTGGCGAGGTTATCGGAGTCCAGGTGGAGAGAACGGATCGCCCTGGCGAAACCACAACACGTTGAAAAAGGGGTGTTTATGACTCCTGGCCAGAATCCGAGGGGAGGGTAGATGCGGCCAGATCCTGGGAGATGCCCTCTGGAGGAAAGCAAAAAAAGTCACCTCGCCAATCAGATTGGCGAGGTGACTTCGAATTTACCGATCGACGGTAGTTTCTTCGACCTAGCTGCAGCCAGAATCGGAGCAGTCCTCAGGCGTCTGGCCCGAAGTCTGACCACAATCGGGGAACGGTGCCCCTGGCATCGGCCCATCGAGGAAGCGGTAGGTGAAGACGTAGACTGCATCCGCAGCGTCCACACCCCCGTCATCGTTCGCATCACGGGAGATCGGGCAAGTACTCGCCGGTCCATTCAGGAACAACTCGCTGATGATCCAGATTCCATCACCGATATTGACACGGTCATCGCTGTTGGCGTCACCGCGAATCCAATCGATCGTCACGACCGGGTTGAGCGTGATACTTCCATCGGAAAGGACCGCATCTAGGGAAGCTCCACCCACCACGACCACATTGGCCACAGCAGGTGATCCGAGACCACCATTCCAGCTCAACGAAGCTGTAGCCCCGGTTTCATTCCCGGCCATGCTACCGCCAGTCTCGTAATCTGCGGTGATCACGGTCGTTTCATTATCGAATGCCAGCACATTGTCGCCAGTGAAGCTGTACACCACTCCGATGGTCCAACCTTCTGAGTAGATGGAGACCTCTCCAAAGTCAGCTTCGAATGGCAAGGACAGGTTCACCGCAGTGGCCGTCACTTCGGAACTATGACCCAGGCCCATCGAGAAGCCCTGCGTATCGTTGGGAAATGGAGCTCCCAGGCCGCTGTTGTCTGTCTCTGCAATACTGATGTCAACCGATGCACTGGCGTTTCCGTCAGCGGGGTTGTAACCAGCAGAGGTGCTCCCCGCAGAGTAGGTGTACTCTGGATCGGGGACTCCGATGCAGGCGACATCGCCCGAGCTCTGGGCCGGGACGATCGAAGCGCCATCCACCACGACCACGGTCGCCACAGGCGGAGACCCGATGGTATCGCAATACGATACGGTGGTACTTCCCTCCTGATTGCAGGTGTAGTCGGCAGTATTCAACTCATAACCGGTTCCCGGCGCCAGTGTTGCGCAGCCGGTGAAACAGATCACCACTCCGACGGTGAAGCCCTCGTCAAAAACTCCGATCTGATCGAAGTCCGGAGGACCACCATTCTTCGCCGTAGCGGTAGTGGAGCCGTCCTGTGCTCCGGTACAGGTGAGAAAAGCAGTGTCGTTGCAGGCTCCAAAGGACCAACCTGCGATTTCACCTCCATTGTTGTCCATCGTAAAGGAGAGGCTTCCGCCACCACCGTCAGGAATGGACCCGCTAGAAATGCTCAACGAATAATCTTGCCCTGCAGCAATAGTCGCAGTCGAAACCACGAATAGCAGCGCCAGCACAGTATTGATAAGTCTCATGCCGAATCCCTCCAGGTATTCCAACATCCAGTTCCTGATAATAATTCCACTAACAGTTCGTATCGTCGCTGTCACATACTGGCAGCGTGTCATCTTGAGTAGCATCCGGCCCGTCTTCGAGGGGGCCTGGCGCCGGCGGTGTATCTCCGAACTTGAAGAGCCAGTTGAGCAGGTGGACAGCGTCCGCCATGTTCAGATGACCATCATCATTCGAGTCACAGGCATCAGGACACAGGATATCGAGTCCATTGAACTGGTTCGCAAGCATTGTTGCGGTGTCAGCCAGGTCGACCTTGTCGTCGCTGTTGCAGTCGCCACGCTGGAAGATCTCTTCCGGCACGACGTGCACCAGAGTGTCGTTGCGCTCGTAGATCTGGAGCGATTCGAAGTCGATGACCACGTTGTTGTAGAGATTCACATCCCCGGTGCCGTTGATGTCGTTGCACCATTCGATCAACTGATCCTCGTTACACTCAGCATCCATATCGACGGTGATTCGCATCTTGCCGACCAACAGACGACCATCTGCGGAGTTGCCGCTGGTGGACATCGTCTGCGGAAGTGTCTGGCCGTCGAAAGGCGGTAGCGCGTCGAGAAGCAGCGCGACAACCAGTTCGCAGCCGTCTCCGTCATCGGGGTCGTCATCAACCTGTACCGCGGTGTACTCGACACCGACCTGATCCAGGATCGATCCGTTGAACTCCCAGGAGTCCTCATGAATTGTCAGATTGCAGTCGTAGCAGACGGTGAAGGTGAAGCCCTGGATGTAATCGTCTTCGTCGGCATAGAAGAAGCACAGGTCTCCGGTCTGACCGTGGTAGGCGTAGTTACCGGAGCCCTCGTCGAACTCGGTCTCCATCCAGAGAATCGTGTCCTCCGCAGGGAAGGCGATCGGATCACAGGTGAAGGTGCCATTCTCCTGCAGCGGAGAAATCGACAGACCACCCACGACGATCACATTGTCGAGCGTCGGAGATCCGAGAGTCCCATCTGTGAGGGTCAAGGCACTGGTCTCACTGGTGGGTGTAGGCTCTCCCTCAACATAGATATTTTCGTTGTTGCAGGAGTAGGTGTAACTCGCCAGGTGAACGCCATTACCCTCGGGAATCGTCTGACCTTCGAAGGGACTCGAGAAATCGAGCACGACTCCAAAGGTTCCACCATTGGCATAGGTGTTCGAGATCTGGAACTCGGCGCCAGCTGCATCTGTATCCGCACCGGTGGAGATCGACTCGAGGGTGATCACGGCAGGATCATGCGAAATGGCGGTGACGAAGCCCTGGACGCCACCGAGGCTGTTATCGAGCATGACTCGAGCATCGCCTGTGCTGCCCTCTCCGTCTGCAGTTGCAGAACCGTCTTCGATGCTCATCGTGGCCGGAGGAGGAACATTGAGAGTCAATGTGCCCCCATTGAGTCCCAGGCCATCTGCAGCACCGACCGACATTCCACCCTGGACGATGATATTGGCCAGAGGTGGATTGTTGAGCGTGTTGTCAGAGAAGGAGAAATCGATATCGGTCTCAACAGACACAACCGCCATCGGGGTCACCGTGACCGTAGCCAGAGTCTGACCCGATCCAGCAGGTATCGAATGCCCGTCGAATGGAGGTTCTGCGTCCACGACCACTCCAAGAGTAAATCCGCCGGAGAGGATCTCCGGAACGACCAACTCGGAGTTGGAACTCTCGGTGGCAGTGCCTGCCGTGGAGAGATCAGAAACGCTCGCCTGCGAATCGTCGTAGGCAACCGCGAGAACATATCCCTCGGTTGCATCTGTCGAATCCAGGCTGATGGTCATGCTCGCCGGTGCGAGTCCCTGAGTACTGGTACTACTGATGCTCAGCGACTGTCCACCTCCTGCGAATACCGAAGAGGAAACGAACAAGAGCGCAACGGTAATCCACTGCATTTTGAGCGCCCTGGGCGCTGCATTTGAGAGATCCATGATCTCCTCCCTTGGTCAATAAAATGTGTAACAAAGCCCAACCAAAATAATTCAACATTCGGATTCGTTTCTCATGGCTCCCCTTTCCGAGAGCGCGAGAAACCTGACGGGTTCTCGAAAATACTATTCCGGTGCTTATTGGGGATCTGACTCAGAACACCTCCCATTGAGCACAACACAATATGACTACACGCGCGTTGCCGTGTCAACTATGTAATGTCGTGTTTGTTCGCTCAAAGTAATGGTTATCAGGCCGAATTCAAAATAGTCACAACTGTTCGAATGTCAAAGATTGGCTACTCAATCATATTCAACCGGTGAATCCGTTGAGTATCTTTCAACTGCTCCATGATCCTCAAGGTTTACCCTCCCTGAAAGCCTCCAGGACCCTCGGGAAGTTCGCTACATATCACGCCAGGGTGCCGTGACTCGAGCATCGGTAAGGCACGATTGACCAGTGCCATCGAGGGTGCCTCGGACGGTATTGAGCAGGGATTTGCTCGGATCAGTGCGCTATTCGTGGATGTGGAGAGCGCTGGAACCCTTTGGGGCGGGCTCCTGCCGCGACCGGAGTCGATCATCATGAGCGTATCGGCTCACACGGACCGCAAGAGGAAATCAGCGAGGGAAGGCTGGAGGCGGTTCAGCAGCGGTTACTGGTCTTTATCTGAAGGAGATTCTTTCTCCTCCTCCGAGGAACTGGAGTCCTCGACCTCCGATTCAGCGGACTCCGACGCATCGTCACTCTCTGCAGCGATCTCGTCAGCGGATTCGGATTCGTCTTGCGCCTCTGGCACTACCTCTCCAGATTCGGGCTCTTCTGCGGCGGCTGAATCCGCTGCTGTGGCCCCCTGGGCATCGCCATCTTCACTGGCAACCGGATCGGCAGTTTCACTGGCGACCTCTTCGCTGACGACCTCTTCGCTGACGATTTCCTCGCTGGGGGTCTCTTCGCTGACAACTGCTTCCCCGGTAGCAGCACTCTCGACGGTATCCTTCGCTCGACAGTCGCCCTCAGGATAATCATCATCCGCGCGGACATAGCCAAGATAGGCCCGTATCGAAGCATCCCCTAGACGAGGCTTGACCAGCCTCAGCACCCGGGTATAGCCCCCTGGCCGTTCGTTGTAGTAAGGACCGATTTCATCGAACAGCACTCGAACGGCATCTCTATCACCGATGAGAGACATGGCTCGTCGAACATTGTGAACCGTCTTGTTGCGCGAAAGTGAGATCAACTTCTCGATCTTCGGCTGGATGAACTTCGCCTTGGACCGAGTCGTGACGATGTGGCCCTTGCCCTGCCATTCGATGAGAAAGGCACGCATCAGGTTCTTTGCGAGCGCCTTGCGGTGGCTACTCGTACGGTTCAGCTTTTTTCCGGCAACGCGGTGGCGCATCGAAGGTACTCCTGAAGACCTAGCCCGGGACTTGTCCCAGTTCGAGGTTGAGATCAGTCAATTTCACTTTCAGTTCCTCCAGTGAGGTCTGACCAAAGTTCCGGATTCTCAGCAGATCATCCTCCCGAAGGCGGATCAATTCTCTGAGAGTCGAGATATTCATCGATTCGAGACAATTCGACGCCCTCACCGACAATTCCAGCTGGGAGAGGGGCATATCGAGCAGTTGCCTCGTCTCCTCATCCTCGGTATCTGGCATCTCGATATCGGGGATGCGTGGCTGCAGAACCTCTGAGCCCAGTTCGAAGTACTTGACCACCGGCGTCAGGTGTTTTCGCAGGATCTTGCCCGACTCGACCAGCACGCTGTCTGGCTCGACAGTCCCATTGGTCCAGATTTCGAGGATCAACTTATCGTAGTTGGTCAATTGTCCAACACGGGTCGATTCCACACGATACCGGACCCTGTGGACGGGAGAGAATGTGGAGTCGAGCCAGATCAGCCCGATGTCCTTCTGGTCTCCCGAGTTCTCTGCTGCGGTGTAGTAGCCTCTTCCTATTCGCGCCGTCAATTCCGCCTTGAATTCAACATCCTTCGTCAGGGTGGCGATCACCAGATCTGGATTATGGATGATGACATCCTCACCATGATCGATATCACCTGCGGTGATCTCACCGACTCCGGACTTCTGAATCGTCAACTCGGCTTCATTGACTCCGCGCAGTTCAACCAGCACCTGCTTGAGATTGAGTACGACATGGGCGATGTCCTCGAGGACACCTTCCTTGGTCGCATATTCATGATCAACGCCGTCGATCCGGGCTTGAACCAGCGCCGCACCCTCGATGGAGGAGAGCAGCACCCTGCGCAGGCTGTTTCCCACGGTGTGGCCAAACCCCTTCTCGAAGGGCTCGATGATGAACTTCCCGAAGTTTGAACTGCTGGAATCAGCTTCGCACTCGACTCGGTTCGGCAGTTCGAATTCACGCCAACGAACACGCATCGACATGGATTGGGCTCCCTTCTCGCAGCGTTGGAATCTTCCCCGTCGCTACAAGGAATCTAAAATCAACCAAACAACTCCCCTAGCGGGAGCTGAACTCGACGATGTACGCCTCCTGGATCGGAATCGCCACATCCTCGCGGGCAGGGAATCGGGTGACCGATCCCTTCAACTCCTTGGCATCGAGGTTCAACCATTCCGGAACGGATCGGCCTTGCTGCCCCTCTACCCTCTCTCTCGCCAGAGACTCGCTCTTCTTGTGCGCTTTTGGAGCGATGACATCCCCCACCTTCACGAGATGGGATGAGACATCGAGTTTTCTTCCATTCACGGTCACATGACCATGCGCAACAAATTGACGAGCCTGACTGCGGCTGTCGGCAAACCCCAGCTGGAAGACGACATTATCGAGTCTCCTCTCCAGCAAGATCAAAAGGTTCGCTCCCGTATTTCCTCGAAGTCGATCGGCTTCAGCAAAGTACTTCCTGAATTGCCTCTCGAGCACTCCGTAGATCCGCTTTGCTTTTTGTTTCTCACGCAAACGGATTCCGTACTCAGACGGTCGGCCACGACGGAAGCCATGCATTCCAGGCGGATATCCCCGCTTGGCGATGGCGCATTTCGCAGTATGACAGCGGGCACCCTTCAGGTAGAGGCGATCGCCGTCACGACGACAAAGTCTGCATTTAGGTCCGAGGATTCTTGCCATGCTGTTTCTTCTCCTCAGACTCTACGCTTCTTGCGCGGTCGACATCCATTGTGGGGAAGCGGGGTCACATCCTCGATGGCGAGGATTTCCAGCCCACTCGACTGGATGGCCCGTATCGCCGACTCACGGCCGGACCCGGGGCCCTTGACCCTGAGGTCCACCTGGGTGATCCCCATCTTCTTGGCGGCCGCTGCACAGTTCTCAGCCGCCCTCTGGGCAGCAAAGGGGGTCGATTTACGACTACCCTTGTACCCCACAGTACCGCCGCTCTGACTCATCAGAGCATTTCCCTCCGAATCGGTGAGGGATATGACGGTATTGTTGAAGGTCGATTTGATATGAACGATTCCACGCGAAATGTTGCGCCGAATCTTCTTTTTTGCTGCCTTCGCCAATTCAAGATCTCCGATTCAAAAGGTCACTTTTTCTTCTTCGCCATGGTTCGAGTTGGACCCTTACGGGTCCGAGCATTGGTCCGGGTGTTCTGCCCACGTACTGGCAATCCACGACGGTGTCGAATTCCTCGGTAACAAGCGATGTCCTTGAGACGAGTGATGTTCTGCTGCACCTGTCGGCGAAGTTGCCCCTCGACAACATGAGAGTTCTGGATCTCCGTGGAGATCCTGCTCACTTCATCTTCGCTCAGATCCCGCGATTTGATCTCCGGCGCAATACCCGCCGCTTCGCAGATGTCCATCGCGACCTTGTTTCCGATCCCATAGATATAAGTCAACGCCACATGGACGCGCTTGTTCGGTGGGATGTCAACACCCTGGATTCTCGGCATACTATCTTCCGACCCTACTTCAACTCCAGCGCCACGGAATCACTCCCGTATCCGCCTTGTGATTTCTTTACTTGCCTTGTCGCTGTTTGTGACGAGGATTGGTACACAAGACACGCAGTACTCCCTTGCGACGGATCAATTTGCAGTTTTCGCAAATCCGCTTCACGGAAGCTCGTACCTTCATGGTGTCCCCTCACTCCCGTACCCGGGAGAACAGCCCGGCAGTCTGTCGCTGGAGGGGGATCTATCGCCAGACCCTTCTCCTCGAAACAACTTTCCCCACCGGCACCGCAGAACTCGTCCGCACTGCCAATTCGCCAACTCAGCGATGCAACGAGCAACGGAACCGATTCCGCCCAGAATCGGAACGACACAACTCGCCCACCATGGACAAGGGGAAGCGGAGACTATACTTAGAGGGGGCATCGAGCGTCAAGGCGCATCCCTGTAATTCCATGATAATTCCGGCAAATTCGTGGCCCGCAGAGTTCCAGCAGCGCTACTGGCCTGGCGTTCCTGGAATCGGCGGCCAGCACTCTCCCGGACCGAGCGTGAGGACCCTGGGACCCTCCTCGGTGACGGCGACCGTATGTTCACAATGGGCCGATACTCTCGCGTCTGCGGTCACGACCGTCCAACCGTCCTCGAGGGTGACGACATCTCCGGTGCCGGCATTGACCATCGGCTCCAGGGCCAGAACCAGGCCGGGGCGAAGTTCGATATCGTTATGCTTGAGGCTCCTGGAGACGAAATTCGGTACCTGAGGCTCCTCGTGCATGTTTCTGCCGATGCCGTGGCCGACGAACTTCTCGACGAGACCGAGATCCGCGGCTCGAATTCGAGCTTCGATGGCCTCTACCAGCCCGACCAGGGAGTTTCCGGGCTGCGCCTGGGCGATCCCTGCAGCGAGTGCCTCGCGACAGACTCGCAGCGTCGAGCGCGTCTCCTCACTCCCCTCCCCGATGATGAAGGATCGTGCCGAGTCGCCGCAGAAGCCCTCCGCCTCGATGCCGATGTCGATCGAGACCAGGTCCCCATCGGCCAGTTCGCGGGCACCGGGGATCCCATGGACCACCTCCTCATTGACGGAGATGCAGGAATGGGCCGGAAATCCGTGGTATCCGAGAAAGAGCGGCTTGCCGCCGAGATCCTTGACGGAATCCCGCACCGCCTCATCGATCTCGAGGGTACGGACTCCGGGTCTGATCAGCGCTGCGATGGCCTGGAAGGTACGAGCCACCATCTCGCCGGGGATTGCCATCCTGTCGATCTCTCGTGGTGATTTGATCTGTATCACGATGTCAGACCCAGAGCTCCGCGCAACGAGAGCGCCACATCTTCGATGGCACTGGCGCCATCGACAACGATGAGTTGATCCAGTCCACGATAGTGTTCTACCAGAGGACCGGTCTCTCGCTGGTAAACCTCGAGCCGTTTGAGGATCGCATCCTCGGCATCGTCACTTCGCTGGTAGATTTCACAGTCTCCCGAACCACTGCAGTGCCCCGATGCGGGAGGAGGTGCAAATTCGATGTGAAAGGTCTCTCCGCAGTTGCGGCAAACTCTGCGGCCACCGAGGCGACGCACCAGTTCGGCTTCTGCGCAATCAAAGAAGACCACGTGATCGAGGGTCAACTGCAGTTCCTGGATGAGTTGGTCCAGTGCTGAGGCTTGATCAAGATTGCGTGGATAGCCATCGAGTAACCAACCCGCGGCAGCATCCGGCTCGGAGAATCGATCTCGAACCAGTTGCAGCACCACTGCATCCGGTACCAGGTCCCCCGCGTCCATGTATTTCTTGGCCTCGAGCCCTGTCGCTGTCTGGCGCTCCAGCGCCTCGCGAAGGATCGCTCCGGTAGAGATGTGTGGTATCGCCAGTTCTGCGGCGAGGCCCGCAGCCTGGGTGCCCTTGCCAACCCCTGGAGGGCCAAGGAATACGAGCCGCACCGGTTAGCGGTCCCTCGAGGTCGCTCCCGATCGCCCTCGTCGAGGTGCAACAAAGCCCTCGTACTGACGTGCCAGGAGTTGAGCCTCGATCTTATCGACAAGGTCGAGCGCGACACCGACCACGATGAGGATCGCTGTTCCACCCATCATCTGCGCCAGGGAGCCACCTCCAAAACCGGGCTGCACCTTGGAGATCAGCTGGGGAATCAACGCAATCACTGCGAGGAAGACCGCTCCCGCCAGCGTGATGCGTGCAAATACCTGTTGAAGGTACTCTGCAGTCCTTCGCCCCGGGCGGATTCCGGGAATGAAGGAACCGTGCTCCTTCATGTTGTCGGCGATCTCTACCGGGTTGTAGTAGAGAGAGGTCCAGAAATATGTGAAGAACCCGATCATCCCGACATACAGCGCCAGGTACCAGAATGCTCCTGGTGCCAGCAGTGCTCCGATTCCCTGAGCGCCGGGTATGAAGGTCAGGACAACTCCAGGCACCATCAGGAGCGACTGTGCGAAGATGATGGGCAGCACTCCGGCACTGTTGACCCGGATCGGCATGTAGTGTCTCTGGCCCCCTTGCCCTCTGACGGTACGAGCATTCTGGATGGGGATCCGCCGCTGGCCCTTGGTGATGAACACCACGCCAGCAACGATGGCAAAGAACAACAGCAACAGGACGAGAATCTTCACGACAAAAAATGGACGATCGTCGGGAGTCTGGGCCATCGAAGCCCATTCAGTTGAAAAGCTCAGGAACATCGTCGGAATGCTGGCGACGATTCCGGCCATGATCATCAAGGAGATGCCATTGCCGATTCCATTCTCGGTGATCTTCTCTCCGAGCCACATCAGAAACAGGGTTCCACAGGTCAGAACCATCACCTGAAGCAAGCCGAGGGCGTAGCCGCTATCCGACACAGCGACTCCGTTGCCCAGGAAGTTGGGGCTGGTGATCGCCTGCACGACGATGATCGACTGGAGCAGACAGAAGAGAACCGTCGAATAGCGCGTCCACCTCGCGATGACCTTGCGCCCTGATTCCCCTTCTTTCTGTAACTCCTCGAGTCGTGGGAATACCTTGGTCATCAAGGAGAAGATGATGGACGCACTGATATACGGCATGATTCCGAGCGAGAAGATCGTCGCGTTTCTGAGGTTTCCCCCCGTCAGCAAACTCGTCATTCCGAGAAAGCTGAGCAAGCCACCGCCACCATCGGGCACATTATCAAGAGCATCCTCCAGAACATCCAGCCGGACTCCTGGAAGGTAGATGAAGAAGCCGATCCTGTAGATCGCCAACGCCATGAGAGTGAATCCGACCCTGCGCCTCAGGTCTGGAATCGCAATGATGTTCGCAATTGCCTTGAACATGAACTCCCCTAGACGGTCTTCGCTTCGCCGCCAAGTTTCTCGATTTGCTCGCGGGCAGTCTTGCTGAATCGAGTCGCTTCCACCACTATCTTCCTGCCGAGTTCTCCGCCACCGAGCACTTTCAGGCGCGAGTGGCGCTTCTTGACCAGGCCGTGTTCGGCGAGGAATTCAAGATTCACGCTGGCCACATCTGCTGGCAACTGATTGAGTTCTCCAACATTGACGATGTCATAGGAAACCCGAAAACGCACATTGCTGAAACCCCGTTTGGGAAGGCGCTGGAAGAGCGGCGTTTGCCCGCCCTCGAAGCCTCGCTTGCGTTTCCATCCTGATCGGGACTTTGCACCATTCATGCCTCTACCGGCGGTTTTTCCGCCTCCGGCAGCATGGCCTCGCCCGATCCTTTTCCGGTCCTTGTATTTACCGGCCCTCTGATTCAAGTCGTTGAGGTTCATGCCAGTGTCACTCCCCTCAGTTTCTCGACCTGTTCCTTGGTGCGCATGCGCAGCAAGCCCTCGAGAGTCGCCTTGACGACATTCAGGGGGTTGTTGCTTCCATACTGCTTGGTCAATACATCCTGAACGCCGACGCACTCGAGGACAGCTCGCGCGGAAGCTCCGGCGATCACGCCAGTTCCAGGGGATGCGGGGACCATCTTCATCCGTGCCGTGCCAGCGGCACCCAGCACCTCGTGACAGATCGTCGTCCCTTTCAGCGGAATCTTGTGCATCTTGCTGCGGGCATCCTTGAAGGCTTTTTCCAGCGCTCCCTGAACTTCCTTGGCCTTGCCAAACCCGACTCCGACGGTTCCCTTCTTGTCGCCAAGAACGACAAGCGCACTGAATGACATGCGTCTACCGCCCTTGACGGTTGCAGCAACGCGGTTGATCTTGACGACCTTCTCCTCGTAACGCGGTCCGTCATCATCATCGCGTCCACGGCCTCGGCCACCACGGCCACGGCCTCGACCGCCACGGCCACCACCTCCGCCGCCACGACCACCGCGACCACCGCCACCACCGCGACCACCTCGGTCACCGCCGCCACCGCCGCCACCGCCACGGCCACGGCCGTCCGATGCTGTCCTTGGCGAAGCCGCAGCCGTGGGTGCCGTAGCAACCGGCTCTGCAGCTGCTTCCGCAGTCGGTTCAGCAGCGACCTGCGCAGCCGGTTCGGGCGTTACCGCATCGTCTTTGGCCGGGGTCGCCGGATCTTCGGTTTTCTTCTCTTCTTCGGACATTCCTAGACCTCGATGCCTTCCTTGCGGAGAGCCTCGGCAATCGCCTGGACCCGCCCATGATATTTGTATCCGTTGCGATCGAAACTGAGCTGGGTGATACCCTGCTCCTTCAAACGCGCCGCAATCAGCTCGCCGATCGTCGTTGCTCCTTGAACATTGCCGGAGCTGGCTGCCATCTCTTCCCTGACATCCTTGGACATCGTGGAAGCGCTGGCCAGGGTCGCTCCAGTGAAGTCATCCACTGCCTGGCAGTAGATGTGCTTGGCACTGCGATAAACGGTCAGCCTGGGCCGGGTCGCAGAACCCTTCAGCTTCTTTCGAATGTGCTGACGCCTGCGTTTACGCCTGGCCAATTTTTTCTTGATGATCTGCATTGTTATGTCTCCTGTGGCCTACGAGCCGAAGCTCTTCGCCTGCTTGCGACGGACCACTTCGTCGCTATATCTGATTCCTTTGCCCTTGTAGGGCTCAGGCGGGCGGACCGCGCGCACCTCGGCGACGAACTGACCGACCACCTGCTTATTGACTCCGCGAGCCACGACCTTCGTAGGCTCGGGGCAAACGCACTCGACTCCATCGGGTACATCAATCGGCACCGGATGGCAGAAGCCGATGGAGAGCACCAATTTCTTGCCCTGCATCTTGGCGTTGTATCCGACACCGATGATTTCGAGACTCTTCGTGAATCCCTCGGTGACTCCGACGATCATGTTTTGAACCAGTTGCCGTGCAGTGCCATGCATCGAACGAGCGATTTTCTCCTCAGTACGACGAGAAAATACGACCATATCGGCTTCCACTGAGACCTGCACTGCAGGATGACAATCCCAGGTGTCTTCTCCCTTGGGACCCTTCACACTGACCGTATCTCCGGCGACCTCGACTGCGACACCAGAGGGGATCTTGACCGGTTGCTTTCCTAATCTGGACATCTTGCCCTCCTCCCTAGTACACGCAGCAGATGACTTCGCCACCGACATTATGCTGGCGAGCCTCGTTATCACTGAGAATTCCCTGCGAGGTGGAAACCACCATGATCCCCTGGCCATCGCGGACCACTGCAAGATCAGCAACGGAACTGTAAACACGGCATCCTGGCTTGGAAACACGGTCGATCCTGCGGATCACGTGCTCTCCCTCGGGCCCGTACTTCAACTGAATGGCGAGTTCCTTCCTGGGGATCTCACCCTTTATCTCGAACTCACCGATGAACCCTTCGCGCTGAAGAGTCATCAGGATCTGTTCCTTGATACGTGAGTAGGGTGCGCGAACCGAGGGGCGCCCGAGCGCATTCACATTACGGATTCTCGTCAGAAGATCCGCAATCGGGTCAGTCATGCTCATTCTTGTCGTCTCCTTCGCTCCTGGTGCGACCAGCGCACTGGTGAGCCATGGGTATCACGAAAAATTGTTTACCAACTCGCCTTACGAACGCCGGGGATCTCCCCCTTGGAGGCCATCGTGCGGAAACAGATTCGGCAGATGCCGAACTTCCGATAGTAGGCCCTCGGTCGACCGCAAAGATGGCAGCGATGGTACGCCCTCGTCGAGAACTTGGGCGCCAACTTCTGCTTATTGATCAGGGCTTTTCTCGCCAAAGCCTCGCCTCTTATTTCTTTCTGAACGGGAAGCCGAACTGCGACAGCAGAAAGAGCGACTTCTCGTCATCTGAATTGCTTGTGGTGATACAGATGTTCATCCCCTGCAGGAATTCGACATCGTCAATCCTGAGCTCGGGAAAGACCAGTTGATCGGTCAGCCCCATCGAGTAGTTTCCTCGGCCATCAAAGGCAGTCGAGGAAACACCACGAAAGTCGCGAACTCTTGGAAGCACTACCGAGATCAATCGGTCGAGAAACTCGTACATCCGGATACCGCGCAAGGTCACCTTGCACCCGATCGCATTCCCTTCCCTCAGGTGGAAATTCGCTACCGACTTCTTGGCACGAGTCGGAACCGGTTTCTGACCGGTGATCAATGCAAGTTCCTCAGTGGCAGACTGGATGCGCTTCTTGTTCTCAAGCGCCTTACCGATTCCGCGATTGACAACGATCTTACGCAGCCTGGGAAGTCGCATGGCATTATCGATGCCAAACTTCTCGCGCAACTGCGGAAGGATCTCATCCTCGTATTTTGTCTTCAATCTTGACATTAGTTTTCCTACCCGGTCAAACCGAGTTGCCGCTGCGGACCGAAACCCGCGTCTTCTTGCCGTCGCCAGTCACTTTTGATCTCACTCTCGTCGGTTTACCGGACTTCGGGTCGACCAACATCACGTTGGAGATATGAATGGCAGCTTCGAGCTGGATGCGACCTCCCTGCGGGTGTTTCTGGCTCTTGCGCAGGTGCTTGTAGACCATCTTGACGCCCTGAACGGTGACCCGATCATTGCCTCGATCTACACGCAGCACCTTGCCACGTTTGCCTTTTTCTGTACCGCTGACAACCTCGACAAGGTCATCACTTTTGAGCCGGGACATCGTCGTCGCCTCTCTCTCGCCTCATACCACTTCGGGTGCGAGGCTGATGATTTTCATGTAGTTCTTCT
The DNA here is from genome assembly GCA_036338595.1 of Planctomycetota bacterium. Classification (GTDB taxonomy): domain Bacteria; phylum Planctomycetota; class UBA8108; order UBA1146; family UBA1146; genus QNYK01. The sequence continues at coordinate 10,367 of JAYZBV010000015.1, read as the reverse complement.
GACGGAGCTCCCGTGCCACAGCACCGAAGATCCTCGTACCCCTGGGGTTGCCATCGGCATCGACAACCACCACTGCGTTCCTGTCGAAGCGCACATAGGACCCATCCTTGCGGCGGATCCGCTGCTTGGTTCGAACGATCACTCCCCGGATCACTGACCCGGGCTTGATCTCACTCGATGGCAGTGCCTTTTTCACCGAACAGATGATGACATCTCCAACATCGGCGAACTGACGCTTACTCCCACCGAGAACCTTGATGCACATCACCTTTTTTGCACCGCTGTTGTCTGCTACATCGAGCCTGGTCTGCATCTGAATCATGATTCACCGTCCTCGACCACTTCCCTCGCCATTTCCTGCGGCGTCGGGGCGTTGTCTCTGGGTGCCATCCTCAGGATGCTCTTCAGTTTCCAGCGCTTCAATTTCGACATCGGTCGACATGTCTCGATCTCGACAAGATCTCCAACAGCAGCCTCGCCCATCTCATCATGGGCGTAGTACTTGGTGTGCTTGCGAACATATTTCCTGTACTTTTTATGTTGAACTAAGCGCTCGGTCTTGATGACGAGAGTCTTCGTCATCGACGAACTCACGACGATGCCCTGGACGCTTCTGCGCGGTTTTTGCGCAGCACCGCCTTCCGATGCACCGATTTCCGATGCAACGCCTTCCGATGCGACGTCTTCCGATGCGACGCCTTCCGATGCGACGTCTTCCGATGCGCCGTCCCCAGCGATGGGTTCTACGCTCATCATCGGGCCTCCTGATCTGGGGAGCCACTACGCTCCGTGGTTCGCTCGCGCAGAATCGTGTTCATGCGAGCAATGTCCTTGCGCATCTCCCGGATCTCTCCGGCACGCTGTGTTTCTTCATTGGCGGCCTTGAAGCGGATCTTGAAGAGGCTCTCCCGCCTCTTTCGAATCTCGACAGTGAGATCCTCATCCGGTAACTGGCGCAGTTCGCTGATCCTCATACCGTTGGTCTCCTGCCCACCATCCTCGTTGCCAGTCCGAGTTTGTGAGAGATCCGGTTGCAGGCGAGACGCGCGGTCTCCTCCGGAGCACCCTGGATCTCGTACAGCACCTGGCCAGGCCTCACCACGGATGCCCAGAACTCGGGTTCCCCCTTGCCCTTTCCCATTCGTGTCTCGGCCGGGGTCGAAGTCACCGGCTTGTCCGGAAAAACCCGGATGATGATCTTTCCTGAACCAGCAAGAGCTCGATTACCCGCGATCCTGCCCGCTTCAATTTGCCGGGCCGTGACCCAGCCTGGCTCGATGGCCATCAGGCCATGCTCGCCGATGTGAACAAAGTTCCCACGGGTAGCGTTGCCGCGCACTCGTCCGCGGTGGACTTTTCTACGCTTGACGCGCTTGGGCATCATCGCCATGGCGTCCGCTTCCCTTCTTCTGGTTCACCACTTCACCTCGGTACACCCAGGCCTTGACCCCGATGATTCCGTAGGTTGTCTTCGCCTCGGCGAAGCCATAGTCCACATCCGCACGAATCGTCGACAATGGGATGCTGCCCTCCGAACTCTTCTCGGAGCGAGCAATCTCGGCACCGCCGAGACGTCCCGAAAGCATCAGTTTCACGCCCTTTGCGCCGGACTCCATCGTGACACGCACCATCTGCTTGAGGACCCTCCTGAAAGGCATCCTGCGGCGCAACTGATCTGAAACATTCTCCGCCAACAACTGAGCGTTGAGATCAGGATGCTGGACCTCAACAATGTTGAGTCGAACATCGGCTTCCTTGCCGATGATGAGTTGCAGATCCTCACGCAACTGCTCCACTTTCGCGCCACGTTTCCCGATGACGACACCTGGACGGGCGGCATGAAGGTGAATCGTCACCTGGTGACCGCTTCGCTCGATCTCGATCTCCGGGATTCCGGCCGAGAAGAACTCATGCTTGATGAAGTTCCGGATCCGATAGTCCTGGACCAGTAATGGACCGAAGTCCTTCTTGCTGGCATACCAGCGCGAGGACCAGTTTCGTGTGATCCCGAGGCGCAGGCTCGTCGGTCTGACCTTGTGGCCCATGGAGCTAGCTCCCCTTCTTTGCGGCAACGCCGGCTTCCTCGCGGTCAGCGAGGATGATGTTGATGTGGGAGGTCCGCTTGAGGATCGGAAATGCCATCCCACGAGCACGAGGGCGCCAACGCTTCATCGTCGGGCCTTCATTGATCGTGGCACGCCAGATCACGAGGTTCTCGGGGTTCGCCCCGCCCTCCTGAATGGCGTTGTGGAGTGCTGACTTGATCACCTTGGCGATCATCGGTGCAGCCCGACGGTCGCTGAATCTCAGCATGTCCAGGGCGCCCTCGACAGGCATGTTGCGCACCTGGTCCACGACATAACGAGCCTTCCGCGCAGTGATTCGCGCGTATCTGTGACTCGCCTTGTATTCCGTCACCATCTGTCCCTCACCTCCGGGCTCACCCACGCAACTGCGCAGGATCCCGATCGTTATTACTTCTTGCCGTGACTACCCAGTTTGCGTGTCTGGCTAAATTCTCCCAGTTTATGACCGACCATATTTTCGGTGACCATGACCGAATTGAAGACCTTGCCGTTGTGGACAAGAAAGGTCTGGCCGACAAACTCAGGACTGATGGTACAGGCCCGAGACCATGTCTTGATCGGTTCAGTCGATCCATCATCGATGTTCTTCTGCACCTTTTTCAGCAGCTTCAGATCGATGTACGGTCCTTTTTTCAGTGATCTACCCATGACTACTTCTTCTTCCGATGTCGAACGATACTCTTGTTACTCGCCTTGGAGCGGCGACGAGTCTTGCCTCCCTTGGAGAGGCGTCCCGTCGCCGAGCAGGGATGACGTCCCCCTGCAGTCCGACCTTCTCCACCACCCATCGGGTGAGCGACCGGATTCTTCGCCGTGCCCCTGACCCGTGGACGGCGACCGAGCCAGCGAGAACGACCCGCCTTGCCCAGTTTCACGAGACTGTGATCCTCGTTACCCACAATGCCAACGGTGGCACGGCAGGCGGTATGAACCTGCCTGATCTCTCCCGATGGCAGTGACAGCACCGCTGTATTGCCCTCGCGAGCGAGCAACTGAGCACTGCCTCCTGCGGAGCGGACCAGCTTGGCTCCCTGCCCCGGCACCATCTCGATGTTGTGAACCGAGAGCCCTACCGGAATTTCACTGAGAATCATGGCATTGCCTGGCCTCGGATCCACACCAGGGCCAGAGCCCAGAACCGAGCCCACCTCGAGCCCGCGTGGGGCGAGGATGTATCGCTTCTCCCCGTCTGCATAATGCAGCAAGGCGATGCGAGCACTGCGATTCGGGTCGTACTCTATCGAGGCAACACGGGCGGGGATTCCATCCTTGGTACGATGGAAATCGATGCGCCGGTAGAGGCGCTTGTGACCACCACCACGATGCTTCGAAGTGATGTGCCCCTGATTGTTGCGCCCACCCGTCTTGTGAAGTGGTTCGCAGAGTGACTTCTCCGGACGCGTTGCCGTGATCTCCGCAAAATCGGAGACGGAGGCATTTCTGCGACCAGGTGTCGTCGGTTTGTACTTGCGGACGCCCATGCCGTCTGCATCTCCTTCGCCGATCTTCGGATCGGCTCTCAAGTTTCTCGGCCAGAACCCCCGATTGAGCGAGGATTCCCACCATTATCATCCAACCCGGCCAACGAAGCCGGGATGGATCAGAGCAGGTCGATTTCGTACCCCGGTTCCAGGGTCACGACCGCTTTCTTGTATCCACTGGTAAATCCGATCGATCGTCCCACCCTGCGGCGTTTTCCGGACTGATTGACGGTATTCACCTTTCGCACCTTGACATCAAAGACCTTCTCGACCGCTTCCTTGACTTCGATGCGGTTGGCTGATTTTGCCACCTTGAAGACATATGCATTGTGCATCTCCGTCTGCAACGTGCTCTTCTCGGTGATCACGGGCTTGACGATGATCAGATGTGGATCCTTCATCTCGCGCCCCCTTCTCCGGTGAAGTGTTTCTCATTGCCCTGGATCTCTTCAAAAGCAGAGGCAGTCAGCAACAGGTTCTGACAGCGCAGCAGTACATGCGTATTGAAATCGCACACTGGCAGCACCTCGACACCCTCAAGATTTCTCACAGAAAGCCAGACGCTTCGTCGCTCCTCGATCGAAGTATCACTGGAGAGTCCGATCAGATAGGAACGATTGAGTCCCAGTGCGGTGGCGAGCTTGCGGAATGGAGCTGTCGAAGGGCTTCCGATGGGAACCCCCTCGATCACGATGGTTTCTCCATCGATCAACTTCGAGAGAAGTGCGTGGCGGGTGGCGATTCTGCGTTGCTTGCGGGAGAGGCCGTAATCGTAGGAACGGGGACGAGGTCCGAAAGCCACTCCGCCGCCTCGCCAGATCGGCGACTTCTTGCTTCCAGCACGAGCTCGACCGGTGCCCTTCTGGCGCCACGGCTTGCGTGGCGACCCATGAATCTCTGCGCGGGTCCTGGTACTGGCAGTACCTCGTCGCAGTCGTCCCTGGTAACGCCTTACCGCTTCCTTGAGAAGCTTGTAGTTGGGGTAATTGGAAACCGCTCCGGGGTTGAAGTGCTTCGACCCCTCCTGCTCGCCATCGGTGCCGAAAAACGGCACCTCGACCGGGTCCAGTATCTGAACCTCTTTCGGTTTCTCAAGTCCGGTACTCACGACTATCGTTCCAATCACTCTGGCTTTCCCAGGTCACCCCTTGAAAAGCTCGTTGCGTTACTTATTTCAGACTTTCTTCCACGACCAGGTAGGTTCCCGGAGAACCGGGCACCGCTCCGCGAACGATGAGCAGGTTTTGCTCGCTGTCGCACTGCACTACCTTGAGGTTTCTGACCTTGACCTTGGCACTACCCATCTGGCCCGCCATCTTCTTACCCTTGATCACCCGGCCCGGATCCTGTGATTGCCCGGTAGATCCGATGGTGCGCTTGCTCTTCGAACCGTGTCCCTGCGGACCGATGTGGTGGTTCCAGCGCTTGACGGTTCCCGCAAACCCTTTTCCTCTACTGACACCCTGGACATCGACCTGCTCGACCCCATCAAAGAGGGAAAGGTTGAAGTCCTGGCCTTGCTCTAGTTCCTGACCATCAAAGAATGGAATCTCGTGAACCATCTTTTTTGGGCCACATCCGGCCTTGTCGAAGACACCGGCTCTGGGCTTGGTGGCATCCTTGTGTGTCGCGTCAAATCCAACCTGAAGTGCCTCGTAGCCGTCCTTTTCGAGCCCCTTGACCTGCAAAACGGTGCAAGGTCCGGCCTCGATGAGGGTCACCGGAACCCAGTTGCCCGAATCGTCGAACATCTGGGACATTCCCAGTTTCTTGCCGAGGATCGTCTTTCGAATTCTCAGAGCCATGGGTCCTCCTAGATCTTGATCCGGATGTTCACGCCCGCAGGCATGTTGATCTTGGTGAGGGCATCCATCGTCTTCGAACTCGCTTCACTGATCTCGATGACGCGCTTGTGAGTGCGCATCTCGAACTGCTCACGTGACTTCTTGTTGACATGGGGTGACCGCAGGACGGTGTATCGCTCGATGCGTGTTGGCAAGGGAATCGGCCCATGGACGCGGGCGCCTGTTCGCTTCGCAGTTTCCACGATGGAGGCGGATGCCCCATCGAGGACCTCATGATCGTAGGCTTCCATGCGAATCCGGATCTTATTCTTCTGCATCGGCACTGACTCTCCCGATTTCCTGCACGTTATGATCGACCAACCGTCGATCCCTGCCCGTCGATCTGCGCTCCAGCACACCCGTGCTGCGACGCGCACTATCCATCACCTCACCGCAAGCACAGTTGTTGCGACAGACATACCGAGCAGGACGTGGCACTCCACGAACTACCGTGCCGAACTCCGTCCGAGGCGGCGTACTGCCCGGACAGGACTCGGCACCTGCGCGATTCCCAATCTGCCAAAGAACAACCGATCGCCATCCAATACGGATCGGACTGAGTCTCTCACAGCACCAGTGTCTCTCACGGCTCGAGTTCTTGTCGGCAACCTCGGACCGGAGTCCGAAAATTACTGGTCCGAAAATTTCTCGGACCAACCCTTCACCGATCGAGTTGAAGCGCTCGATGATGGTTGTTGACTCTCGCCTCGAATTTCGCTCGCCACAAACATTCGAGCGAACCGCTGCAACCGCACTCTCCCGATGGGAAGTGGGCCGGCCTGGGTCCGTCTCTGATTGTCTGGGCATCATCGTCGGAAGCGTGTGATTGTAAGAACCTGAGCAGGACTGTCAACGCTGACAGGGCAATTATGGCCGATTCAGGGTGATTTTCGAGGTCGCCGAAGGTGCCGCTCTGGCTCAGTAGCGGAAGCGCTCCGCAACTCCGTCCGGCGCGGCCGAAAATCCTACCGGCTCGAGGGAGACGCTGGCACGGCCCTGTGAGAGGGATCGCAAAGAGGTCGTGTAGCCGAAGACCTCCGCCAGTGGCACCGTGCCCTCGATCTTGCGCAAATCCTGCCCCAGGTCGACCCTTTCGATTTGAGCTCGACGCCGCACCAGATCCTGGTGGATCGCCCCGAAATAGCTCTCGGGTGTGGTGACCTGGAACGCCATCAATGGCTCGAGGAGCAGGTCTCCCGCTTTCTCGTGAGCACCCTGAAAGGCCTCCCTGGCGGCCACGGATAGGCCTGCTTCCGTCGTTTCCGGGGTCACGGGAGGCAGGTGGATCTGCGCCTGCACCCGGATGAAGGGAAAGCCAAGGTCACCACCGCCGCTGAGGCAGGATCGAACCGTGTCCTCCACTGCCTGGGTCCATTCGGGTGCCATCGTCGGCTTGCCACCGACCCAGTCGATCTCGGAGAAGTCTTCCTCCTCCAGCTCGAATGGGACCAGTGTCACCGTCGCCTCACCAAAGTGCTCCTTGCCGCCCAGGATCCTATCGACCCGTACCGCTGCGGATCCCTTCCTGGCGACCATCTGACGGTACGCCACCCGAGGCTTTCCGATGTTGGCATCGATCTTGAAGTCTCGTTCGAGTCTATTGCGAATCACTTCGAGGTGAAGTTCACCCATCCCCGACATCACGAACTGTCCTGTTTCCCTGTTCACTTCCAGATTGAAGGTCGGATCCTCTCTTTCGATGCGGCTGAGAACCTCCTGCAACTTGTCCCTGTCGTTGCTGGATCTGGGCTCCACCGCCATCGAGATGACGGTCTCGGGAAACACCGGCTCCTCCAGCATCACCTGGTGCTTGGCATCGCATAACGTATCTCCGGTACCGCTGAAGCGCGGCCCTGTCACTGCGACGATGTCTCCGGCCACGGTTCGGTCGAGGTTCTCGCGCGCATTCGCATGCATCCTGTGCATCGAGTTGATGCGTTCGCGCTTGCCGGTGCGCGGATTCATGGCAGTCTTGCCACGCTGCAGAGATCCGGAATAGACCCTCATATAGATCAGTTCGCCATGTGGATCGATCTGGACCTTGAACAGAAGTGCACTGAAAGGCTCTTGCTCGGTACAGGTCACCGTCACGGGATCGCCGTTAGATGGCTTCCTGGCCTCGATGGTCGCCACGTCTTCGGGGGAAGGGAGGTAGTGGATCACCGCATCGAGTAGCGGCTGTATCCCCTTGTTCCCGAGCGCACTACCGGCCAGCACGGGAACCCAGCGGCGCTCTATGGTGCCGGCTCGAATCGCAGCACGAAGCAGCTCGTCATCGACTTCCTCACCCTCGATGAGCTTCTCCATCACCGACTCATCACTGTCTGCGACCTGTTCGAGTAACTCCAGGCGATACAATTCGGCGGTCTCGACCATCTCCGCTTCAATCTCGGAATCCACCACCTTCGCTCCGAGGCTTTCCTCGTCGAAGGAGTACTGACGCATCGTGATCAGGTCGATCACTGCGCGAAACTCGGACTCGGATCCCACCGGGATGTTGAGCGGAAGTACCTTGCACTTGAGGCCGTCAGCAACATTATCGACAACGCGGAAGAAGTCCGCACCGACGCGATCGAGCTTGTTGATGAATGCGATGCGAGGAACCTTGTAATGATTGGCCTGACGCCAGACGGTTTCCGACTGCGCCTGCACACCTGCAACTCCACAAAAGACACCCACGGCACCATCGAGGACGCGAAGCGATCGCTCCACCTCGGCTGTAAAGTCAACATGACCGGGAGTGTCGATCAGATTCACGACGCAGTCTGCCCACTCGAAGGTGGTCGCCGCACTGGTGATCGTGATGCCACGCTCTTGCTCCTCGACGAGCCAGTCCATGTGAGCGCTGCCATCGTGGACCTCTCCCATCCTGTACTCTTTACCGGAGTAGAAGAGAAACCGCTCCGACACGGTTGTCTTACCCGCATCGATATGAGCGATGATTCCGATGTTTCTTGTCGCCTGTTTCATTGTCTCGATCCTGCTGCCTGAGGCTGATGAGGTCGGTGCTGCTGCCGATTCTCCGTCAATCGGCAGTTTCCCTCAAGTGAAGGGAGCGATCGGTGCTGGATGAAAAATCACCCTCGCGCCTTTTATCGAGGCGGGAGGGTGATTCCAGTCGCCGGCATGTGCAGCAATTGCTCCAGGAGCGACACCAGGGCTCCATCCCCCGGAAGTTGACCACTCCTCTGTTTCTTACCAGGCGTAGTGCGCAAACAGCTTGTTTGCCTCGGCCATCTTGTGCGTGTTTTCGCGCCAGGTGACCGACGCTCCCTCTCTGCGGAAAGCCTGGGCCAGTTCGTCTGCAATTCGCTCTGCCATCGGCTTGCCGCTTCTACCGCGACATGTGTCGATGATGGTGCGGATCGCAAGAGCCTGGGCTCGACGACGGCTCACCTCGATCGGGACCTGATAGGTGGCTCCACCGACCCTGCGAGAACGCACCTCCACCTGGGGCATCACATTCTGAAGCGCCGCCAGGAAGGTATCGAGAGGCTCACTGTCGGAGATCTTCTTTGCGAGGATGTCCATCGCATCGTAGAAGATCGCACTCGCGATCGCCTTCTTGCCATCCCACATCAACCGATTGATGAACTTGGTCACCACCATGTTGTTGAAGCGGGGATCAGGTTTCTGGAACCGCTGAGTTGAGCGGAACTTCTGCTTCGCAACCTTGTTCTTTTTCTTTGCCAAAGGAGGCTCCTGCTTTACTTCTGTTTCTTGCCGTACTTGGAACGGCCCTGCTTACGATCATCGACACCTGAACAATCGAGAGTCCCCCGAACGATGTGGTACCTGACACCAGGCAGATCCCTGACTCGCCCACCCCTGACCAGTACGATCGAGTGCTCCTGAAGGTTATGACCTTCTCCACCGATGTAGGCGGTGATCTCTTTGCCATTGGAAAGGCGCACACGTGCAACCTTTCTCAGCGCAGAGTTCGGCTTCTTCGGTGTCTGGGTTTTCACCTGTAGGCAAACACCTCGACGCTGAGGACAGGACTCCAGCACGGGAGACTTGCTCTTGTTCAGTTGCTTCTTGCGGCCCTTGCGGACCAACTGGTTGATCGTCGGCATACCTTCTCGTTCTCCAATGAACCCTCTTGTGCCCGAGGCTACCCTCGAACACGGCCCAGCATTCTAACCCTACTCGACTTCTTCATCTCCCGATTTTGGCGCTTCTTCGGCGGGTATCTCGGAGATTTCTTCTGTCCCCTCACCCGGATCCTGCACGATGTCCGCCTCCGGGGCCGGCTCGGCTGCCGGGATGTCTGCCGGGACGTCTACCTCGACATCTGCCACCGGATCTGCACCCTCGCCTTCGCCCAGGATGGTTCCGGTATCGGCCTCGTCAGCGCTGACGCTCTCTCCGATCAGGCCCTCTCCAGACACCTCTGGTGCCGGGGCTGGCGCTGCTCCACCCATCAGGAAATCTCTCAGCGGATCGCTCACTTCCTTTTTCGGCGGCGATTCCTCGCCGATGAGAACGCGTTCTTTCGTTTCTTTCACAACCGATGGCGGCTCCGCCAGCTTGCGTACTCCCTTATCGAAGTACCTGCGGTATCCAGTACCAGCCGGAATCATGTGACCCATGATCACATTCTCCTTGAGGCCCACCAGAGTGTCCTTCTTGCCGCTGAGTGCTGCTTCGGTCAGGACCTTGGTCGTCTCCTGGAAACTCGCTGCTGAGATGAAACTGTCGGAATTAACCGCAGCCTTGGTGATTCCCTGCAACATCGGCTGGGCGGTGGGAGGCATCTTTCCTTCTTCCACCAGATCTTCGCATACCTTTCGGAATCTGTGTCTGTCGATCACGGTATCGGGTAGCAAATCGCTGTCTCCGGGTTCCACGACAGATACATTACGCATCATCTGAGCCACGATCGTTTCGATGTGCTTGTCATTGATGATCACATTCTGGGACAGGTACACACCCTGGACCTCTTCGATCAGGTA
>JAYZBV010000014.1:0-11610 GCA_036338595.1 Planctomycetota bacterium | reverse complement strand
AGGCCTCTCGGTAGACCCTTCCCGAGCCATATCGATGACTACCCGATCCGGCGTCGATTCCAGTTTCACTGACTCGGTACCGAGGAAAACCAGCTGGCGTCGACAACAGCTGTCGATTTGAGCAGATCGTGCCCGGATGTGGATCGGCTCTCCAGGAGTCTGGTAGCTTTTCAACAACTGGTGTGCGACCACTTTGAGATTACCCTGCTGATCGAGAGGTTTACACAGCCGAAGCGCTGGCCAGCGGCCGATGTCCACCCAATCGAATCCGATCCTCGCAACGACGAGGTGAGGTAGGAAATCCTCTCGAGAGATCAGGAAGTGATCGATGGATGTTGAGGGGACCTGGTCGCAGAGATCGACCCCGGGGATCAACTCTTCCTTCAGGACCTCTTTTACCTTCTCGATCAGGAATCCTGACCTGCACAGGAACATGCCGCAATTATGCAGAGCCCCCATCTCGTGCATCTCGTGCGCAAGCCCGGGATCGGGCTTCTCTACGAAACGGCTGACGCCAGAAACAAATGAATCCGATTGTGCGGCGATGAAACCAAAGGACCGATCCGCAGTCGATGGCGATCCGAATAACCACATCCGGTCTGGACCAGCGAGCGCCTGATCGATGGCTTCACGCATCGTCTGGCGAAAGTTGTCGCCAGCCAGTACCTGATGGTCCGACGGCAACACCAGAATCCAGGATGATGGATCCTGGTCGTGGATCCTCTCTGCGGCGCGAACGATGGCGGGAGCTGTATCTCTGGCATCCGCCTCCTCGATCCACCTGCAGGGTGATAGATCGGGCAAGATACCGCGCCTGGCAACCAGATGAACTCGCTCATGGGGAACCAGCGACAGCGAACGTTCTATCGTTCCCTCGACAGGTGAACTCCCCTGCCACAGCGGCAACATCTGCTTTGATCTGCCTTCGCGGCTCCAGGGCCAGAGACGATTCCCATCGCCACCCGCAAGAATGACCACATGAACGGTGTCACTCATCATCCAGATACCCCTCCAGCGCAGAACGGAGACGATCGGTTCCCTTGGTTCGAGGCTGAAGGCGTATCGACTCCTTGAAGTGCCTGGCTGCCTCTACCTTCATCTCCATCTCGAGGTAGCAGATCGCCCGTTTCTTCGCCACCTCTGCACGTCCTGTACGATCGAGTCCCAGCAGTTCTGCCCGCCGCAGGAATTCCAGACCCACGCGGGGATCGATGTGAACCCTGGTACGTCTCAGGAGCAATCGCTGAGCTCTTTCCCTCGCCTCGGGATAGCAGGGACGCTTCTGGGTGCGTGCATGCTCGACTTGTATCAGAGCTTCATACCATTCGAGTGCACCAGTATAATTTTTTCTGGTCTCCTCGATCTCGCCAAGCAGGAAACATGCATCGACAAATTCGCCCGTGGTGAGGTGATCCCTCAGCAAGGTCCGAGCACCTGGTTCCAGCTCCTGGAAACGCTCCAGTGCTTCGTCATTTCGCTCTTCCAGAAGCAAGAACAGGATCGAGCGCACTCGTGCAGCAGGTCGCTCGCTCTCGGTCACATGAGGAATCGATGAAAGGTCCGGGTCCTTTCCAGCAATCAATCGCCACATCTTGTCATAGGACTCTCGCCGGTCAGGATCACTGAGGACCTCGAAGGCATCCAGGAGCGAACGCATCGCATGAGGATCTATCGGGTGTTCCGTCTTGTCCGGATGTACCTCCAGAAGGCGTTTCCTGAAGGCAGATCGCACATCATCAGCGCTGCAGGCAGGATCGATTCCCAGCACCAGGTAATGATCGTGGAATTGATCCCTCATGCAGAAGCCTCACGCTCGATCCACAGGGTCACTGGACCATCGTTGATCAGATGGACCTGCATCTCTGCTCCGAATTTGCCCATTTCCACCCGTGACACACCTTCGGCTCTCAATCGGTCGATGAAACTCTCGAAGAGCGGTTCGGCTTCGTCAGGTTTCAGAGCCTCGACAAAGGAAGGACGGCGACCCTTTCGGCAGTCTCCATAGAGGGTGAACTGGCTGACCGCCAGGATGTCCCCGTCAGTATCGAGGATACTTCTATTCATCTGGCCATCGGAATCACTGAATATTCGTAGCCCGGCGACCTTGCGGGCCATCCAGTCGACCTCGCTGAGACCGTCACCGGCTCCCAGGCCGACCAGCAGCAACAGGCCACTCTCGCAGGTGCCCACAACCTCGCCAGCCACCAGTACCCTGGCCTCCTCAACTCGTTGAACCAGCACACGCACGATGCCCCCTGTCAACTTGTGATGGTATCAGGAAACGGAAGTTCGGGGATGAGAAGTAGGTCAGTTGCTGGAATCAGGCCCTTGAAGGACGTCATGACTGAATCTTCCGTCCTCGGATTCGGCAATATCGACGGCGCGGATGGAAGTGGGTCGACCCGTATCGGGATCGACAGAAAGCAACACGCCACACAGATGGGCGTTATTTTCCGCCACCGTGAAAGGAGCGTGCATCGAGGTCAAAAACTTGTGGAGAACCGGTTTTGAATCACGGCCGATCACCCCGTCGTAGGGGCCCGTCATGCCCATGTCGGAGATATATCCGGTTCCCTGCGTGAGGATCCGGGCATCTGCAGTCAGAACATGCGTATGGGTTCCAACAACGGCCGTCGCACGTCCATCCAGATGCCACCCTGCAGCTTGTTTTTCGCTCGTTGCCTCGGCATGGAACTCGATGATTCGGATCTTCACATCTTCAGGAATCTGCTCAAGAACCGCATCTACGGTCCTCAACGGGCAAGCGACCGATTCCATGAACACTCGTCCTAGCACGATGATGTAGGCGACCTTGACTCCACCTGCCGTTTCCACCACCGCCCATCCGGTGCCCTTCGCCACTTCAGGGTAGTTATGGGGACGCAAGCACAACGGCTCCTTATCGAGGACCTCCAGGTTATCTTTACGTTTCCAGGCATGGTCGCCAAGAGTCATCAAATCGACTCCAGCTGCCCGTAGGTCTGAAAATATTTTCGGTGTGATGCCAGATCCTGCTGCAGAGTTCTCTGCATTGGCGATGACGATGTCAAGAGCGAGGGACTCTCGCAACCCAGGAAGCAACTCCTGGACGATTCTTCGCCCAGGTTTGCCGACGATATCTCCGATCAGAAGGATTCTGGTATCGTTTCCATCAGCGGGCATATTCGACCACTCGCGTCTCCCTGATCAACGTCACCTTGATCTCACCCGGGTAGGTCAGCTGATCCTCGATTTGCTTGGCGACCTCATGAGCGAGACGAACGGCCTTCTTGTCACTGACCTTGTGCGCATTCACAAAAACACGCACCTCTCGCCCTGCCTGGATTGCCTGAGCGTTCGAAACACCGGCAAACGAGTTGACCAACCCTTCCAGTTTCTCGAGCCTTTCGACATAGCGGTCGAGAGATTCGCCGCGAGCCCCCGGGCGACTGCCACTGATGGAGTCAGCAGCCTGAGTCAGAACTGCATAGATGGTCTCCTGGGGTACATCGTTGTGGTGACTGGCAGCAGCATTGACGACTTCCTTCGCCTCATCGTAGCGCTTCAAGATGGTCGCACCGATTTCCGGGTGCCCACCCTCGTACTGGTGATCCACAGCTTTTCCGATGTCATGGAACAACCCACAGCGCTTGGCAAGATCCTGGTCGAGGCCGAATTCCGCTGCGATCATGCCGCAGATCTGTGCGCACTCCACCGAGTGCGACAGCACATTCTGGCCGTAGGATGTTCTGTACTTGAGCCTCCCGAGCATCGTGACCAGTTTGGGATGCACTCCTGGAAGATCCAGATCGTAAGAAACCTGAACGCCAGCTTTTTGAATCTCCTCGTTGAGAGTTTTCTTGGATTCGGCGACCACTTCCTCGATACGGCTCGGGTGAATTCGACCATCCACCAGCAACTTGTTGAGGGATCGTCCCCCCATCTCCCTGCGAATCGGATCAAAACAGGAAAGCGTGATCACGCCCGGACTATCGTCAACGATGACATCCACTCCGGTTGCTTTCTCGAAGGCTCGAATGTTTCGGCCTTCTCGGCCGATGATTCGCCCCTTCATGTCATCCGAGGCGATCTCGATGCTGGTCACCGTGGATTCCTGGCAGTATCCCGAGGAGATCCGCTGAAGTGTGGTAGCGAGGATGTCCCGCGCCCGAGAATCCGCTGTCTCCTTGACTCTTTCCACCATCCTCTGGATGAGGATGTCTCCCTCGTGCTCGACATCACGCTGCATCTTCTCGACCAGTGAAACTCGGGCTTCTTCCCTGGTCATGTCGGCGATTCGCTCCAGATTTTCCCTCTCCTGGTCGATCACCTCGTCCAGTTCCGTCTCGCGCGTATCCAGTCGATTTTTTCGATTGGTGAGGTTGGTCTCTTCTGCCTGGAGACCCGTCTCTTTCTTGCCGAGCAAGGCCATCCGGCGTTCGAGTCCGTCCTCGCGCTTGCTCTGCTGCTTCTCGGCTTCTTTCGCCTCTTCCCTGAACTCCCGCTGCTGCTGCTGGACATCGGCTCGTTGTTGCTTGACCCAATCCTGGGTCTCCTGTCGTGTCTCCTTGCGTACCCGGTCCGCTTCCTCCCGTGCCTCCTCGAGCAAGACCCGACGCTGTTCCTGAATCTTTGTCGTGGAACGTTGCATCATGAAGTAGACGGCACCCACGGCAGCCAGGATCAGACCACCGGGGACCAGATAATCGTTTGGATTATTCTCCTGCAAGAGAAATCCAAGCATCAGGTAGTTACTGTATTGCACTTCCATCCTCCCGCAGAAGAATCTGCAGGGGAAAGACCAGGGATTGGCAGCCTCGAAGGGCTATTGCGAGAGAACCTCGATACTTTTGATGCGTATGAGCCGGGCTCCTGCGCTGGGATTCTGTTCTTCAACAGTGCCCACGATTCCAACTCTCTTATTCACGTATTGATCAAGATTCAATTTGCCGCCGTCGAGGTGATAAAGGAGTTGATTCCCCTTCATCAGCTTGTGTGTAGCCTCGACATCCCGGTGTTTCCCGAGCGGGACAACCCAGCCGACAGCCTGGTATTTGACTCCAGGATCGGTACTGCGGTGTCCGGTCTTCCGCAAAATTTCGTTTTCTCTGGCCTTGGCGAGCTCTCGCTCGGACCTGGCCTTCTCCTGTTGCCGTTGGATTTCAACCAATCGGCGGTGTAAGGGCATGAAATGTTCCTGAATGGTTCGGGTGAGGTCTCGAACAACCTCCACCTCTCCGACATCCTCGGTGGAGTGTTCGATCACTCGCATCTCCTCGAGGATCCTGTCAAAATTCCATTCAACTGGGTTTTTCTCGGTCTCCTTGCGGAAACCTTCAAACAACTTCTTCAGTCTGGGAGAATCAAATGCAGGAATCTTGACGGTGTTTGGATCGAGAATTTCATCGGCCACTGGTGGCCTGGATTCCTCACCCTTGTCAGCGCCATTGGCAGGGTCGGTACCAGGATTGACAATAGCACCTGTCCTCCCACCCCCATCCGTTCCTGCGAAACTACTCATCTCCTTGTGCTGCCTTGATAGATGCAACGGATCCAATCCGGACTCAATGCGACGGATGTAATCACCATGGATCCAGGCATGCGCGTTCAATGGCGCATACACCTCGATCCAGGTTCCAGCACTATCCGCCTTGCCCGTTGGCCTGACATTCTGCCCCAACTCGGTCATCCCGAGAGGAGCATGCTTGGTTCCCGCAGAGGCCCGGATTCTCACTCGGCTACCAGAAACTTGCAGGGCATCTCCCTGGGGCTTCAGATAATCACCGTGGATCCATACCGGACGATCTGCAGGAATGGCGACCTCGACCCAATCACCTTGACCACCCAGCGCGATGAGACGTGTACCTCCACGAAGCTGGAAGAATGCAAAGTGATTCATCGAAGGCCCGGTCCTGATATTGACCACACTACCCTTCACCTCACCCACCCAGGGTTGAAGTGTCGGCTGGCCACGGACCGGCTCATCCTGGGCAGCGATGGGAGTTCCCAGCAGCAACAGGATCGATACGATAGGTAGCCAGCATCTCATCATGGAGGGGGAAGCAGATGATCCTCGTCGGGCCTGCAAATCGATGCTGCATTCTGGATGCTGTTGAATTGCGGCGTGCTCCAAGGTGATCCTCCTTCCCCTCCGTACACCCGTCTGAGTGACAGATGTCGCCCCGAACAGAGCGCCCAGATTCGCTGAGGCGATCGGTCCCGGACCAGAATCTCGGGACCCCGATAAGGGAGCCAGAGAGTGTGTGGATCCTAGGTGGAGAGACACAGCGTGTCAACTTCAGGCGACCCAAGAGGCTCCGAATAGGTGAGTCGTCCACGGGAGCGACCCGGAACAACGGCACAACGCAATGAGCGCCCTGAAGTGGCGGATTCAGTCGGCTCGGATCAGCAGTAACTCACCGATACGACAACTCTGGGCCGCAGCGGTGACGGGGCATTTCGCTCGCACCAGCGAAAACACCGGAAGTCGCCGTCCTGATAGCGTCTGGTGGTGAGCGGACCCCTTGGCGACGATCAGATCGGCCTCTTCGACGACGCGACGAAGAGTCTCTGAGCCCTCATCGAGCACCAGGCCCAGACCTTCACTGCGCCACGCAATCACCTGGCCAGCACCACGCTCACCCACGATTCCTGCTCGATCTGCGTCTTCCAGGCACGCTTTCAGCAGCATCGGCTCTTCACAGACGATGCTGGTGATGTCGCTATCCGGGTTCTGAAGGTGGATCTGCTCCATCAGAATCAGGTCTGCGGGCAATTCTGGAGCCGTATCGTGAAGGAACAGGATCTGACTCGCCGTGCTGAGGGCAGAATCGAGTAGTGCTCGCTCATCGTGGACGAATTCGGCGTCGACAGGATCGCCGGCACGAATGCCGAGACGCCTCAGATCCTCCCGGATCGCCTTCGACTGCAGTATCTCGTTGGCAAAGACGTTGCAGCGAGCAGACAGCAACAGTGCTCGCCCCAGGGGATCAGGATCCTGTTCGACCAGCGATCGCATGCCGGAGGACGCCTCCTGCATCTCGCCAAACCAGCGCTCCCGGATCTCTCTCCAGGGGTCCGAGGACCCGAGCACGGAATGGACCCGCTTCAGCAGGCCTCCCACCTTTTCGGCGGGTGTCTGACCCGATTCGGAATCGCGCAGGATCAGCATCGACTCGTCGACAACTTTTTGCTGTAACCATTCATCATCACTGACTCGCTCCGCCGTGCAGAGTGCGCGGCGAAGAGCACAGGGGTAGCACTGAGGGACGAAGTTTGCCAAGGGTCAGTTGCCGAGTTGAAACTTCATGAGTTCATCGGGTGTGAACACCATCTTGGTCGGAAAAGCATCGCGGAAGCGAACTCCTTGATGCGGTCTCAGCACCTGGATTTCACGTAGCGCTGATCGAGCTGCCTCGAGATTTTCAAAGGGCCCAACGAAAACGCTGAAGTTTCTTCCGCTTCTGGAGTCACTGATCCGGACCCTTGCCTTCGAAGAGGTGAGTCCCGAATCTACATACTGGACCAACTTATCCACCACCGAAGGATCCTTACTCAGTTGTTGCCCGATCATCACGGCGTATAGACTTTGACTGGTCTGCACCACTGGCATCGGATCTGGAGCGATGGCAGGCACCACATCCGCAGCGACTTCTGCTGAACCGAACCCGGACCCGGCGATATCGGACTGGACGATGTTACGAATGGCATCGCGCACCTCGGGTTCAGGATTGAGAACCGGCCATGTGGGATTCTCGCTGACGGGCATCCGATCCAGCTCAGCCATCCCTGCTGGCGACTCAACCGGAGCAGAACTTCTTCCTGACATGTACGCCACGGCGATCATCAGCAGGAAAGCGATGCCAAAGACCAGCAGCGTAGCCCGCCGAATCTCGACAACACCACCCCAGAAGGAACTGCCCCTCTGCTGACCATCTCCTCCCACTGAAGAACTGACATCAGGGATGGGACCCAGCCCGGTGGCGGTGGGAATCAGCTTGGCCGGGTCATCGAGATCAACCCTCTTGCGCGACCTCGACGGATCTCCGTTACCAGAAGTTGTTTCTGCACGGCTTGCATCGGTCTTCCTGGCTTCATCTGCCTGAGTCGACCTAGATTTTCCAGCAGAGCCCTTCTGGCTCCGGATCACTTCAAACAGGCTCTGTTCATCTCGACGCCCCACATGTCCCCCTTTATTCTGCCGCAGCAAGTACATTGGGAAGAATAGATGAGCCAGCAGTTGCGGTCAAGAAGCGCGCGTTGCACAGAAACGATCCACCCCTCATCATGGCCACGCCCGTTCCGTGCCCGCAGCCAGTGACTGACACCGGAAGGATCTTCGATGAACATTGCGAATTGGCTCTTCTGGATGGCGCTGATCCCGCTGGGGGGCACACCGATCGACGATGAACAGCAGGGGATCCCGGTCACTGCCGAGACGGTCATCGGAACCATCGAGACCGAGAGCCCTCAATTCGTGGATGAGCAGCTTCATCTGACTCTTCAGGGCAAGCCACTTCCGATCCGAGATGTTCTCTCGCTGACCTATTCGAGACATCTCGCTGAAGCGCAGCCTCGCGACCAGATCCTGCTTCGCGACGGCACCCTGTGGAGCGGACAACTGAAGATTGCGGCCGATTCAGAGCCAGATTTCTTTGCCTGGATCACCCCTTCGCTGGTAGCACCGATCCAGATCCACCTCGATGACCTGGTCCAGTACCGATCTGCGGCAGCCCCGGCGCTGCCTTTTCAGGGCAAGGACTCCGATTCGGACCTGCTGCTGACGAGCGACGGAGCCCAGTTGGCGGGAATCCTCGAGGCGCTGGAGCCGACAGGAGTCCAGTTTGACGACTCCTCCCTGGGACAGCTCAGTATTCCCTGGGGCAAGGTCGTTGCCTTTCGATTGGTCGAGATCGATCCCGATGAAGTGGTCGTTGAGCCCGGTTCGGTTCCGGTTCGAGTGATGACCCTCGATGGCAGTTCCGTGGTGGGCTCACTCGACAGGATCGACTCGGAATCGATCCTTCTGCATCGCTCCGTGAATCAGCAGATCGCCTTACCCCTCGCAAGGGTGCTACAGATCCACTTCGAGATGGGCCGGGTCGTCCAACTGGCGAGTCGCCAGCCGATCCAGGTCGAGGAGGGGATCCCCGGAACCGATTGGTTCCCCTGGAAGTGGCGAAAGAACCTCAATGTGCTCGGCAAGCCGATGCAGATCGGCGCACGAACCTTTGCCGCTGGCATCGGAGTGCACTCGCTCTGCCGTCTCACCTACGAGGTCACACAGGGCGATCAATTTCTGGTAGGGATCGCTGGCATGGATGCGAGCAGTCGCCCACCGGACGAAGAGACAGGCATCGGTTGTGCCACCTTCAGCATCCTCGTCGACGGCGAGGCGAAGTTCGCGCCCGGCAGCATCTCCTGGAAAGATCCGGGAGTCGATTTCAGGATTCCGCTCGCGGATGCGAAGCGATTCACCCTGGTCGTCGATCTGGGACCAGGGCATCACATCCTGGATCGCGCCAACTGGGCGATGGTACGCATCGTCCGCGAGTGATGGCATTGCGCGGCATCCGTATTCCGCGTCCCCACAAACAAAAAACACGCCGGCATCGGATCCACCGATGTCGGCGCTCTTGCATCCTGTCTCGCATCGGAGAATTCAGTCTCCCGGGTTGTCAGGATTCAATTTGTTGTCGACCTTCATGTCGGTGTAGGTGCCGCCAGTCTCTTCTGCGAGCCGTTTGAGCCAGGTATTCGCCGCCGCCAGGTTGGGCATCTGCTGACCTCCCTGGGTAAACGGGTGAAAGCCGAAGCAATGAATCTTGATCTTGCGGAAACGGTTCATCTCGAACACCTTGTTGAGGATGGGCCCGGTCGGATCATTGACCTTTCCATCGACGGAAGGGAGACCATCGGAGAGGAAGAAAATGGTATTGGTCCGTGCGTCCTGACCAAAAGCCTCCATCAGCGAGTCGAGCGTATTGGTATTGCCGTTGTGCTTGAGACCATCGACCCACTTGAGCGCAGACTTCTTGTTTCCGGTGCTCGCTGGCGTGGCCTTCTTCTTGAACTTGCTGACGGTGGTATCGAAGCGCACGCAGTTGAACGCGGCGTCCTTGGACATCTTCTTGAGAACCTTGCGCAACTCGCGTTTGGCCATCTCCATCCGTGTCCAGAACTTCGCCAGTCGCTGTTGCTCCTGGGTCATCTGACCGCCGCCAGAAGAGCCTCCCCCATCGGAACCGTCTCCTCTGGCGAGCCCGGGAATATCATCCTTGTGGACATACCTCATCGAACCGGAGGTATCGATCACGAAGACGATGTTCTTCGATTCGACGGGGACGCCCCAGAACTCGGGATCATTGCCACGCCGCTTGCGCTTCACGCCCGTCTTGCCGTCGTGGATCTCTTCCATCGGGTCAAAGGTATTCTGACGAGGCTCCCACCAGGAGTGCCACTCATCGATCAGATCGAAGTCCTGGCCGGTCAACTCCCACAGCGCATCCCTGACCTGGTGATACAGGACGTCTTTTCGTTTCTTGACCAGCTTTTCGAGGAGTGAAATCAGCGGCTCCACTCCGATGGCGCTCTGGCTCTTTCGGAACGCCTCGACTGCAGCCCCCTGCACGAAAGCGGACTTGTCACCGAGAAACTCCACCATCAGGGTCAGGGCCTCATCATTGTCGGAGCCCCGCAACCGTTGCAGCTGCTTCTTGAGCGATTCCTGCTGTTGCTTCATCCGATCAGGAATCGAGGGGTCTGCGCCCGGCGGCAATCCGTCCTCTTCGATCTCGCGAAGCCGCTTGGCCAGTTTCATGATCTGATCGTTGATCTCACCGCGCTTGTTGGTCGGGTAGGCCAGTACATCGGCAAGGTACACCCGTTCTCGGAAGTCACTCTTGGAATCGATCTTGTCATAACGCTCAGAGATGAACTCGATGATTCCGTCGAGTCGTGACAGTTCCTCGCAGACGCTGGAATAAACCCTGGGATTACGCCCCTCCTTGTAGCCCAGGTCGTAGAGGGACTCCATGGCGTCCTCGGTGCCATAGGCAGCGATCTGCCTCCCGATGTCGATGGCGTTGTCGTGCTCTTGCCCCTGAACTGCCTTCTTGAAATCCTTGACCAGTTTCTTGATCTGCTTGGAATCGGGAGCGGCAGATCCCATCAGGTCCGTCTGGACGAGAAGGAAACCAAATAATGCGGGAACCAGGAATAGTGCCAGCAAGCGGCTCGAACCGCGTAGTTGCCAGATCATCGTTCCTCCCTCGGCACCGGATGGAGCCGGCGCGAGCTCTGTAAAGGTGGTCGGCTACCCCCGGCATCGGCAGGGAAGCCCGTCCCTGGAAGCCAGCTTCCGGAGACCTGTTCAAGGTATCATGTGGCTATCCCGGGCACCATCGGCAAGGTATTGCCTATAATTGGCCTGTCCGGGGTGATGTACTCGCTCGATTTGCTTATCTTGGCCGTGGCCGTATCGTGGCCTTCGGAGGAATAGATGTCCCAGCACCCGGGTGACACAGATCGCCAGTATCACATCGGCCTCTCCCGAGGAGATGCCGCCCCTAAGATCCTGCTCGCTGGCGATCCGGAGAGGGTCCGCCGCAACGCCGCTCGTCTCGATCGCAT
>JAYZBV010000013.1:0-6378 GCA_036338595.1 Planctomycetota bacterium | reverse complement strand
GGCAGGTTGGGCAGCGGCATTCATAATGGAATGGATGGTGGGATTCTTCTCAAGAGTAACGGGATCCGAGAATGGTGGCCCATAATAGAGACGGGGTCGGCACCGTCGCGACGTTCCGGACCCCTTTACCATTATCACGGTAGCACTATTACGGACAGGGCGGGAAACTGTCGCAGTCGATGGAATCGGTGTCCGTTGCGTCGACTCCACAGTTCGGGTAGGGAGCCGGCGGGAAATTTCCGTCGGAGAACAGATTCGACAGCAAGAAAACCGCATCGCTGATGTCGAAACCTCCATCGTCGTTGATGTCACAGGCATCTCCACAGAGAGGAATCCCTGCCCCGGCAAAAAGGAAACCCAGAGCCGCGACCACGTCTGCGATGTTGTTAGCTCCGTCGGCGTTGCAGTCGCCTCTGACAAAGATCGGACCCGCATCGCAGATCACATCGCAACAGACCTGACTCAGCACTCCGCCACAATCATCGAGCGCTTCGATACAGATCTGCTGGGCATTGGGTGAAAGACCCAGAGAACTTTGCCAACTCGTGGTAATTCCAGTCTCTGTACTTTGCAAAACACCGTCGAGGTACACATTGATGACGGAGTAACTGCCCTGGTTGGCCCAACTCGCCTCGACGGTGCAGCCTGAGATCGGATCGGTCGTCAAGATGCTACAGGCGAGACTGTTCGGCGCTGGTGGAGGCACGAAGACAGGACAGGATCCGGTCGTGCAGGAATCGGTAGACGAAACCGGTCCGACCACACCTCGGACACAAATATCAGTGGTGGCTGTCGGAAGGGTGACTGTGGCGGAGGTGGCAGATCCCGGCACCGTGGCGACAAGGGTGCCACCAACTCGCACTTGAACGGTTGAGTAAACAGCATTGTTGGTCCAGTTGACCTGGTGACTGCAAATGCAGATGTCTGCCAGTGTCGTCGAGACACCGGTCGGTGCGGGCACCTCTACGGTCACGCTGCCGGCTTCGGTGGCGGGGAAGACACTGACTCCGCCGACAGTGAAAACGATATTGGTGGGGGGAGAACCGAGGTCGGTGGCCGGGTTCAGCGCCGAGGAACTTCCTGCCGTCGCGCTAGCCGATACAGCATATTCCATCGTAGCGATCTCCTGGCCCGATCCGGCTGGCAGTGAATCGAGTGAACCTCCAAAGGTGAAGATGCAGGCCACGATGACACCCGGTCCATTGGCAGGATTGAGATCTTCGAAGAAGTAGTCGGCTCCAGTTCCGCCATTGAGTGGAGCCAGGGCAGATCCCTGGGCGATACTCACGGCAGTGAGCGTGCCACCGTCATGGCGTACCCCGTAAGAGAAGCCCAGTACCGGATCGTCATGGGCGATCTGTACGCTGGTGGTGACGTTGTCACCGGGCATTGCGGATCCATCCCCAACGGTGAAGATGTTCTGAGCCCCGAGAGATCCAGAAAGGAGGGTGACGCAGGCAAACACTCCGAGATGGAGATGTAGATTCTTCATGAAACTGACTCCTATGAGGCTGCAGCGGACCAAGTAGACCCACGCTGCAGCAAAGAAAATATGCCACGACAGGCTACCTTTATTGGACCCTCCGAAGGCACGCTTGGCAAGATCTGTCAGCAGGAATCTCTCGACGGCACTTCCTGCCACGAACTCTGGACGCTAGGATCGATGAGGTCTCCGCAGGACTTCCATGATTGCGGTTTTTCGAAGACGAGGTGAGGATTGAAAAGAACCATGAAAGCCCTCGTCAAGGAAGCTCCCGAAGCGGGACTGAGCCTGCTCGAGAAGCCGATTCCGGAGATGACTCCTGACGGAGTCAGGATCCGAGTTCTCGCCACATCGATCTGCGGTACCGACCTCCACATCTATAACTGGGATGCCTGGGCCGCTTCCAAGGTGACTGCTCCGTTGATTGTGGGCCATGAGTTCTGTGGTGAGGTGATTGAGGTCGGGGAGAAGGTCACTCGTTTCGAGCCCGGTGATTATGTAGCCGCTGAATCGCATGTTTTCTGTGATCACTGTCGTCCCTGTCGCTCCGGTCAACGTCACATCTGCGAGAACGAAAAGATCATCGGAGTGCAGAGAGACGGTGCTTTTGCCGAACAGATCGTCATGCCGGAGCGTTGTATCTGGCGAACTTCCGAGCACCTGCCGCCGGAGATCGCTACGCTCCAGGAGCCGCTCGGAAATTCAGTTCATGCGACGCTCGCGGGAGAAGTGTCTCGTCGTCATGTGATGGTCACCGGTTGCGGCCCCACCGGTCTCTTCGCGATTGCCATCGCCAAGACGTGTGGAGCCGCATCGGTGATGGCCGTGGATGTGCAGGGCTACCGGCTCAATCTTGCCCGTCAACTTGGAGCGGATCAAATTCTGAACCCTCTTGAATGCGACGTGGTTCCAGAAGTTCACCAGGCGACCGAAGGGCGCGGTGCAGATGTCGTGCTCGAGATGTCGGGTAACGAAAAGGCCATCGAGGATGGTCTCCGGTGTCTGAGTCGTGGGGGTGACTTCCGATTTTTCGGGGTTCCTTCCGATCGCATCTCCATAGATGTGGCTCGTGACATCATCTTCAAGGGCGCTCGCGTTCAGGGCATCCTTGGCCGAAAGGTCTGGGACACCTGGCACGATACAGGTCGGCTTCTCGAAGCGGGTCTCGATCTGACACCGATCGTGACCCATCGGTTGTCGATGGATGATTTCGAGGTCGCCTTCGATTTGATCCAGCGAGGTGAGTGCGGCAAGGTGATCCTGTATCCGGATGGAATCCCCGACTAGGTTCTGGAGATCGGGTGAGGAGGAGATTTGTTTTCCGAACGTGAACGTTTCGTCGAAGAGTTACAGCAGATTCAGGATGCCGGTCTGTGGAAGAGCGAGCGCCAGATCATGGGTCCTCAAGGTGTCGTCATCGACACCGCCGATGGCAAAGCACTGAACTTCTGCTCCAACAATTATCTTGGACTCTCCAGTCACCCGGACATCCTCGAAACGGCAAAATCTGCACTCGAAACCCACGGGTTTGGACTCTCTTCCGTGCGTTTCATCTGTGGTACCCAGGACATCCACAAGCAACTTGAAGAGAGGATCTCACGCTTTCTCTCGACCGAGGACACGATCCTTTACACTTCCTGTTTCGATGCCAACGGAGGTCTGTTCGAGACCATCCTTGGCCCCGAAGATGCCGTGATTTCCGATGAGTTGAATCACGCCTCGATTATCGATGGAGTTCGATTGTGCAAGGCTCAACGGTTTCGCTACTCCCACAGCGATATGTCTGATCTGCAGCGGTGTCTTGCCGAGTCAAAGGGTGCTCGAACCCGGCTGGTGGTTACCGATGGGGTCTTCAGCATGCACGGTGATCTGGCTCAACTTGATGAGATTTGCTCCCTGTGTGATGAGCATCGGGCCTTACTGGTGGTGGACGACTCGCATGCGACCGGTTTCATCGGAAAGACGGGTCGCGGAACTCCCGAACACTTTGGTGTTCAGGATCGCGTAGATATCATCACCAGCACGCTCGGCAAAGCTCTCGGTGGAGCCAGTGGTGGATTCACCTCCGGACGCAAGGAAGTGATCTCGCTGTTGCGGCAGCGCTCTCGGCCCTATCTGTTTTCCAATACGGTTGCACCTGCCATCGTCATGGCCGGGATACGAGTGCTCGATCTCATCGATGCAGAGCCGGACAGAGTCGCGCTCAGTCAATCGAACACCCTCAGGTTCCGCGAGGGGATGACCGAGGCGGGCTTTGACATCACGCCAGGTGTGCACCCGATCGTGCCCATCATGATCGGTGACGAGCGAATGACGATGGAAATGGCCGAGAAAATGAACCGGAAGGGGATTTTCGTGGTGGGTTTCTCCTATCCGGTGGTTCCCAGGGGACAGGCTCGGATCCGGGTACAGATCTCTGCCGGCCACGATGTCGAGCAGATCGACCACGCCATCACTGTCTTCACGGAGGTCGGAAAGGATCTCAACCTGATCGGTTGAGCGCTTCCCCTTGCGAGGATGGCAGCCGCTCCCGATAGTGGGGACATCGGAGGACGGAGGCGCGATGAAGGTGCAGAGCCTGAAGGGGTTCCGCGACTACTTGCCAGACGAGATGCTGCAGAAGGATCGCATGCTCGATTCGGTGCGGCAGGTCTTCGAACGGCATGGTTATCCACCGTTGATGACCCCTGCTCTTGAGTACTCCGATGTACTTCTGGGGAAGTGCGGAGATGACGGGGATATGCTCCTCTACCGTTTCCGCGACAATGGTGATCGTGACGTGGCGATGCGCTACGACCTCACCGTGCCGCTGGCGAGAGTGCTGGCAGAGCACGGAGAAATCACTTTTCCATTCAGACGTTATCAGATCGCACCGGTCTGGCGTGCCGAAAAGCCTGCCCGCGGCCGCTTCCGCGAGTTTGTTCAGTGCGATGTCGATCTGGTCGGAGTCGACAGCGCTGCCGCCGATACCGAGATGCTGGTGGTGGGAACCGCCGTGATGGAACAACTGGGAATCGAGGGATACCGGATCCGCATCAATCACCGGGGGATCCTGTCGGCGCTCTGTCGGATGGTTGGCCTACAGGAGCAGGGGGAGGTGGCATTTCTCAGGCTGCTCGACAAACTCGACAAGATCGGTGCCGACGAGTTTCGCAGTCAGGTCGGAGAGATCCCTGGCATCGACGCTGCCGGTGTTGACCGGGTACTCGGGACGGTCCTGGAGGCTCCCGAAGACTCGAGGCAGGTACTCGAGCATCTGAGTGCCAAGATCGGAGAAGACCCTGGTGCTGCCGCGGCGATCGATCGAATGGAGCGGGTGCTGGGATTGCTGGAAGCATCGGGAGATGCCGCCAGTTGTCGGATAGACCCCTCGATTGCACGGGGCCTCAGTTACTACACCGGGATCGTCTATGAGACCTACCTCGAAGCGCTGCCTGGTTTCGGCTCCGTGATGAGTGGTGGGCGATACGACGCATTGATCGGAATGTTCTCGGGTAAGGACGTTGCCGCCACTGGCATCAGCCTCGGAATCGACCGCCTCTTCTCCGCCATGAAGGAACTCGACCTGCTCGATGTGCGCACCCAGCCAGCCGATGTGATGGTGGTTCAGTTCTCCGAGGATCTGGCGGGGGCCAGTTTCGAAGCGGCGGCTCAGTTGCGCCGTGCAGGGATTGCTACGGTCGTCTATCCAAGTGAGGCGAAACTGAAGAAACAACTTCAGTTTGCCCAGAAATCGGGGATCCCTTTCGTGATCGTGATCGGTACCGACGAAGCGAAAGCAGGAACGGTCCAGTTCCGAGCGATGGAGCAGGGCCAGCAAGAAGAACTGTCCCTCGCCGATGCGATCACCAGGATCGAACAGGCACGCTGCCGGGACGGGCAGTGATGTCAGAAGGTGTCGGTACCCGGGAACACGAGGTCATGGTTCGCGATGACCGCAAGGTGCGTATCTCGATAGATAGTCCCGGGTCTCATTCATCCGAGGCGAAGGACATCCTGTTCATCCCCGGATTCAAGGGATTCAAGGACTGGGGCGGTTGGCCGTGGTTCTGTGGTGAACTGGCAATCGCCGGTCACCGCGTGGTTCGCATGAACCCTTCGATGTGTGGTGTCGGGGCATCGCTCGATAGCTTCGATGAACCGCAGCGGTTCGCCCGTCAAACACTGGGCCACGATGTCGAGGATGTCGAGGCGGTACTCGGCGATGACGATGTCGGTCTCGACCATCCGATTCTGCTCGGGCATTCACGAGGTGGGCTGGTTGCTGCGATTTCTGCTCGAGAATACCCCGCGATTGCTGGTGTGATCACGATGGGAACTCCTGGTGACCTGCTTCGTCTCACCGAGGGTGAGATCGAAACGTGGCGCACCACCGGGCGCCGGGAGATCGTCAACGCCCGCACTGGAGAAGTCCTTCATCAGGACGTCGAGGTTCTCGAGGATTACTTGATGCGGCAAGAGTTCTACAGTGCCCCATCGGCACTGGCACAGTCGAATCTACCGGTGCTTGCGATCCACGGTGGTGGAGATGAAGCGGTGGATCCTTCCAGTGCCGGGACTCTACTCGCTGAAGTCGATCCAGATTTTGGACGCAAGGTGATCATCGAGGGTGCTGGGCATACTTTTGGTCTCGCTCATCCGTTTGCAGGCCCTCATCCTCACGCCCGGAAGGCAGTCGAGGTGATCGTTGAGTGGCTCCGAGAGGAGCGATCCGGATGAAACGATACAAGGCCTACGACCCGCCCGAATACCAGCAGTGGAAACCCGATCCTGAAGTGATGGCAACTTACCACCAGCGCATCGAAGAGCAGGAACTGGCGGCGAGCGTCAAGGATCTTGGAGCCGAGGGACTGAAGCGTCTTTATCAGGGGCTCATCCGTGCTCGTTTGCACGAC
>JAYZBV010000012.1:0-35018 GCA_036338595.1 Planctomycetota bacterium | reverse complement strand
CAGGTGGCCAACGGCGTTCCGGTGCGGATGGCTGTGCTCGAGCGGGCACTCGGACAGGCATCGGGATAGGCGATGCCATCTGCTGGAAGATGGCTGCCATGGATCACCTTGTTGCTGGCTGCGGTCGTCGGCTGGCTGCCGGGAGATCGAATCGGTCAACTTCCCGAGGCACTGTTGCTCCCCGGCCGAGATCTGGTCCTCCATGCCGTTGGATTCTGTTTCCTGACCCTCACCTTTCGTGGTTGGCGGGGACCCCGCACCTCCACCTCTCGCTGGCTGCCGGGGGCAGTGGTGATCCTGGTGCTGTTTGCCTTGATTCACGAAGCGGCCCAGGGGCTGGTGCCCGGGCGTCACCGAGATCTTCAGGATCTGATGGCAGACCTGATGGGCATCCTTGTCGGCACCGCCATCTCGCTGCTGATCTTTCCCGGAAAATCTGAAGGATCGACTGAATAGTCGCCGTATATCGCCGTCATCTCGGTGCAGGGTGTCATGAGGTGCGGTTTTTCCACAGATGGCCCGATGCTGCCGTCTCCCTGAAAGGCAGCCCAGGTGGTATCCTGGGGGCGGTCCCCACTGTACCGGTGCCGATTCACGGCGCCGAAGAGCGAAGTCTGGAGGGAGTCCGATGATCGGTTCTTCAACTCGATCTCAGATGCTGATGCTACTGGTGCTGGTCCCGGCGCTGCTTTTTCCGCTGGAAGCCTGGAGCCAGGCCGGTTCGAGAGGCAGTTCCACCCGGCCAGCAACCCCTCAGGTGCGGCCACTGGCGCGTCCAGCGCCGCGACCGCAGGTGCGCCCGGCTCCCCGTCCTCAGTCACGGCCGCAGGTGCGCCCGACGCCCCGTCCTCAGTCGCGGCCGCAGGTGCGCCCGACGCCCCGTCCTCAGTCACGGCCGCAGGTGCGTCCGACACCCCGTCCTCAGACTCGGCCTCAGGTTCAGCCCAGGCCGACGACCACCCGACCACAGGTGCGACCATCGAGTCGATCGAGCGGCTCCGTCTCGACGAGACCCAGAACCACTTCCAGCCAGCCTCGCCCCTCGACCAGGAGCAGCGGCATCGTCACTCCGACGCCGAGCCGAAGCGCAGCAGCTCGTTCCCCATCTTCGCGTGCCTCATCTTCTCGGAGCCGTTCCACGGTTGGATCCTCGACCAGCATCCGGCCGCGCTCGACGGTGCGGCCTACCATCCGTGTTCCTCGAGAGGTGATCCCGGCGGCGTTGCCGGGGCAGAAGCCGCTTCCTGCGCTGCGTGACCGCAATCAGGATCGAGCGACCCAGGAGTTGCTGGGCACCGTGACACTGCGCGATACACGTGGTCGAGTGTCCACTGCACTGGGGACGACTCGCACCCTTCTTCGCAAGCCATCGAGAACGAAGCCCCTGGTGACGAGACCTGCGGATGCGACTCGAGCCCTGATCCGAAGAATCGCAAAACCGAGCGGGCCCCGAAAGCCGCTGACCGGCACGACGACCCGTTCGAGGCGAGTCTCCCTCTCGCCCAGACCGGGATCTGCCCCGCCGGCGTACCCCTTGCCGCTACCCCCGGTTTCCCCTGCGGGCGGGACCAACATCCCGGGCGGAACCACCGTCTACAACTGGCCCAGCACGCCACTTCCGTGGTATTGCCTGCCAGGCTCCTCCTACTACTACACCACCTATCTGGGCAGCTGGACTCACCATGGTTCCGTGTGGCACCACCCCTGGGCGGTCGGCTGCTGGAGCCCCTGGTACCTGCATCATCCGGATCCCTGGTGCCATAGCTGGGCACTCCCCTGGTGCTACAGTTCGAGTTCGCACTTCATCTGGTGGCATCACGGCCGCTGGAGTTCTCGATACGGATCCTCGGTGTGGATTTCCACGGCCCGGGGTGGTGGTGATGACTACAGCACCAGTGACGCGACCATCCAGTTCGCCGATGACGAACCCATCGCAGAATCTTCAGACCTGGAGATTTTCCGGGCGAATCTCTGCGACGGCTGGCATGCCATGGCGGGTGGCGATCCTGCGCTGGCGTTGCCGCTGATCGATGATGCACTCGAGGGTCTCTCCGATGTTGGACTGCCATGGCTGTTGCGATCGATGGGTCGCCTGATGGTGGAGGATGTCGAAGGTGCGGCAGAGGACCTCGCCGTGGCCATCGAACTGGATCCTTCGTTGTTGTCGGTACGCTGGAACGAACAGCGGATTCTTGGAGATTCGGCTCCGTCCATCCGGGGGCTTCTCTGGTCAAAACTGGAGCAGGACCCGGCGGATGTATCGGCAGCCTTGATGGTCGGGGCACTCTCGTTGCTCAGTTCCGAGGTGGCCGATGCACCAGCGCGTGGGGCGCTCTCGGAGTTGTTGCTCGAGGGCCATGGCAATCAGACCACGATCGCCTTGCACTCTGCCCTGCGAGGGGAAGACGTCCAGGAACCATCCGAGGCGGCGCTGTGGCTGACG
Source organism: Planctomycetota bacterium (assembly GCA_036338595.1). Lineage (GTDB taxonomy): Bacteria > Planctomycetota > UBA8108 > UBA1146 > UBA1146 > QNYK01. The sequence goes on along the minus strand of JAYZBV010000012.1, from coordinate 32,575 downwards.
GACCCCGATTGCTCCAGGCTGCTGGAAGTGATGCCCTGACCGACACTCCTTGCAGTGGCATCGACAGGAAGGGAAGCGCCAGGCGGAAAATTTCCGTCGCTCGTGCTATCATTCCCCCCCGAAGGGGGGCCCTTGTCCCAGTCATCCGAGTCCATCGTCGATGTCGAGGCACTGCTGGAGGCGGCTCGTCACCAGGTCGACCACGCCAGGGCTCCCTACTCCCGCTTCCACGTTGGCGCGGCTCTGTGGAGTGATTCTCAGATCTTCGGCGGATGTAATGTCGAAAACGCCAGTTACGGCCTCACCATCTGTGCCGAGCGGGGCGCCGTCATGAACTGGGCCGCTGCTGGAGCCCCTGGAACCCCCCGTGCCATCGCCGTCGCAGCAAGAGGAGCAGATTCCGGAGAGTGGAGCCTGGCGATGCCGTGCGGTGCGTGCAGGCAAGTGCTGTCCGAACTGCCGGGCTCATCGGAGTTGACCGTCTGGATCTGGGACGGAACCAGTAGCCAGTCCGTGTCTCTCCTGGAATTATTGCCTCACGCCTTCAATGCGGCGGACCTGAGATCCGGCGAGGAGTGACGCCTTGGAAACAGCATACGAAAACCTGGGTGACGAATCCGGCGGTATCGAGCACGAGTACGGAGAAGGTGTTCATATCCTCTCCGAACCCTACTCGATGAGTTTGCTCTCCGAGTTGTGCCAACCGGGCACTTCGCAGCCGCGCTTCAACGACCTTCTGGATACGGTCTACAGGATCTTGCTCCAGCGGATGCTGGCACAGGAGTTACCCAGAACCGTCATCGAGTGTGACACCAACATGAAACAGTACTCGCCCCTGGGTGTGTTCCGTGGGCAGGTGATCGATCGAGCCAGTCGTGCTGTGACCGTCAATGTTGCCCGCGCGGGCACCATCCCCTCGCATATTTGTCAGCAGTTGCTTCACCAGGTTCTGGATCCTGAAGGAGTTCGCCAGGACCATGTCACGATGGAGCGCACCGTCGATGAAAAGGGCGCCGTCACGGGAGCGGAACTGTACGGCACCAAGATCGGCGGAGATATCGAGGGCCGATTCCTGTTGTTTCCCGATCCGATGGGGGCCACAGGGTCATCGCTGCTGCGGGTGATCCAACACTATCAGGAGCAAGTGGAGGGGAATCCTGCAGCGATCATCACCGCACACCTCATCGTCACCCCCGAGTACATCCGGCACATGACATCTCAGTTGCCGGGAATCAAAATCTGGACTCTCCGCCTCGATCGTGGGGCGAGTCCAGCGGAGGTTCTGGGTATGATTCCGGGTAGCGACTCTCGAGAGAGCGGTCTCAACGAGGTCGACTACATCGTTCCGGGAGCCGGCGGTGTTGGCGAAATCATCAATAATTCCTGGATCTAGTATCTACTCGAATCAACCTGGTCAGAAAGATCATTGCAGAAAGACACGATGGCTACCGAGATGAAATACAAGATGAAACCTGAACCACCACTTCCTCCACATCGAATGGAATTACTACTCGGGGAGGAGGAGATTCGAGTTCGAGTGGCTGAACTTTCTCGGGATGTGAGAGAGCAACTGGGAGAACTGGATCCCATCATCGTCTGTGTGCTCAAGGGAGCCTTTGTGTTTGTTGCGGATCTGGTGAGGCAACTCGACTTCCCCTTCAGTATTGATTTCTTGAGAGCGTCGTCATATGGCAATTCAGTGGTCACCACCGGCGAGGTCAAACTGGAACTCGACCTGCAACAAGCGATCTCGAATCGTCATGTTCTTGTGGTTGAAGATATCGTGGATACGGGTCTGACGGTTCAGTACCTGAAGTCAAACCTGGAATCGCGTAACCCAGCTTCTGTATCGGTCTGTTCGCTCCTGCACAAGCCAGCCAATAACGTGAAACTCGCTTCCGTGGACTTCTGCGGCTTCGAGATACCGAATGATTTCGTGGTCGGCTATGGACTCGACTGGCAGGGCTACTATCGCAATCTGCCCTTCATCGCTCAGGTCCATGAGACCGATACCTGACGGCGTCATTTCGTGCGATCAGAGAGAGCGCAGATGGCGGTACTCGCGCTCCGATCGCAACCCGTGTCCGGTGGCAATCCCTCAGCTGAGCAGACGCCACCTGGCCAACCTGCGGTAGAGGGTGGTCTTCGGAATGCCGAGGATCCTTGCTGCTCTCGCCTTGTTGCCCTCCGTCTCCGTCAGCACATCTCGCACGATGCCGCCGAGCACAATCTCCTCGAGCCTCCTCAGATCCGTTCCCAGTTCAGCGCGAAGTCTTCTTGCGATGGGGTGAGGAAGCCCATTTCTGCGTATCGATTCCGAGAGGTCCTCGGCAAGGATGCGTTCCTTGCCCTGGGCGGATAGACGCTCCATCTCGTTTCTGAGTTCTCGAACATTTCCCTTCCAGGGCGAACTGATCAGTACGGAGAGCGCATCCGGAGAAAACGTTGGGGCCCTCCGTTTTTCCTTGCGGCAAAACCCTCGAAGGTAGTACTGGCTCAAGGTTGGAATGTCCTGGCGGCGTTGGCGAAGTGTAGGGACCTCGACTCGAAGCACATCGACCCGGTAGCGCAGGTCATCGCGGAATCGGCCATTCTCGACTTCCTTTTCCAGATCTCGATGAGTTGCCGCCAACAGACGGAAATTTACTTTCTTCGTCTGGCTACTTCCAACCCTGCGTATCTCCCGCTCCTGGAGTACCCGCAACAGTTTCGTCTGAAGTGGCCCCTCCATCTCACCGATTTCGTCGAGAAGGAGGATCCCTCCTTCGGCACTTTCGATCAGTCCCGCACGTTCGGATATGGCACCGGTAAATGCGCCACGAGTGTGACCAAATAGTTCGCCATCGAGCAGGGCGGGGGAGATGGCGGCGCAGTTTTCACAGATGAACGGACCGTTTCGGCGAGGGCTGAGGCGATGAATCGCACGGCCCACCAGTTCCTTTCCGGTGCCGCTCTCGCCGAGGATCAATACCGTCGAATCACTGGAAGCGATCTTTTCCAGCTGCTGCAACATCCGGATCAACGGCGGTGAACTGCCGATGAACTCGGGGAATCTGTTGTGGAGCCGCTGCACCTCGGAGGGCAGCGTGGCGCTGCCGTGATTGGTCGAAGATCGTTCTGGTCCCATCATTCCTCCTCCACGGCAAAATCGCAGGTAATTGCGTAAAGTCAATACCAAGACCGTCCCGTATCGGGCACCTTCTGCACTCTCTCCTTGCGTATTGTTGACAGTATTCGGGATGAGGGATAAGTTTCGGCTCCAAGGCCAATCGATTCCCCGGTAGCTCAATTGGCAGAGTAGGTGGCTGTTAACCACTTGGTTGTTGGTTCGAATCCAACCTGGGGAGCCATGATCGCCCCCGTCGGCAACGATGGGGGCGATCTCCTTTGATCCGACACTCGTCATCTACCTTCGTCGGGATCGATGATTCTCCTGACATGGTGGCCGATTCCTGCGAGACTACACTCCAGTGGGGATTTGCTGGCTCCTATCCAGAGGTCCCACGAAAGAGGTTGATCATCCGAAAACGAGTTCGCCAGATCTGTTTCCCGGGAAGTGATTACGATCCTTCGGCGCGAGCTGTAAGGACCGGGGACTATTTGTTGATCCCCGCACTGCTCCTGCTGCTCTGTTCATGCTCGGCCAGAGACCATGCCACCGCCGAGAGAGAAGGAAACCGCATCCGGGCTGAAAAGGTTGCAGAGGTGGATCGGTTTCGGCAGGAGCAACTGATCGAGCCGGATGCACCTGTATCCCATCGAGAGCCAACACCTCTGGAAATCGATGTCCCTGATACTCTTGACCTGCAATCTGCTCTCATGATTGCGACACGGCACAGCCGGTCATATCAATCCCAGAGGGAGTCGCTATTTCTCAGTGCTCTCTCACTCGGCTTGACGAGAAGGGACTTCTTGCGGCCAGTGTTCAATTCGACGGCGTCATTCACCGCTTCGGATGGATCTGACCGCGATTATCAGGATGTGGCAGCTCTGTCCATCGGTGGAAGCATGTTGCTATTTACCGGCGGAAGTCTGGGAATCAACGCCAATTCGTCGTTGAGCACATCCGATGATCCCCTGGCGGATCTCCAGACTGCGAATACATCCGCATCCCTGTCATTCAATCAGCCATTGCTTCGGGGTGCGGGGCATGATCTCGCCTTCGAGTCGCTGACCCAGGCAGAGCGCAGCCTTCTCTACAGGGCCAGAAACTTTGAATTGTATCGGCAGGATTTTGTCATCCAGATCACCGAAAAGTATTTCGGGCTCATCAGCCAGCAGAAAAAGCTCACCAATACACGAGAGAACATCGAGGGGCAGCGATTTGCGTGGGAACAGGCAAAGGCTCTGTTTCGGCTCGGCCGTGGAAATAGCCTGGATGTTTTTCGTGCCGAGCAAGCACTTCTTGAAGCCCAGAATAGTGGTCTCGATGCGGAGCAGGCCTTCAGTCTCTCGATAGACCAGTTCAAGATTGACCTTGGCTTGCCAACCACTGTGGAGTTCGTCATCCAGGATGACTTTCCAGATGTGTCTCCCTTCGAGATGGACCTCGACGGAGCGGTAGAGGCGGCACTTAACAACAGACTGGATCTCCGGACGACAAGAGATCAACTCGAGGATGCAGAGCGTGGGCTCAACATCGCATCCAATTCACTGCTGCCATCGCTTTCCCTCTCATTGGGGTATTCTGCTGCTGCGGATCCAGAATTTCGATTCTCAGATCTGAACATCGATGATTCGGATGACTATTCCGTAGGACTCGTCATGGAAATTCCGCTCGACCGAAAGAGTCAGATCAACAATTTCCGATCAGCAGAAATCTCGCTGGATCAGGCGAACCGAGAACTGGACCGCCAGCGAGATGAAGTCATCCTGGAAGTGCGTGATTCCCTGCGCACCTTGAAGCAGCGAAAGGACCAGATTGAACTGGGTGTGAAAAAGATACAGTCTGTGACTTTCAGCGTCGAGAAGGCGGAGATCGACCAGTTGCGAGGTACGGGGACGAACCGGGATGTGGTCGAGGCCACCAACTCCCTGACGGCTGCGAAGAATGATCAACTGGATCGAATCGTCGCCCATGAGATCCAGTTGCTGAGGCTTCAGAAGCAGTTAGGACTCCTCTTTGTGAATGAGGATGGATTGGTGGCAAGATGACGAACCGGACCAAGATGGCAATCGGGGCCGGAGGGCTGCTGCTGCTGCTGATCCTGATCTTGACCTTCGGTGGTGGCGATGGAACCGACACCCCTAGCGGCGGAAGTACCCCGGTTCGACGTGGCTCTCTCAAGGTCACCCTGACCGAGCGTGGCACCCTCAAGACACGAAATGCAGTCCATATTCGCTCCGCGGTCAAGGGTCGTACGGCGATCGAATGGCTGATCGAAGAGGGGACAAGGGTCGAGAAAGGGGACGTTGTTGTCGAACTCGAGAAAGAGGAGACGCAGCGCCGGATCGATGATCTTGAGGACAACCTGATCGGATTCGAGATCGAGTTGAACTCGTCTCGTACAGAAGTTGCGATTCAGACGGAGCAGAACAAGACGGACTCGGAAAAAGCACAGCTGTCACTGGAGGTGGCGCAGGTCGAACGTGAGAAGTTGATGGCCGGGGACATCCCGAAAGAGGAACGACGCCTGGACCTATCGATAGAGAAGGCCGAGTCGGAGCTCAGTCGCGCGGAGGGGCTGTGGGAAGATATGCCCCAGATGCTGGAGAAGGGGTTCGTCACCCAGGACGAGTTCGAACAGGAACGCATCAATCTGAAAGAGAAACGCGAAGGCCTGGTGACCGCCAAGCAAGAACGTGAACTGTACAAGGTGTTCGAGAAGCCACTCAGCTTGAAACAGAAACATGCTGCAGTTACTGAGGCTCAAAGGGGTGTCGAGCGAGTCGCCAAGCAGGCGGAAACGAAGATGGGAAGCCTACTGGTGAAAGTCAGCCAGGATGAGCGTCGCTTACAGGAGAGCCAGGAAGAGCTGGAGCGTGAACTGTACGATATCGAGCGTATGACCATCGTTGCTCCCAGCGGAGGCGTCGTCTTCTACGGCAATCCCGATCGCTCCTGGGAAGCAGAAGACATCCGGGTGGGAGAGAATGTTTATTTCAACCGAGTCATCTTGACCTTACCCGACCCTGCGGAAATGGCCGTGTCGATCAACATTCACGAGGCCGATATCGACAAGATTGCCGAGGGGATGAGCGCCGTGACTCGATCTGATGTGCAGAAAGATCGTGTTTTTCATGGTGAGGTCATCAAGATCGATTCCGTTGCCAATGCCGGGAATCGGCGCTGGGGAGATCAGATTCGACGCTTCAAGGTCGAGGTCAGCTTGCAGGGCAACGATCTTGAGTTGAAGCCAGGTACCTCGGCCGAGGTAGAGATTCATACTGCAGATCTGGAAGACATCCTGTATGTACCCCTTCAAGCGGTCCATGCAGCGGCGGGGAAATACTACTGCTTCCTCGATGGTGCCAGCGGCAGTGCGAGGGCCGAGGTGACCGTGGGTAGATCCAACGACAGCTTTCTGGAGATCATCGATGGACTCGAAGAAGGCCAGCATGTCTTGCTCTACAAGCCAGATTCAGTAACAGACCCCGTTGTTGAAGAGAGTCCCTCGCCCAATAGTTCTGTCGAGCGGGGATCCAGGCCGAGGGGTGGATCGGGCAACGGTAACCGAGGTTCGCGAGGACGAGGGCAAACCTCTCCGTGAAAGCTCCCATCATCTCCTTGCAGGGAGTTCACAAGTACTACGGGGAATGCGAGCCGAGACTCCACGTGCTCAAGGGTATCGATCTGGATGTCGCAGAGGGGGAGTATGTTTCGATCACGGGTACCTCCGGATCGGGAAAGTCAACCCTGCTCAATTTGCTCGGGTGCCTCGATAACACCAGCAATGGTGCATATCTACTCAATGGAAGAGATGTGTCTTCATACTCCGATGACGAGTTATCAAAAATCCGAAACGAAGACATCGGTTTCATATTTCAGAGTTTCAATCTGATTCCGCAGTTGACGGTTTTCGAGAATGTGCAGGTACCCCTGCTCTATGGAGCCCGCTCGATTGCAGCCACAACCGATCTATGTCACGAGGTGATTGATTCAGTGGGTCTGAGTGACCGCAGCGAACATCGACCCACGCAACTGTCGGGTGGAGAATGTCAGCGAGTTGCCATCGCACGTGCTCTCATCAATGATCCAGTGCTGTTGCTGGCCGATGAACCGACAGGAAACCTCGATTCAACCACCGGAGACGAAGTTCTGGCGCTGATCGATGATCTGCATCACCAGGGACGGTCGGTGGTCATGATCACGCATGATCCAGAAGTTGCCAATCGGTCGCAGCGCAGGGTCGATTTGCGAGACGGAATCATCGTCGAGGCGGGAGCCGCATGATTCCGCAGAAGCACCTGGAACTGGTCCGCATGGGGTTGCGTAGCCTGGTCGGCTATCCGATGCGCACTGTGTTGACGATGCTCGGAGTTGTCTTCGGGGTGGGATCGGTGATCGCCATGCTGGCTCTGGGTGCTGGAGCCGAACGAGAACTGCTCAAGGAGATCGGCCGACTCGGAATTCAGAACATCATCATCAACTCGATCAAGCCGGAAGTACAGGACACTTCTAACCAGCGAAGTAACTGGATCAGCAGTTACGGGATTACCTTCAAGGACCACCGCCAGATCGTCGACACGATTCCAGGCATCGAAAAAGCATTGCCTGTTCACGTCAGCAAGAAAACGGTCTGGCAGGGTAGCAAGCGGGTGGAGGGGACACTCTACGCGGTCACCCCTGAGCATCTGGATATGTTCCAACTCAATACATCGGTCGGAAGGAATCTGACCCATCTCGATGATGAGAAGTTGTCACGGGTTTGTGTGGTTCGATCCGGGATGCTCAAGGAACTGGGGATTTACCAGGATCCGATCGGCTTTGGGCTCAATATCGATAATGAGACCTTCTACATCGTGGGAGTGCTCAAGGATGACTCGTTTCTCGGGTATGCCAGAAAGGCACTGTCGGTGGATGCCAAGAGCTCCGAGATCTATGTCCCTTACAGCAGTGCACTGAGACGACACGGTACCCGGTCGATCACTCGTCGTAGCGGCTCCTCCGAGGCGACGGATGTTGAATTGAACCAGGTAGTCATCTCCGTGGTAGATCTCGACCAGGTCCTGGTGACGGCAAGAATGCTCGGCAGCCTGCTCGAACGCAACCACCCCGAGAAGGACTACGAACTGGTGGTTCCGCTGGAGGTGCTATCACAGCGTCAGAAGACGCAGCAGGTCTTCAATATGGCTCTTGTTGCGATCGCTTCGATATCGCTGCTGGTCGGCGGAATCGGCATCGCCAACATCATGCTGGCCACGGTCACCGAGAGGACCAAGGAAATCGGAGTTCGCCGCGCCCTGGGTGCGCGAAGGCGACACATCATCGCACAGTTCCTCACCGAGACGACCACGATATCGACGATAGGTGGTGGCGTTGGAGTTCTTGTGGGGATCGGGCTGGTACAGGTGCTGACCTTTTTCACCGGCTGGAGTGCTGCCATCACCCTCTCCAGCGTGGCCCTTTCCCTCTCCATCTCGATGGCAGTGGGCATCATCTCGGGGATCTATCCGGCCAGACGTGCTGCGGGTCTTGATCCCATCTCGGCGTTGCGCCACGAGTGACGCACCGTTGAGGATCGAGTGCCGGATGAGTCCAGGGGACTGATTCAAGGAGTGAGCGCAGCTCCCAGTGCAGTGACCGCAAGTGCTGTGGCAAGGATCGGATCGTCCTCTTTCATCAGGGTGCCATGAGGATTGACGAAACTTCCATCCACTCTTTGTCGATCTGCCAGCAATTCCGTCATCGGCTGCAGCAATCGAGCTCCGTCTCCGGAAGCGAAGGCGACCTCTCCACGGATGGCGAGGTGATAGAAGAAGAGCACCTGTCCCCACCGATCAGGGTGGTCCTCGGGGATGCCGCCGGGGTGCTCCAGGTCGGGGTGAGAATCGAGCCAGTCGATCGCGATGAGCACCCTGGGGTCATCCGGCTTCACACCCGCCGCCAGCAGCGCAAGTAGCCCTTCGCTCGTGGCGGTGGCATAGGGCAAGTAGATGGTCCCCTCGCCCTCGGGCGCAGGGATGCTTTCGCCCTTGTTGGCTGCTTCCACCACGGAAGAGAAATAGAAGCCACCATCTCTTTGCATCCTTTTGAGGAACAACTGAGCCCTGGATGCGATACCCGAATCGATGGCGTCCGCATCCCGAAGAGCTTCCAGAACATGGCGAGTATAGGAAATATCCACATGGCCAGGCGATCCACCCAGTGGAAGTGAGCCGCCGAATCCCCAGGCTCCGTGAACTGGATGCTCGCGATCAAATCCACGTTCCTGAGAAAACTGTTGAGACTGCAGGTATCGACAGATCCGGTCGATCAGGTGACGGTCTGTCGAATCGCCTGCGGCGACCAGGCAACGCAAGGCGAAGGCACTGGAATAGTTGGGATATTCAGCCACATCTGGATCGCTCAGTCCGACGACTCCATCGTCATTGACGCTGCTCCGGATGAATGCGATGGCGCGTGCCACATCGTCTGTATGTTGCTGAGAAATATCCGGAGCCATCTTGAGCAGGGTGAAGAGCACAAAGGGCGTCAATGCCTGTCCGGAACGGAGCAGGCCATGGGTCTCGGAATGCCAGCCACCATCCTCGGCTTGCTGCGCCCAGAGATAGTTGCACGCACGCTCGAGTAGTTGCTGGGGGGAAGCCACTACGGGTGTGGGATCCGAAGTGGAACATCCCCCCAGAGAAATCACCAGGATGAGACTCAAGCAGCTACTGAAGACGCTCCAACCCATCGGTTACAGTTCTTCAGGCTTGCTCTGGGCATCCCTATCATTGAGGACGCGGAGCAACTCCTCGTCGCGGTCGGCGGTCAGGCACTGGACGACCGCTGCGGTGCAGAAGACCGGGCTGGTGATGCAGTGGTGTCCGGTCCAGCTGCCATTGGCGATCTGGATCTTGGCCATCCGTGTGTGCATTTTTTTCTTCCACTTTGGCCATGCGTCGCCCCCCTGGAGCACCAGGGACTCGCTGGTGAGCATGTAACTGAGGAACTCCTCACCGCCGTTATTGCCAAATCCACTCAACATCTGTTCATTGTCGAGCAACTTGAGCTGAGCCCTGCTCAGGGCAAAGGAACTGGCAAGGGTGGTGGCCTTCGGTGCATCGATTCCGACCAATCTCAGGTTTTCTGCGGTGCACTCGGCATCGGCTTCCAGTAACCCCTCTTTCTTCGCATTCTCGATGATCTGAAAAGCCGCTCCTGCTTCACTGGCAGCAGCGCGTTGGGATCCGGCGAAGGCGTACAGTTCGATCCCTGCAGAGTCATCCGCCGAGGCTCTACCGGTTTCTGCATTGAAGTTGTCCTTCTGATGCCCCCTGGCGCGGTCGAGCGCATCCATATCGACCGTTTTCCCTGCAGCAACCGCCCATTCGAGTGCGGAACAGCCCACCGATGATTGCAGTACTCCTGCCCAGGAACCACCTCCCCAGCTGCCGTCCTGTTTCTGGGAGTTCTGCAACTTGACGAGGCACTTGTCGAGTGCCGCATCTACCTGTGCATGCAGGGGATCAGAGTCCGGGAGTTTGGGGAGGATGCGCGACAGGAATTGCAGCGTCATCGATGTGTCGATGAACTGACCCAGCTTGGATTGAGGCTGGGTACCCTGAAGTGTCGTGATGGTGGGCCCGTCGGCATCGGATTCGTTGACGACTCGTACCAGATGTTCGCTGGCCTTTCTCAGGTGATCCTTGTACTTCCCCGAGGTGGGATTACCACCGACTCGAAGCAGTGCCATCGCGGTGAAGGCTGTCGTTGCAGGATCGGTCTGGACCTTGTGGGGATCCCGGATCTGCTGGGATGAATGGGATCCGGCACCCCAACCACCACTGTCGTGCTGCGCGTTCGCCAGCCAGTCGAGCGCCTCGTCGATGAAGGGGGCCAGGTCCTCCTTTGGCGCAACGATCCGTGCCACGGCCACGGTGGTGGGATCTCCAGTGGTGGGATCTCCCGCGGTGGCATCCGTGCCGGGGGTCCCATCGGTGGAGTCTGCGATCGGGGGGGTGCTGTTCGTGGCCGATTCGAGCAGCACCGTGACGCACCCCATCAGGAGAGCGAGCATCAGTGCCGTCAGTGAGGCGGAGAGCAATTTCATGGCAATTCCTTCCTTGTAGTCGGGCCGCTATCAGGGTTTCGCTGGTACACCAGCAAGGTAGGGGCCAGAGCAGAGTACTCGGAAGATAATTAATGCCAATCCCTGCAAGTGCAGTCGAGGCAGAGAGTTTGGCTCCATGTTCCAGATAATGCTGCGGCTTCCGGTGATGCAGGAGAGTAGAGTTCAACCCGGATGGGCTGAAGATACCTCAGATGAGGCAGAGGCCGCAGGGCGGGAGGTGATGCCGATCCAGCAGTAACTGGACAAGTTTCCGTTGCCCTGGCTCCATGCTAGCCTGTTCCATCGCCTCGCCTCATCACCACCACATCAATAAGGAAGTTCAAGATGTCACAACCATTGCCAGGAATAACTGGTGTCTCCAGATTGCTCTGTTTGATCTGCTTACTGCTGTTGCTGTCACCGGAGCTTCCGGGTCAGGCGGGACTCGATCCCCGATCGATGGCGATGGGAGGCACCGGAGTCGCGGTCGCCAACCCTGCCACGGCTGCTTTTTTCAATCCAGCAGTGCTCTCGATAGAGGAACAGCGCCGCTACTCGCTGGAGTTCCCCATCATCGGTGCACGCTTTGCCGATCCCAACGATCTCTTTGGTCAACTGGATGTCTACCAGGATCAGGACCTCTTTGGCACTCTTGAGGCTAGCATCGTCGGGTTCAACAACAGCCCCAGCGAGGCCAGCAGCAACACCGTCATCTCCAATCTCGGCAATCTGAACGCTGCGCTCGCCGACCTTGGTGGTCGAGCCATCGGTGCGGAACTACTGGCAGGAGGCAGCACAGGCTACTCGGGTCAAGATTCTGAATCTCAGTTTCGCTGGCAGGTATACGTGATCGATGGCGCTCGACTGGGCGGCAGGATTGCCTATCGAGATGGAGACTATCTCTCTGGCTTCCTGGCTGCAGTGGATCAGGTCGATTTCGACAACCTGGCCAACAACACGCCAGCGCAACTGGATGCACTGGCGAGTTACCTCACCTACACCGTAGATGGTGTCACAGGAGAGGTGACTGGAGTGGAGTTGCTGCCTCCCGCAGAGACTCAATCCTCACTCGATCACATCACTGCAATCCGGAAAGAGATTGGCGTGGCGATCTCCACGCGAATCGGCGATCTCGCCGTCGGAGTGACTCCCAAATTCACACGGTTAGAACTTTTTGATTACAGCGTCTCCAATGAGACAGCCAGTGAGAGTGGCTTCAACAGCGATGATTACATCTCGAATTACGAGGACTTCAATCTCGATGTCGGCATTGCGCAGCAGTTGGAGAACGGCTGGACTGTGGGCCTGGCAGCGCGAAATCTCATCGCCCACGAATACGCCGGCCATCGCCTGGACCCGATGAGTGGAGTCATGACTCCCACTGGAAATTCACTGGATCTGACACCGACAGTTCATCTCGGAGCAGGACGCCAGGAAGAGTGGTGGACGGTGGCGGTCGATCTGGACCTGATCGCCCAGGAGGGGCTACTTCCTCAACTTCCCCGGGATCAGTTTCTCTCCGCTGGGATCGAGGTGGATCTGGCAGGGTGGGGGCAACTCCGTGGAGGCTACCGATTGAACCTGGACGATGGCGACCGCAATGTTGCATCCGTGGGAATCGGCGTGTCACCCTTCGGACTTCATGTCGATGTTGCCGTGGCAGGGAATCAGAACGAGGTAGGAGCGGCAGTCCAGCTGGGATTCCGGTTCTAACCCGGCCTCCCGCCTCCAGTGGGCACGATCACTCCTGCTGATCTGACATCGACCGTTCAATACAATCCATCAACCTGATCAGGTCTTTCTTGGCTAGCGAGTAGAAGATCTTTCTTCCACTCCTGCGGCTGACCAGAATCCCTGCTCTCTGCATCAATCTCAGATGCTCGGACGCCATGTGATTCTGGATACCGCATTCTGTTGCCAGCTCGCCGACGCTGAATCGGTCCCGTATCAACAATTGAACGATTCGAAGCCGAACTGGATGGGACAGGGTCCTCAGGCAATCGCTAGCCCGCTCCAGTTGGTGCATCGCAAGTAGTGGTGATAGATTGGCTTCCTGCATAGCACCGATGATAGCGTCACCATCGGCCCTTAGATCGTGCTTTCCTCATCTATGCAACATTTGACCATGTGATAAACAGAATATATGTCAAGAATGTCAGGGCGAACGGTAGGTTTTTTCACCAATATCTGGATCCAGGTCCGAGACTTGTGCGCTGCCAGAGGCATTTTCAGGGACTCGGCTGATCAGTTTTTCGACGATGAAACTGCTGATCATCGCCACCAGCAAACTGGCGACAACATCGCTGACATAATGTCCCCTCGCCACGACTCGACCTGCAGCGCACCCGGCAGCGAGAACCAGCATCACCGGCGCGGCACCGCGCCAGCGCCTCGATATCGCTATTGCGGCTCCCCATGCAACTGCCGCATGCCCGCTGGGAAAGCACAGATCTGCGCCGTTCCACCACTCTGGATTCCACCAGCCACCCTCCATCGGGATCGGCGTCCAGGACGCCACCGGACCGATTCCGGGATCCGGGCGTCTCACTAGAATCTTGAGGACCTCTGTCGCAAGGCCCGAGAGAACTGCCGTGGAGACGATGGCAAGGGCAGCCATCTTCCGTGCTCTCCTGTGGCCGGCGCTTCCCGACACAACCAGTAGAAACCCGAAAAAGAGCCAGGTTGGCAAGTAGCCGAGAGCGCGAAGGAGGTGATAAAAATCACCGAATGTTGTTCCATCCGAAGGCATCCTGGAAGTGATGGGGCCGTCATAGTACAGGGCGAAGATCAGCATCAGTACCGTCAGCACAGCACCCCAGCGTGGAATCGGCTCGATCTGCGTCGGCATCTTTTCTACGCCCCTTCTTTCACAGATCGAACCCTGGCGTGAAAAACGGATCGTTGTCGATCTCTCTGTAGCAGTGTTCCAAGATTCTTCAGATGAGTGAACTCGAATGCAAGGCGCCAACGTTCTTCGCTGGCCCCGACCAGGATCAGGTCTGTTCCGGCAAAGTCTTCTACGATGAATCGAGTGCGTATCAAGTCATCATATGCGGATCGCCGGGCTCCGAGGTGCCTCGAAGCGCAGTGAACGACCGGTTGTTCCGGCAGATAAAAGGCGAGCAGCGCCGTTCGGTCATAATAATCGCAGACGATCGGTGCCGAGTTTCCTGCTGCTCCCAGAGCTTCGGTGGCGAGTTGACGCACGCCTTTGGCGAAGGATTCATGACCGGTGACTCGATGCAGTGGAATCCTGATGGAATCCGATGACCGTGACAACCAGCCGGACACGGTGGGTCCCGACCAGGGCAAGGTCAGGATCAACAGCAGCGAGAGGGTCGATCGAAGCAGCACCCCACGACCGAGCCAGAGTGCCAACCTGCCTCGCTGCTGTGATTCGAACCAGAGTGCCGCAAACGGCAGCAGTCCTGCTGCTGCGCCAGCGGTCCAGTTCCCCTCTGTCGGTCCCTTCAAGGAGACGATCAGATAGAAGATCAACAGCGGAACCGCACTCCACAGTGCGATACGGAGTTCAGGAGGCGGATTGACCAGGCGACCTTTTTTCCATGCCAGAATCCCCAGACCCATCGCCACCGCCAGCAGCGGGCCAGGGAGTGCGACGACCTGTAGCAGATAGGTGAGCGGCCAGGAGAACTCGAAGTCGCTCCAGGCGACGACTCCACTGTCTCCACCAGGCACTGAGATGTGTCCCAGTAAATGCTGGACGGTTGGCCAGCCGCGTTCAGCATTCCAGATCACCACCGGAGCGAGACCCGCACTCAGCAACAACGATCCAGCCAGCACTCCTGATCTTGCCCCGGGGCAACTCCACAGCTGTTTCCTCCAGGGCCAGATCCCGATGAGGATCCCCAGCCCCCCGAGCAGCGCGGTGTACTTGGCGAGAAAACTGAAGCCGAGAGCAGCACCTGCGATGATCAAGGGAAGTCCGACCGGACGGCCCTCTCTTGCGCGCTGGACAGCCGCGACAGCCGCCACGGTTGCCAGGCTCCAACCGACCATCATCGGCATATCCACCGTCATCAGGGAGCCGCCGATCTGGTAGCCGAGGGTGCACTGGTAGCCGATGGAGGTCAGCCAGACGACCCTCTTCGAGCCTCCCGAGAGTTGAAAACCGAGGATCCCAACGAAGATGGCCACCAGTGCGTGTGCGATGTAACTGCCGAATCTGACACCCAGTTCGTTGTCGCCGAAGATGCCGGTAAAGAGAGCGATGATGAGAGCCACTCCAGGTCCCTTGGTGTAATAAGAGAGTTGCAGTTGTCGCGACCAGTCCCAGTACTGGGCCTCGTCGCCACTCAACTCGGTCGGAAGGAGTAGTCCCTGCAGGATCACTCGAGCGAGCAGCACAATCAGCGCGGGAGTCAGGATCGCCCAGGCTGCGGATCTTATCAGCGGCTCCATGGGAGAGTTTCTGCCGGGAGTCTGGTATCGGTGACTGAAAACCGATCGATCATCAGGGCCCTTCGCTCAACACGATGCAGGGAGCTTCAAATTCGGGGTCCGCAACTTCGATGATGGTATCGATGGACTGTACCAGAGGTAGAATTTCGATGCCAAGAAACGCCTCCTGTGGGCAACCCGCTGCAACCTGGAGCAGCCTGCTTCGCCCTCTCTTCCAGATGGAGCAAGCCGGGGTCGGCTCCAGCAATCGGATCTTCAGCAGCGCTGCACTGGCTTGAATCAGACCCTGGAGGTGGGTCCGACGTGGATCGCCATCTGCCAGTGGTAACCAGCGATGCTCCCATGCCTCGTGGGCCTCCCAGTAAAACTGATGGTTGAATAGATCGACCCCGTGCAGGTAGGCCGGGTCACTCCTCCAGTCGTCGCTCGCGATCGAAGCAGCCGGCTGAAAGTTGGCATCCCGAAGATTTTTCCCGGGCAGGTATGGGAACGCAGGAAAAGGAGAATCCGGGGCGTATCGAGGTGGCTTCACCGAGTCCTTTCCTCTGGAGGTTCAGCGACGGTGGCCAACTACCTGCCGGTGTCCCCTGAGGGATCATCTCCCGACTGCGGGGTCGTGACAAGGCGATCCAGTCGGTTAGGATTCTGGACCGGAGGTGTGCCGATGAAGACCAGATCCAACATCTTGATCCTGGGGCTCTTGTTCCTTCTGCATTCTGGAGCCACGGCCGGTGATCCGGTCCGGACCGACAGGAAAGATGCGCGCCCTCTCACTGCTCCCGATGGGGAATCGATGTGGCAATTTGCCATCATGGGAGACCGCACCGGAGGACCTGCAGAAGGAATACGTGTTCTCGCCAGAGCAGTGAACGAGGTCAACCTGGTCGAACCCGATCTGGTGATGACGGTGGGGGATCTGATTCAGGGTTACAACTCCAGGGTAGAGTGGCTCATCCAGGCGAAGCAGTTTCAGGACACGATGAATCGTCTCAGTCGGCCCTGGTATCCGGTGGCAGGAAATCACGACATCTACTGGCGGGGTCCCGACCGACCAGAGGGGGAGCACGAGTCCAACTACGAGCAGCATTTTGGACCGCTCTGGTACTGGTTTGAACACAAGGGGTGTGGATTCATCATCCTCTACAGTGACGAGGGCGATCCGGTATCGGGCAAGAAGAACTTCAGCGATCCGAAGTGCCAGCGATTTTCTGCTACACAGCTCGAGTGGCTCGACCGTGTGCTCGATGAAACGAAGTCACTGGAAACGGTCTTTGTTTTTCTGCATCACCCACGCTGGATCTCAAACCACTACAAGGGAGCCAACTGGGAGGATGTGCATCAGAGATTGGTGCTCTCAGGAAATGTGGCTGCAGTTTTCGGAGGACACATTCATCGGCTGCACTACGCGGGAGTACGCGACGGCATTGCGTACCATACTCTCGCCACCACCGGGGGACACCGATCGAGGGATTACGCCGGTGCTGGCTGGGTGCACCACTGGAACCTGGTCACGGTTCGCCCGGGAGGTGTGGATATCGCCGTGGTACCGGTCGGGAGTCTGCTGGATCCACGCCACTTCACGCCCGAGAGAAGGGCGCTTTCAGAACGACTGCTGGCAGATGACCTGGTCCGGTTCGCGGAAGCGATTCCTGCACCTTCCAGAGCTCTGTATGGAGTGGACTCCGTGCTGTCATTGAAGAATCCTGTAGCCTCGACGATTCGAATGAAATTCAAGAGCCCCGATGGAAGGATCGAGATTCCGATTCCCGAGGTCGTACTCGATGCGCATTCGACCAGGCAACTGCCGGTAAAAGTGGACCTCGACGAAGTTCTCCTCAGCGGCAAGGGTGACCTGCCTTTCCTCGAGGTGGCAATTCAATTCGATGACGAGCATCAACGCGGAGTGGTTGTTCCGACACGGCGTATCGCGATCACGCTCGATCATCAGCAATGGGATGCCAGGAATCCCGATGGTGGACATCTCGTCCTCACTGGTGGCGGCGACTGCATCAAACTGAACTCGTCTCAAGTTCCGCTGGCGCAGGGTGCTTTCACGGTGGAAGGCTGGGTTCAGGCAGCCGATTACAGCGGTCGAAGGCCCTTCATCACCAAAACAGAGGGTTCCGAGTACGGGATTTTCCTGAGCGATGGGGTGCCGAGCTTCATGGTTCATCTCGATGGCAAGTACCATGTTGTAGAAGCGGAGGGGGTTCACCTTCAATCGGACCGCTGGCACCATGTCGCAGGAGTCTACGATGGCGGCCAGCTCCGGATATATCTCGACGGAAATCTGGTGGGATCCAGGTCCGCCTCCGGGCAGCGCACCCTCAATCGATTGCCGCTGGTGGTTGGTGGAGATCCAGACAAGAACGGTAATGCCGTCGATACATTGCAGGGGACCATCGACGGCGTGCGTCTCTCCAGAGGAGCTCTATATACGCAGGAATCGTTCACCCCTGCGGTCGATTTTCCGGCGGATGCCGATACCGTTGCGCTCTTGACCCTCGATAGATCTCTGGCGGGAATGGTGCAGGTAGAGGGAACCCGCGGTCAGGACTCGAAGGTGGCACGGATCACTGGAGATGGGCGCTGTGAGGCCGGCAGTGCGATGCTGCCTTGAGCGACGGCTCGACTCATCCGTGCGTCAAGTCATCCGTGCGTCAGGGCAGGTATCTCAAGGGCAGGCGTTGTGCTCGATGCAATCGAGTCCGTCCTCTGCACCGGGATCTGGACCACAGATCCCGAATGGGCTCGGGACTGCAGCACCGCCGACGTAGAGATACTGAAACAGGTAAACAGCATCACCGATGGTGAGCAATCCGTCGTCATTGATGTCATCGGCATCTCTGCAGGATCCAGCTATTTCGAGGCCAGCAACACGATACAGAAGCAGTACCCCATCGAGCAGGGATAGAGAGCCGTTCTGATTCAGGTCACCGCGCAAAAAGTGTGGCTCGGTGACAGTGACGGATCCTCCAGTTTGCGACGGAACAACTTCCAGAAGTTCGAATACCATCACGGTATCTACCGGAGGAGAGCCGAGGAGGTCGGAAAAGTCGATCGGAGTCACCGCTCCAACGGTGGCCCCAATATCGATCAGGTAATCCACCTCGAGTACTGGATCATCTGTGACCACCGGGATCTGTTCGAAGGGTGCGAACAGGTCCGTGACGCAGGCGACCGTGAATCCGGTTCCATTTGCAGGAGCGATGTTGACATTGAAAAAGGTAGGCCCGCTACCAAGATTGAGCGCCTGCAGCGTGGCCCCTTGTCGGATTCCAGCTGTGGTTTCGATGGACACAACCAGGGGGTCATGGCTGACGCCGATGCTGAATCCGTGAAGATCCGCAGTAGTGGTGAGCAGTATCGACGCGCTGACGACGTCACCCCTGAATCCTTCTCCGCCAATGATGGAAAGGCTGGCAGATTGGGCCGACAGAGAGGCCGGTGCAGTAAGTAAAACTACAATCAGAAACAGGTTGATTTTCGACATTCAATTACTCCGACATTTTACGAATTGCAGACTGGATGGAATCCCCAGAGACCTCTTCAAATCTCACTGTTCCTTCAGGTATACCATCTGGCTCGAATCCATCCTGCTTGAGGTTGGATGCAGTTCGAGATTGGTCGGATTGACAGGTGGCTAATTATTACCGGGGATTGTCACGATCTGATCGACTCCAGGAGCGATGAATGAGCTCTCGGATCCGTCTCTCGCCCGGATGAAAATTTCCGGAGCAGCAGTATCAGTTCCGAGTCCAAAGGTGACGAAGCGTTCGGACTGAGACAGGTAGGATCGGGTGCGACCGACGACTCTCCTTTGAATGCGTTCCGCCTGTCGGCATTCGATCCAGCTGCCAGGGGGAAGGTCTGCGGGGTCGATACGAATCCAGTGATGGCCGGTGCCTTGATCGTTGCGCAGCAGCCTGGCACTGTCGCCTGCCTGGGTCAGTAGTAGATCCAGATCCCCATCCCCATCGATATCGGCATGAGCGAGACCGCGGCCTATAGAAGGCGTACCCAGCGCACCTGTCTTGTCAGCGGGGATCTCCTCGAAACAGCCATTCCCTGGACCCTTGTTCCAGAACAACTGAGCGCCCTGACGGTACTCCTGGCCCGGTTGAACGGATGAGATTTCCTCCTCGAGATGACCATTGGCCTGGATCAGGTCCTGACGACCATCGAGATCGATATCGAGAAAGAGCAGGCCGAAGGAGAGCGACTTTCGGCTCGGCGGGCCGATGCCTTCGTTGACCGATTCGTCGAGGAATGGGCTTCCTTGCGCCTGTGCCCGGTAGAGTCCCGTCATCTCGGCAGAGAAGTTTGCCACTGCGATACCGATACTGCCGTCGTTTCTGTAGTCGGTTGCATCGAGTCCCATCGCTCCGGTTGTGGATCCGTTTCCATCGTATGCCAGGCCCGTTTCTTCTCCGACCTCTTCAAATGTGCCGTCACCACGATTCTTGAACAGAAAGTTCCGGGTAGTGTCATTGGCGACCAGGACATCGACATCTCCGTCGCTATCGATGTCAACCGGCAGCAATGCCAGGGCCTTGGCAACCGCTCGCCCCCCGTCGTCGATCTTCAGACCCGATCGTTCGGAGGCATCTGTGAATTCTCCACTACCGTCATTGATCAACAATCGGCAGTATGTTCCCTCGAAATTGGTGGGGGGACCATACGCCCTACCCACGCCCGTGAGTCGATAATCGACATCGATGTCTTTCTGTCGAGACCACTGAACATACTCACAGATGAACAGATCCAGATCGGAATCACCGTCTACATCCAGGAAGCCAGCACTGGAGGACCACGAGTCATCCTCGCCGCAAATTGGAGAATCAGGGTTGGTGGAGGCAAATGAGGTGCCGGTATTGATCAGTAACTGATTCTTTCCGACCGCACAGATAAACAGGTCGGGATCGCCATCGCTGTCGATATCGCCGATCGCCAACCCGGTTGCGTAGCAGTCCGAGGTCAGGTTCCAGGCCCGGGTAGCCTCGGAGAAGGAGCCCATTCCGTCGTTGAGCCACAACCTCACCGTCGAGGTCTCCGGCTGCTCATCGCTCCAGGGCCAGGGTCTACCACTCGCCAGGATCAGGTCTACATCTCCATCCATGTCGATGTCGACGAATGCAGCGCCACTTCCCATCGTTTCGGGGAGTAACTTCTCTCCTCGTGCGCCACTTTCGTGAACGAATTCGATTCCGGACTCTTTTGTGATGTCTGTGAAAGGAAGGGCCGGGGCGATGGCTTGCACGTCTCTGACACGAACAGGCACCTGATCCCCTTGATCGATGTCGACGACCTCGGTTCTTTCCTGGCTGATCCACCACAAGGCGAAACCGATGAGGACTATCGCTACGAAGACCTGGATGCTACCTCGAAAGGCCTTTCCGATGATTTCATCGTCCTGCTCTTTTTCCTCTTCATCGTCGAGGAGATCTTCAGGGTCGTCAGAACTCATCATTTTCCTCCTGGCGTGGGACTATTTGCCGCACGCTGCAGGTCATAGATCACGATGTCGGAGGCGGCGTGGTTTGCCGCTGGATTTGCACTTCGATGGGCAGAGATGGCCTCATCCCGTGCCGAATCGTCGGGCTTGTACTTGCGATGAAGTCTTCGATGTTCACTTGCCACTTCAGGATTGCCCATCAGATCGTTGAGTTGAGCGAGGTTCCAGTGCGCTGCCACATTCTCTGGATCTTCCACGAGCGTCTTCTGGAACCAGGAATTCGCCACATCGAGCCCAGCATCCTGGTCTTCTCCAACCTCACGGCGAGCGAGAGCGAAGTGAACGGTTCCCAGTTCATTGAGAAGCCTTACATCTCGAGAGAAATCGAATCCTCGCTTTCGTGCGTCCGGATACCGTGTTTCGACAAGTCTCGTCAGCGACGCCAGCGCTTCCGGGTAGTGGCCATTTTCGCGGTTGATCCGAGCTCCGAACCAGTCGAGGGTCCATGGCAGAGCAGGAGGGGAGTGCCCTCCCGCATCGGAGAGCGCACTGGCGGCATCGTCGATTCTACCGGCTCGAATCATGGCACGAGCGAGATTGACATGGCCATCTGCATGTCCCAGGCCAACCACCTTCTGGAAGGCCTCGCTTGCAGAGACCAGTTCGCCTCGCACCGCACCCATTCCACCTTTTCGCAGCAATCCGATTCCGTAATCATTCCAGCGCATCCAGAGTGGATGTTCATCTTGTGCAACGGTCCCTTCCCCGGAGCCGATGGGGAAGGAGACTTCGTCTTCTCCCAGGGTCACGATGGGAAGGTCGTTGACACCAAGGTCTCCTGGCGCAGGAGGCCGGAAGATGTGCAAGAAGTGGGTATCGAACTTTCTGTACAGCGTACGAATCTTCACTGTGAGAATGCCGCTGGCATCCTCTGGCACTTCGAGTCGGTAATGAACGGTGTCGGCTGCCCCTGGTGGAATCTGGTGGTTGTAGAGGGCGACAAAGATGTCCTCTACATTTCGCTGGTCGATCCGGCTGCCGTCTCTGCTCAGGACAAGCGCATTGACGAAATGAGACCATGGATCCACGACGCCAGTTTCATCCTGGCTACCACTGTGGGCGATGGTCTGACCATCGAGAGATACATCGACCTCGACCCACACCTGGTTTGAATCGACGGTCCCCTGTGTGAAATGGTGTCCCATCCCCATCGTGCGAAGCACCGTCTCGATCAGTATCGTTTCTCCGGGCTGCAGGGTGGGTGTACCAGGACCGATCGGGCCCTCGAATGGCGCATCCACATCTTCTCCCCTTCGGATTCCAAAGATATCAACACGCAGCGACCCTTCGAGAAATTGTCTGTGCGCTTCCAGGGATTCGAGGGTCGTACCGACCATCGATTGCATGGCGGTATTTGCACCCGGAAACAGGTGATCGTGAATGCTCCTGACACCGGAGCCGTCGAAATCCTTGGCGCCGAAATCTGCACTGGGGACCAGTGGCATGTGGCAGCCGTTGCAGTTCGCCTGCGCCTTCGGTGGGTAGTAGAAGGAGGCGACGCCATGACCACTGACGCCACTCAGTAACCATGAGTCGTAGTGATTTTGCCCCCTGAGGAAACGGTATTGATTCAACTCTTCAGGGATGTGGACCTTGTGGCAAGTACTGCAGAACTCAGCGGATTGATGCAGAGGCTTCAGGTAGGTCCGCTTGTGAAAGGAAGGTTTCGCCTTGATCAACTGGCGGTTGACAAAGGTGAGGAGGGGCGAGTCGCTCAGTGCAAAGGGATACAGGTCCGGTTGTCCGATCAAGAACTCCGAGTTTCCTCTCGGGCCGGGGATCGATTCGATGGCGTGGCATACGGTGCAGGTGATCCCCGCCTGTGAAGTAGGATCGTTGACATCGTCGTATGTCGGATTGTCGAAGGCTCCACTGAAAAAGGGTACAGGGTCATGACAGCCAGCGCAGAACCTGGCTGCGTGAACATTTCCGTCTCTCTCCAGGAGTACCTTGCGCGTGTTTCGAACGCTCGCCAGGTAGGCAGGATTATTGAAGGAACTGAACTTGTGGGCAGACTGACTCCAGAGCGCATGGGCAGAGGGGTGACACTCGAGACAGGTATCGTCGCGCATGAGGCGAGAGTCGCTGATGAACTTTCCATCTACGGTCCTGGCGAGCGACGGTTCGAAGTACTGTTCACCTTCTGAAGGGGAAGCGCCTTCCTGCCCCGAATATTGATGCCATACGAGCATCCCCCCGGTGAAGAGCAGCGCAAGGATGCTCCACATGATTCCCGCTGACCAGTTGATCTTGGGACCGGCGAGCCGATGCAGGACAAATAGCCACCCGGCAAGGAGAGGCGTCGCCACATGAGCAAAGTAGTAGATCGATCTCCAGAATTCAGAGCGGACCTCGACGATCCCCTCGAGTCGCATCAGTAACAGCCCCGAGACCAGCAGTAGAAGGCTGACCGTGAAGAGGGCCAGACCCGCCTTGACGGCTCGCCGGTTGGGATGAGACCAGGAGACGCTCAGGTGCCAGAAACCAAACAGGACCAGCGGAACGATGAAGAGCAGCCCGAGCCCGAGGTGGCCCAGAAACATCCACTGGTAGAAGGAATCCTGCAGCAGGTCACCGGTCCAGTCCTCGGCGATGGTGATGGTCACCAGATAAGCGGAATTCATGGAGAGGATCGCAAAGAGGCCCAGCACCACCACCAGCCATGGCCTCAGGGCGGGGGTGATGGGCTTGCTCCGGCGTTTGCGCGGAGGAGATATTTTGCCCTGGTCCACAGTTTCGTCGGGAGGTTGGTCGTTCACAGTCTCCGGTTTCCATCACCGCAATGGTGATTTCGGTGGCCATCATGTCGGTTCAGGGGCATTTCAGCAAGCACAAGGAACTGGGCGGAGAATCGATTGCTCGACTCGGGATCTGACCATGAACTGATCGGGTTGAAGGGAAGGGAGGGCAAGTGACTGCAAGATTGCATCATCTGGCGAGGAGTTCCGGGAGCCAGCCTCCCCGACGATGGGCCGTGATCCTGCACGGTATCCTCGGTTCGGGAGGGAACTGGGCAGGATTCGCCAGGGATCTAGCACTCCTGCATCCGACCTGGGGGGTCATGGCGGTTGATCTTCGACTTCATGGCCGCTCTTCGTCAGGATCTCCCCCGGATCGACTGGAGTCCTGCGTCGAAGATGTGCTGGAGTTGACGAGTCAACTGGGCTACCGGGTGGAAGCTGCGATGGGCCATTCCTTTGGATCAAAAATTGCGCTGCAGCTAGGGGCCTGCGTCGAATCGATCCGCCATGTGATCAGTGTCGATGCCGATCCTGGCCCCCTGGATCTGACCAGCATCCGTCGAGAACGGGTGCCAGTTCTCAGGTTGCTCGATGAGTTACGCCGGATGCAGAAGATGGAGTTCACGACGAGACGCGAGTTCGACCAGTCCCTGGATGCCAGTGGCTTTGGCGCCTCGGTGGCTGGCTGGGTGGGGAAGAACCTGGTCAGGAGTGAAGGTCGCTTGCGCTTTCCGCTCGACATCGATCGTGTGGAGGCGATGTTGCTCGACCAGAATCGCTTCGATGCATGGCCGCTGGTCGAGTCTTCCAGCTTCGAGAGAATCTCATTCTGCATCGGAGGTTTGTCCAGGGTGGTATCTGAAACATCGCGGGGTCGGCTGGAAGATCTGCAGGAACAGGAGTCCGGGCGAATCGCGGTCAAGATTTTCGAAGGCGCCGGGCACTGGGTACATATCGATGCGGCAGATGAGCTGTTGAAGTTCGTCTCCGAAAGGATGCTGGACTGAGTTTAGCGTTGGTCGGGGAACTCTCCAGATCCGCTGCTTCTGGATAATTCTCCACCGGGTCCAAATCGATCTATCTGCTGTTTCAACTGATCCAGCGATGCTGCTGGAGGTAGCGAGTACTGGTTTTCCGGAGTGGATTCGAGATAGAGGCTGGTGGATGGGAATGCAAACCCGACTCCCATCTCCTCTGCCAGGCGAATCACCTCCAGCAGGAACGCTTGCTTGGCTCGCA
The DNA here is from genome assembly GCA_036338595.1 of Planctomycetota bacterium. Taxonomy (GTDB): domain Bacteria; phylum Planctomycetota; class UBA8108; order UBA1146; family UBA1146; genus QNYK01. The sequence continues at coordinate 7,460 of JAYZBV010000012.1, read as the reverse complement.
GTTCTCCGAAGTAGTCCGCCACTCTCAATCTGATATTGACCATGATGTCGAGGCTCGATGCGCCGAAGTTGACCAGATTCGCCTTGGCTGATTCATACTCGATGTCCGGGTTCGCCTCGACGATCTTGAGGATCCCCGCACACAACGCCTCGATGGTGTCGGCTGGAGTTTCATAGCGGACACCGATGGTGGTCTTGAAGCGGCGGTAGTCTCGTTGTCCCATGTTGTCGATGATGCCGCTGACGAGTTCCTGGTTTGGAACACTGACAAGGGAACTCTCGAAGGTGCGGATTCTGGTGCAACGGAATCCGATCTCTTCGACCGTGCCCTCGACTCCGCCAACCTTGACCCAGTCACCGAGCTGGAAGGGGCGATCCGCGAAAACGGTCAGAGATCCGAAAAGATTGGCGAAGGTATCCTTTGCAGCAAAACTGACGCCGATTCCCAGCACACTGAGCCCGGTAACCAGCGGCATGATGTCTTTGCCGGTGCTCTGGATGAGAAATAGAGCCGCTCCCACGGTCACCAGTGCCTTGAGACTCTTACGGATCATCGGGGCGAGCTGGTCGTCGAGCTTGCTATCGGTCTTGGAGGCAGAATCTTCGAGGCGTGCTCCGACCAGATCGACGAGTCGGTAAGCCAGCAGCAATCCTCCGATGGTGGCCAGAGCCCTGGCGATGACGCCGATCACATCATCTCCCGTCGGGCCGAGGGCCAGAGATGGGCCAGAGATGTGCACGACGCCAGCAGATGCGAACCAGCCGATCGATCTGCCGATCGACGCCACTACCTTGCTGGTGCGCTCACCGTCCTTCAGTCGAGAGATCAGGGTGCGGAAGAACGCGCCAGCGAGGTGGGAGACGATTTTTTGAAGGATCCATGCCACCACCACGAGAGCTGCGATGGCGAGCCATTGCCACTGTTCGAGGCCGAAGATCTGCGACTGGAAAGACTCCGGGAGGTAACTTTCAACCCACGAACTTCCAGTCGACTCGTCCTGGGCAAGAAGAGTCGAGGCGGGGGTCCACAGGATCAACATCGACATCGACATCGCAATGGTACGAAGCATCACGCTCTCCTCTTCCTGGTCGGCAACATGGTACTCAAGATTGACCGGATCAGGGCAGGAACTTGCCCGGGTTTGCCAATTTTGCAGGCAAGTACTCTTCGATGACATAGTTCAGGCCCCACATCGCCAACGATTGCTGCTCTGCCCTCACACCCATCTTGAGTAGTTGTTCAAGAGCAGCACTCCACTTCTTCTTGCTCTGGAAGAAGGGGTCGTTTTTCAGTGCATCCTTGGCTCTCTTGATATCTACATCCTTGAGGGGATGGGTGGGGAGCTTGTAGTCGATGATGTCCTGGGGTGTGACTCCCAGGAATGACGCACTCGGAACACAGAAGAAGCGATTGATATGCGCTGCATTTCCAGAACCGACCTTCAATGTTCGATAGATATTCGAGATACCGTAGGGATCACAATCCACGAAGGCGTAGACGGGAATCTTCTTCTGGTCGCTCAATTTCCGGATGAAACGCCGGGTCGAGCGGGTGGGGACGCCAGCCATGCTGACCAGGATGCAATCAGAGCTCTTCCAGAACTTGTGGCTCTGCAGTCGCTGGAAGATACCACCGGTCTCTATTGCGAGAACAAACTTCGCATCGGTCTCGAAACTGAGGTGTTCCACCGATGAGGGAATCGAATAGGCACCACTTCCGAAGCGAGTGCAGTCGATCCTTTCAACCTCGCCGGTATCGAGATCGGGATCGAGCACCACGAGCTCTCCCGCAACTGCACCGCCGTGCTCATCCGGGACAAATCTCAACTGTTCACGGCTGACATCGTCGACCGAGAAGAGTGCTTCGATGTCGTCCATCACCGTGTCTGATTCGGATTGATCGGTGAACTTGGCCTCTGCCCAGTTCTTGGATTGGTAGTAGACGTCTCGCTTGGTCGCAAAGTCGTTCGTCTGTACCAGTTCCCTGGAGAGGCCCATCATTCGAAGCGTCTGTGCGAATCCCTTGACCGTGTTGACGGTCAGGGTCCGTTCCTTACGGGCTCGCCCGATTTCCAGGTAACCCTTTTTCTTGTCGTATGAAACATTCGACAGGCTTCTGACGGGAAACCGCAGCGTCGGTTTTCCCCTTCTCATGATCTTCTTGTAGATCTCCTGAGCTGCTCTTTCGATGCTGTCCACGGTTTTCTTGTCGCGTCGAGTGTTCTCTCTCTTCACGCGATCAATGTAGGATTTGGCGATCTTCTTGCTCATTCTATCTCGCCCTCACAACTTCCTGCTGCGCTCGAGGACATCGGCGAGTTTTGCTTCAGCCTTGGTCCTCTGGGTATCGCTCAGTTCCAGGATTTCTTGCAGTGCGATGCCGATCTGAGGGATATAGGTTTTGATGTAATCCTTCTTGCGTTCAGCGTCAGCGAGCCGCCGTTTCTTTCGAAGATGAGTGGCCAGTTTCCGGCCTGCCTCCATGATGGCCAGACGCATCTCCTTGAGAATCTCATCGTAGCTGGCTACCGCTTTCTTGCTCTCCGATGTGAACGGGACCCAGACGCTCGCTATATGCAGGAGGATTGCCAGAGAGCCCGTGGGTAACGCTCCTCTGGCTTGTTGCACCTCGTAGTTTTTCCACGGTGAAGCAACGATCGACTGCGTGATTGCGCATGCGCCCTGTTCGTACTGGAGTGGAACACGATTCGCAAACCTGTAGATCGAGGCCAGATCATCTCCGGGGAGTTCTCCACCCCAGGCGATCCCTGCCTCGACCTGGAACGGATTCCCACGGTAAACACTGGGCTGGCGAGTCACCGTGATGACAATTTCTGGATTGAAGTTCCTTCGAAGAGTTTTCCCCATCAGTTCTTCACCGATGGGCGAAAGACAGTTGGTTGGTGGTGCCATCATGCGTGTGGCTTGGATTCCTTTGTGCAGAATTTTCACATCGGCAGCTGACAGTCTCTTGGGGTGCCGATCGGTGTCGATCCTCCGCCCCAGTCCCTCCGTCTCATCGCTGATCTTTCTGACCACATTTGGAGTCACCCGACAGAACTCCTGACACATGAAACCGCTCACGGTTCGTGCCGAGGTTTCCTTCATCATTTGCATCAAGATGCCCAGTTCGACACCGTGAGGATGGGGGAGAATCTCGCGCGGCGCTTCCGGGAGTACCTTGGTCACCCTGTCCCAGATGACGGGATGTTCATCGACAGGATTGATGTACTCGATCTGAACATGAGGGTTCGCCAGTGATACCTGATCGAGGAAGGAATCGATGGAGTGCTTCCCCTTCTTGTATGTGCCTTCCAGTTCGATCTGGACCTGGGTGCCGTGAGCCCACTCCACATCGATCTCGACTTCCCTTTTCACCATCGGTTGGTTCTTGGCCATGTCGATGGCGAGGAGAAGTTCTACTGCGGGCTTACGACGTGAGGTTTTGCTGATCACCCTCATCGGTTTTCCGGTCGTCAAGTTTCCATACATCCCTGCGGCACTGATTCCGATCCCTTGCTGACCGCGAGTTTGTTTGCGGGCATGGAATTTGGAACCGTACAGTAGACGCGCGAAGATTTTTGGTAACTGTTCTCGTACGATTCCTGGGCCGTTGTCGCGCACGATCACAACATGTTGGTCGGCAGTGATGGCCTTGACCTCTATGAAGAGATCGGGGACCACTCCCGCTTCCTCACAAGCATCCAGCGAATTGTCGACTGCTTCTCGAACGGTGGTCAGCAGGGCGCGGGCGGGGCTGTCAAAGCCAAGAAGATGACGATTCTTCGCAAAGAACTCGCTGACCGAGATGTCCTTCTGTTTTTTCGCCATCTCCTTTGCCATCTCACCATCGATGGTCGCAGAAGATCGTGGCTTTGCGCTCTTCGGTTTCTTTCGGGCTGTTTTCTTGCTGGCCTTCCGGGTGCTCTTTGGCTCCGGGGTCGAATCGAAGAGCCCGCCTTGCCTACGAGAGGTGGCCTTGCTCGCCTTCTTCTTGTTGCTCTTGCGTTTTGCCTTGCCGGTCTTCTTGCTCCCAGCACTGGCTTTTTTCCGGGTCAACCTCACTCCTCGTCATGATGTGCTCAGGGTTTCGGCGGCGCGATGATCCTATCTGTTTCTGCTTCTCGATCCTACTCTTCCGGCCAGATCTCGAAGGCTTGCTGATCCTGGCCGGTAGAAGCGAGGGCCAGACGAAGATGTGGCGGCCGGATGTCGAGGTTCTCCAGCTGGTCGCAGTCCATCCAGGCCAGATTCTCGACCTCGGAAGTGCCGTCGACACCTGGCACGAATCGAGCGGTGGATCCCTCGCATGGGCAGCAGCGGTAGATCAAGGCGATGACATGGTGATCCTGGGGCATTCCAGGCGAGCCATGCTGGTGCCGACCCGCGATGAACTCGCGTAGAAACGCAGGACGCAAATTTTCGATCTCGAGTCCCACCTCCTCCTTGATCTCCCTGCGCAGCGCCTGCTCCAGCGTCTCACCGTGATCGACATGGCCCCCTGGAAGGAAATACCAGCAGCCGTCGGGGTTGGTGGCACTCTCATCGCGTGCCCTGAGGAAGAGGATCTTCCCGTCATCTTCGATGGCAGCACGAACGGTCATGGCGGGGCGGCGCCGGTGCTGGCGAGAGGACTCGGGCCGCCGGCCTGAATCGGTTGAGGGCACGGCAGATCTCCTTTCGATCGAGGTGGAGGGTGGCCAGAAAGGTATGCTATCCTGAGCACCGGGACTAGCGAAGCCAGCACCACTCCGCAACCAATGCTGCTCGAGAAGGGAGAGAGAGAATTGCGCACTTGCTATGGATCTCTGGCAGTATTGCTGCTGATACTGGCTCCCGGCCTCATCGATGCTCAGGTTTCTCGATCTGAACTTGAAAATCGCTACCAGAAGAAGCAGAGCTCAGCATTTCTCAAGCACGTCACCTGGGAACGAACACTCGATGCGGCCAGGGAACGGGCGCGCAGGGATAACCTCCCGATCGTGGCCTACTTCACTCGCTCCTACTCACCGTGACCGCCTTGCAAAGCTCTGGAGGGGGGACCTCTCCAGTCCGCATGGTGGAAGAAGGCCTCGGCTACATTTGTTCCTTATGTGAACATCAGTGCCCAGCTTCCCGACAAACCGGATCAGGGGCTGTTGCGTGCCATCGGATCGCGCTCTTTTCCCACATGTGTGATCATGGACACGGATGGCAAGGTCATCCTCCGCAATGACACTGCGGGGGCATTTCGCCCCAACACGGAGAAAAGACTTCGTACATCCCTGGAAGTGGTACAGGAACTCCTGGATCTGCGCTCGGCAGTCAAGGCCGATCCTGAAGACAGCGGTTCACAGGCCTCGTTGAAGGTTGTCGAATCGATCCTGGAAGTCCGATCGACTCCACTGGCCCAACTCGATCGCCTCATCGAGGAGCCGGGTGTTTCAAAGCAACTCACGCAGCGTTATCGACGCTGGCGAGCCGTCAAGCCTGTCACCCAGCTTCTCCAGGACTATGTCGCCAAGATCCGCAAGATCCCCAGGTCCGACACTGCAGCTCGAACCAGCGAGTTCCATCTTGCTGCCGGGAAGATGCTGGAGATCTACCGCCAGGGCCTGGTCCTCGACGATCCTCGCGCCGGTATCTTCTCCGACTACTGGAGGCTGGTGTTCGAAGGTGCCATGCAGGCAAAAGATGTTGAGGTGGCTGCCAGGGCGTTGACCGTCTACCGCCAGTCATTCGGGTCGAGGCCCGATCTGAAGAACAGGATCGATCTGATGGCGAAGAGGCTCGGAAGCCTCCGCAAGAGTCAAGAGAAGTCCGGATCGGATGAGAAGCAGGGAGTACCCAGATGAACTCCAGCGATCTGAAAGTCGAGATCATCGGAATGCCTCTCGATCATGGAGCGGGACGACGTGGAGTTTCGATGGGACCTTCGGCCCTGCGCATTGCAGGACTGGAAGAGGCGCTCCAACGAGCCGAAATCAACTCCATAGATGGTGGCGATATCTTCGTACCCATCCCGGAGGCGAGCCACGCTGGGGATCCATCGCAGCGCTTCCTGGGGGTCGTGGAGTCCGCCTGTACTCAACTCGCCGAAAAGGTAGAGAGCGCTCTCACTGCGGGCAGTTTCCCGCTCGTACTGGGCGGCGATCACTCCATCGCCATCGGTACCATCTCGGGCGTTTCCAGCCACCTGCAGGAGGCGGGAGCAACAAGCCCACCCAAGGTCGGAGTGCTGTGGTTTGACGCTCATGCCGACCTGAACACTCCCGACACCTCGCCAACCGGCAACATTCACGGAATGCCGCTGGCGTGCTTGCTGGGGAAAGGCCCCTCCTCGCTGGTCGATATCGGTTTTGCAGGACCAAAGATCGCTCCCCATCGAGTGGTGCAGCTGGGTTTGCGAGAACTGGACCCCGATGAAAAACGGCGCATCCTGGAATCCGACATCACCGCCTACTCGATGGAAGACATCGACAGAAGGGGTCTTCCCGAGGTGGTGGAAGAGGCTCTGGAAAAGGTGCTGACCGACTGCGACCACCTGCATGTGAGTTTTGATATCGATGTGATTGATCCGAGATTCGCTCCCGGTACTGGTACTGCCAGGCCGGGTGGATTGACCTACCGGGAGGCCCATCTGGCGATGGAGATGGTTGCAAGAACCAGGGCGGTTCGGTCCTTTGAACTGGTCGAGGTGAACCCGGTTCTCGATGAGGGAAACCGCACGGCGGAGGTTGGCGTGGGGATCATCGCCAGTGCTCTGGGACAATCGATTCTTGACTGATTCGCTCTCCTTGTGGGGACCGATTCTGACCCTATGATACAGCAAAATCCCAGCGGAACCCGACGGGGGAAGGAGTGCCGCAATGGCTGCAGATGAGAAGAATATTCCAGAGGGGTGGCCACCACCGCCAGGAAATCGTTCCGGTGGCAGGGGGGCAGCGAAAGGCTTCACCCCGCCGAGAGGAATGATCCCCCTCACTATCATGTTGATGTTGCTGGCATTCGTGGTGTACGTCTTTGTCAGTGGCAAGGGTGGAATCGTTGACATCGCCGATACCGAAATTGCGGTGCTCGTCAACTATGTGACCGGTGAAGAGACGATCATCACCACTCCGGGGGTCACCATCTTCATGCCCTGGGCCAATGAGGCATTCATCCTCGACAAGGCGCCCAACGAGTTCGTGATGCGGGGTAAGCAGGATATAGATTTCAATCATGTCCGGGAACTCTCGATTCGAGCCAGTGATGGTTCATCTTTTCGCTTCGACGAGATGGTGATCCAGTACCAGTTGATTCCATCGGCAGCAGCGGTGGTATTGCAGGACAGCGGTGCCGGCGATGCTTTCAAACGCAACTGGGTCCGTGCCTATGCTCGTTCCGTTCTGCGAGATGAGTTCGGTCGTTATTCCTCCGATGAGATCGCGGATCCCAGTAACTACTCCACTGCGACCGCCGCATCGAAGATCGAGTTGAATC
>JAYZBV010000011.1:0-15897 GCA_036338595.1 Planctomycetota bacterium | reverse complement strand
TTCATCTTCAAGCCTGCCGATCGCAGCGATTCGATCTCGTGGCGCACCGATTGGCGCGAAAAGAAATCCGCGATCGATGCCGCAATCGCGGGGCCGACCTCGTCGATCTGCTCCAGCGTTTCTACCGATGCTGCCATCAAGGTGTCGATGTCGCGCTGCGACTCGACGATCAACTCGGCGACTCGCTCGCCGACATGGCGGATGCCGAGGGCATGAAGCAAGCGAGCGAACGGCCGTTGCTTCGTCTGTTCCAGTGCGGCGACCAGATTTTCCGCCGACTTTCCGGCCATCCGCTCCAGTTGAGCGACCTTGGCCATGTCCAGCTGGTACAGATCGGACGGGGTCTTGACCAGTCCAGCGGTGACCAGTTGATCGATCAACTTCTCACCGAGGCCGTCGATATCGAGTGAGCGACGCGCTGCGAAGTGTTCGATACGACCGCGGATCTGATCGGGGCACTGCAGGTTCTGACAGTGCGGAACCACTTCCTCCTCGGGACACCACACCGGTTCACCGCAGCAGGGGCAGTTTTCGGGAAAGTGAAAAGGTTGCTCGGTTCCATCGCGCAGCGACTCGACCGGTTTCACAACCTGCGGGATGACGTCTCCGGCGCGCTGGACAACCACCGTGTCACCGATCATCAGTCCCTTGCGTGCGATCTCCTTCGGATTGTGCAGACCGGCACGCGATACGGTCACGCCACCGATCTGGACCGGTTCGAGATGAGCGACCGGAGTCAGTGCGCCGGTACGCCCGACTTGCACCTGGATGTCGAGCAAGCGGCTGGTTTCCTGACGTGGGGGGAACTTCAGTGCTACCGCCCAGCGCGGTGATCGTGCCCGCATCCCCAGTGTTTCTCTCAGTTGTGCACCGTCGACCTTGATGACGAGTCCGTCGATCTCGAACGGCAGATCGTCACGCGACTCGAGCACCTCGTCGTAGATGCTCTGCAACTCTTTCCCACTGGAGACGTTGCGGAAAAAGGGTGTGGCGGCAAATCCCCATCCCGGCAGAGTCTCGAACAGATCCTGCTGAGAACTGAGATCGATCCCCTGTTGCTGACCGACGCCGTAGATGATGACATCGAGCGGTCGCTGGGCGGCGACGCGCGGATCGAGTTGCCTCAGTGTTCCGGCGGCGGCGTTACGTGGGTTGGCGAACAGATTCTCGTCATCTGCACGAGCTGCATTGAGCGCCTCGAAATCGGCGGTCTTGAGGATCGCCTCACCGCGCAGTTCGACGGTAGCCGGAATGGTTTCCCCCTGGAGCATCGCAGGTACCGAACGGATGGTTCGAACGGTGCCTGTCACTTCTTCGCCGGTAAATCCATCGCCGCGGGTCGCGGCTTGTACTAGCACGCCATCCTCGTAGAGGATCGAGACGGCCACGCCATCAAATTTGTATTCGACCGTCATCGGCGGGTCGGAGGCATCGTCTTCCAGTTCGAGTCCCTTGCGTACTCGATTCAACCACTCCTGGAACTCCTCCGGGCCCATGGCATTTTCCAGAGATAGCATCGGTACGACATGTTCGACCGGCGGTAGGCGATCGGCGACGAAGTCCTCGGGGCTCCAGTTGGCCCCGACCTTCTGGGTCGGAGATTCGGCGCTGAGGGCCTCGGGGTAGCGTTCTTCCAGTTGCTGCAACTCGCGTAGCAATCGGTCGTATTCGGCATCGGAGATCTGCGGATCGTCGAGGATGTAGTAGCGAAAGTTGTGCTGGTGGAGCTTTGCACTCAGCACCCGGATTTGCCGGAGATCGTCCTTCTCGCTACTCATCAAACTCCTGGGGTCGCCAGGATCGATCGGGTTGTACCTTTCGGCCCCCGGATCGGCCCCGGTCGGTTATCCTCTGGTCTCCCCTCCGTCATGGGGGGTTGCAGGAGGAGAACGCACGAAGATGGCCGGATCAACCCCTAACGGCGACCCCCTGGAGCCGCTCGTGATCCCAGATCACGTACTGCGGGTTCATCGTTGCCTGAGCGAGGCGGGCCATCGCTCACTGCTGGCTGGTGGAGCGGTGCGTGACCATCTGCTGGGACAGGCTGCCAAGGATTTTGACCTGGCGACATCCGCCGTGCCGGACCAGGTTGACGCGCTGTTCGAAAAGACGGTGCTGGTGGGTGCCCAGTTTGGTGTCGTACGCGTTGTCGAACCGGAGGGTGAGGTCGAGGTGGCGACCTTCCGTGCCGACATCGGCAGTGCCGATGGTCGCCATCCGGAAGCGGTGCGTTTTACCGACGAGCGCGAGGATGCCCTGCGCAGAGACTTCACCATCAACGGCCTGTTCTGGGACATCGATAGCGGACAGGTGGTCGATCATGTCGGTGGTCGTGCCGATCTGGAGGCCGGGACGATTCGTGCCATCGGCGATCCGCGCGAACGATTCCGCGAGGATCGCCTGCGCCTGATGCGAGCGGTTCGATTTTCCACGGTGCTCGATTTCCCCATCGAAGATGAAACCTGGAACGCGGTGGTGGCCGAATCAGCAGCCATCGGCGATGTCAGTGCCGAGCGGATCCGCGATGAACTGGGACACATCCTCGTGTCAGATCACCGCCAGCGCGGTTATCACCTGCTCTCCGATAGCGGTCTGATGCAACACATCCTGCCCGAGATCGAACGGATGCGTGGGGTGCAACAGCCGCCGCAGCATCATCCAGAAGGGGATGTGTTTGTTCACACCGGTCTGGTGCTTTCGCATCTGGAGAATCCGTCTTTTGAACTGGCGATGGGAGCGCTGCTGCATGACGTCGGAAAGCCCGACACCTTCGAGGAGGCGCCCGATCGCATCCGCTTTCATGGCCATGATGAACTCGGAGCCGAGATGTCTGAGCAGATCTGCGAGCGTCTGCGGCTTTCGCGTCGCCAGCATGAGCGAATCGTCTATCTGGTCAGACGCCACCTGGTGTTCATGAACCTGCCGAAGATGCGGTTGGCGAAGCGCTACCGTCTGTTCGAGGAGGATGGTTTCGAGGAGTTGCTGGAATTGTGCCGCGTTGACTGCCTCGGCAGCCATGCGGACATGACTCTCTACGATGAGTGTCACCAGTTGTGGAGCGACTGGAAGGAACTGGATCCACCTCAGAAGTCGTTGTTGCAGGGGCGTGATCTGATGGATCTCGGTATGAAACCAGGCCCTGATCTCGGTGCCATGCTTGATCAACTCGGCGATGCCCAGCGTGAGGGAGAGGTGACCGAACGCGAGGACGCCATCGCCTGGGTAAAAGCGCGACTCGAAGGGCAGCAGTGAGGTGTTGCGTTACGGCTACATCACCAACGGTCTCGCTGACCACACCCTCGAGCAGGCCATCGAACTGCTCGGTCAGCATCGTTATGACGGTATCGGCATCACCCTCGACCACCATCATCTCGATCCGCACCAGGTCAGCGATGCTCAACTTGCGAACATCCGCCAGTTGCTCGAACAGGCCGGTCTCGAACCGGTCGTCGAGACGGGGGCTCGCTTCGCGCTTGATCCGGCGCGCAAGCACTGGCCATCGCTGGTCAGTGACGAGCACGGCGATCGTCAGCGACGCATCGATTATTACCTGCGCGCCATAGAAATCGCTGGCGCCATCGGCGCCGGCACCGTCAGTCTGTGGAGTGGTGTCGCCGAACCAGGAGTCGAGCCTGATCGTTGTCGCGATCACCTGCTCGATGCTCTCGGCACGGTTCTCGTCGCTGCCGAGCAGCAGGCCGTGAAAATCGGTTTCGAACCGGAACCGGGCATGGTGATCGAAAATCTCGAGCAATGGCGCTGGTTGCGTGGCGAGATCTCCAGTGCGGCGCTCGGGTTGACGGTCGATCTGGGACACCTGGCAGTGACCGAGTCACCGCCATTCCACCAGTGCCTTTCGGCGGTGGTCGATGATGTGATCAATGTCCATATCGATGACTGCAAGAACCGGGTTCACGAGCATCTACCGCTGGGCGAGGGAGAGATCGAATTCGAACCGCTCTTGCAGGTTTTGCTCGAAAACGGATACCGTGGGCTGGCGCTCGTCGAACTGTCGCGCGATGCGCACCGGGCCCCGACGCTTGTCGAGCAGTCGCTGGCCTTCTTGAAGGCCGCTGAGGATCGCTCGCGAGATGGATCCGATGGTGTCGATCGAGTGGAGGAACCGAGTTGAGCAACTCTGCGTGGTTTGATGTGATCTCGACAGCGATCCGCAACCCGACTCTTGATCATCAACGATCGATCTTCACCAATCGCACCCTTCGTTTCGATTTCATCAAAGCCGTTGGCTTCGATTTCGATCACACCCTGGCGGTCTACAACGCAAAAGCACTCGATGATCTGGCTGAACAACTGGTTGCCAGGAGACTGGTCGAGGAGGAGGGCATCCCCGAGGCGTGGTTCGAAGACGTGCCCGCTCCTTCCTTTGCCAGAAAGGGTCTGATCCTCGATCTCGACGAGGGCGTGATCCTCAAGACCGATCGTTACGGTCATGTGCTGCGTGCTTTCCACGGGCCGAAGAAGTTGACGGTGGCAGCGAAACGAAAACTGTACGGAGATCGGGATGTGATTCCGCACATGCCGGGAGAGCATCGCTTCATCCAGGTCGATCATGCCTTCAGCAAGCCAGAGATCCTGTTATGGACCGGCCTGGTCGGACACACCGAGCCGGGCGAGCGGCGCAAACTGTGGGAACGAATCCGTCACCACACCGACACCATCCATCGCGACGGTTCACTGAAACAGGTCATCACCGCCAACCCGGCTGATTTCATCGAGCCCGATCCGCGCACCGAGACGATGCTCAAGCACCTGCGCGCCAACGGCAAGAAGGTGTTCTTGCTCACCAACAGCGAGTGGGATTACACCGCGAAGATGATGAACACCGTGCTCGGTCGCCGCGAAGATGCCGGTGACAGCTGGCTGAAACTGTTCGATCTGGTGGTGGTCGACGCCCAGAAGCCGAAATACTTCTCGGTATCGAACAAGAAATCGGCCAAGCCGGGCCCGAAACCAGGGGTTCTGGTCGGCGGTAACCTGGCAGAGATGGAGCAGGCGATCGGTGTCAGTGGGCCCGAGATTCTGTATGTCGGGGATCACATCTATTCCGATCTCATCTCGAGCAAGAAGAACGTTTACTGGCGCACGATGCTGGTAGTGCCGGAGTTGCAGGAAGAGCTGTCCATCCAGGAGACGTTGCCAGGAATCGTCCGGCAGTTGAAGGAGGTCGATGAGCGACGCATCTCGACCGAGCGAGAGGTGATGCACTGGAAGGCGATCGAGGGATCGCTCAAGGCGATCACCACCGAAGATCGGGCGGAACGGCAGGATCTCAAGAAGTTGCGTAGCGAGTGTGCCATCGCACGCAAGCAGGCGACCGACACCCTCAAGGATTTCATCCGCCAGCGCGAAAGCCTTCGATCACGATTGAGTACCGCCACCAACACCCAGTGGGGCAGTCTGTTTCGAGCCGGCAGCGAGTTGACCTATTACGGCCGTCAACTGGAAGACTTCGCCTGCACCTACACCAGCAGCGCCACCAACCTGATCTTCTATCCGCCCAACCACTACTTCCGCTCACCGATGGACTACCTGCCGCACGAGCTGGAGTCGATGTAGGATCTCATTCCTTGTAGCTCCTTGCTTGATATATGGTCTAGCGGGTTGTTAGAAGTGGGGCCATTTTGTTCAAAAGCGAAGATAGTGTGTTTGATCGGACTGAGATCAAGTCTGAGATTATTGGTGATCATCAATATAACTTCATCCTGGGAGCGGTGTTGTGCTGGGGATTTGCCATCAACTGGCTGATCGTTCGTACCGTAGATCCACGTTTGATCGTTACTGCGATGCCGTTTTGGTTCTTTCTGGTGCTGTACTTCGCTTCGTGCTTTGCAGGTGTCTGGCTCTTTAAAAAATCGATCAATCCTGTTGTGAGTTTCATTGGGTACAATTTTGTTGTGGTGCCGTTCGGTTTTGTAGTGAACCTTGTTGTGTCTGTCTACGATGAAGCACTTGTAGCCGCTGCGATTCAGGTCACCGGCTCGGTGGTGGTAGTGATGATGGTGCTGGGGACCTTGTTTCCCAAGTTCTTCCAGAGGATCCGGACCGTACTGACTTTAGCGTTGTGCTTATTTATCTTGATCGAGTTTTTTCTGATGTATACCGGTCGTGCACAGCCCGGTTGGATCGATTGGGGCGTGGCTTTGATTTTCTGTGGCTATATCGGCTACGACTGGGGGCGAGCCAATCAGATCCCGAAAACCGTAGATAATGCAGTCGATAGTGCTGCGGCACTTTACATGGATATTATCAATCTGTTTCTACGAATCCTCAGGATCATGGGACGGTCTAAGGACTGACCATCCTTAGCGTTCGGTAGCAGTTACCGTTTGCTTCTTTTTCTACTGACCGCGGTAGGTGCAACCGGTGTTGCAGGTCTCGTGGATGCACACCGCGGTGAGCCCTGGAAGCCCATCGGCGATGCGATTCCAGATCCACATGGCGATGTGTTCCGAGGTGGGATTCTCCAGCCCTTCGATTTCGTTGAGATGGCGATGGTCCAGTTGTGCGATGACAGGACGGACCACTTCCTTCATCTGTCCGTAGTCCATCACCCAGCCGCTGGTCTCGCCGACTGGACCACTGACTTGCACCTCGACATGGAAGGTGTGTCCATGGAGTCGGCGGCACTTGTGATCTTCCGGCACGTTGGGAAGACTGTGCGCCGAGTCGAAGGAAAATTTGTGGTTCAGTTCGACAACCGGGTTCATCTTTTCGCTCACGTCCTTCTGGCTTCTGGATCCCAGATGTACTTGTGCTGTTGCAACTGCATCCTGACCGGCAACTGGTCCTCGATGAGCCACTGCGACAGCTGTGCCGGTTCCATCTCATCAAACACCGGTGAGAACAGGGTCGGGACCGTCGGTCGATGCTCTCGGTAGACGTCCCGGGCCCATTCGTAATCGGTGCGATCGGCGATGACAATCTTGAGTTCGTCGCCGCTCTTCAGGTGGGGCAGATTGTCCCACAGGTTACGACTCTCTTCACCGCTTCCGGGTGCTTTCAGATCGAGGATGACTCCGACTCTGGGGTCGAGATCGGCGATGGGAAACGATCCGGAGGTTTCCAGCAGCACTTCATCAAACTGATCACAGAGGCTCGTCAGTAGCTGAGGTGTGCCAGGTTGTGCCAGCGGTTCGCCACCGGTTACCTCGATCAATCCGATTCTCGTCTCGGCCACCTGTTCGATGATCGCCTCGATGCTCATCATTTCGCCGCCGGTGAAGGAGTAGACAGTATCGCACCAGCGACAGCGAAGAGGGCAACCGGCCAGGCGCACGAAGGTACAGGGTAATCCGGCTCGGGTGCTCTCACCCTGGATCGACGGGTAGATCTCGATGACGCGCAGATCGGTCACGACGACTCCTCGATCGATTGCAGGACTTCTCGAACATCGGCCGGGATCGGAGTCGGTTCGAATCGGTCGATGGCGACGCAGACCTTCCAGACGCGGGCACTGAAGCAGTTTCTCGGGTTGCCATCTTCGAGTGAGCTCTGACGGCCGACGAAGTGGAAACAGACCGAGGAGTCACCCAGTTGCGAGGTGGTCACCTCGACGGTGACGGGGCCTGCATGCTGGACCGGGGCTTGAAAATCGGCCTCGAGGCGACGGGTCGGAAAGCCGAGTCGCGATTGCTGGCACCACTGGTGATAGGGTACCGGTCCGCGCTGCTGGTACAGTTCCTCGAACGCCTGGTGGCAGATGTGAAGCAGCCGCGGGTAGTAAACGATTCCGGCGGCATCCACATCGGCGAACCGGATCGGAATTTCGACCTGGAAGGACACGATACCTTCGCCTCTCTCGGGGACTTTCGACTTCCGGACAGGATAAGGGGGATCGAGGTTTATGGGGTAGGAACCGGCCGGAATTAACGCTTCTGGATACGGTGAAGACGGGCGGGCGGACGCGTTGCCGCACCCCGTCAGAAACGGTAAGATCAGGGCCTCGGGGACTTTGGGACCGAGCGTCAAAATGACAGGTAAGTTCGGACCTGGAAACGGGGATTCGGGCGATATTTGCACCTGGAGCCCGCATCTGAATCTTCAACTGGTTTCGCGAGGGAATATAGGGGAGGCCGAGATGGAGCCGATCTCAAATCTTGAGCAACTCATCTCAGAGGTGGATCAACTTCTCGAGACCGAAAAGCGGGAACGACAGCTTTTATCCGACATGGTACGGATCACCGAGCGTTTTGCCGCTGGAGTCACGGATGAGTTCCTCGGTCAGTTTGAACCTGGCACTCAGCATTACACTCGCCATTTGCTCCACGCCGATGCCGAGGATCGTTTCTCGATGAATGTACTGGTGTGGAAACCCGGCCAGGGAACCCCTATCCACGATCATCCAGCCTGGGGTGTTCTGGGAGTCTTGCGCGGACGGATGCGCTTCACCAATTACGCTCCCGACGAGGTTGACGGTCAGCACTGTCTCATTCCGGTCGAGACCTTCATCGGTGCCGCCGGATCGGTCGGGACCGTCTACCCTCCGGCGATGGACCTGCACCGGATGGACAACTGTTCTCGCGAGGAGAATGCGGTCACCCTTCACATCTACGGTTGCCTGGTGAAGGAGTTCCACATCTACTCCGCCGAGACCGGTCAGCGTCGTGAGGCGACCAGCGAATATGATTCGGTGCTCGAGGGAGCCCTTCCCTAAGCGCATTCGCCTCCTTTGTAGAAACTGCCATCGATCCCTTGCTTCCGCGCCCCGGTCAGGATTCCATCTGCAACGGGACCAGGAGGCCTTTTCAGATGCGCATCGGAATCATCACTGCAGATCCAGCTCTCGATTCGTGCGTTCGCCTCGAGCAGGAGGCGACTGGTCGAGGTCACGAGTGGGTTCCCCTGGAATTGTTGCGACTGGCGATCCGCAGCTCTTCTCCTCGGCTCATCTGTAATGGCGATCGGGTGGCTCCGCTCGATGCGGCCATCCTGAGACTCGGTGCCGTTTTGCCCGGCCTGGCGGTGGCTGCCGGACGCGCTCTGGAACAAGATGGAGTCGCACTGATCGATCCAGTCGATGCACTGGTCACTGCCCGTGACAAGATGGAATCTCTGCAACGACTCTCTCGTGCCGGCGTGGCGGTTCCCGAGACAGAACTGGTGCGCGATCTCGATCAACTTCATGACGCGGTCAAACGTCTTGGCGGTCCTCCGGTGGTACTGAAGCCGCTGTTGGGTTCCCAGGGACGTGGAGCGGTGCTGGCGGAAAGCAACGCTTCAGCAGTTTCCCTGATGGAGAGCGTGTTGTTTTTATCACGTGAGTTCATCTTGCAGCGTTACATCGAGTGTGGCGGCCAGGACACCCGGCTGCTGGTGATCGGGGGCGAGGTGGTGGCGGCGATGGAACGGACCGCACCACCCGGCGATTTTCGCTCCAACCTCCATCGTGGGGGAGTGGCCACGACCGTCGATCCAACTGTTGAAATGAAACAACTCGCCAGTCGCTCCGCATCGATCCTCGGTTTGCGTTGCGCCGGGGTCGATATCTTGCAGGGACCCGATGGTTTGCTGGTGCTGGAGGTGAACGGTTCGCCGGGGCTAGCCGGGATCGAGTCGACCACCGGTGTCGAAGTCGCTTCGCACTGGATCGATGCGCTGGAGGAGACGGTCCGGGAGGGAGAACGCTGTGAACAAGGATGAAGTGATCCGCGTTCTCATCGAATGCGGCGAGATCCTTGAGATTTCCGCTGCCAGCCCGTTCGCAGTTCGTGCTTACTCCAACGGCGCTCGTGCCCTCGAATCGTGGCAGGGCGATCTGGAAGCTCTCGTCAAATCGGGCGAGATCACCTCGATCCGTGGCATCGGCAAGGGCCTGGCGGCCCTCATCGAGGAACTGGTGATTGACGGCGAGAGTGACATCGAGGCGGAGATCCGTGAACTGGTTCCCGAATCGCTACTGGAGTTGCTGCGCATCCCGGGACTGGGGCCCAAGAAGGTCCGTGCCATCTACGAGAATCTCGAGATCTTGACCATCGCCGAGCTGGAAAACGCCTGCAACGAGCAGCAGATCCGTGAGCTGGCAGGATTCGGCGAACGGACCGAGCAGACCATCCTCAAGGGCATCAATAATCTGCGTCGATTTGCCGGTCGCAATCTGGTGTCACAGGCACAGCTGGTGGCGAGTCGTTTCCTGGCACAGGTCGAGGACTGCAACGCGACCGAGGAGGCGCAGGTCGCCGGCAGTTTACGTCGCCATCGAGAGACGATCGGCGACATCGACATCCTCGCTTCTTCCGATGATCCGATCGCGGTTCGTGATGCATTCCTGGCCACTGACGGTATCGGTGAAGTGGAAGCCGAAGGAGAGACCAAGACCAGAGTATTGTCGGAGGAGGGGATCGGGGTCGATCTGCGGGTGGTAGCGCCCGATCAGTTTGCCCCGGCACTGCATTACTTCACGGGCAGTCGCGAGCACAACACCCGTGTTCGCCAGCGCGCTCGTGGAAAGGGCTGGAAGCTCAACGAGTACGGCCTCTGGGATGCGTCCGAGAAGCCACTGGAGACTCCTGACGAGGAATCGATCTTCGAACATCTGGAGCTGGCCTGGATCCCGCCCGAGATGCGCGAGGATCTGGGCGAGGTGGAGCGAGCCGAGCAGTTGTTCGAGTCCGAGGAGGAGTGGCCCGATCTGGTCGAGTTCGAGCAGATTCAAGGCACGCTTCATTGCCACTCGACCTGGTCCGATGGCAAGGCGACCCTGCGCGAGATGGTGCAGTCGGCGTCGGATCGGGGCTGGAAGTACTACGGCACCGCCGATCACTCGCGTACCGCCGCCTATGCCGGTGGACTTTCCATCGATGAGTTACACCAGCAGCGGGTCGAGATCGATCAACTGCGCCAGGAGTTTCCCGATGTGATCATCTTGCACGGCATCGAGAGCGACATCCTCACCGATGGATCGCTCGATTATCCCGATGATGAACTCGCAGAACTCGATTACGTGGTCGCGAGCGTTCATTCCAGCTTTTCGCTGGCCAAGCAGCAGCAGACCGATCGCATCGAAAAAGCGCTACGAAATCCGTACACGACGGTTTGGGGCCATCCGACCGGGCGACTGTTGTTGCAACGAGATAGCTACGAGATGGACATGGCGCATCTGCTGCGGGTGGCGGCCGAGGAAGGGGTGATCGTCGAGCTGAACGCCAATCCGCGCCGGCTCGATGTCGACTGGCGCTGGGGAAACATGTTGCAAGAGCTCGGTATCGACATCGGTATCCATCCCGATGCTCATTCCATTGCCGGACTCGATGACATCGAGCATGGTGTGGGCATCGCGCGTAAGATGGGCCTGTCAGCGAATCAGGTCACCAATACCTGGGAACCCAAACAGTACGTCCAGCGTCTAGCGGTACATCGCCAGAAGGCCTGACGACGAAGCAGGCGAGCGGGGGGAAAGCAATGAGTGATCGTCAAAACAAGATACCGTCCGAGAGCGCGGTCGAGATGCGTGAGCTGGTGTTGCCCAACGACACCAACAGTCACGGCAACGTGCTCGGCGGCAAGGTGCTGCACCTGATGGATCTGGCCTGTGCAATGGTGGCGATGCGTCACTGTCGCAGACCCGTCGTGACCGCGGCGATGGACAACGTCGAGTTCCTGGCACCGATTCCCGGTGGTCACTTCATGATCCTCAAGGCGATGGTCAACTACACCGGCCGCACATCGATGGAGATCGGTGTGCGCGTCGAGGGGGAGGATCCCCGCACCGGCGACATCACCCACACATCGAGCGCCTACCTGACCTTCGTTGGTCTCGACGACCGCAAGAAACCGGCCGAAGTTCCGGCACTGGTCCCCGGTACCGACGACGAGAAACGCCGCTACGCCGAAGCCGAGAAAAGGGTGGACCATCGCCGTGAGACTCGCAGGGATTAGAGATGCCAGAGACAGCTGACCTTGCTCGCTGTTCTCGTCATGCTCCTCGCCCCTGATGGATGGTTCACGGGCAAGCTGCCGAACTGTCGCAACCTAGTGAATCAGCCGTCGAGTCGAAGCCGCACCCCGGGAAAGGGCTGGGGGGGGCTGAAGTGCTGGAGAAGAGGTAGGCGAACAGGTAGATCGGATCGATGAGGTGGAGGAAACCGTCGTCGGAGATATCGGTCGCGTCCTGGCAGGTCGATTCAGCACCAGTACTGAACAGCCAGTGCAGCATGAACACCCCGTCGGTAATGTTGACGGACCCATCGCTATTTGCATCTCCCCGGATGAACTGAACTTCACATTCGTCGGGGATGCCGTTGTCATTGTCGTCACTGACGGCGCCGGATGAAATTTCGCAACCGTCGGCAATGCCGTTCTGGTTGCAGTCCTCAACCGAACCGACATTGAGGTAGACACGTTTGGGTTGCACAGGTTGTGCCGTTGGGTTTGGTGGAAATGGTACTTGTTCCGCGCTGACGATGTCCAGATCTGAATCGCCATCGACATCGACGAGGGTGATGATGCTGGTCGTTGAAGATCCGATTTGCTGACCACTGTCGGTGAAGACACCGTTGCCGTCATTGTGAAGAATGACATCTGGTTGGCCATCCGTACCGACAACCAGGTCAAGATCTCCGTCGCCATTGATGTCGCCCAGTGCAACCGCTCCGCTAACAGCTAGATTGAGAGCCTGGAGATTCTCGGTGAAATTAGCATTGCCGTCATTGATGTGGACGCTGCCGGAGTTACCAAGCACCATGTCGAGATCGCCATCGCTGTCGATATCACCGAGAGCGATGTGCAGGTTGGAATCGTTGCCTCCTACTTGTAGAAGAGCATCGCTGAAAGTTCCGTTACCTTTATTGCGGTAGATTCGATTGGGAGAGCCTACATTTCCCACGACTACATCGAGATCTCCGTCGCCGTCGAGATCTCCGAGCTTGAGAGATTCGCTGTTATTTAGTGACAGTTCGCTGGTCCAGGAGAAATTTCCACTTCCATCATTGGTGAAGACCCGATCGGGGAAATTCGATTGATTGATGGTGACCATGTCGAGATCGCCGTCGCCATCGAGATCGCCAAGTTCCGAATCAGAGAAAAATGGCAGCTGCTGACCACTGTCTGTGAAGAAGCCATTTCCGTCGTTGACGTATACGACAGGCGAACTGAAATTTCGTGCCACGATCATGTCGAGATCTCCATCATTGTCGATGTCGCCGAGGGAAACTCGAGAGCCAGCTTGGCCCAGCAGCTGTTGGCCACTATTGACGAAGGTGCCGTCGCTTTTATTGATGTGCACGCTTAGTGCTTCGAAGAAACGGCCCGGCAAGACCATATCGACGTAGCCATCGTTGTCGAGGTCGCCGAGAGCCAAATCTCTAGAATCTCCCAGTTCGATTTGCTGGCCACTATCAACGAAGAGGCCATGGCCAGGGCACTGGCCGGGTTGGGCAGAGAGTGTTACCGAAAACAGCAATACTGTGATGAGAGAGAGGATTTTTTTCATGTCGGATTCCTTTCCGGGGTGGTCGATCCACTCTGAACAGGCAGGTAAGGCAGGAGATGAGAATCCGATTGGCCAGCACAGTCGGACGAAAAAACAGCGGGAGACCAGAAAAAGCCGATTCTGGGGCGTTTTGAAGCACACCGGAGGCTGCTTTTGTTGCTCTGTCTCGATGGCCGGCAGGGCGTTGGCTTCCGTCAGTTGAACCAACCAAACAGATCCGTTGCCACGACCAGGGCTGTGAACCCGACAGTGACCAGCGAAAGCAGGCACTTCAGAGTGAAGAACACCCTACGAGTGCGGGTCATCCTCGCCACTGTCAGGGCCACCAGAAAGAGCACCAGCAGGTTCCCCAGGGCGGCGGCTGCTGCCGAGTAGATGGCCCAGCTCGGGCCCCGGTAGTGCCCAAAGAGAAAGTCACCCTTGAAGATATAGATCGCCAGAAAAACGATGGTGATCAGGTCGATCAGGAAGGAAATCCACATCTTCCGCTCGGGATTCGAATCTTCTGCTGTCGGTGACGGTCGCTGCATCTCGGGTTCCTTACCTTTCCACTTCGCTCTTCTTGTTCCCTGCCGACACCGCCCACCCAGCCCGGCCGTAGTGTGATTTCGTCCGATTCAAGTCGATCAAGAGTTTAGCATCCTCATCACGGGCAAGCTCCAAAGCTCACGCAGTCGAGGGCGTCGCGGTTGGGTCGATGCAGCTCGATCTGTTATTGGCTGTTATTGTTCGCTTCTCTCAAGATGGCAGCGGCGGAAGCGGGCAGCTTTTCCAGTTGATGGGGACCATTACTAGCCCCCAAGCCAACCTTGAGAAGTTTTCGACCGGCGAGGGCGTGCGCCGCAGCATCGGGCAAGGTCTCCAGTGTAGTCAGCGCCAGCAACCCCGGGTAGTGACTCAGTGCCACTGCGACCTCTTCGGAGATGTGTTTCACATATAGCGTGAGACTCCGTCCTTGAAATCGGCTCAAGGCGGATGCGGTTGTTTCGGAAATGCTATCCAGAGATCTCAACGACAGCGTAGTGGGGCTCGACCGTAGCCACCCCCCCCCGATCGACAGCCAACCGGTTCGACATCGAGACAGTTCTTCGGCAGCTTCTTCTGACAGATGATCCAAGCCCTCCAACGACAGGTTGGCCGTTTCACATCGACTCAGAGCGTTCGCGGCTTCTGGTGAAAGACGGGTCATATGGGTAACGGTGAGGCGATCCCCCTTGAACTGGCTCAATGCCTTGGCGCCTGCTTCCGTAAGATTCGGAATCGGTAGACTGAGTTGTGGACAGCGACCGCTCACCAGCGCTGCCAGGAGCTCCGGAGAAGTGACTTCAAGATTCCAAAAACACAGGCCATAAGGTGACTGGCTCAGACCTCTGGCAACCGATGGGGACAACTGGGGGACATCCAAATTGATCATGTTGCCGTAGTTTTTTGCCAGAAGTGCAGCGGCAGCCGGGGTCATTGTCAGATCTGGCCGCCGGAGGACCGAATCGACCGGATGCATCAAGGATGGGCTCCCCCCAATTGCGACCGATTCATGTTTGACTGGATTCCACAGCAGAATCAGTGCTCCTGCGGAAGTCAGATGACTATCACGACTGAGAGCTTTTTGAGATTGCCAGATAAGTCCCGCCAGGACTGGCGCTGCGAGCAAAGCGGAAATCACTAACAGATAAATCACAAATTTTTTGACCCTCGAACTGGTTTGACCTGTATCCGTGGTCATGAGTGCCTCCCGGCTGCGATCTTCTCATTGGTGGAAGTGGCTGTCCTATTCAATTCCATCCGAAAAAAGAGCTAGCTCGGACCTGCCCTGAAGACAAAGGCAGGCCCCGGGGCGTTTTGAAGTACACCGGAGTCTTACAACGGCTCAACTCTCACGGGCAAGCGGCAAAGCTGACGCAGTCGAGGGCGTCGTTGGTGTCTTGGTGCCTAAGAACAGTCGATCTCACTCACTCCGCATTCTAATAGGAAATTGTAAGTGCTGTCGTAGAACTGCGGATCGACAGTCGGATCAGATGTATCGCCTGGCGGGACAAATATTACCATTCCTTGTCGAGCTCGTGTGAGTAAGACTCGATACGCGTTTTCTAAGTATTTCTTGTTGGACAAACTACGGATGGTGTTCCAACTGGCACCTCTGAAGGCGTGATGCGCCCAAGTATCACCGACAAACCTGAAATCGCCTCCCCAGCAAACCCCAACCCAGTCCAACTCCAGCCCTTGAATATCAAACTCGGTAGCAACTTCTTCCAGAACATAAGAAGAACGGACATCGTTCTTTGGGTTTAGGAACCAATGTTTTGGATCAATTTTAGACTTCACATGGATCCCACTAGCACGCAAGCGCAAAGCGTTGGCCGACGCGACCAACCCAATTCGTTCCGTACCACGGGCTTTTTCTTGAAGCCACTTCTTCGCTGAATCCAAATCACGGGTCAGGGCAATGGGAT
>JAYZBV010000010.1:0-18101 GCA_036338595.1 Planctomycetota bacterium | reverse complement strand
GATCCGAATTCTGGAGAGGTCATGGTCGGTGCCTTTCTGGTGCCGTTTATTTTTTATTGTTCGAATAACGTCTCTGTAATTGCCGCGCACTCCGTCCGAAGCCGGACGGTGATGGGCGGGGTTTCGGTCCAGGTTGTGGCTTCTGTGTGGGTATGCCGGTATTCGAATCGAGCCCGATCTGGTGCATATCCATTCAGGAGACGCTACAGGGTACCGAATTCAGGTGGTGCGTGCAGTAACCGTGTTGTTTCCGGGCAGGGCCGGGGAGGGGGGAATTGCGTTCTTGCAATTGGGGGTTTGGGCGGTGTAGGTTGGCGCTGTCGGGAGTTCTTTCCCTGTTTTGCATGAGGGAGAGGCGCCGGTTCAGCCCGCCACTGGACCGTGACCGGAAGAGGAGTTGCAGGCGGTGTTTTGATATCGGTTCTTGATATCACTTTCACCGGACTGCACCAGGGCTCTGGTCTCAATACAACTCGGGAGGTGCGCCATGAGTGGCACCGTTTCGTCTGACCGCATGAGGTCCGACACGTGGAACCCTGTCCGGGGACCGACGCGTGTCCGATGTCTTTCCATGCGTGTGTTTTTTCTTTTGATCGCCAGTTTCGTTCTCTTGCCCGCTGTTTCATGGGGGCAGGGACCCGGGGAACCCGACGAAACAGTGATCACCACTCCCCCGCAGATGATGTGCATGGGGAACTCGTTGAAGTCGATGCGAGATGGCTACCTGGTGCCGCACCTGCTGGCTCGACATGACATCACCCGATTACGCTTCAGCAGGGTGGTCAGCGCCAACGGCTCCGATGTCTATCTCGGTGCGATTCGCATCGAGGGTGATCCGGCTCCGCTCGGCCTGGGGAATGGACCGTGGCTGCCTTCGACCAGCGTTTCTCGCTGGGGCTACCTGCACCAGGACAACACGGCGCCGCCCGATCTGGCCGAGGATACCTTTGTCATGCAGGAGTACCCGGCGACTGCCTCTCGACGATCGGCTTCGATCATCGGGTCGGTTCAGGAGCTGGATCTGCTGTTGCAGGTGTGCGACTGGATGGAAGAGGGCGCGACCCCGACAGAGTTGCTGCCGCTTCGGCAATGGCTCGAACTAGCCGATACCCGCATCGACCATCTCAAGACCTGGCGAGAGGGAAAACGGGTTTGCCTGCTTCTCACCGGTCAAGAACAACCCCCCAACGGTATCGCCACCTACTGGCGAACCGAGATCTCCTGGCAGCCTACCGCAGGCGGGGGATTTCTGGATCTGGAGGTGCAGCCATGAGCCTCCGCACTCCAGAAGCCGACTCATACCAACAGGCGGCGTGGATCGCCTTCTCCAGACTGGAACAACGGCACACGATGGCGATGGAACACCCGACCATCGTTTCAAAACTGGGTTACAGGGACACCGACCACTTTCTATCTGCTACTGAGAAGTGCCTATTTGCCACCGTCGATGAGATTCTTCCACTTCTCTTGAATTCAGACATCGCTCCGACCATGACCGCCAGAGAAATCTGTTGTGCCTATTTCCTGAAACGGCAAAACGTCTTCTCGATATCAGTTCGAAATCACAGCACCCATTACCAGACGATTCGGAACTACCTTCCTTACAATTCACCACTACATTTCTACTCGATCTATCTGGAATGCCGCCGCTCCAATTACCAGAGCCATGCGGGTGAAACTGCTGAGCTGCTCTCTGCATTCAAAGCAAATGTGCCGGTGATCGAAGCAGGAGTGATGTCCATCTGGTGCGAAACGTTGTTTGACTTTGTCCAGGCTGAAGCAGCCTTCATGATGGGCGACTTCAAGTCTGCTCATGAGAAATTGACTCGTGTGTTTTCTACGGCTTCCGGATTGAACTTTGGCTGCGCAACTCGCTCTCAGTTCATCTTCGCAAAACTACTCCGAGAATCAGGGCAACCGGATCAGGCTCTTCAAATCTGGCAAGATAGCGACTTGAGAAACCGCCTTGTCCACACATGCGACTGGACGACACTCGCGGTCAACTACCTCAACTCCGCACAGTGCGCCCTCGATTCCAAACTGTCGGATATTGCCAGAGCCGAACTCGAGGCATCTTCTGAACTGCTTCCCGATGTCTCGAGCCGTGATTCTCGTTTACAGGGCTTCCAGTACCTCCGTGAAGGAGAGCTGGCGACTCTGGAAGAGCGTTACGAGGACGGTGAGCGGTTGTTGCGGCAGGCGCTCGACTTCTTCCGCACCATTGAACCTCCATGTCATGAAGGCCTGCTGGAAACCAAGATTGCACTCGGCACCTATGCGCTGTTCCAGGATGATTTGCGCATGGCCTGGGCGATCATTCGTAGCCTCATCGAGGAGGCGGGGGAGCGTGGTTGCTTCCCGATGCGTTCGCGGGCGCTGCTGCTGCAGACCTGGTTCTTCATCAGTAGTGATCCGCCGACGAGGGCTGCTTTCGACAATGTGCTCGAGCGAATCCACATGATCCAGAACCCGGCCTTGATGATGCATGCGCTGGGCAACCTGCTCTCGTATGCGGTGAATCACCTCGAGGAATCGGATCGCGATCATCTGCTACACAGGATCCGCGGGCTTCAGGGAGTGCTGGAGGAGAGTTGTTACGAGAAACTCTACGAGCAGCATGTCGCCAGCCGTTTTGCTCCGGCGATGGAGGAACGGTTCGAGCGGAAGTTCGATGAGAACGATCCGGAATACCTGGTCGAGAACGGATAGGGCTCGAAACACGGAACAACTTGTTGAAAAAGGGTAGATCTCCCCGCACCTCGAAGAGGCCGGGGAGATCGTTTCCTGGCTACTGGGATATTTCCGAGGCAGGTTTGCGATATCCATCGCCAACTCCATCAGCGCCGGATGTTTTCCAGTAATTTCATCTGCTCTTGTAATGGAATGGCCAGAAACTCATCGAACTGCTGATAAAACTCATCGATGTCACTGGTCCTCGTATATTTCGCCACCGCCACTCTCCAGCCGTGTTCCTGCAAAAGCGGGTAGAACTCATCACGATAGCTCTCAATGCTTCCAGTCTCGGAATGAGCGATGATAAAGGTGACGGCCCAGACCCCCATGTCGTAAGCGATACTGCGATGGAAGGGTTCCATTTCTCCGGGTAAGTCTCGGGTGTATTCCATGTCCTTGAGACCGCGACCTGCAGATCTCCCCGTCTGGGCACTCTGCATAGACCTCTTCATCGCCCGCGGGAAGTCCACCCAGCCTCTCTCGCTGCCGAGCCATGCCTCGAAAAAGACTGCTCCGCCTTCCATCAGCCAGCCGGGAGATTCTCTATGGGCTTGCTGGAAAACATGAGTGTATTCATGGATGCCTCGAAGCGGTAAATCAGAGGCTCCCCAGTGATCGGCATTGATAAAAATAAGTTCGGCAAACGGTGGGTCGGTGAAGATGACCGCCGAGAGAAAGGCTTCCTGACCACTTGATGTTGCTACCTCGACCAGGCGTTTGGCAGGACCATCCAGGCAGTCTTCTTCAAATCCAGGAAGTGCCGTTTCCCGTCGTGCTCGACAGTAGGACTCGGCAACATCTTTCAATGCCTGCCGGGAAGCCTCGTCATCGCCGGGTTCGCCAAAGACATAGACCCGGACGGGACCATAGTTTCCCAGGAAACTGCGAGCCTCATCAATTCCAGATGCGAGAGCCGTTTGGAACCTTTCCGGATAACCATCCATCACGATATATTCCGGAGGATCCTGCTGCGGTCGAAACAACCCTTCGGACAAACGCTCCTCGGCCCTTTGCCAGGAAAAGGATGAATCGTTTCGTGGTAGCGGGCTACAGGAGGCGAGTAGAAGAAGCGCAAAAACCGCTGTCCAGCTGCGTTGATGATGAATCTTGCCCTCGCTTCAAGGTGAAATAAATCATCCATCATCCGAGCAATGCCCCCACGGCAATCCCGCCTGGCATTGTACCCAGATGGGTTTTCTATTCGTACAAGAGCCTTGCAACGAAAAACAGCGCCGGAAACGCCTATCCAAATTTTTGAATCGATGAACCCGCACTGCAAAAGAGTAGATCTCCCCGCACCTCGAAGAGGCCGGGGAGATCGTTTCCTTGTTGCTGGGCTAGACTCTCGTGGCTTCCTGGCTATCGGGACATTTCCGAGGAGGCATTCATCGGTAAAAGGGCAACAGGTTGGCCCCGAAACCGAACTCCTGCTGCAGCGTGCGCAGCATCTGGACCGCATTCATGTTCTGCTCGGCAGCTCGTAATTCCTGGACCAGGCTCGATTCGAATCGACCCAGGTTTGCTATCTGCTGGACCATATCCTCGATGATCGATTCGATTCCCACCGCCGGATCGGTGCCCCTGGCCACTCTCCTAGAAGCGGCTTCGCTGACCACCATGCTGACATGGATCAACTGGGCCTGGCCTGCTGTTCCATCGGCGCGAGGATCCTTCTCGGTAGCCAGCGTGCTCTCATCTTGACGCATCTCGATGAGTGCAACAGCGAGAGCATCTTGTACCTCTTGCTCTGCCTGCTGGATGGAAGATGGCATCGCAATGCGGGCGAAGGGGCCGCGCGAGGCGGGACCGGCCAGGGCATTGGCACGTGCGGCCACCAGAGTCGTGAGAATGTTCACCTGAGGATCGTCATCGGCCACACCACGAACCTGGACTGCTGACAGGATGACCGTGGAGTCCGTCAATCGCCCACTACTGAGGTCGAACACCCGGCCTCTGGTCGCAACATAGATGACCGTGCTGGGAAGGCCCTTGGGGAGCCTGTACTGGCCGTTGCCATCGGTGGAAGTGACGGAGCTCTTTGCGCTCTCGAGGTCAGTGATGAGCACCAGCGATGCTTTTTCCATCGGTCCCAGAAAAACACTGGCTGCAGAGTCCGGCGTGGGCTTGCCGTCTCCGGAAGATCCGACGACCGGATCCTTTGCAGGACGGCCCTGAGTGTCGGCTGCTACGACGGCAGATCCGAAACTCACCAGAACCATCAGCGCCAGACTGAATACGATGCCAATACGACTCGAACTGATGCTGTTATCGGTGGGTTGTGTCATGACTGCTCCTATCCCTCGATATTCTCGGTGACTTCAGTGTCCTCAAGGGCGGGCGCCAGAGGTTGCTCGCAAACATGCCAGCAAGATGAAATCCGAAACGAACGGCACACTGGACCGGCAATCTCGAATATTCAGGAATGGCCAGGAAAGGCCTTCAGATGGCCAATACGGCTAGCGATCAAATCGATACGGGGTGCCGCTGCGATATCCGGCCAGGCGCTCATCCAGCTCCGGATCCCGCGGTAGTTCGGGATGCTCGTCGAGGTATTTCTTGGCCAGCAGCAGTTTCTCGATGGCGGCATCGTACTCACCACATTCCGCAAGGCTTGCACCCCAGACATCGAGGGAGCGTGGATAAGTGGGACCTTGTTTCTGACACAAGATCGCAGCGAGTTGTCTGGCTTCCGAACCGTCTCGCCAGCGCTCATCGGGACAGGTGGCCAGCAGCCACGCCAACTCCGATGCGATGCGCCAGTCGCCGGGTACGGCAGCATGAGCCGAACGAAGCGATGCGAGTGCGTCGCCGTAAAGCTGCTCTCGCACTTGTGCTCGGGTCAGATTCATCCAGACCGATGCGCGGCCCGGCTCACTCTCGAGAACGATCTTGAACTGATCGGCTGCGGCTGAAAATCGTTGCAGCTGCGCCAGCACCACTCCCCACTCGAAGCGCGCCCGGGTGCGGTCGGGATCGAGATCGAGCAACACCGAGAACTGATCGCTGGATTCTGGCCACTGCTCCAGTTTCCGGTATGCCATCGCCAGATTGAATCGTAGATCCGTATCTTCTGGCAACCGCTCGCAGGCATCGGTCAGTAGTTGCAATCCCTCCGCGCCTCTGGCTGTAGCCACCAGCAATGAACCCAGATTCGCTCGAACCTGCGCCGATTCCGGATCGAGATCGAGTGCCCGACGAAACGACTTCTCTGCTGCTTCGAACGATTGACCTCGCATCTGCAGCACTCCAAGACCTGCATGCGCCGCCGCCAGGTCAGGATCCAGCTCGGCTGCTCTGGTGTAGCTTGCCTGCGCTAGCGGATAATCGTTCTGGAGCTGGGCTATATGCGCCAGTTCCAGGTTCGCCGTGGCATCGGTGGGATCATCGGAGATCGCCTGTTGCCAGAGAGCTCTTGCCTGGTCGGTTCGCCCCGAGACCAACCATCTCTGACTGCGTTCTCGTCTCCAGCGGGGGCCCACTCCCTGACTGTTCACCGCATCCTGTCGCACGCCATCCGGCAACGGTTCACGAGGTAATTTGTCAGCAGCTTCCTCGAGACTGCTGGCGGCGCGTTCCATGTCTCCCTGCAATCGCCACCAGATGGCTCGGGCACTGGCGACTTCTCCGGCAGAGGGTTGCAACTGTTCGCAACGATCCAGATGAGATGCGGCTTCGGCCGGATCGCCACTGGCCAGGGCGCATCGCGCCAGTCCGAGATGCCCCTGGATCAGGGTGGCATCGAGCTGCACTCCCTGTTCGAACAGATCTCTTGCAAGATCCACTTCGCCTCGACCCAGATGCAATTGGCCCTGGCGAATCGGCAGTGGAGCATGCTGCATCGTCATTGCAGCCATCTCGAAAAAGAGGAGTGCCTGATCGGTATCTCCAAGGCTGGCACAGATTCCAGCGAGGTAGGGCCAGCGTGCATCTGCCGGATCGATCTCCATCGCCTTTCGATAGCAGGTGATCGCTGCGGCGGGTTGCTGGTGAAGATCGAGCAATATAGCAAGCTCACCCCATGAAGATGCCTCCGTGGGAGATGCCGCCAGTTGCTCGACCAGTTCATCCAGGCGTATTTCTACCGACCGATGAAGGCCGTGTCGATCGATCGGTGGTAACTCCGGGCCGGCCTGGCGGATCGCCCACCACCCACCGACCAGTAGCACCAGAAACGTCAAGGGGATGAGCATGCCACGAAGGTGTGCCCTGCCCGATTGCGTGATCATTCTCCGGCCCCCTTCCGGATGGTGCTCACTCGACCAGGGGCTGGAACCGTAAATCGCTCTTGTTCTCCATCGCTCCAGCGTACCTTCAATTGAGTGACTTCGTCGGTGGATGCAAAATAAACGCGCAGGTCGCTGGCAGAAAGATAGCTGCCGCCGCCAGCGACTCTTCTGATGTGTACTGCATCCCCCTGATGGAACTCGACGACTGCGCCGGTATCGCACCGATTTGTCGAGGCATCGATGACATCCAGTAACCACCAAAGGGCGGCTTCCGACTGGTTTTTCCAGAGTCGTAGCGATCCATCCGCCTCGGCGATGACGACATCAAGATCCCCATCGTTATCGATGTCGCCGATCGCTAGCCCACGACTCACCGCTGTCCTGCTGGAAAATCCGCTGTTGGCATCGAGCAAGAAGCGGCCCCGACCATCGTTGATGAAGAGGTGATCTTGCTCTGCGTATCGCTTCCAGTACGCATCTCCCGTGGCCCCAGGATGCTCGGATCCTCGTAACACCCGGCCATGAACCGTGACCAGATCCAGGTCTCCATCTCCATCTGCATCGAAGAGCGCCGAACCGAACCCCGTGTAATCCAGCGTCGGATGAGCCAGCCCACGAGAACCGGTCGCATCCTCGAAGTTCCCGTCACCTAGATTGCGATACAGGGTGTCCGACTCGCTCACCAGATGTGTCACGATCAGGTCTTCCAGTCCATCGTCATCGATGTCGCCGTGAGCGATGCCCATCCCCGCTTCCGGCTGACCGAAGATGTTGACCGCCAGTCCCATGGCAAGAGCCTCGTCTCGAAATCCTCCGGCTCCATCGCCGATCCACGCCTGGTTGGGTTCTCCATCATTTGCGATGTAGAAATCGATGTTTCCATCTGCATCCAGATCGGAGACCACTACCCCGAGTCCCCTGGAAGCCCGTTTCAATCCAGCTTCGATGGTGATGTTGACGAAGGATCCATCGCCGTTATTTCGCAACAGCTGATCCTGCGCTCCCCGAAACATCCCTGGCGCCGGATATTCGGGTCGCCCGGCAGAATCGTTGATTCTCACCTGTTCATCGAAGTCGAGATAACGGCAGACATAGATATCGAGGTGTCCATCCGCATCGATATCGGCAAACAGGATCGAACTGCTCCAACCCGACACATCGATCCCGGATGCCTCCGTGATATCGGTGAAAACCCCACTCCCATCGTTTCTCAACAATCGATCTTGTCCTAGATTTCCTATGTAGAGATCCAGGTCTCCATCGTTGTCGATGTCTCCAGCGGCTGCGCCCATCCCATAGCCACGATCTGCAGCTCCACAGGTTTCCGTGACATCGGTGAAGTGCCAGTGGTCATCTTGCCTGTAGAGTCGATTTCCCGCCGAAGCGGATGCGGTGAAACGATCGGAAGTGAGTCCGTGTCGGATGTGATAGAGATCGAGATCGCCATCTCCATCGCAATCGAACAGCACTACGCCGCCCGTCATGCTCTCTGGCATGAAGCGATCCTTGGATTTTTCCTGAAGATGCTGCGGGGTCAGCCCGGATTGATCGGTCACATCCAGAAATCGGTGATCTTCTGCGCCTACCGTCGAAGGGACATCGTCGGTAGTACATCCTGCCGACATCGCCAGGGCCAGGGGAAGCAGCGTGATCAGTGCTACTGCTTCCGGCAGCAGCGGCCGAATACCAACTCGCATCGGTTCGGTCCGTTCCGCTTTGGCCAGCGCACTCGGGGTGGAAGCAGACCAGCACTCAGAGTCGGTAGCCGGGAGTTTGCAGATGAAAATCATCGAACGGAGAGTAACAGAAACCGGGCTCCAGGTCTGCTGTCTCGAGTCTTCAGATCAGGGACCCGGATGAGAAGCCGACGGCACATCCGAGCGCTTCAGTTCTTTCTTCAGCAGACGCACCAGTTTTTCTGCGGGCTTGCTTTCTTCGCCAAGCCTACACGCCTGAATCCAGTTTCGTTCGAGCAGATAACCACTTCTGTAACTGATGAGAATTCCATGCTTCCCCAGTGTCTCTCCGATGGCCTCCGAAGAATGAGATTTATCCAGAGGTATCGTCACAACAGACGGCATCGCGCACGAGTCGGGCGCCATGGTGGGTAAGTCGATTTCCGTCAACTGCTGTCGGACACTCCGTGACCAGCTGCTGACATCCTCGTACCTCTTTTGCCAGTCATCTCGCTGTAAGGAAGCGAGCAAGGCATACACGAGATTGGACTGGATGGTGAATGGAATGCCCTCGTGCTGCTGGTAAATCCCGAGATCCAGTGCACACGGGATGTTCTCTGGAGCCGGCACAATCTCGTGATGATGGAACACCATCGACAGCCCCGCGATCGATGCCATGCCCTTGCCGCTGGTCCCGGAGGCGAGGTAGACCCCCGCCAAAGCGACCGGAACCGTTCCCAGAGAGCTGATGCAATCGAGGCAGAGCCGGATGTTGCGCGAGGCACAGATCGATTTGTACATCTCGATATCATTGAGTACCCCTGTGGATGTCTCGCAATGCGTTCCCCAGATCCACTCGATATCGGAGTGATCGGCGAGAGCCTGTTCGATGTCTCTGGCCTCGAATGCCTGGCCCTCCTGAATCTCCAGCGTGTGAAAGTTTAACCTGGCACCCCTGGCATGATTCTGAAGACGTCGTCCAAACTCGCCACTGACAAGAATCAGTCCGGTGCTTTCTTTCAGCGACAACTGTGCCGCGATGGCATCGTTGGCCAGCGTGCCGGATCCCATCAATAACTGGACCTGACCTGCTCCCGACATTTCACAGAGCAACTGGCGCACCCTCTGGAAGTCTCTCACGAACCCCTGGCCACGATGAGAGCAAGGGGCTTCGTTGTAAGCATCCTGCACCTGTTTGGCAAAATCGACGGGGCCCGGGAGAAAGTTGAAGGCCATCGTGTCGTCGTTGGTCAGCTCCACCGATTCCCTGGCAAAAGAACTCGAACGGGTTTTGAGTTCCTGATACGCCTCCACCGTCAAATACATCGGCTGGTATCTTGCTTCCTCGGGCCCAACGACGGGACCAAAGGGGACGAAGCCAAGGTACTTGTACAACTTGAGTTGCTGCACGGTGGCAGAGATCACGGCCATGTCATATCCGCAATCGGTCGAGTACTGAACAAGTTGCGCGATGAGCCCCTGGGAGATTCTCGTGTAGCGGTAATCTCGTTCCACCGCCAGCAGTCGAATCTCACAAAGTGATCGACCATCCGGAAGATAGGAATCGAGATCGTCCAGTTTCGCATCCAGGGAGAAGGGGCGTTGATCTCGAAAGGCGATCATGCCGGCGAGGATCTGTTTCTCTTCATTGAGGCAGATGATGTAGGTGTTTTCCTCGTGGAATTTGTCGGTCAGTATTCTATCTGCATTGGGTTCGTGTTGAGGAATTTCCTCGACGAAGGTCCTGTAGTTCAGGGCGTGGACTGCTTCCAGTTCCCAGGGTTCCTCTGCGATCTTGTAGGTGAACCCATCCAGCAAGCCCATTTACTCTCCCTTGATCGGTAGCGCTCCTCGAAGGTGATGTCTATGCGCATACAGAATAACCACTGAACAGCCCGCCAGAGCAGCCACGATGTGACCAGAAAGATCCAGCACAAAGGCGATCAGTGGCAACAATGCAAACGCCGCAAGACCGCTCAAGATGACGCCACGACCCAGAGCCAGCAACACAATTGTCGAGACCAGCACCCACAGGGCCAACTGGACATCGAGTGCGAGGTAGCCGCCAAACGCCGTGGCAATCCCGCGTCCCCCACGAAAGTTCAGCAGAAACGGCCAGATATGGCCCACCACCACGGCCACCAGGACAAGAGAAACCGCGATCTCGGAGAACTCGAAATGGCGAGCGATGATGATCGCCAGTGCGCCCTTCAGCGCATCCCCGAACAGGGTCACAATAAAACCGCCCCGACCCAGAACGCGACCTACATTTCGAGCCCCGACTCCATGGCTCCCATGGTCGCGAATGTCGAGTTTGGCCTTGAAGCGGACGAGAAAGTAACCGGTGCAGAACCCTCCGAACAGGTAAGCAACACCGATACCGATGATCTCTTCGCGGGTCATAGGTCGCCACCGTGCACGAGAAGAGATGCGCACCGAATCGAGGTGATTACCTGTGCAGTTTTTCTGTCTCGGTTCAAGATCTCCGGACCCTCAGGATGATGACCGCGATCCCCACAAGCAGAACCAGGGTTCTTGCCATCCCATGAGCCACTCCCCCTTCATAGCTCAGTGCAAGAGTCGAAGACCAGTCCAGGCCGGAGTCGATGAGCCAGGCCCCCAGCACGAAGACCGCAATGGTTTGCAACAAGGTCCAGAATTCTGGATCGGAATCAGAATTTGACATGGTGTTCCTCCCTTCATGAACATACCTACAAGACGATCCATATCGTGGCTTGTGGCGTCAGCATACACAGAGGGAACTGCTCGTTGAAGATGCCAACTGGATCGAGGACAATCTGGCATTACAGATCGATCCTGCGTCTGTAGAGGAGGTGTCGTGCAAAGCCAGGCAAAAACGCCACAAGAATACATCGATTCCCTGCCAGAGGACCGCAGAGATACCATCAAGAAACTCCGCACCTTGATCAGGAAAAACCTGCCCAAGGGATACAAGGAACAGATGCGATGGGGATTCATCTGCTACGAGGTTCCTCTTTCTGAATGCCCTGATACCTACAATGGAGAACCGCTGATGTATGCAGCCATCGCATCCCAGAAAAGGCATTACGGCGTCTACATGTGCGGTATCTATGTGATTCCGCGCGTCTTCAAGCGTCTCTCCACCGAATGGAAGAAGCGTGGCACCCGACTGGACATCGGCAAGAGCTGCATAAGGCTTGCCAGCTGGGAGAAATGCGAACATGACCTGATCGCCGAAGCCATCGCATCGGTTCCGATGAAGGAGTTCGTTTCAGCAACAAATGCGGCGACCAGCACCAGAAAGAAAAACGCTGCAAAGAAGAAGGCGGGCAAGAAGAAGCCAGCAGCAAAGAAAACCACACGGAAATCTCCTACCAAGAAGAAGGCCGCGAAGAAGAAGTCGGTAAAGAAACAGACTGCAAAGAAAATCGCTGCCAGGTGAACGATCTGGACTCCGATACTCCCGAGCCTGAATTTCCAGCTCTGGACAGAAGGAACTTCATCGGCCAGATCGGATTACTGGCTGGTCTATCCGTGGCCATCGATGGTAGAAGATTTGTTTCTGCATCTCACCCGCCCATCGACAGCAAGGAATCCTCCTTCACCGACGACAAGACCAGCGAGTTGGGGTCGGTTTCTGTAGATGAAAAGCACATGCGAATCATCGACATTGCTGTCGATGTGCTGATTGCCGGCGGAGGAATGGCTGGAGTTTGTGCTGCTCTTGCTTCCGCTCGCAATGGCGCGCGTACCCTTCTGGTACAGGACCGATCACGCCTCGGAGGCAACGCTTCCAGCGAAATAGGAATGCACATCGTTGGGGCCGATGTTCATGGTCAGCGATCCGGCTGGCGAGAAGGTGGACTGATTGAGGAAATCCGCCTCGAAGATGCTCGAAGAAATCCTCATCGTTCCTTCGAACTGTTTGATCTGACCCTTTATGACCTGTGCCAGCGAGAAGAGCTGCTCACATTGAAACTGGATACATCTGTATACTCTGCAGAAGTATCCAAGAACCAGATCACTCGAGTGATGGCTCGTTGTGACAAGACTGAAACCATCTATCGCATCGAAGCGAGTACCTATTGTGACTGCACCGGCGACTGCCGGCTCGCGCTCGAGGCAGGTGCTGATTTTCGCAAGGGACGCGAACCTAGATCACTCTACAACGAATCCCTGGCGCTGGAAAAGGGCGACGAGAACTCACAGGGAGCCACGATTCTGTTCACGGCGACCAAACATGAAAGCCCCATCGATTTTCTCGCTCCTCCCTGGTCTCGAAAGATGACAGAAAACGACTTCCTGTTTCGAAAGATCCCGAAGGGTTCTTACGAGTACGGATACTGGTGGATCGAGCTGGGCGGAGATCGCGATGTAATTCAGGACAATGAGGAGTTGAGGTTCGACTTGCTACGAATCGTGATGGGAGTCTGGGATTGGATCAAGAATTCCGGTGAACGGCCCGACTCCGCCAACTGGGCACTTCAACGAGTTGGCATGATCCCCGGGAAGCGTGAGAGCCGCCGTCTCACCGGTGCGCACATCCAGACGCAAGATGACCTGACCGACGGATGGAAACTGCGAGATGATGGCGTATCCATCGGTGGTTGGCCCTTCGATGAACATCCCCCCGGAGGATTCGATGACTGGGACCAGCCTCCTTTTTATTCAAAGCCAATCAAGGAACCCTACAACATCGCATTCGAAGCGCTCTTCAGCGGCAACATCGAGAATCTGATGATGGCGGGACGAAACATTTCAAACTCTCATGTCGCCTTCACCTCTACACGAGTGATGGCAACCTGTGCGTGCACCGGTCAAGCGATCGGAACCGCTGCCGCCATCTGCACCGAGAAGAGTGTGACTCCTCCTGTATTGAGGAAACATCACATTGGAGAGCTACAGCAACGCTTGTTGAGGGATGATCAATCGATCAGGAATATTTCCAACAAGGATCCCGCTGATCTCGCCCAATCTGCCACCGTCACTGCTTCTGCGCATCTTGATGGCGCTGAGCCGATTCACATCCTCGATGGAATCGTGAGAGATGTTCCAGGCAAGTGGGAGCATCGATGGGGTGCAGAGATGGTCGATGGGGGTCAGTGGATCGAGTTGAGCTGGAAAACTCCGGTACAGATCGACGAGGTTCAGATCACTTTCGATAGTGGCTTCCACCGTCAATTGACGTTATCCGCCTCTGATTCAGCCTCGAAGAACATCATCCGAGGCCCCCAGCCCGAGACGGTCAAGGAGTATGTGGTGAGCGTCGTTTCGGCAGACGGCGTTCGCAGTGAAGTGGTCAGGACCGAGGAGAATTACCTGAGACTTCGCCGCCACAGACTCGATTCGGGCCCTGTGCAGGCACTTCGCCTTGAAATCAGCCAGACGCAGCAATCCAAACAGATCCGAGTTTTTGAGATCCGTTGCTACAAGAACCAGTGACGCGGAACTGAATTTCGGGTCCAACTCGGTCGTTTCAAAGAATTTATGGAACTTCGGTCCTACCTAGTTCGTATTCCTGATATGGGTAACAGGAGGGTGCCCGCAGAATGACCGATCCAGAAAAAACTCCAGACCAGCCGCACCCCCTTCCACCATCGCGACCGATGGACATTCACGAAGATCTAGACAAATACTTCAAGACCCTCCACGCAGATCCCTATGGCCTCGAAAACTCGAATTATGACTGGAGTGGCGAAGACCGGTTTGTAGCCGTCACGGGAATCGCCTACCTGATGCTGGCCCTCGGCATGCTGATGGCATCCACCGAGGGATGGATCCCGACCCTGAGTCTTCCTGCCATCAAGTTCTTCCTCGCAGCTGCAGTCTTTGAACTCATGGGCAAGGTGTTCTGCTCACACCTGGTGATGAAATACAACATCCGGATCAATTTTGTCCGAAAGCTAGGCCTGCGCCCCTGGCGAAAATTGCAAGCATTCGTGATTCCGTTCCTGTTTGTCGAGGGAGACAAGATTCTCTTTGATACGGCGTTCCTCTTCTCACTACAACAGCTCAAGATCATCTTCACCGAATGGAATGTCATCCGAAGACAGGTACCGATCTTTCGATTCGCCTTCATCTCGTGGGATCGCCTGGAAGATCGCCCCTACAGCATGCGCTATGACATGATCGAGGATGTGTTGAGATTTTTGATTTACATGCCATTCATCGCCATCGTCGACAACAAGATCATCACCTTGATACCTCAACTCGTGAACGAGTTCGGTGATGGCCTTGCGGAGCCCGTTGGTCTTCGATTTGGCAAGCATCGCTACAAGACAAAAGCAATCTGGCACGACGGAAAGTTCTGGAATGGAGAATACCACCGCAGTCTTGAAGGAAGTGCGATGGTATTCATTGTCACCGTGCTGGCGTTGCTCTGGTACTCCGCATATTTCACGATGCCTCAGTTGACGATCGCACTGATCTGTTTGCCCATCCTGATGACCGTCGCAGAGGCCATCAGCCCACACACAGCAGATGGGCCACTGATTGGCCTGCTCGGCTGTTCTTTCCTGTGGGTATTACCGATGATGGTCTGATCTGAACTACATCTGATCCATGGTTACCTTTTCGGGAAACCAAGTTTCTCGAGTTTGATGGCCACGTCTTCGCCGTGACTCTTCACTTTCACCTTCTTGTCGATCTCACGCAACTTCCCCTCGGGACCGAAGAAGAAGGTGTGGCGTCGGGACAGGCCAAAGGCTCGATCGACGCCAAAGTTTTTCGCGGCAACACGGTCTGGATCGCTGAGAACCGGGAATGGCGTGCCCAGATCCGCTCCGAACTTCTTCACCTTCTCGATGCTGTCACAGCAGATGACAAACATCTTGACCTTGAACTGCTTGATCTCCTCGGCACTGTCACGCAGAGCCTTGCACTGAGCAGTTCAGCCGGGAGTGGAGGTTTTTGGAATCCATGCGATGATCAAGCCCTCCCCGCGTGTCATTCCTTCCCGTAACGTGTGTTTCTTGCCGTCTGAACCCGACAGAGTCAGATCAGGAATTGGATCCCCGACCTTGAGTCCGACTTCCCCATTCGCACCTGAAGAAAATAATCCCGCTAGCACTCCCATGATCACCATCCCTCCCAGGACCGCCATCGCTCTGGTTGCTCGATTACTGCTCATGATTCGCTCTCCGCTTCTTCTTGACTGCTGAACCGCTCCAGGTCAGTACCTGCATTCCACATCAACGCTAGCAGGAACACGTGGACCCCGGTTCCCACGAGTCCGGTTGGGTCCTGATAGAGGAAGGAGCAGATGGCCCAGAGCAATCCGCTGGCTTCATGGAATCCGGCAATCATTGACATCCATATCGCGTGAACTCCCATTCCCTTCATCGTTGGCTGTAGGCCCAGGGACGGGATGAGGGAATATCTGATCCAAAATCCTACCACGATGCTGAGCAGGCTCACCCCACCACTGATATACAGCAGGCCGGTCCATTTCAGCATCCCGTCGTAGGGAATAGCGACACTCAGTACTCCCGCTAGAATCACGAAACCGATCGCAACAGCAACCAGCACTCGATTCATCCACATGCCCATCTTCATGGCACTCTTGATCTCGCTCACCGGGACCATCCCATCTACCAACGTTGACCTCAGCAGATGGTCCTCACCAATCTCATCACTGATTCATCCAGTTCGATCTTGTTCAGATCGTCCACATCATACCAACAAACCTCAAGGGACTCTTCGCTCTTCATTGGCAGGCAATGATCGGGAGCCATCACCATGAACCGGATGTCCAGGTGAAGATGCTCGGGTACTTTTTTTCGTCGAGGAATGGTATGGATATCAATATCCGTGATCTCTGGATCGATGGAGAGCTCGCCCACACCGGACTCCTCGATCGCTTCTCGTAGTGCAACAGCGGGCAGATTGGCATCGCCATCGCAATGACCACCGAATTGCAACCAACGGTTCAGTTTTGCATGATGATGCAGCATCACTCGAGATCGATCTTCGTTGACCACGAGAGCGGATGCTGTCAGATGGCCCGGCATGCAATCTCGATCCAGCAAGCGAGGGTGAATGGTGCACATCTCGAGGATCCGGTCCTTGAACTGCTGCTGCAGGGTGCCCGTTGCCAGATAGCCTTCGATGAGCGTGCTGGCATACATCAACGAGATGTTGGCAGACAGTCTTTCATCTCCCGGACTCCAGTATTGCCCGCGCATCGCTGGATTCCTCCTCGAACTCAACCCCTGAAGAGATTCTTGACGACATGACCTGCGATCTGAGGGTTTTCCCTCAACCGACGCGTCGAGTAGGCGTACCACTCTTCGCCAAAAGGAACATACACGCGCAGAGGATGGCCCTGGTTGACCAGGTCCGTTCGCATCGCCTTGGCGACTCCCAGCAACATCTGAAACTCGTAACGATCCCGGGGAACATCGAGTTTGCGGATCATCTCCAGCGCAGACTCGACCAGTTCCGGATCGTGCGTGGCAATGCCCACTCTTCTGGCTCCCCCTTCCAGGAGTGCTTGCAGGGAGTTTCTGAACGAAGCCTGTACTTCCTTGAACTCGGTAAATGCGATCTCTTCTGGCTCGACATAGATCCCCTTGCACAACCTCAGGTTCGTCTCGCCATCACCGAGCAGGTCAAGAACCGAGCTTTCTGTACCTCTCAGATATGCCTGGACGGCGGCACCAACGCGATCGGAATCTCTCCGGAGTTTCTCATAGAGTTGGAGTGTGACGTCTGTCACCGTTGAATCTTCCATGTCGATGCGGACGAAACTGTTGAATGACTCGGCAGATTGGAGCAATCGACGCATGATCGATTCGCAAAGGGCAGGGTCGAACCGCAATCCCAGCATCGACAGTTTGACCGAGATATTTGCATCCAGGCCTCTGCTTGAAATCTCGCTCAATGCGCTCTGATAGATCTTTTCACCTTCGAGAGCTTGTTGCTGATCAGTGGTGTCTTCTCCCAGCACATCGAGGGTGGCACTCATACCATTTGCGTTGAGATCCTCGACACATCGCAGGGCATCATCGAGAGTTTTGCCGGCGATGTATCGACGAGAAATCTTCCAGACGATGGGTCGTGGAACCAGCGGTAGAAGCGCAACGATGGCTTTGTTGATCACGTCCCTTTTCCCTAGTTGTTCCTGAACAACTTCATGCGATTGCCTGGATACCCCTGAACAGGCAGCATCTCAGGGCCATTCCCCTTAGCATACTCTGGACTATCCCATGGTGGGAGAAATACGAAGCGGAGCCCATCTCCAGATGCAGGTCCACGATCCAGTTCCATCCGTCGGAACGCGACGTATAGCGCTTCTAGCCGCAGGGTGGTTGACCGTGCGTGGTGGATTCTGGATCTTCAGCGCATTTTCATCTCTGGATACTGCTCTGCGATGGCAATCGCAACTCACGGATGTGTTGCTTGGAGTTTTCTGCATCCTGTTGGCTGCTCAGTTGTTTTTTGGCACCCCTGGTGTGAGGGTGCCAGCCATCCTCTTGTTCCTGTT
>JAYZBV010000009.1:0-6119 GCA_036338595.1 Planctomycetota bacterium | reverse complement strand
CGTCGATGGTGATCAATGCTGACCCGTAAACTGCCTGACTTGTAACCATCACGGGATGCTCTCCCTGGGACTTCACATGTCCACCCCCATGACCGATCACTGCATAGACAGTGCCTTCATCGCCCGAGCAGTGATAGGTGTCGCCACTCCACTGGATGATCTTGCCGTCTTCCTGGAGAACATCGGTGGCGGGAACCGGATGCGATTCGGATTCTCCGTAGCCATGGACACCACGAATCAGAGCCGATCGTTCATAGACATGGGAGTGACCCGCCAGAACCAGATCGACACCGCCCGCCTCGAGAAGCGGAACCGCCACTTCTCGCATCCGGACCAGACGCCCCTCGCTATCCTTGATGTTGTTCGAGCGATGAGACCCGAGGCTGTACGGAGGGTGGTGGAAAAAGACGATGGTCCAGGCGTGATTGTCAGCG
The DNA here is from genome assembly GCA_036338595.1 of Planctomycetota bacterium. GTDB lineage: Bacteria > Planctomycetota > UBA8108 > UBA1146 > UBA1146 > QNYK01. The sequence goes on along the minus strand of JAYZBV010000009.1, from coordinate 5,685 downwards.
CCAAGATCTTCCTCTAACCAGCGCATCATGGCGCCATCTGGATCGATGGCATCGCCACTGGAATCGAGTGATATGAAGTGGATCTGTCCGTAATCAAAGGAGTAATACGCCTCGGTGCCGCTGGCAACACCGCCACATTCACCCTGCTTCGGCAACAGATACGCTTCGAAGTAGGGGCCGGCCTCGGTGCTACTTTCAGAACTCTTCATCTCGTGATTACCTGGTGCCGGCCAGATACAGACGGAGCGTAGAGTTTCCCTGTAAGGACGAAAGAAACGAGCGGTGAACTCTCCATCTCGGCCACGGCTGTAGGCCATGTCTCCGACATGGATCAGCATGTCGATCGGGGTGTCGCCGAGGTGCTCGATCATCGAATCCCGGACCTCTGCCTGAACAGGGCCCCCGGTGCCGGAATCTCCCAGCGCCCAGATTCGAATCGGGCCATCGTGATCATCCGCCGGGGCGGCCCGGAACTTGCCCGAATCCACGGCCAGGTCGCCGTTGCTGGCGCGATAGATGACCTCGCCTGCAGCGGGAAGGCCGCTGAGCACCACATGATGATCGAGGTACCTGTCGCCATATTTCGAGGGAGTCGTGGTGCCCATCACCTTGTTCCAGGACCGGGCCTCGTCACCTGGATCACCATCAAGTCGCCAATCGACGGTTGCCTGTCCGATAAACCGGTCAGATGTCCGCCATGCGATGATCGCCCGGTCTCCGGAGACCTGCTGAAGGTAGGGACGTCTGGCTTTATCGAGCGGGATCCAGCCACGCGTATCCATGTGCCGAATACCGAGCAGCAGACTGATGGCCAGCAAGACCAGTAGTAATCCGCGCTTCAAGTTCTTCCTCCTGACAGCAAAATTTCTGGCTCCAGCAGCGGGTCCATTTCGCCTCTCGGAGCAGAAGCGGTAGGATAACCGATGAGGAGTTCCAGTGCTTCAGATCCAGGGCATCAACAAAGCGTTCGGCGAGCAGATCCTGTTCCAGGATGCCGCCTGTCTCATCGAGGCGGGCGAAAAGGTGGGCCTGGTGGGAGCAAACGGCCACGGCAAGTCCACCTTGCTGAAGATGATCCTGCGCGAGATGAAGCCAGACGGAGGCCACATCAGTGTCAGTCGCGGTATCCGTGTCGGGCACCTGTCGCAGCACCTGGTCTTCAGCGAACCCTCGGTACTGGAAGAAGCGTGCCTGTGCTTGCAAGTCCAGGAAGAAGGCTACATCGAAACTCATCGAGCAGAGGCGATGCTGATGGGGCTCGGCTTCACCCATGAAATGCTGGAGCAACCTCCCGATGAATTATCAGGAGGATTTCAGGTGCGATTGAATCTGGCCAAGGCACTGCTGGAAGATCCTGACCTGCTGCTGCTCGATGAACCCAACAACTATCTCGACATCGTCAGTTTGCGCTGGCTTCGCGGGTTCCTGAGGAAGTGGCGTAGGACCCTGTTGCTGGTCACGCACGATAGAGAGTTCATGGATTCGGTCACCACCCATACGCTCGCAGTGCACCGTCAGAAGTTACGCAAGTTCTCGGGCGGTACCGAAAAAGCGTGGGACCAGATCTATACCGAGGAGGAGATGCACGAGAAGACCCGGGTCAATTCGGAGCGAAAAATCGCCCAGGAGATGCGTTTCGTTGAACGGTTCCGCGCCAAGGCGAAGAGGGCCAGCCAGGTTCAATCGCGATTGAAACTGATCGCCAAGCGTGAACGCCTCGACAAGCTCGATGAGATCTCGACCCTCTCCTTTACCTTCAACCACGTTGCAACCCCTGGCAAATGGTCAACAGAGACGCGCAATCTCGAGTTTGCCTACGGAGATGGGCCGACCCTCATCAGTGGCCTGGAACTTCATGTCGGTGCCAGGGATCGAATCGGCGTGATCGGGCCAAACGGCAAGGGCAAATCGACACTGCTGCGATTGCTGGCAGGCGAACTGAAGCCCGTATCGGGAGAGATCCGATCCCATCCCTCCACGGTACGGAGCCTGTTTGGACAGAGCGCCATGGGAGTACTGCAAGACAAGCGGACCATCGAGGAAGAGGTCTACAGCGCCAACAACATGCTGACCAGAACACAGGTGCGGGACATCTGCGGTGCCATGATGTTCGGCGGAGACCTGGCGTTGAAACAGGTCGAGGTGCTCTCGGGTGGAGAAAAATCTCGCACACTACTCGGCAGGGTCCTGGCGGCTCCTTCCAACCTGTTGCTACTCGACGAGCCGACCAATCATCTCGACATGGCCAGCACCGAGGCTCTCATCGAGGCGATCCAGTACTACCCCGGCGCCGTGGTGATGGTGACCCACATCGAGTCGGTACTGAGAGAAACCTGCAACAGGCTGGTCGTCTTCGACGCCGGGATCGCCCGTGTTTTCGAAGGAGATTACGATGCCTTCCTGCGGCGCTTTGGCTGGAGCGAAGAAGCAGAATCGGGAACAACCACACCTCGCAAGAAGAACGAGAATCGCAAGGGCAAACGCCGGGAGCGAGCACAACTGATCCAGCAGAGATCCGCTCTATTGAAACCCCTCAAGGAAATCATCGAGCGAAACGAGAAATTCATCACGACACTGGAAGAAAAGGCCAAGAAGACCGAAGCGCTGTTGATCACGGCATCGGGAGCAGGGGATGGGGATCAGATCGCTCGGTTGTCTCAAGAACTGAAGAATATGAGAAGCTCCATCGACATCGCCTTCCATAAACTGGAGCAGGCTTCGACCGAGCACGATCGCATCGAAGGGGAGTTCGAGGAAAAACTGGGGGATGAGGATTGATCAGGGAACCTCGGTGTACTTGCCACCCGTTCGCCTCGATATCTCCTCCATGAAGCCTCCAGCATTTCCCGAAGTGGCAGAGAAGCCGACCGTATTGATCGGGATGTGCTCGAAACGATTGATCTCCACGATGTGATCGAGCAACTGTTCCGGATCGATGCGATCACTGGCCCGGTAGGGCATTCCATCCGAGAGCAAAACGATGGCTCGAACACCGGGAATCTTGAACGCATCTTCGAGAGCACGATCTGTCGATGTGAATCCCTTTGGATCGAAATTGTCGACGAACTGGATGGCTCTACGCTTTCTTTCGGGTGTGGCCGGCACCAGCTGGTCAGACATCCGCTTCACATCTTCATCAAAGCTCAGCAGGCAGAAGTGAAAGGAGCGTGGTAAGTCGCGGATCATCCGCTTCAACTCCCTTTGAACCCTGCGCAATCTCATTCGAGATGCGGGAAGCTCATCACCCGTTTTGCCTCCGGTGCGGCGATCAGGAACCTCTGTGCCACCACCGGCCTTGCCCTTTCCTGAACTCTCGGGCAGCGGGTCTCGCTCCTGCATCGAGATGCTGGTGTCGAGTACGAACACGATCTTCTCGCTGAGGAGTTCCTGGCCGAAGAAAGCAGGAGGTTCCACCTTCACGCCGGTGCCCTTCATCGTGACCTTTGCCGGATCGACCTTCTTGCCCTTCTCGAGCACCTGTTGGTTGCCCTTCCATAGCGCCTGCCATTCCGATGCCGCAAAGAGATCTGCGCCGGTCTGGCGCTGGAGCATCTCGCGAATCCGCTCCGCCACCAGCGACAGGTCTCGATCCTGGTCTTCCTGATGTTTCAGGGCGCGAATCATGTGCGGGATCGAGCCGGCGTGAGCCTTCTTGTCCAGAACCTCGATCGCCTTCAGGGCGACGCTGTCTTCTGCATCGTAGAGCGCTTGCAACACGACCCGGAAGCATTCCGTCTCGGTGCGCTTCGAGAGCAGCCCGAGCAGAAGATCTCGCACTTCCTTGCGCGGGTGCCGGTTCCCCTGGGTGCACAGCCAATCGAGACCGGTTCCCGGCTGCAACTTCTTCAAGCCAGCCAGAGCCGCCTGTTCGATGACCGGATGGCCACTGAGCAAGGCGCTCTGGATCACCTGTTCCATCGCAGATGATGATCCATCTTCGGCAAGAGCCGCCACCGCAGCAGTGACCCGGGTCGCATCCCCCGAGGCAACTGCCCCATTCAGCACATCATCGCGTGCAGCCAGCGGCGTGCACGACAACAGCATCATGAAAACGATCAACGGGCGGGTCACTGGCTCTGCTCCTCTCGAACCCCGAGTGTAACGATCCGGGCTGCAAGTGTGGAGGTGCTTGTTGCTCCATCCGCGTCCAGGCCTCATCCTCGCTGCATCGAGAGGAGCAAGATGCCAAGAAATACCATCCTGTTCGCACTGCTGGTCTGTCTGCTGAACGGCTCCTCACTCCAGGGCCAGGGCATCGAACTCGACTGGAAGAAGAGCCCCGATCAGACCTGGACCGGCGCCCACTGGAACTCGAATCGGCTCCAGGACTGGCAGGTAGAAGCAGGAGAACTGCGCTGTATCAACTCGCAGAAGCGGGATCCAGTCCGCACCACCATCCTGCTCACTCGCGAGTGTGATCCATCCAGAGGGGCCTACGGAATCTCTTCCGAGATCGCCAGCGGCTGGCAGGGAAGTGCCAAGGAGGGCTCCTTCGCGGGCATCCTGTTTGGCATCGGTGGAACCGAGGTCGACCACAGGATCCGATCCATCGTCCACGACAAGCCCGCTGCCGATGGTGGAATCCTCGCCGTGATACACCCCGATGGGCGCGTCGGCTTCCGCGACTTCACCACCGGTGGCGGAGGTGGCTCCTGGTCGATCGGCGGCCCACTGACCGGCGACCGTGGCCAGTTGATACCGCAACAGATCAGAAATGGCGACGGTGGCGATGGTCCCTGGACGCTGCGCCTCAAGGTGATGCCCGACTCCGAACTGACCTTCCGAGCCCTGCTCACCGCTCACTCCTCTGCCACCGGTCCGCCGATTTCCTCTGCGGTTCTGCAGCAGTTACCTGCCCATCAAGTCGATGGCTCCTTCGGGCTCGCCAGTCACCTCGGTGGCAAGCCAAACTCGATCGGCTGGAACTTCCGAAACCTTCGCGCGCACGGAGATGCGTTGATCGCCCACGACGAACGCTCGCTGGGACCGATCTATGGCGTTCAGTACTGCCTCTCCCGCAACAAGCAGGAGACCCATTCCCTGAAACTGACGGCACAGCTCGCTCCCGTCTCTTCGGAAGAGATCGTCTCCTGTCACCTCGAGGTCCAGGATGACGAGGAATGGAACAGCGTCGCTCGCGGCGACTTCGAACCGCTGTCGAGGGTGGTTCGTTTTCGGGATGCCAGATGGAAGGCAGATCGCGATCGGCGATACCGCGTCCGGATTCGTTACCGAGATGCAGAGGGCGAGGCGAGCGATCACAACTACGGCGGCATCATCCGCGCAGAGCCGGTCGCTGGCTCCGGTCCCATCGTGGTCGGCCTGATCTCGTGTATGAAGAACTTCACCGGCCAGCTGGCGTGGAACTCATCGTCGATCTGGTTTCCCCATCAGGAAGTTGCAGAAGGGGTCGCATCGCACCAGCCGGATCTGCTCTGTTTTGCCGGGGATCAGATCTATGAGGGGGACATCTCTCGTGCAGAAGGCGGCCCTCCCGACAAGATGCTGCTCGACTACCACACCAAGTTCCTGCGCTGGTATCGATCCTTCGGCGAACTGACCCGCAACACTCCCTGCATCACCATCCCCGATGATCACGATGTCTATCACGGCAATATCTGGGGAGCCGGCGGCAAGCGCGGCCGCAAGGAACCGGGCACCACTGCCCAGGATTCCGGTGGTTAC
>JAYZBV010000008.1:0-2779 GCA_036338595.1 Planctomycetota bacterium | reverse complement strand
CAATCACGACATCGCAGATCCGGTCCGCATCCTGTCGTTCTTGTTCTCAGGAGCCGCTCCGATGCCAGAGCCGACGCATCCTGTCTGTGGCCGTGCTCCGACCGCTGACTCTCTCGAGTGCGATGAATCGATCTGTCCCTGACCCAGGAACCAGGTCTCGGTCGCTGCTGATTAACAGTCAACAGCGACCGAGACTCCATGCTTTGAGCAAGCGCACCGGAGACCAGCCGGTGACCTCCAGCAACTGACTCAGATCGGCTCCGTGCTCGGTCACCAATCGAGCCAGTGTCTCGCCGTCACGAGAGCCGCCGTCAAACGGCCCGAACCCGGCCAGGATCTCCAGGATGTCATCGCCTTGTGTCACCAGATGAGCCCCATGCCGAATCAAGTCGTGGCATCCCTGATGCCCGCCGCCGTCGATCGACCCGGGGAAAGCAAACACCTCCCGACCCTGATCGATGGCATAACGGGCCGTACTCATCGAACCTGATTTGCGCGCTGCCTCGACCACGATCACCCCGAGGCTCCAGCCGCTGATGAGTCGATTTCGACGGGGGAAGTTGCCGCGACGGGGAGGCGTCCCTGGTTCGTACTCAGTCACCAAAGATCCACCTGCAGCGATGATCCTGGCAGCGAGTTGTTTGTTTTCCACCGGGTAGATCGCGGGCAATCCATTTCCCAGCAGTGCCAGTGGCCGGCCACCGCCATGGAGTGCCCCCTCCAGTGCCGCCGCATCGATGCCGTGCGCCAGTCCGCTCACCACCCGAAAACCGGCACGAGTCAACTCGGCCGCGATCTCGAAGGCCAGCCGGAGACCACAAACCGATGCCTGACGACTTCCGACGATGGCCAGAGATGCGCACTCGACCACCGGTTCGCCACTGAGGTAGAGGGTTCGAGGGGGGAAAGGAATGGTATCGAGAATGGCAGGCCAGCAGCGGTCTCCCGGTCTCAGTTGTTGTGGTTCAGGGATCCGACAAGGATCTGTTATCGAATCTCGATAGCGCGCTGGCTCCACGGCCCCTCCTGGAGCGTTACGGTGCCCCACGACACCTCAGGTGCCAGAGCCACGATCTCGCAGGTGTCCGCTTCGAGTCGCCAGGGCCGAAGATAGCCCCACAGACACCACCAGGGCGCCCCGCCAGAAGATCTGATGTCGAAAATTTCGTCTTGGTGTATCCTCCCCGTGGGCGTTGCCGCCGCCCACAACAGTCCGCGGAAGGATCGCCTTCATGGTCCGTACGTCTAGAGTGGCTCCCTGTTTGTTCTTGCTGGCTTTCGTCATGTCACTGCTGTCGATGGGACTCGATGCCGGTAGCTTTTCTCAACTCGACGAATTGTTCCAGAACATCGATCGCCAATCTCTCAAACCGGAGCAAAGGATCGCCATCCGGGCACTGCGTAATCGCATCCGGGAAGAACAACTGCAGATGACAGCTCCACTCGCCGGACATTCCCATCAATTCGTCGACGAGTTCATATTGTGCGCCTCGGGAGTGCTCGACGATCAGCAATTCCTCAAGGCCACGGGAACGCCGAAAAATCCACAACAGCAACTCAGGTACGAGCTCAGACAGTTGCATGCGGAGATCATCCGACTTCAACGCCTCACTCGAAGCCTGAATCGTTAGGACCCAAAAGTGACTGCGCCGCCCGACGACCAGGGCTGTTTCGCCACCGAAAGCACCCTTCGCTTTCGTTTTCATCGGGCGACTCCTGAACCACGACTGTGGATACCGTTCTTGCTGGTACTCATCAGCGGCTGCCAGTCAGGTCCTTCGCCGGCAATAAATCCCAACCAGTCTGCAACAGGCTCTGGCGAGATCCGTTCGGAAAAGACTCTGTGGAGCCCCACTCTGCACTGGGCGGAAGCGCGTTTTCGCTTCGAACTCGACGTCGACAAGGAAAAACAGAAACCGCAGATCGAACGACGCCAGCAAGGAGATGTCCTGCGGGTCGGAGATCTCCAGGTCGAACTGGTGAGAACCCGGTTTCGCATCGCAGAAGTGATGTACCGCTTTCCCACCGACAGCATCATCTGGATCCACAGGCCGCCTCGACAAAATCGTCCGTTTTTCCGCCAGGAAGGCTCGCTGCAGCTGACCTGGCCCGGAAATGGAGTCAATCCGGTGGTCGAGGAGCAACGTGCCGATGGCTCCTTCGTCTGGACGGTCGGCCCGGCCCGTATCACTCGCGAGGCCGATGGAACCGTTCAATACGAGGGTCGCAGTCCGTCACAGACCCGAAAAGGTCCGTGGAAGATGCTGATCGATCCTGCCGGGAAGTTGATCGGCGGAACCACGTGACCGAGACCTCCAAACCCGACGCACCGCCAGACGATCTACCCGGACATCTCCTGGATGGCCAACCCGAGCAGCTCGATGCAACGCTCTCATCCTGGTGCCAACGAGAGGGCCTCCCCTCTTATCGTGCGGCGCAGATTCGTCAGCACCTCATCGATGGTCGGGTGCTCGACCCGCACGAGATGACATCCCTTCCCGAATCACTTCGAGACCAACTGGCCCAACACCTTCTGATTCCACCGTTCACGGCAACTCAACTGCAACGCTCCAGTGATGGAACCATAAAGTTTCGCTTCCGCCTGCGTGACGGACTGTCCATCGAATCGGTGTGGATCCCCAGTGACGATCGAGGGACCCTCTGTGTCTCCAGCCAGGTCGGTTGTGCTGCAGGCTGTACCTTCTGTGCGACCGGCACCATGAAGTTGTCGCGCAACCTGCAACCCAATGAAATCATCGGACAATGGCTAGCGATCCAT
>JAYZBV010000007.1:0-18464 GCA_036338595.1 Planctomycetota bacterium | reverse complement strand
GGCATCCGGGACAAAGGAGAACCAGATGTCCTGATTGAAAATGCCCATGAAGGCACCACATGGGATCACCGGGACCGGATCGACTCCCGTTGTTGCAGTGGTGTTATCCATCGCTATGGCGTAGGTCCCGAAACCAGCGATCGAAATTACATCAGCGACGTCACACTCGTCTCCGCCGGTTTGCGCCCAAAGGCTGGTGGCAGAAAAAGCGAGAATGCTGGTGATCAAGAATAACTGACGCATTCGTTCCCTCGACTTCCTGTAGTCCGAGCCATTCAAAGCGACACCATCGAGGGAAACTCCCGATGCAGCGATGAATCGCCGGAGGTTCACAAAGGCACGCCTATCGGTGTGAATCGGTGAATCGCAACTCTCATTTTTGTTTTTCATTCTCGAGCCCAAGCACTGCGAGAGTGAACCTCAAGTAAGAGATCGACTCCTGCAACGATCTTGGTTCCATAGTAGTGTTGTGAATGGTGGAGAGCGAGGTCGGCGTTCTGGAGAGAGTGGAATAAAGAACGGGGGGCCTTCCCCAATGGGAAAGGCCCCCCGTGTGCATCCAGCACATGAGCATTCAGTCCGGGCGTTGCAACCAACCCCGCGGACTACCCTGTGCCCACCCGATCAGGGGCAGGCTGTGTAAGAAGCACAGTCGAGCGTATCGTCGGTGGGATCCGAACCGCACGCACCCGGACTCGGGTCGGGCGGAGTAGGACCACCGCTGAACAGTGCAGCGAGACCGTTGATGGCATCGGCAATGTTGATATTGCCGTCATCGTTGACGTCATTCGCATCGCCACAGTCCCCAGCCGGTCCACCCGAGAAGAGTGCTGCGAGCAGGAAGATCAGGTCAGCGATATTGAACGCACCATCGCCGTTGGCGTCGCCTCTCTGGAACCCGGTTCCAGGAGGAGCGCCGCCGCACATCGCTGCGATGTAGCGCGCTACCAGGTCGACCTGATCGCCGCCGAATCCACCGAACTCCCACGATTGAGAGATGGTATTTCCGAACGGATCATCAGTGGCGTAGAAGTTGCCCGTGCCGAATCCACCACCAACGCTGCTCCAGATCTGAGCGACATTGGGGCCACCGGATCCTACTCCGGGCTGAATCTGGTCAGTCCAGTCGTTGCCTGGATTCGCCTGGTTGTAGGCGGTGCCGGTGAAGTCACTGACATCGAGTCCAAATCCGGAGTCGTATCCGTCCATGGCGGTGAAGGAATCATCGCCATCGGCTACGTTTCCTTGATCGACACCATCGTAATTGTCGTATGCGGTGACCAGGTGAGCAAAGCCCCAGTGATCTCCGGCCTCGAAGTAGACACCCTTGCCATTCTCGACGGCAGAGGCGAGTGCTGTGCCGTCCGCATCGTTGATGCGGTAATCGTTGGGGTACGTGCCGCACATCATCCACGCACACTGGACGCTGTCGCTACCGAGGCAACCCCATTCAGCGGGTCCCAGGGTGGTGGTCACATAACCGATCCCGTTGGCATCGAAGGCAGCCTGAAGAGCCGCAACACTGTCGGTATCGTCAATACCCTCAACGGCGAAGATCACATGAGCTTCACCTCCGTAAGATGCAACATTGGCAGTGATCGTCTGGGATCCACCAACATTGCCGCCACAGACTCCCTGGACCTGGTAGACGTAACTGCCCGAGGCCAGACCTGGATCAATATAGGATGTATTGGAACCGTCGACGGTATCGATCAGCACCGTATCCCGGAGGATCTCGATCTGGTCGTATGCGTTTGCGGTCCAGCCCAGAGTGACATCACCGGTGGTGCAATCACTGGCTGCGGCAAGCCCTGCCATCGGCGGACAAAGAAGCGGAACGATGTTCAGGGTACCCAAACCACCACCCGCTCCCCAGGTGCCAATACGTATCTTGTACTCGATTCCTGCCACGGCGTTGAACTCGATGAACGAGAAGAATGCCTGGCAACCAGTGATCAGTCCAAGGTTGTCGTCACCGTTACAGGCGACCGGCACCAGAGCGTCGCAGGCACCCTCGTAGATGATCACGTCGCTATCGAAACCAGTCGGATCGCAGGTATGAATCCAGTGAGCGCCATCATTGGCAGCGACCCAGCTGTACCACCCATCTTGATCCATGTTGCCACCGAGGGTACCGGGGCAAAGACCGTAATCGACCGGATCGGCCCCCAGCGTGTATGTGGAGGTGTCGATGGGATTGGCACCTTCAAATACCGAAAGCGCATTGAAGCACTCGTCCCCATCTGTGATGACGCAGCTCGGATCTGCGAAACAATCCGGGTCGGTGCAGTCGATGAATCCATCGAGGTCGTTATCGATGCCGTCATCGCAGATCTCGGCAGCGGGGATGACCATATTGATGGTCAGTGTTCCGGTACCGGTGGCTCCAGTACCAAAGGAACCGACGCGCACAAAGTAGGTGTTGCCGCCGGTCAACTGAACGAACTGGACATGGCTGTAGAAGATCTGGCATCCGGCCATGATATTTGCATCGCCGTTACAGGCCACTTCGACCATGCTGGCACAATCCGGACCCTCGTAGACGAGCAGGTCAGTATCCCAACCTGCAGGGTCGCAGGTGTGGATCTCGGCGACCGCATCGACAGGGGGAGTGAACTGGAACCAGATATCGTTATCGAAAGCACCGGCGACCGCACATGGGATCGCCGGGGGTGGGTTTGCCGAAGCAGAAGCCAGCGTCGAATCCATGAATGCGGTGTAGGTGCCGGCACCTGCTGAGACATCGATCACCGTCGCGGCATCGCATTCATCGTTGGCTGATGCATCGCAGGGGGGGATTCCGAAGGGACAGTCGACAGTGTCAGCACAGTCGATGAGACCGTCACCATCATTGTCGATGCCATCATCGCAGACCTCCGGAGAGATCGAGAAGAAATCGACCGTGATGTTACCCGTGCCCGTGACACCAAGGGCCCAGGAGCCAGCCCTTATCATGTAGGTCTGTCCTCCGACGACGGAAATGCCAGGAATGTGACTGTAGAACGCCTGGCATCCGACGAGGATCGTGGCATCTCCGTTACAGCCAACTTCGACCATCGTCGTGCAATCGGCGCCCTCATAGACGACCAGATCCGTGTCGTAGCCGGCCGCGTCACAGGTATGAACCGTGATGGCGCCATCGGCGTCAGGAGTGAAGGAGAACCAGACATCGTTGTCCAGGTTTCCCAGCACATTACAGGGGATCGTTGGAATCGGGTTCGCTGAAGCGCTCGCCTGCGTCGAATCGATGAATCCCGTGTAGACTCCGAATCCTGCGGCGGCAGGGCCGATGGCGATGGCACCGAGGCATTCATCGTTATTTACAAGGGGGCAAAGCGGGGATCCAATGGGGCAATCGATGATGTCGGCACAGTCGACGAGACCGTCTCCATCGTTGTCGAATCCGTCGTCGCAAATCTCGGGTCCACAGAGACCGACCCCGATGCAGTCAGGATCGGCGCAGTCGATGAGGCCATCGGCATCGTTATCGGCGCCGTCGTCGCAGATTTCAGCTCCCACGGCGAAGAAATCGATAGTCAGGTTGCCAGCTCCACCAGATCCAGCGGCACCCCAGCTACCGATTCGGAGGTAGTAGGTGACTCCTCCGGTGACCGCAGTCGGCGCATCGAATTCGGAGTAGAAGCCCTGGCATGGACCAGGATTGGTGACGGCATCTCCGCTGCAGGCCAACTCGAGAAGAGCTCCGCAGCCGCCAGATCCATCGTAGAGAAGCAGGTCGGTGTCCCAACTTGCTGGATCGCAGGTGGTGACATCGATGGCACCATCGGCATCCGGGACAAAAGAGAACCAGATGTCATCGGTATTCTGGCCAAAAACTGCACAGGGAATTGAGGGAGCAGGATCGGTTCCGGTGGTCGCGCCGACGTTTGTCATCGCAACGACGTAGGTACCAAATCCAGCAACGGCGATATCGTCAGCAACAACACACTCGTCTCCGCCAGTTTGCGCCCACAGGCCAGTGGCAGAAAAAGCGAGCATGGTTGTGATCAAAAACAACTTACGCATTCGTTCCCTCGACTTCCTTATTTTGAGTTGCCGGTGGGCACACCACAGGAGAGCACCACCTGGCACGCTTAGTACCTGAAACAAACTGGAAACTCATGACGAGTTTCACTCGCTGGAGATTGATTATCTAATTTTCCTGACTGCAAGAACCCTAGTACACCCGCTCAGCACAGTTGATACATCTGGACCTGGAAGACTCTTCCAGGGCGAAATAGCATTCCCTCCTCGGCGGGAAGATCGTGTCTATCCGACAAAACCAGACACCTTTTCGGGGCCTGTGTGGTCAGATGGAGTCTCTATCGATAGTAACGGCTGTCATCCCTCAGGCGAGGGACTTGATCCAGAATTGCGCCGTTTTTTACCGGGTGAACTTCAGATTCTTCTCAGCGGGTTCGGTGAGGCACCAATGACACCTCCGGGAGAAAATAGTAATTCCACTACTGGTTTAGATTTAGGGAAATGAAATCGTCCTCTCCGCAGGAGCGGGCCCGCTGATTGTAGAGTCGTTAAAGGGCAGCAGAAATAACGGCGAGCATCACGGGAATCCTCGACGGAATCTCCTGGCACGGCTACCGTACTGGCCAATCGTATCTCAGAGGTGCGATCTCCTGAGCTCTAGCAACATCACCCCCCCCCAGAAAGGGGCCCAGGGATGGAACTGTCATTTCTTGATTCACTCGGTATTCGATCCGAGAACCCAGGTGTCTTCGCAGGCGGCTGGCTGCCGGCTTCTGATCAGTGGATCGATAGCCGCTCACCCGTCGATGGATCATCGCTGGGAAAGGTCTCGCTCGCGACGATGGATGACTATCACCAGACGGTGAAGACCACGCGAGAAGCATTCCTCGATTGGCGCACATGGCCCGCTCCCCGACGAGGCGAGGTGGTGAGAAGAATTGGCGAGGCACTGCGCGAGCGACGGGATCCACTCGGCAGATTAGTTGCCGCAGAGATGGGAAAGATCCTCCCCGAGGGAATCGGAGAGGTGCAAGAGATGATTGACATCGCCGACTTCTCTGTCGGCCTCTCGAGACAACTCTATGGACTGACGATGCATTCAGAGCGCCCCGGACACCGGATGTACGAACAGTGGCATCCGCTCGGGATTGTCGGATGCATCACTGCATTCAATTTTCCGGTGGCGGTCTGGTCCTGGAATGCACTGGTCGCTGCTGTGTGCGGAGATGCTGTGATATGGAAACCATCTTCCTCGACACCGCTGTGCGCCATCGCGGTCCAGAACATCGCGCAGGAAGTTCTGGATGATATGGATGCACCTCCCATCTTCGGGCTGGTGGTCGCCGATCGAAATCCTGTCGGGGAGGCGATGCTGGCCGATCGCAACTTGCCACTGGTGAGTGCCACCGGATCGTGTCGCATGGGGCGGCGAGTGGCCGAGGTGGTAGGAACTCGTCTGGGAAGAACGCTGCTGGAACTCGGTGGCAATAACGCCATCGTCGTTTCAGATCAGGCGGACCTCGACCTTGCGATGCGTGCCGTTGTGTTCGGGGCCTGCGGTACCGCCGGTCAGCGCTGCACATCCACTCGCAGGCTGTTCCTCCACGAGGACATCGCCGATGAGATGGAATCACGACTGATCGCCGCCTACCAGCAGGTCAAGATCGGCGACCCCCTCGAGGAGGGAACGCTGATGGGGCCTCTGGTTCAGCAGGGTGCCGTGGATGACATGATGGCGGCTCTGGTAGTGGTTCAGGAACAGGGGGGTGAAGTTGTCTACGGTGGAAAATCTTTGACAGATGGTGTTCCCGAGGGTGGCTACTATGTTCAACCAACGCTGGTGCGAGCTCGCCATGACATGGAAATCGTTCATGAAGAGACCTTTGCGCCGATCCTTTACCTGATGCGGTATCGTGATCTCGATGAAGTCATCGGTTGGCACAATGATGTTCCACAGGGACTGTCGAGTGCCATCTTTACCAGAGATATCCAGGAATCGGAGAAGTTCCTGGCCGCCTCCGGATCCGATTGTGGCATCGCAAATGTCAACATCGGGACCAGTGGCGCCGAGATCGGTGGTGCCTTCGGAGGCGAGAAGGACACCGGTGGTGGCCGCGAGTCGGGATCGGATGCCTGGAAGACCTACATGCGCCGTCAAACTTGCACCATCAATTACTCCAAGGAGTTGCCGCTGGCACAGGGGATCCAGTTTGGTGATTGAAGCGGCGAGCAGCGGCTAGAAAACAGGGTGAAACATTGTTCGAAAGGGGAGGGATACGCGTAGGCCAGGTGGCGGGGGTGACGGTGCGATTGCACTGGATCTTCCTGATCTGGGCTGCATTCGAGTTCTTCCAGGCAAATCGGTTTGGTGGCTTGCAAGAGGTCTCCATCTACCTCGGATTGCTTTTCGGATCGGTTTTTCTCCATGAAATGGGCCACTGTCGATCCGCTCGGCAGGTCGGTGGTGCCGCACGCGAGGTGATCCTCTGGCCACTGGGAGGGCTCGCCTCCGTCGATGTTCCCGGGCGCCCACTTGCGCATCTGGCGGTGGCTGCCGGTGGGCCGGTCGTGAATCTGGTGCTGTGGTTGGCACTGCTACCCTTTGTCATCTCGATGGATGCGAGTGTCGGCTCATTTCTCTTGTGGCCGTCAGCGGAACCCATCACCGAGCCGGTAGCGGTGGCTGCAGCGGTCAACCTCGATCTACTCCTCTTCAACCTGCTGCCGGCGTTTCCACTCGATGGCGGACGCATTCTCCATGCGATTCTATGGCAGCGAAGCGGTGAGGGGGCAGCGACACGTGTTGCGGCCCGCAGCGGTAAACTCGTCGGCGTGGCACTGGCGGTGATCTGGTTCCTTTCGAGCGACCTGGGTGGTCTGGTGCTGGCGATCGCGGTCTTGATCTGGATCCAGAGTCATCAGATGCAGCAAATGGCCGCGGAATCCACCTCGTCCGAATCGTGGCGAGGGGGCACCAGTTCGGGACCTGGTTGGTGGCAACGTCAACGCGATCACTTCCAGAGCAAGCGCCAGCAGAAGAAGTTTCGTCGGGAGCAACAGCTGAGATCCAGGGTCGATGCGTTGCTCGAAAAAGTATCCAGAGATGGCATTGATTCGCTCAGTCGCGAGGAGCGTCGCTTCCTGGATCGGGCGAGCCAGCGTTTCGAGGATCGCTGACGGGAGCACCCTGTCCGATGAGATCGGCAGGTTGATGACGAGCCCAGCGACGAGTCCCCGCAGGATCGAGGAGCAGATCTCCCAGCAGCGCGAGAACTCCTGACCAGGGACCATCTCCGCGCAGGTGGCCATTTCTTCGCGCGACGGCAAACCATGTTGCTGCAGCCACTTCTGCTGACATCTGTCCGCTGGCGTAACGGATCTCTCCCTCACCCCGGATCCACTGCCACGCACCGAGCGGGTCGAGAGGAAGGTCGGCGATGTCGACCTGATTCCACGCCCCGGAATCATCGGGAGGCGCAACGCCGACAGCGTTGGCCCTCAGCATCAGTCCCCAGGGGGACAGGCTTCTTCCTCTCAGAAGTGGATGGTCGAGTGCGAGTGGCAGTGCCACCAGAGGACGGCCCGCCTCGACGAGGGATTGTGCCGTTTGAAGTACCTTCGTCGCCTTCGTATCTACGCCCAGCCCCAGCACCGTAGGATCGATGGCCCCCGTCCGGTCGAGCACCGTGATGTCGGGGCGAACCCCCTCATGATGCTGGATCACGATGAGTGCGGATCCAAGATGAGACCCGCCGCAAAGCAGCAGCGAATCCTCGGGAGCGCCGTTGAGGATCGATCGAGCCCACTGAGAGACCACCCGTGTTTCGGGAGTCAAGGGATCTGGAGTTCGGAGCCCCATCGAGGTGACGACAAGAAGGATCAGTGCCGCCGTCAGGAAATGGCGATTTCGCTGGCTGTGCTTGCCCAGCCTCCGTTGTATCACCGTCAAACTCCACGCCGATAGCAGCGTCAAGGCCATCAGTGTGAAAGCCATCCCGGCATCGGCCTCGGAGATGGTTGGATCGCCGAGGCCAACCGAATCGTGATAGAGGGGGCGAAGCAGTGGCCCCGAACTGGCGAGTGTCAGGATCAGCGCAAGGTCCCCGGGTCGGCGCATCGAGGCGATGATGATTCCAGGAATGGCGAGTGCCGCGAGCAAGATCCCGCTGCCCTCGATGGTTCCTGCGAGATGCCATCCCAGCCGAGAAAAATCGGGATCATCGACAGGGGTCCAGCTGGCCAGGAATCCATCGATGACGCCCCGGAAGCCATGGATGTCAGCGGGCAGAGCCAGCAGCATGATCAGCGACATCCCCAGCAGCACCCCTGCAAACGCCGCAGGCAAGACTCGAAGGTGGACGCCTCGAAGCCCTCGATCACAGAGCAGACTCAGCAGCGAGTAGATCAATGCCGGGATCGCCACTGGCCCGCACGCGACCGTCATTCCCAGCACCATGCCCCACCACAGGATGCCTCGACCCGCCTCGGCTCGCATCTGCTCGGTCGCTGCGATCAGCGAGATTCCGAGCAGCATCGACAGTGGCGCAGATCCACCGGTCCTGGCGATGTCAGTGATGCCCTGACTCAATCCCAGCATCAAGATCGCCGGGATCACGACGGGGCGGGCAGCATCTTGCTGGCGTGACCAGATCAAGCAGACCGCACAGGCGAGCCCTGTGAACAGGATCGACAGCAATGGAGCAGCCATCATCGGGGAGTAGAGGCCAAAAGCGGTCGCGGTGAGGGTCCTGCACACCGAGAGTGCAGGCGGGATCCGCATATCGAAGGGGCTGGCTTCGACCAGTACTTCACAGCTGCCCACCATCTCTGGACCGTGCGGGACCAGCGGGAAGAGCAGCATCCAGATCGCCACGGCGACCACGAGGCCACGCATCCATGCACCGCGCCGGGCGGGCAGCGCGGGTTGCCGCCTGGATGTGCGGGTGATCAGCAGTTCGCGTTCTCTGTCTTCCAGGATCATTTCGAGATGCCTTCGAGAATCAGGGCAGACATCAGCAGCACGCTGATGATGGCGTTCAGGGTGAAGAAGGCGCGTTGCACCTTTCCCAGATCATCCGGTTTCACCAGACGGTGCTGCACGATCAACAGAACAGTGACGACCATCGTCGCAAGGGCGAAGGGGAGGCCCAGCTTCGCCTCGACCCAGAGCCAGCAGAGAAGAGCGGCCATCGAGATGTGAAGGACGCTGGAGAGTCGCAATGCTCTCTCGACACCGATTCGAGCCGGGATGCTGTGAAGACCCTGCTGGCGGTCAAACTCGGCGTCCTGGCATCCATACAGGATGTCAAAACCGGCACTCCACAGCATCACTGCACCGCCGAGGATCCACGGCACCGGATCGGCGTTGCCGTTGCCGTCGAACAGTGATCCGCGTACTGCGATCCAGGCTCCCACCGGAGCCAATCCGAGTCCGATCCCCAGAACCAGGTGGCACAGGCTCGTGAATCGCTTCGTCCAGGAGTAGCCGAGAATCACCAGCAGAACCACCGGCGACAGTTGCCACGCCAGCGTGTTGATGGAAGCGGTCACGGCGATGAATCCAGTGGAACTGATGATGCTGGAGAGCAGCACCGCCCTCGAGCCGATGCGACCTGCCGGAATCGAGCGATCGCTGGTTCTGGGATTGAGCGCATCGATCGATCGATCGGCCCAGCGATTGAAGGCCATCGCAGCGGTTCGCGCCAGAGCGACAGCCACAGTTACCTTGGCGAGCAACACGGCGAGTTCGATGGAGCCAGCAGGGTCATCCCGATTTGCCAGGAACACGGCTCCGATGGCGAACGGCATCGCAAACAGAGTGTGAGCGACCTTGATCATCTCCATGAATTCACGGCAAGAAGCGAACACTCCGCGAGTTGTGGAGACGGAGCTGCTCAAGTTTCGCTACCCCAGCGCTGAAACAACTCATTGGAGATTCCGAGATGATCGAGAATTCGGCTCACCACGAAGTCGACCTGTTCACGCACCGAGTCTCCTGGGTGCTGATAGAAGGTCAGCACGGGGGGAATGATCACGGCTCCCGACTCGGATAGCGTCAGCATGTTCTTGAGGTGAATTCGGTCGAGAGGAGATTCCCTGGGCACGATGATCAGAGGCCTTCGCTCCTTCAACATCACCTCTCCGGCTCTCTTGAGAAGATTGTCGGAGATGCCGTGCGCCAGCGATGCGAGGGTGGACATCGAGCAAGGCACGATGACCATGCCATCGATGGGAGCCGTGCCGCTGGCGAAGGGGGCGAAGAAGTTCTTTTCGCCCCACTCCTTCAGATTCTCATGCTCCATATCGGCAAATACGCCCCGGGTCCCTTCCGGGACCTCCATTTCATCATGGGCGACCAGTTTCCCCGTCTTCGAGGCGATCAGGTGTACTCGATGTCCCGCCTCCAGCAGATGGCTGACGAGGCGTGCTGCGATGATGGAGCCGCTGGCACCGCTGACACCGACCACGAGTTCCTTCGAACTGTCTGTCGGCCCTGCGCTCAGTTCACCTGGTTTCGATTCTGACATGATCACCTCTGCGACTTTCCTGGCCCTGGATCCTACTGGCTATCCGTGACCGGTCCCAGAGATCCCCCGTCCTGGATCCACGCGTGGAGCGCCTCGATACGCGCCTGTTGTTCCTCCAGTGAATCCCTGCGGATTCCCGACAGGTCTCCTTCCTGCCACAGTGCTCTCGTCTCCGGCGTGGTCTTGTGTGCAGCGAGGGATCCGATGAGGATCCCGCTGAACCTCAGCAGGTTGGCGAGCGACTGCGCTGCTCCCTGGGCGGCAAGATCGGGGAATACCGTCGTGCGATCGATCGACCACGCCTGCGAATCGGGGCCCAGCAGCAACAGGCGCGGCTGAGGGTGGATCAATCGACTTTCCGAGATCTTCTCGAGCAAGTCGCCCGCCGGCGTGCCCATCAGCATCGCCTCGGCGATGCCACGCAGCACCTGCTCCTTGCGCTGTGCATGGTCGAGCGGTTTTTCCTCGTCGATTTCAGTGGCGGTGAGCGACAGGTCGAGAGTGCGAATGGCAGTGACAGGGAGTTCTCGCGATTGTTTCGGAGTCACCAGATCCAGGCGATCGTCCTGCAAGCAGACCCGGATCGTGCGAATCGTCTCGACCCTGGAGGACCTGGTGGCTGACTCGACATGTCGGTAGGGGACACCGTGTTCTGCGGCGACCTGCGAGATGGAGCGAGCTTGCTGTTCGGTTCCATCTCTGAGCCACCAGCCACCACAGATTTTCAGGCGACGAGTTTCGTCGAACAGCACACTTCCGAGGATCGGTGCCGTCTGGCGCGAGATGGTGGCGGGCTGGAACTCAGATCCAGGCGAGATCAGGATGTGATGAAAGCGCTCCAACGATCACCCCTTAGCCGCGCACAGCTTCATGCACTGCAACGTTTCCCGGGAACAGCGTTCGATGTCGAACGGCATGGAGTGGTGCGTTGCGGATCTTCTGTGCCAGCCTCTCTGCATCGGGCCAGTCGCGCACCGATTCATCGAGGTAACTGTAGGCCCGATGCTTTGAGCCGGAGAATCGATTGCCGAGTCGTGGCAGGATCTGGCTCTGATAGAAATCGGAAAAGGGCCGGACCCAGCGGTTTTGCATCGGCGTGAACTCGAGAATCATCAGGCGCCCCCCGGGCTTGAGGACTCGCCTCAGTTCTCTCAACGCAGCATCGACATCGACGACATTTCTCATGCCGAATCCGACCATCGCTCCGTCAAAGGTGCAGTCGCCGAAGGGAAGGTGAAGAGTATCCGCAGCGAGAATGGCAGGGTGATGGCCGCTTCTGTTCTTGTTGCGCCCTGCCTGCAGCATGCCGATGGAGAAATCACTGCCGATCACACGGGCAGAGGGGGTTTTCTCCAGTAGAGCCAGCGCCAGGTCTCCGGTGCCACAGCAAGCGTCGAGGATCAGCGAACCCGCGCCCGCGCGCAGGCTCTCGATCGCCCTTCGTCGCCACCACAGATCGATGCAAAAGGAAAAGACCCGATTGAGCAGGTCGTAGCGGGGAGCGATCTCATCGAACATCTGCTGGATCTGGTGCCCATCCTTGTCGAGCATCGGATGCGGACCCGGGGCCGTACCCGGTGTCGGGGCCAGCGGATCGGGAGCAGTGGTCGGATCGGGCAACAAGGCGAGAGCCTCCGAAATTTTCAGCGGTAGCCGATAGATGCGCCTCGAACAGTCCGGGGAGCAACCGTCTGATCATGGGCTGTGGTCGAGTTCCGGGCAAGTCGAAGAGGTGGGGGGATGGCCTCGGTTGGCGCCACCGATTAGACTGATGCCTCGAATGGAGGCTCGATCGATGCCGTACGCGGGCAAGCACCTGAAGAAATTCTGTGCATCTTCCATCGCTGGTGGCCGATCGACGGGCACCTGGCGAATCCTGATGCTGGGTGGACTGCTGTCCACGGCACTGCTATCCACGGCACTGCTGTCCTCGGCTCCGCTGTCCTCGGCTCCGCTGGCAGCCGATGTCGTTGCCGGTAGCCGCTGGCTCGATCCGGAAGTGGGTTTGCCGCGTGCTCTGCAGAAGCGCCAGCCGATACTGGTGTTGCTCGAATCTCCCGCGGATGCCGATCCAGCGCTGCATCTCGATCAGTTGATACAGACGCCCTCGATCGCTCGGTTGCTCGAGAAGGTGGTGCTGGTACGGGTCGTGTGGAAACCGGACGCTGGCGGCGGCTGGGGCTGGCCTGCCGAACCGAAACTGGATGACGCCTCCCCCGATGACGATTCGCACCGATGGTCGAGGCAAAAGGTGCAGCAACTTCTCAGCACCTCTCTCGGTACCCCTTCATCCACAACTGTCGTCGGCATTCTCGATCAGTTTGGCCGCCAACGAGCCAAGCATGCGGGCAAGAAACTCTCCACCAGCGCCCTGAAGAAGGTGTTACGAAACGCCTCCAGGGAGAGCATCGTGCTGTCGAGGAAGTGGGATGCCGCCACCAAACTGCTCGACCGGGCGACCCTCGTGCTCGGTAAGGATGACACCGCCAGCTGTTGTCGGCTGCTCTCTCAGGTGGCCGAACTTGCGCTTCCATCCGCGTCTCCGCCGGCTCAGCGTCGGCTCGAGGTGCTCGGGATCGTGGAGAAGCGATGGCGAGAAGCGATGGCAAAAGCGAAGCAACTGGAGCAAAAGAACCGTCTCGGGGAGGCCGCTTCCGCACTCGAGAAAATCCTCAAGGACTACCCGCACGCACCGTGGGAAAAGCAAACTCGCACCGAGATCGGCCGGGTATGGAGACGAATCCAGGGCCCTGGCGGTGGGCTTTGATCGATGGCCCCTCGACGGAACAGGTCGACCCGACTGCAGCAGCAATATCGGACCCCGAACAACTGTGGCAACTGTTCGAGCAGCAGGAGCCCACGGTTCAGCGAGCGTTGAGCCAAGCGCGTGAGGGAATTCTTGAACTGTCGGAGCGGATGGCAAGAACCCTTGCCGGAGAAACGGGTCGTGTCATCGGCCTGGGCGCAGGAACGAGCGGACGACTGCTGGCACTCGACATGGCGGAGTGGGGACCGACCTTCTCGATTGCAACCGATCGCAGACTGGCACTGATCGCCGGAGGAGATGCGGCTTTGACCGCAGCCCAGGAAGGTGCCGAGGACGATGGACAGGCGGCTCGGGATCGCATCGCAGAAGTGGCCACCGGTGCTGGAGACCTGGTCATCGGGATCAGTGCCTCGGGATCGGCTGCGTGGGTTCGCGAAGGACTCACTGCTGCAGCAGAGGCGTCAGCCGATACCGTGTTCATCACCTGTGACCCCGATGCCGCCATCGGCTCCTCACTTCGCATCGTGCTCGACACCGGAGCGGAGCCGGTCGCCGGCTCGACGCGTCTCAAGGCTGCCACTGCCACGCATCGATTGTTGCAGCGGGCATCGACGATCTGTGCACTCAGGAATGGCTGGATTCATCGTGGGCGGATGGTCGCATTGACCGCTTCTAACCGTAAGTTGCGGAATCGAGCGGTGCAGATCGTCATGGATCTGGCGATGGTTGACAAGACCACGGCCGATGAGTCGATCTCCAGTTGCCATGGTGACTTACGGCATGCGATCGCGACCTGCTGGGCGGGCGGAGATGTGAATCTGGCGGCGAGGCGTCTGACCGCTTCTGGAGGCCACCTGGGACCTCTGGAGCGTGAATTCGGCGTTTCAGAGCCTCGAAAATAGTATCGACTGCACTTGCCTCACCTGTTCGCCCGCCCTAGCATCGTCGGGAAGAGTCGTGTGCGGCCGTCGGGGATGGCCGCCAACTTCTCTGTCGATGGGAATTTGGGGTAGGAGTAGAAATGATCAACGACATCCCGGAAAAGTTGGAGCGAGCTGGCGAGAGCCTGGCCTCACGCATCCCGGAGCAGTTGAAGTCTGCCGCGGCGATCCAGGAACGGATCCGCCAGAAGGTACTGGAAGCAGCCAGGTCTTCGCAGCTGGATGAGTTGATCGATCATGTGAGCCCGCCACCTGAGATGTTGAGCACCAGCTAGAGGCGCTTCTGACATCACTTCGGTCGCGGCAGCAACAGCGTGCTGTTGCAGGGAGGAGTCTAGATGTCAATATCTTCAAGATCTTCGACAGTGTCTTCTGATCCAGCGCATGCAGGCCCAGTACTGATCTGGGTCTTTTTTATCGCCATGATCTCGGGTTCGCTGAACGCTCAGGCTCCCGATGTTTTTCTGTTTGACCTTCAACAACTGGGGAACTTCGGTCAGGAAAACGGCATCTATGCCTATTCGGTCGGAACCACTTCTTGCAACATCGGCGATATAGAACTGCTGTGGCACGCCAATGACAGTTTTCATCCTGTGATCGGGCAGGAGATGTACAGGCTCTACGATGGTGTACTGGAGCAGATCGGTGTTTCATGGCTCAAGCACGGATTCTGTGCGCTCAGCCTCACCGATTGTGGTCCCTGCCAGGCGACCGATTGCGACACCCTCGGTATCGATTGTTCTGATCCGTATTCAGCGGGCCTCAATGGACAGCAGTCCAACCTGGGGCCCCGGTCGCAGGTCAATGCACATACCGGTGTGTTTCCTTATCCGGTCGATCCTACGATGCCGCCCTTCACCAACACGGTCCATCGCCGTTTGCAGGTGGCAGAGGCGCTGATCGATCCCGCTCTCAATCCGAACACTCTTTACTTCGTCACCGGACACTATGTCACTCCAGATGATGCTCTGGCAGGAAACGGTGATAACAATGTCGCCTACCGCCAGGTCACCATCGGTGGCAACCCCGCTTCTTTTCCGCTCAACTTCGTTGCGGGATCTCCGACCCAGGCGGGTGAGCCCGGCATCCAGGCGTGGCAGGATTACGACCCGGAAGTGGTGATCGAGGAGGTCAGGGTCCCCGGCGAGGGGCTGATGCTGCTCGGATACAAGGTCACCGATCTGGGATCGGGCCAGTGGCGCTACGATTACGCGCTCTACAACATGAACTCCGATCGTTGTGCGGGTGCCTTCACGGTGCCGGTATCTGCCTCGGCGAATCTCTTTGCAGTCGGCCATCGCGGCATCGCCCACCACAGTGGTGAGCCCTACGACACCGACCTGTGGAGTTCGGCTGTGACCCCGGCGGGAGTGACCTGGGCCACGGAGCCGTACATTCAGAATCCGGATGCCAACGCATTGCGCTGGGGATTCATGTACAACTATCGCATCATCACGGATCTGCCGCCGACCGCTGCCATCGCGACGGTGACCCTGTTCAAGCCCGGCTCTCCTTCGACGGTCAATGTTCCGGTACTGGCTCCCGTCGGTTCGCTGGTCGAAGCACCGACCAACATGGCTTGCGCACAGACTGCCAACGGTGTTGACCTGGCATGGCAGAACCCCGTCGCCTACGACGAAGTGATCGTCGAGAAGGATGGATTGCCGCTGGCGTCGCTGCCCGGCGATGCGATCAGTTTCTCTGATCCAGCGGTGACTCCGGGGTCCTTCCAGTATGGCGTCAGGGGAGTGCAGGCTGGCGATGCTTCCCTCGCAGAGAACTGCTCGGTGACGATCGTCGAGATCTCGGTCGCCATCGACGATGCCACCGCCATCGCAGGGCAGGCATCGATGGTGATGCCGGTGTTCCTGTCGTCGAGTGCCCAGGTGGAAGCCTATGATCTGTCTCTGGAATTTCCATCGGACCTGCTCGATATCAACAATGTCACCACGGATGGAACCGAAGCGGGTGATCTCGGTGCCGAACAGGTGATCGTCGAAGTTGCCGATGGAACCAGTGGCGGCTACATCACGGTTCAGGTGATCTTCGATGCCGGACCTCCCTTTGCCGGTCAGGAACTTCCTGCAGGAGATGACCGGTCGATCCTGTCGATCGATTTCTCCGTGGCCGCATCGGGATTCGTCAATGGAGATGTCAGAGAACTGAACTTTGTCGATGGGTTGGGTCCTTCTCAGGTGAACAATCTCGTCTATGTCGATGGAGTGGCCACGGGACCATCCATCGATCCGGCAGTGATCACCTTCCTGGAGCAGGCCGTCTTTCTCAGGGGAGATTGCAATGGCGACGATTCGGTGAATCTCGCAGATGTCATCTTTGGTCTCACCTACCTGTTTGCCGGCGGTGTTCCGCCGCAGTGCCTGAAGGCGTGCGATACCGATGACACCGGAACCGTCAACCTGACCGATCAGATCTACTTCCTGAACACGTTGTTCGTGCCCGGATCTCCACCGATCCCACCTCCGACCGGCACTCCAGCACCCGATCCCACGCCAGACGGTCTGCCCTGCTTCTGATGTTTCGAATTGCATCGATGTCGAGAGGGTGCCAGCACCGAGGAATCCGCAGTCAGTGCTGTCACTGGAATCAATTCGAGTTCACACTTCACCATCGTTTCTATCTTCCTGAGGAGGTCCTCTGATGCAGCACATCTACAAAGTCCTGGGTAGAGACCAGGAACCCCGTTCCATTTTGTCAGCGAATCTCGCTTTCATTTGTTTCTTCTCTGGTTTGCTGGGGGCACTGCTTGCGATTCCATCGATAGGTGATGCGAAATCAGTCGCAGTGAGTCCCGGCTCTGTCGATTTTTCTGTCGGGCAGGATCCCGATCCTGACTCGGACCAGCAACGAGAAGTTGACGATGACGATGACGATGTGGACGAGGTTATGGAACGCCGCCTGCAGGAGGCGAGACGCAGGATCCGCGAGGCGATTGCAGCGCGCGAGATCACCGCTGAACAGGGCCGAGAGCGGATGGAGGCGCTGCGCAAGCGTCTCGCCGCCACTCGAGAGCGTGGCACCGTACGAGAAGCAGATGAAGCGGTTGCCGAAACGGAACGACTTCTGCGGGAGGCGGGAATCAAACTTCGTGAGGCGATTGCCGCTGGCGAGATCACTCGTGAGCAGGGCCGTGCCCGCTTTGAGGAATTGCGCAAGAAACTGGCCGATGACAAGGCTCGCGCTGCCGACCAGAAGGAGCAGGCCAAGCCGCAGAAGAAGCGCAGCATGGACGGTGCCGGAGTGCGTAAGCGTCTCGAAGCGGCCATCGAATCGGGGGCGATGACCTGGGAAGAGGCGAGACAAAAATATATCGAGGTGATGGAGAAAGATGACCGAGGCCGTGGGGCGTTGATTCGAGCTCGACTCGAAGAGGGCATCGCTGCGGGAAAGATCACCGAGGATCAGGCGGTCGAGATCTACATCGAAATGATGGAAGAGGGGCAGCAGGATTCCGAGGAGAAGGAAGCCAGCGATGAGAAAGACTCCTCGCAAAGGACCGTCACTCGCCAGGACTATGCAGAAGCCCAGGCCAAGATGGAGAAGATGGTGGAAGCCGGCGAGATCACTGCCGAGCAGATGCAGCAGCGACTGGCCGGGATGCGCAAGATGATCGGCCGCCCATCAGAGAAGCCACGCACCGTCACTCGCCAGGACTATGCAGAAGCCGAGGCCAAGATGGAGAAGATGGTGCAAGACGGCGAGATCACTGCCGAGCAGATGCAGCAGCGACTGGCCGGGATGCGCAAGATGATCGGCCGCCCATCCGAGAAGGAAGAAACTTCACAAAGGACCGTCACTCGCCAGCAATATGCAGATGCCCAGGCCAAGATGGAGCAGATGGTGAAAGACGGCAAGATCACCGCCGAGCAGATGCAGCAGCGACTGGCCTCGATGCGCAAGTTGATCGGCGACTGATCGAACTGTTAGAGCGCGAGAGCAATCGAGATAAGTATCGAGATCGCTTGGCGCTCGCGTGGCTGTGGCTCTCAACATTTCGATACGGATAGGGTTTACCATGCAGCGATTGAAAAGTCCGGTCGCGTTAGCGGCACTGCTTTCCCTGGGCATGACGATATTGTTGGGCTCGGTCGCATATGGCCATGGAACGATGGTGTTCCCGATCAGTCGTGTGTACCAGGTCTACCAGGCGAATCCCGACAACCCGGCCTTCGAACTCGCAGCCAACGCGGTCGCTATCGACGGCACCACTTCATACTACACGTGGAA
>JAYZBV010000006.1:0-7310 GCA_036338595.1 Planctomycetota bacterium | reverse complement strand
CCCATCCACAGGTGTGGAGCAGCGGTGCCGTGATCGGTGCCCTGGTTGCCATTTTCACGCGCGCGCCGACCGAACTCGGAGTAGGTCGAGATCAACACACGGTCCCAATCACCGCTGGCCATCAGTGCCTTGCGAAGAGCGGATAGTCCTGCCGCCAGCTCTCCGAGCAATCGGGGATGCCTGCGAGGCTGATCGGTATGCGTATCGAAACCGCCGTGTGACAACTTGATCAGCGGACAGGGGACGGCTGCCGTGACCAGGGAGGCGGCGATCTCGCAGCGCTTGCCGAATCGAGTGGTCGGGAATTTGACGCCATGCGTGGGTGCTCCGGCGCGCTTTTCTTCGATGACCTGGGCTGCTCGCTTCACATCTTTTTGCACATCGAGTAGGTGTCCCAGTGCCTTGCGAGCATCTTCACCGTGAGCGATGTCGGGAACCGCCCGCGCTTGCCTTGCGAAGGAAACTGGATCATCGAGGTGGATGACCCGGGTGTCTCCGCCGTAGAAGGGCCCCGCATCCCCACCGCCGAGCACGATCCCGTCTGCGGCACGTCCTGAATCACGGGCGGCTCCCTGGATCAGCCGCGACAGCCATCCGTCCCTCAGTTCTTCATCAGAATCAGAACCGGTCTCCCAGATCTCGATACTTCGAAAGTGAGAACGGTTCGGTTGAGGATATCCGAGGCCGAGTATCCAGCTGGCCTCGCCGGCTTCCCATGCATCCGCCAGCGGCGACAGGGCATCATTCATCCCGAGGTGGTTTCCAAGGTCGATGATCTTTGAATCGGGAACCGCAATTTTCGGACGCAACTCCTTGTAACGCTCATCGCGGTACGGAATCACGGTGTTGAGTCCGTCATTGCCACCTTGCAACTCGACAAGAATCAGAATCCTGTCGCCGAGCGCCGCGCGAGAGGCCGTCTCTTCATCCAGTGCCCAGGTGCGAACGCCTGGAAACATCAGCGGCAGGCAAGCGGCACCGCCCAGTTTGAGAAATGATCTGCGGTCAAACTCCATCATCTTCCTCACTTCAACTGGTAAGTCGGGTCGAGCAACACGGAATTGATACGGGTACGAATCGGTCCCCTGTCGACGATCTGACCGACCGGATCGAGGGGCAGTAACCACTGCTGAATCAGAGCACTTCTCGCCATCGCGTCTTCTCCGAGTTGTCGCCACAACTTTTCGCTCAACTTCGAGATCCTGGCAGAATACTTGCGGCGATCGCGCGTCTTGATCCGTCGCGGTACTTCCTTCGATGCAGCCATGCGAGGCACCATGCCAGGATCGGAAGGGGGTTCCATCTGTGGATCCATCTGTGGATCAGCAGCTTCTCCGCTGTCGCTTTCCGGTTCCTTACCCGGTGCGCGGTCTGACGGCGGGGTCTGCTGCTGGTTCATCAGGCACAGGATCGAGAGGTCCTGTAACTCTGCAGTGATGAAGCGACGACGACCCAGTAGCGTCGTGGCATCGATCCACTGCTCGCCGCCAGGCCAGCCGGCCACATTGGGAGGATCGAAGAGAACCTGGCCCAGTCGACTCACGGTTCGAAGTGCCGATCCCGCAGGAGCATCTTCCAGTTCGAAGCAACGAATTGTCCCGATCACAAGATCAACGGGACTCTTGACCAGCGCTCCTCGATGGTCCTCATTCCAGAAGGCATCGCTCTGGAGAACTTTCTCCAGTAGTGCTGTCAGGCTCCAGTCATTTTCACTGAGGTGAGTTCCCCAGCTGGCGAGTACCTCTTCATCAGGGGTCGGTGATACGAACTCGATCCAGAATCTCCGGCTGATCCACTTCGGGCACGCTTCATGGGCCAGCACGGTGTCGATCACCTCGGTCGCTCCGAATTTGCCCTTTGCCCCGAGCACTGTTTTTTCACTGCGGTCATGGCGACGTTGGATCTTTCGAACCACTCCCCTGCGGGCGTCGATTCGGTAGCCGGTGAAGGCGCGTGCGGCTTCCTTGATATCTTCCTCGGTGTAATTGCCCTCGCCGAGTCCGTACAACTCGAGTAACTCGCGAGCAAAGTTCTCGTTCGGTTTTTCTCGGGTGCTGCGTCTCATGTCGAGGTAGATCGACATGGCAGGATCCAGTGCCACTGCGTGCAGGAGTTTGCGAAAATCTCCGCTTCCCATGCGGCGGAACATCTGGTTCTGCCGCAGCATCGCCTGGGATGAGCGCACCTTGGTCAGTTCTGAAGTGAAGTGCCCGTGCCACATCAGTACCAGTCGTTCCGTCAGTGGGGATGGGCTGGAGATCAACTCCCGGGTCCACCAGCTGCGCAATTCTGTTTTCCAGCGACGACTTTCCCTCTGAAATGCTTTTCGGCTCTGCTCGGTCTTGCCGCGCAGCTTTGCGATGTCGGGGGGTAGGAGCGTTGCCCAGGATGGCAGAGGTGTCGAGGATTCCGTGACGAGAGTCCCCAGCAACTTCTTCACCGCCTCGTCTCGGTTCAAGGTGGCGTACATCTGCAGTTCTGCGAGGGGTGCTCCAAAGGTGGTTCTGCCCAGAAGGTGGCTGGCCCCCTGGATGCCGATCGGCGGTGGCTTCGACTCAGCCGTCGCCTCCTCGAGTCCCTGAGCGGTGGCCATCTGCGTCGTCAGAAGACTGACCAGCAAGATGGTCATCATCCACGGACCTGGCAGCGTTCGAGGACGCCGGGTGTCGCGATGTGTAGCGTGTTCTGACCGGGATGGATTCCGGATGAAGAGCAGTTTACTGACCATCGGAAACACTCCTTTCATTCCTGGAGTGTCGGCGGGTGACTACAGATGAACCCCGCCGATGGGATCCGGTTTCACATCATCAGGCAGTGGTCTGTTCCATCGAACTCTCCCACGATCCCCGAGTGGCTGCCGAGTTGCAACTGGCACGCTTGAGGAACGCCTGAGAGGCGGATTCCAGCGCCTCAGGGTCGCCTCCCCATGTCTTCATCGCCCTCGCCTGGAGAGCCCTGCCGTAGGAAAAGGTCAGATTCCAGGGGTGAGGTCCGCGTCGGTTCATCGCATCCAGGTGCGCTGTAGCGTCTTCATCGGTCTGTCCACCCGACAGGAATGCGATGCCCGGGACCGCCGCAGGCACGGTGTTTCGCAGGCAGCGAAGCGTTCGATGAGCCACCTCCTCGACGGCAGCCGCAGCGGCATCACTTCCCGAGATGACCATCGATGGCTTCAGGACCATTCCCTCGAGTAACACTCCCTGGCTGCGGAGTTGCGAGAAGGTGCATTGCAGAACATCGGTGGTGACCGATTCGCACCGATCGATGTCGTGATTTCCGGTCATGAGAACTTCAGGCTCGACGATGGGAACGATCGATGCTTCCTGGCAGAGCGCAGCATAGCGCGCCAGTGCGTGTGCATTGGCCTCGATGCAGCCACTGCTGGGGATTCCGTCACCGATGCTGATGACCGCTCGCCACTTCGCGAATCGTGCGCCGAGGCCGAAGTAATCACCGAGGCGATCGCGTAGGCCGTCGAGACCCTCGGTGATGGTTTCACCTGGGTGGCCGGGTAGAGGCTTGGCACCGGAATCGACCTTGATACCCGGAACAATGCCCTTGGCCGCGAGCAATTCGGGGAACGGAGTGCCATCATCCGAGCACTGGCGAATCGTCTCGTCGAACAGGATCACACCCGAGATGTAGTCCTCCAGACCGGCGCTACAGAAGAACATCTGCCGGTAGAGTCGTCGGTTATCCTCGCTCGCCTCGATCCCGAGAGCGGCGAATCGCTTGCCGATCGTCGGGTGGCTCTCATCTGCGGCGAGCACTCCTTTACCCACGGCGACCATCCGTTGAGCGGTTTCCTCGAGCAGTGTGATATCCATGCTGGTTCCTCCCGATGAATGGCCCGGATCAGAGCTCCGTCGACCTGATCGTCCTGTCAGGAGTTTTAACGGATGGATCCCGATGGTGCCAGCGGAGCACGCACTCGGAATTGCAGATATTAGATGCCGTGAGAGTTGGTGTGGAGGGGGCGTGTGGGGGGGATCGCTGGCCAGTGTCGACCACTTCCAGGAAGCAGCGCGGAGACGCTAGTTCTTGAATTTGGCGGACTTGGCGGCGCGACGATTGCGGTTCGCCGGTCGCTTGCCGTGATTGGCCTTCTTGACCTTGCGGTTATTTCTGTTGCTCATGGCTTGATCGTACCGAGGTGCGGCTCCCCAGGTCAACCAGACCCGGCAGGATCGGTGAAGATCGGCGCCATTTCCCGGCTGCTGCCATCCCCGTGAGGGAGGAGCAAGGACGCTGGAACCCGGTTCAGATACGGATCGGGCGGCCAGCAGTGCAATCTGGTCGTGGCAAGCACGGCCTTGACGGCCGAGCGCAGGGGAGGCAGTCTCGTGACGCAACGAGGGAGGGGAATCGATGGTCAGTGCAGACGATGCCGGGCTGGGTGCCTCGGATGACTCCGGCGAGAGTGCTCTACTACAGCGCTTCCCTTCATCCAATCTGCAGGTGCTGGCGCACTTTTATCGTGGCGAACTGTCCCGTGCCAATGTCTGGCGCCAGCGGATGGATGCCACGACGCACTGGGCCGTGCTCTCGACGATGGCAGTGGTGTCGCTTGCCTATTCCTCCGACAACGCATCGATCCTGCTGATGCCTTTTTGTTGCATGCTTCTGTACTTGTTGCTGCACATCGAGGCGAGACGTTACCGCTACTTCGATGTCTGGCGCATGAGAGTGCGAATGCTCGAAGTACACCTGATGGTACCGGCGCTGCTTCAGGGACAGGATCTGGCAGAAGGCAACTGGCGCGAGATGCTCTGCAATGACCTGTTGGCTCCCAACTACAAGATGTCGAGATTGGAGGCGCTCGGGCGCCGATTGCAGCGAACCTACATCTGGCTCTTTCTCATCGTGCTGGGCACCTGGTTGATGCTGGCGTGGGAACGGGCGCCGAAAGAGGGTACCTTCGAGGAGATTCTCATCCAGGCGTTTGAAGCAGGGAGCATCCCACCTGGGTATCTGCTGATCGCGATGTCGCTCTTCTATCTGTATCTGATCGTGGTGCTGCTGGCGACCGGGCCGAAGCGTGCGACCGAGATCAGGCGCAAGGAACCGACCAGTCAGCAGTGGCCCATCTAGTCCTCATCTGGATTCCCGGTGGAATTTCCAGCGGCGTTGTTTTCGATCAGTTCCTGTGCCGCTTCCGCAGCCTCCGTTCCCCGGAGGCTGTTGGCCAGTATTGTTGCCTCGGCCGTCCTTCCCGCCATCAGCAGGGTGCGCACCGCTTCAACCGGCGGTCGAGGGTCGGTGGGGGCCAGCAATCCCGCTCGCGTATACCAGTTCAGCGCCTGCGAGATCGCTCCCAGTTGTCGGTGCAGACGACCCAGTTCAAGGATCAGTTTCAGGTCCGCCGGATCTTGCGCCCAGCGTTCCTTCAACTGGGAGATCCGAGCTCGCCCCTCCAGCACGCTGCGATAGTGTTCCATCGCCAGGCGAGCTTGCGCCGACCTGCCGAGATTTCTCAGCGCCAGTGCCCGGTTGTAGGCAGATCCGTGATGGAGAGGGTCTCGTGCCAGCACCGCATCGAGCATCTGTAGCGCTTCTTGCGGTTGCTCATCGATGATGAGCAGTGCGAGCCGATAGCGTGCACGATCAAAGTTCGCATCTGAATCCAGCGCCTGTCGGTACAGTTTCTTCGCCTTCAGCGGCTCTCCCAGGTTTTGATGCGAGAGTGCTGCTCCGAACAATCC
Organism: Planctomycetota bacterium; assembly: GCA_036338595.1. GTDB lineage: Bacteria > Planctomycetota > UBA8108 > UBA1146 > UBA1146 > QNYK01. Next base: position 1,608 of record JAYZBV010000006.1, on the reverse strand, counting down.
TCTGGTCTGGAGCGAGGTCTCGGGTCGCTGCTGCATCGACACAAAGACCTGCAACGCTTCTCGATCGCGTCCCCGGTCCTGAAGCGCTCGGCCGAGATTGAACAGTTTTCCCTTCATCTCGGGGTCGAGTTGCAGGCCGTCCCTGAACGCCTCGACCGCTTGTTCCAGCAGCCCGATGGCGTAGAACGCCTCTGCCTCGAGCAGAGCCAGCCCCGAATCGCTGGAGTGCTGCTGGCGGAGGCTCTGGATCCTGTCGAGAGCCGGTTGCACGCGGCCGTCGAGAATCATGGCCCGGATCGCAGTTCTCTCGCCGGGGAGATCCACGTCGGGAGTGACCTGGCCCGCAAGCGGAGCGGGAAACGCCGGAAGCAGCAGGATGCAGACCAGTACAAGCCACCAGCGGTCACGGCGCAGATCTAGGAGTGCTCTTGCCAACATGATCTGATTGTAACGAGACACAAAAACATGTCAGCGGGGATCTTCCCCGTCTGTCGTCGTTTTCATGCGGGATCTTGGAGCCGCAGCCGCCAGTAGAGGCGATCGGCTGCCGTTTTGATGATGCATTGAATCTGGTCTCGCCGGGAGGATCCGTTACCTTGGGTCCATGGCTGGCCTCTTCGCAATCCTCTCTCCGGCAAAGACCCTCGACATGGCAGCGAGCCACGACTCGTTGCAGGTTGCGCGGTCGCGCCCACGTCTGACGTCCAGAACCCGGCAACTGGCCGCTACCCTGGCACACCTCTCCGTGGCTCAACTGTCGACCTTGATGAAGATCTCCGAGCCGCTGGCCCAGCAGAATGCCCGGCGCTTCCAGGACTTCGGAGGTCGTTCCAATGTGCGAGGGGCTGCCGCCATCTGCTTCCGTGGCGATGTCTACCAGGGCCTGGAGGCGTGGACGATGAAGGCGACCGCGCTGAAGTGGGCCCAGCAACGACTTCGCACCCTCAGCGGCCTGTACGGATTGCTGCGTCCGCTCGATTCTATCCAGCCGTATCGGCTGGAGATGGGCACGCGACTGAAAACCGACCAGGGCGGCGATCTCTACAGTTTCTGGGGCGATCAGATCCATACCCTGCTGCGTCAAGACATCGCTGCTTGCCGGGCCACCGCACTGGTCAATCTGGCCAGCGACGAGTACTCGACGGCGGCGCAACTGAAACGCCTCGAAGCGCCGGTGATCGGTGTCAAGTTCCTGCAGGTCGATCGAGGCCAGTCGAAGTTCATCACCTATTACGGCAAGCGCGCACGAGGATTGATGGCACGCTGGATGGCGGACCACCGACCGAAGACCATCGCCGATCTGTCTCGTTTTGACAGCGAGAGCTATCGCTTCGCCAAGAGCGAGAGCAGTGACACGACGCTCGTCTTCACCCGCCCCAAACCCGCACCGGTGTCGGCGAAGGTGGGATAGGCGCTGGTAAAGTGGTGGGCGATGAAAATGGTGGGCGATGAGGGACTCGAACCCCCGACCCCCTCGGTGTAAACGAGGTGCTCTAGCCAACTGAGCTAATCGCCCACGGAGCAGATTCTACCGTGGGAAATTCCGATGTGGTAGATCTCGTCACGGATGCAACGCTTCTGGCAACACGGCTGGGATCTCTGACTCAC
>JAYZBV010000005.1:0-9834 GCA_036338595.1 Planctomycetota bacterium | reverse complement strand
GGCAGAAATCGATCCAGATGTGAGGGGTTTGATCCTGCTGCAGCCCACCGATGCGAAACAGGATTCCTGGATCGGCAACACCAACAGGTGGCAAACCCTTCCCGACATTCCGCTGATCTCCGTGACTGCAGAGCAGGATACCGATGTGATCTATCCATACGCCGAGCGATTGATGGAGCGAATGATCGGTCCATCCACTTCGGTATGCATCTATGGTGGCTGTCACGGTTATTCAAGCGATGATCAGTTGATCGGTTGCAATGTCTGCACCTGGCAGCCGATAGCGCCCCTGATCGATTCCTGTGCCTACATCACCCGATCGCTGCAACACGAACTGACGCGTCACTGGGTGTGGACCTTCCTCAGACGCCATGCCTTCGACGACCTATCACTCGAGGGATTGCTCTATGGAAACGAGTCGCAGACATCACCCTACTTCAGCGTCGCTCACAACAGAGACCTGTCGGGAGCATTGCTGGTCGACAACTTCGACCTGTTTCCACGCAATGCCCTCGGCCATCTGATCTCCTCGGTCAATACCGAGTTGTTCATACAGGGGGCGTGTTACGACTGGCCCTTCCCACTTCCGCAACCTCTGCCGACCATCACCAACCTGGTGACGATCCTGCCGCCAACGGGAACCGCAACCCTGTCGATGCCACTGGGATCGGTGGGATTTCCGCTCGATGTGGGCCCGAGGAAAGCATTGCATTTCAGGATCAAGAACCATGATATCCACGGTGCCGTCGATAACTCCGGGTGGTTTTTCGATGCGACACTGTCGTTGAGCGACGCTGCCGGAAGAACTGCCACATTGGACCTGAACCAGTTCTTGCCCCAGACCCCCCAGCATCCGCAGCCTGATCCTGCGGGTCTGGCAGTCACGCTCAAATATCAGAGATTCATCCAGGTTGCGATTTCGCTGGAGAGTTTTCTGGATGCCCAGCCATTGCTCGATACGAGCCAGCTGGTGCACCTGGAATGGCTGCTCACCACGGATGGCACTGCCGCCATCGACGTTCGATTCGGACTCGATGACATCCTGTTCAGGTAGACACCCTGACAAGCGATTCGATGCGGCGCAGATGATGGTGCCAGCGGCTGGATCAGCCATCGTCCTGGAATCTCCTGCGTCGATCCTTCTTCAACCTCGCTCTCTGTTTCTTCTGCAGCAGTCGTTTCTCATCGCTGGATCGGGTCGGTCGCGTCGGTTTTCTGGTGCGTCGCGGGCGCAGCCCTTCCTGCACCATCTGGGCCAGGCGTTCGAGTGCCAGTTCCCGGTTACGCGCTGCCGATCGTTCATCGCTGGCAACGATGCGAATCTTGCCGTCGCCGTCGAGTCGTGACGAGAGATGCTCGACCAGTTCCACAATCTCTTCGGGGGAAAATGCACAGGAACTGGCAGGCTTCCAGCGCAGGTCGATGGCAGTGGCAGAGCGATTGGCATGCTGCCCACCCGGGCCGCCGCTGGTTTTCTGGGTGATCGAGATCTCGCTCCAGGGAATCCACCGCCCGGCACGCCAGTTCAGTCCTCGGGTTCCATCTGGAGATTCCATCGATCCTTCCTCCTTGCCATGATCTCAGGGTAATCTCGTCAGCAGCGGCGGGCGAGTGGACGCTTGCCGCTGGAGGAGAAGAAAGCGATGCTGGGGGGCAGAGGGAGATCGATGACCATATTACTGCTGCTCATGCTCTGCTCCGGCCCGGACTTTTACTCGGTGCTGCCCAGCGGGACACAGAATTCGACCCCGGTCTCCGATGAGGTGCTCTCGCTCGGGCACTCCCTCGGCACGATTTCCTTCGCACCTGCAGTACCTGTTGCGATCTGCTCGCTGGAGCGGGGCGGGTTTGCAGTGCTCACTGAACGTCCGGCTCATCTGTTGATCATCGATGCCAGCGGCGAACGAGATGGGGAGCCGGTGGCCTTGCCCGGTGTCATCTCGAGGCCGCGCGGGATCTTGCAGTTGAGCCGTGGTCATTTCATCGTCGTCGATCGATCGGGTGTGCTCGGCGAGATCGACCGGAAGGGGCGGTGGGTACGAACCCTACCGGGACCAGCGACCCCCTGGCAGGCTGGAGCGATGGCGAGTGGCCCTGGAGGGAAGGGGTGGCTCGTCTCCGACCTGTTGCGTGGGCAGATTCACCATCTCGATGTCGATGGTCAGGTCCAGAACAGCTGGTCCGGCTTCATCGAGCCGACAGGAATCTGCGCCATCGGCGAGAAGATCTGGGTCAGTGATCGTGGCCATCATCGCCTGTTTCGGTTCGATCCACGAAGCGAGCAACCCGATGCGTCCACGGCGATCGGTGATCATGGTGCCGCTCCCGGATTGCTCGCCGCGCCGATGGGGCTCTGTAGCGTCGCCGATCGCTTCCTGCTGGTGACCGATCAGGACAATCACAGGGTGCAGGTGTTCGGTCGTCATGGCATCTCGATGCACAACTTCGGCATCCACTCGATGTTGCCTCGAATTGCACTGGGGCGATTGCACTATCCAACGGCTGTGGCGTTCGATCGCACAACCGGGGTTTGTGCCGTCATCGAGCCGAGTGAACGAAGGATGCAACGCTTCGGGGTCAGGGATCCGGAATCGCCCGTGCCGGCGGCAGAACAGTGGCAGAGGGTCGATCTGGTCTCACACTTTGGAGCCTTCTGGGCACTCCAGCCCGGCGGCAGGTTGCTGGCGGTGTCCGAGCCCGATTCGGAGCGGATCTCCATTCTCGTCAGAGATCTCGAAAACCCCTTCGAGGTGGATGACATCGGCGGCCACGGTTCGTTACCGACCCGATTCAGGGCGCCGACCGGGATCGACTTTCTGCGCGGTTCTGCATCGCCTCGTATCGTCGTGGCAGATCGTGGTAATCGCAGATTGCAGATGTTCGAGGTGCCGTGGGAAATGACGGAACCGTTGAGTCGAGAGCCGGCTCTGATTCGCCTGGTGAGAAGCGTGGATGTGGAACAACTGGCCACACTACATCCGAGTTGGAATGCACCGGTCCCACCGCGACTCACTGCTCTCGCCTGCAATGAATCGGGAACCATCGCGGTCTGTGATGATGCAAACTCGAGAATCCTGCTGCTCGATGAGAGATTCAGAGCGACAGGAGTATTCGAGGCGCCGGGATTGCTGAGGGAGGCGACCGCGATCTCTGCCGATGGAGATGGTTTTCTGGTCGCCGATGCCGGTAGTGGTCAACTGATGAGATTCGTTCCCGGTCAGTTGGTTCCCGAGTTGATCGAAACGGGATCCACCCTGCCTGTCGGAGTCGATCGCCATCCGGACGGCTCCATCTGGTTCACCGACGGTGCCAACCATTCACTTCTCAGAATCCCGCCAGAGGGGGGAGATGCTGAGGTGATCCTCGGTGGAGCCGGTACGGGCGAACGCCAGTTGTTTCGGCCGCGTGCGGTCCGAATCGATGAGGACGGATCGGTCTGGATCCTCGATCATGGCAATCACCGTGGAGTGGTGATCTCTCCAGAGGGGCAATTGAGACACTTTGGCAGCAAGCCTTACCTGCCCGCAGCGGCAACGGGTTCCAGTAAGGGGCGTGTTCAATGATTCAACACATCGATTCTGACCAGGATGCAAACTCGGACGGTCCCGGGTGCCTGATTCTGATCCTGGTGCTGATCTCGCTGCTTCTGGGCCTCGTGTTGCTCTTCTTCATCGCAGGCTGCCAGGGAACAGCAACTCCTGCGCTCCCGACCGGTCAAGGGTGGAAGACGATCGCCAGCGGCGATGGAACCTACCAGGTGGTTCTTCACCTGCCGGACCCGGCACCGCTCAATCAGGAGTTCACCGCATCCGGCTGGGTGCTCAAGGGAGGCGAACCCATCTCGGATGATGCCATGGTTCATTTCGACGGCGGTATGCCGCAGCATGCCCACGGGTTGGCGGTACCGGTCGTGACCACGCGCCGACCTGACGGAGGGTTCGAGGCGCAAGGAGTACGATTCCACATGGGAGGGCGCTGGCTGCTGACGGTGGATGTCGAGGAAGGACCCCATCTGGAGCGCGCTCGCACCTGGGTGGAGATCCGATGAAACTGATTCTGCTCTGGTCGCTGTGTTCGATGTTGCCGCCGCAAGATCCAGTGTCTGAACCCGATGTGCTACTTGATCAGGAGACACGCCGTCAGGCGTTGTCGCTGCAGCGGATCGCTGCACCGGTCGACGCGACCAATCGATACAACGATGATCCGGCAGCGATCGAACTGGGCTCGCTGCTGTTCGAGGACACCGGACTCTCTGGAGACGGCAAGACTTCCTGTGCCACCTGCCACCTACCGGAGAGGGACCTGGTCGATGGCAAGACGCATCCGAGGGGGATCAACAGGATCCCCCGCGATACGCCGACGCTGCACGACATTTCTGGGCAGCGCTGGTTGGGCTGGGATGGCCGCTGGGATTCGCTCTGGATGCAGGCGCTGGGACCGATCGAGGCGATCCACGAGATGCGCGGAGATCGACTCTCGGTGTCGAGGTATCTCGCCACCAAGGATTCCCTCACGAAACGATATGAGAAGATCTTCGGTACCCTGCCAGACCTCAAGGAGTTGCCGGAGAGCGCCTTTCGTGCGGGGGTTGCCACCGAAGGGTGGCTGGCGCTCGATGATGATCGTCGCAGGGAAATCAACCGCGTCTTCAGCAATGTCGGCAAGGCGATCGCCGCATATGAACGAACCCTTCGTGGTCCGATCACTCCCTTTGATTCGTACCTCGACGCTCTGTCCAGGGACGATATTGAGATGGCGAGTCTCTATCCAGATGCGGCTCGAAGAGGCTTGAAACTTTTCCTCGGCAAGGCGAAGTGCATCGTTTGCCACAGCGGCCCTCTGCTCTCCGATGGAGAGTTTCACGACACCGGCATCCTCACCAGTGGCCAGAAGGCCAGGGACGCGGGTCGATACGGCGGAATCCAGGAGTTGCAGGCCAATCCGTTCCGCAGTTCGGGGCAGTTCTCCGATGATCGAAGTGGCAGTGCCGCCCGAAGAACGGATCAGTTGCGCCGAGATGCGGCGCTGTGGGGGGCCTTTCGCACCCCTTCGTTGCGCCACCTCGCGGGCACCTCACCCTATTTCCACGATGGAAGTGTCAAGGATCTCCGATCTGTCGTGCGTTTCTACAGCATGAGACAGGGGGCCAGGCCTCCCGGTGCGGGCCACTCACACCAGGGAGAGACTTTACTGGCGACCATCCGACTGAATCGGCAAGAAGAGGACGATCTGGTCCAGTTTCTGGATTCGCTGTCGGTACCCGGCATCCGCAAGGAGCAGCAGGAGGAGGGTGGGAGCCAGCCCTCGGGGGGACTATAATAGTAGGATACCCCGTCAAGGTGATCGAGACGCCCGTTGTGATTCGTCTGCCGCTGGATGCCAGGTGAGTTGTGGGCCAGACGGACGATCCGAAAAGCTGGGAGGCTTTCTTGAAAGCGACATCAAATACTCATTGGCTGATGGCCTTCGTCGTGCTGGCGACCATCTTCAGCATGAACTTCGCAGTCGGACACGAAAATGATCCGAAAGCCCGAGATCGCCAGCCGCCCTATACGGGCCCCGGCTACCGTAGTGCCTTGCCCGGTCCACAACCGTTCGGACCGGTCGGAGGCTTCCCTTCCGATGGCATCAATCTTCAGGCCTGGATCACCTTGCCGGAGATGGGATCGGGTATCGCCAATGGAAATGACTGCTGGGGATACACCTCGCCCAGTGGTCGCGAGTACGCACTGATGGCGCATTCGAGCGGCACCACGGTGGTCGAGGTCAGCAATCCGGGCAACCCGACCATCCTCGGGACAATTGCCGGTCCCAATAGCCTGTGGCGAGATGTGAAGACGTACCAGAGCTTTGCATATTCCGTATCCGAGGGGGGCGGAGGGATACAGGTGATCGATCTCTCCGATGTCGACAATGGCAATTTTCCTCTGACCAACACCATCACGACAGGCGGAGGCCTCTCATCTCACAATGTCGCCATCGATACTGATTCTGGCTACCTGTATCGATGTGGTGGCGGCGGCAACGGGCTGCGTTTTTACAACCTGAACAACCCGGGTACTCCCGTGTTCGAGGGAAGTTGGTCCGATCGCTATGTTCATGATGCCCAGATCGTCCAGATGCAGGCAGGCCCCTTTGCAGGCAATCAGGTCGCCTTTCTCTGCACAGGCAACAATCCGGTCACCTTTGACATCCTCGATGTGACCAACAAGGCCAACATCGTGCTGCTGGGGCAGTTGCAGTACCCAGGTGGCGCATATTCCCATCAGGGTTGGCTCTCTCCCGATCAGCAGTACTTCTATCTGGGAGACGAACTCGATGAAGGACCGGGCGTACCGACCAAGACCTTCGTGATCGATGTTTCTGATCTGAACAGCCCAACGCTGATGGATGAGTACACCAATGGCAACAGTGCCATCGGACACAACATCTACACCGTCGGTAACCTCGTCTACGAGGCGAATTACCGCAGTGGTCTTCGTATCCTCGACGGAACCGATCCGCTCAACATGACCGAGGTCGCCTACTTCGACACCTATCCCGACAATGACAGCAGCAACTTCAATGGCCTCTGGAGCGTCTTCCCGTACTTTGCCAGTGGTACCGTCATCGGTAGTGATCTGGAGCGGGGACTGTTCGTCTGGTCGCTGGGCGCGACGCCGCTGACCTTCTCCTATCCGCTCGGAATTCCCGATCAGATCGATCCATTTGGAGATGTGTTGACGGTGCAGATCCTGCCGGGAAGCGGATTCGACATCGATCCTCAAAGCCCGACGCTGTGGTTCAATGATGGTGGCGGGTGGATGTCGAGCATGATGGCTCAGAGTGGTCCCGGGAGTATCGAGTACCTGGGTCAGTTCCCATCCTTCAGTTGCGGCGCCGAGGTGCAGTGGTATGTCGAGGCGAGCGTCATCGGCGGTTCAGCATCCAGTGATCCTCCCTCTGCTCCAGGATCCTTCTACCAGTCCACTGCGATGCAGGGAGTCGACGAGATCGTCTCCGATGACATGGAACAGGATCAGGGCTGGACCGCAGGAGTTGCCGGAGATACGGCCACCACCGGTATCTGGACTCGTGTCGCTCCCATCGGAACGGACGCGCAGCCATCTGCGGATCATAGCAGCGTCGGCACCAACTGCTGGGTGACGGGGCAAGGCACTGTCGGAGGCTCTCTCGGCGAAAATGACGTCGATGGAGGCGAAACAACACTGATGTCGCCGATCTACGATCTTTCATCCTCGACCAACCCCGTGATCAGTTACTGGCGCTGGTTCTCCAACAACACGGGTGCTGGACCCGGTACCGATCGGTTGCGAGTCGAGATCAGTGCCAACGGTGGAACCAACTGGACCTCGGTGGAAGTGGTGGGACCGACCGGTGCCGGCACATCCGGAGGTTGGATCCGCAACGAGTTCCTGGTCACCGATTACATTGCTCTCACTTCCAGTACCCGGCTGAGATTCATCGCCGAGGACGTGGCTGCGGCATCGATCGTCGAGGCCGCCATCGACGATCTCCTGGTCGGAGAGATCTTCTGTAACGACTGCAACGGCAACGGAGTCGCGGATGACGAGGATATTGCCAATGGAGCCAGTCAGGATGCAGACGGAGATGGCGTACCCGACGAATGTCAGTGCACGCCTTGGATCCGTGGTGAACTGAACGACGACGGGACCATCGATCTTTCCGATGCCGTGACGCTGCTGATCTACCTGTTTGGTGGAGGCGCTGCACCGGATCCGGCAGGGCGAGGCGATATCAATGATTCGAGTCAGATCGATGTGGCGGATGTCATCTACCTGGTCCAGTACCTGTTTGCAGGTGGGCCACAGCCGCCAGAGCCATTCACGACTCCCGGAGGATGCCCCTGATTCCTCGGCAGTGCTGAGCGGGCCGGCTTCTTCAGTTTCCGTGGAGACAAGAAAAAAGAGCCCCGGGAGAACCCGGAGCTCCATGAAATCAAATGGGGTGGGAGGAGGGGCTCGAACCCTCGGCCTCCAATACCACAAACTGGCGCTCTAACCAACTGAGCTACACCCACCACTGGTCTGATCTGACACTGCGGCCCGAGTCGGACCGACACGCCCTCGGATGGTGGCGAAGGTGAAGGTGGGTGTCAAGGAGACCGGGTTTTCCCCTCGAAGCAGATTTGAAGAAGAAACCCGGAGTCTCCGCTTCTTTCGAGATTGACCGTCCACTGGAAGCGGATGCAGGTACCCGTATCTGGCGAGATACTATCCATGCCGTAACTGGCCCGGATCCCGCCTAGCCTCGGCATGCTGGCGGGCCCCTCGGGGCCCCATTCTGGCCAGGGCAGGATCTCGTAGTGCTCCCTGTAGATCGGTTCCGAGCGCCGATACTCCCGGTCGAGATGTCTCGTGAATGGAGAATGATCCATCACGGGTGTATCGAACAGAGGGTCGATGCGGCCCAGATCCAGTGCTGTGAAACTGCTCGGAATCACCCGCCACTGCTGATCTCTGGCCGAAACCATGTTGCCGTTGATTCGCGCCATCTCGTTGCCATAGCCCTCGGTGGTGTATTCCGGGTCGTTCTTGAGATGCTCGCGCAGCACACCTCGCACCGTCTCGGCGATGAAACCCTCGCCCACGGCTTGCTGCCACTGCAACGACAGATCCGATGATCCGAGCCCGAACAAACTGGGGTGGATATCGCCTCGGATCCCGTCCAGCGAAACCGAATCGAGGACTCTCGTGTCGCCCCACCGCGAATCCCCGGCGATCTCCAGCATCGGGATGGAGAGCTCTCGCCCATTCATCTCTCCCGGATGCAGCAGAGTCACCAGCAGCAGCACCATCGCCGTGGCTGAATTCATCGAGGTCCTCTTCCCTTGAGGTCCGTATACTCCTGAGCCGCCTCACCGACGAAGTCCTGGCTCCCCCAGGTGTATTCATCGGCAATTTCTGTAGTTTGCTTCACAGGGAATACCGGAAGCCGTTTTCTGGAAGATACTTACGCTACCAGAAAAGTCGGCTTGAGCGGGTATTGGGTGGGGTCCGGGCAGTAGCTGGATGCAGTATCCAGGTCGCTATCTGTCGATGATATCGCTGCCGCAGGAATGCGGAAGGGTGCTATCGACCACGGCTCGCAAAACGCACCAGGTCCTCGGCACTTTTTGGGCTCGATTCGTCGGTCAGAGCCTTGCGAACACGGTCCTGAGCATCGGTCAGGTGAAAGCCCAGCACCTGCAATGCGCGGACCGCATCGGCGGGTGCGCCTTCCGGGACTCCGATGGAGGCTGCCGATCCTACCGTCGAGATCAACTGCTCCTTCTCCAGTGCGCCACGGAGATCGAGCACGATCCGTTGTGCGGTCTTCTTTCCGATCCCCTTCACCTTCTCGAGCACGGCCGTGTTTCCATCGAGAACTGAAGATCGAAGATCATCCGGATCCACGTGGGAAAGAAGAGCCAGGGCACTGGCAGGCCCCACTCCGGAAACCTTGCAGATCCTGTCGAAGAAATCTCGCTCCTCGGGCTGGGAAAACCCGAAGTAGACCATTTGCTCATCACGAATGCGGTGAGAGATGAATAGCCTTGCAGAAGCGCCCTCCCGCAACTTCCGGAGGGTGCGTGCCGGTGCGCGCAGACGGAACCCGACTCCCTGCGCCTCGATAACCGCATGGTCCGTACCGATACGGATCACCTCGCCTGTGAGGTATTCGTACACCCGATCCCCTCTAACCGTTCGCCAGGTTCAACCCGCGATCGGAGAGTTTTCGCTTCACCTCGTTGAGGGAGGTGACACCGAAGTTCTTCTGACTGACCAGTTCGAGCTCATTTCGTTGCATCAGATCAGAGATGGTCTCGATTCC
>JAYZBV010000004.1:0-11474 GCA_036338595.1 Planctomycetota bacterium | reverse complement strand
GAAGTCGTCTCTTTGCAGCGGATGGAAATCAGCGATGGGGCTACGTCGAGTAGTCAATCCCTGCCTGTAGGCATAGGCGGAGAAGGAGCCTTTGTCGGGCCGAGTCTCCAGTTGGGCCATCGGTAACTGAGCCTTCACCTGATGATCCAGCAACTGCGGTGCTTCAAAATCATGGAGGTGATCGGTTTGATGCCAGGGAGAGGTGATGGCTAGGTCGCTGCGGATCCACTTGAGAATTTCTGGATTTACATCTTCGACGAGGTCGGTTCGGCGCAGCAAAATCGATGCGGTGGCTCGGTCAGCTCGCTCGATCGCCTCGGCCAGTTGTCGTCTCGCTTCCTCTTGACGCCCTGAGTGCCACAGCAGTGGATTCACCCCATCGATGGGAATCGTTGGCAGGTTTCTCAGGGAATAGCCAAGGAAACCATCGGGCAGTGTCTTCTGCCAGTTTGCCAGCACCAGTTCGCTTGGTGGAATCAGCACCGTTCCGCGGGAACCGATCGGAAGACCATGGGGGGGGAGGACCAGTGCTCCCTGGCGACTCACGATCCAGGTGTAGATCTGGAAGGAAGCGGTGCCGAACGGATTTCGCGGGGCAAGCTGGGTGATCTGGTCGAGGGTGGCGTTCGAGTGATGGTGTGGAATACGGCCTGGACCTGCCATCGGAGGTCCAGGAAGTTCGACCTCGCGCAGATCGTCGCCCAGCACCGCTGGCATCGATAGCACCAGCAGGGCGACGGCGATCACCAACGGCTGGACAGTGATTTGTTGCTGGTTCGACATGCAGATGACTCCAGTGGGTATTTTCCCGCTTGATCGGATCGAACGCCAGCAGGGTTGTGGACGTTTCTTGGCACCGATAGGCTCGTTCGTGCAGGGAGGCATATCAGTGACAACTGCAGCGGAAGGCTTTCACCAGCTGGAACTGGTCGGAGTGGAGGTGACCGAAGCGCTCGGCGAGCGCATCGGAAAGGTTGCCGGCTGCGGTCTCGTGATCGATCTACGCGGCGAACTGGGCGCGGGCAAGACTGCGCTGGTGCGAGGATTGGCCCGTGGACTCGGTGTCGAGGGGATGGTTCGAAGCCCGACTTTCACCATCGCTTCCTTGCATGCCGGGCCCCTGTCATTACTTCATGTCGATGCCTATCGTCTCGATGATCCGGGCGAACTGGCCCTCCATGGCTGGGATGATTGGCTGGTCGATGGTGTCATCGCGGTCGAATGGGCAGATCGAGTCGAGCCGATCCTGCCAGCGAGACGTTTGCGGGTTGATCTGGCCCATGGGGGGCCAGAAGTGCGTACAGCCACAATACGCGCCACAGGAGAAGCGGCTGCGGACACGGTTGGCCGCGTATTCGAGCAGGCGATCGTTTCTTGAAGCAACTTGAAAGAGTGCGGTTGGCCTCCACAATCGGAGTCTGTGGACTTTTCCTTTCGGGCGTAACCGAACCAGGATCGAGAAACGATGCCGAGTAAAGACACTGCAGGCGAGGACCAGTACCCGTCACCAGAATCCGATGATTCCGGATGGCTGCTCGATGGCCTGGCGATTCGTCCACCGATGGAGGAGTTTCGGCGCCTGTTCGAGATGAAGAAACGCGCATTCGAGGGAAAGGTCGACGCCGAGAGCCGCCATAAATACGAGATGGCCAGACGCCTCGGTGAGAAGTTCATCGCCGAGCGAGAGTACGGCACCGAACTCGACGCGGGGGGTGACCCGTGCTGATCCGAAGCCTCCGCGCGGAGGGATTTCTCAAGTTCCGCAAACTCCGCATCGAGAACTTTCCTCGTCGTGGTCTGATCGGAATCATCGGTCCCAACGAGAGTGGCAAATCAACGATCGGGCAACTGTTTCAGTTTGCTATCTTCGGCACCACTCATCATGTCGTGCGCGGGTCCATCATCGATTTGATCCACTGGGAAGATGATCATTGCGTTGTCGAACTCGACATCGAGCACGATGGCGAGGGTTATCGAATCTGGCGAGAGATGGATCGGTTAGGGACCTCTTTTGCGCGATTGATGAGAATCTCCAGTTCAAGCGGAGCACCAGGCGAGGAGATCGCCTCCGGAATCATCCAGGTGCAAAGAGAAGTGCAGCGCCGCTTTCATCTCGGTGCGGGCGAGACTCTGCAATCGTTTTACCTCGCCGAGCGCGAGTCGGTCACCAATCCCGAGCAGTTTCGCGCTTTCCTCGATCGGGTCGCCGGCATTGATGTTCTGCACGGTGCTCGGGGTGACGCCAGCGATGCACTCGACTTGCTGGAGAAGGATTTCACATCGGTCCAGGATGAGATCCGAAAAAATGATGTTCACATCTCTCGTTTGCAGCCGAACATCGACAAGATCCCTGAGCTCGAAATAGATCTGGGTGATCGTGACAACAAGGTGGAAGAAGCAAGATCGCGGGTGAGAGATCTACAGCGCCAGGTCGAGCTCGAACAAAAGAAGCGAGACGAGGTGCAGAAGATCCAGAATGAGCTGCGCTCTCTCGATTCTATGGAATCTGGTGAGGCCTTGAGAAAGTGCAATGGGCTCATCGGTCTGCTGCAGTCCGATCTGATGCCGGAAGCTCTGAGGAATCAGGAGTCTGTCAGTGATCCTCTACGCGATGGTCTGGAGAAGTTCGCCAGCTCCTTCAAGATCCGTAGTCTTCTCGGGACCCGCGTCGAGGAAGCCCGTGATTCACTCGAGGCGCGTGTCGAGGGCGATCAGGATGGATCCATCGAGGTCGATCTTCAGCAGCAAAAGAACATCATCGCCGAGGCAAGTGCGGCGCTGAAGAAGTACCGGGCACTGGCTGTACTGGTATTTCTGGCAGGTCTTGGGGGTATCGTTCTCGGGATCGACCACCAGTACCAGTGGGGTCTCGGTGAATACGTACCGTTACTCGAGGGGTTCACCGAGGAACCACGCATCGGATTTCTGGTCGCTGCGGCAGGCGCTGCGTTTTTTGTCATTGCCTGCTGGCTCGCTTCACGTGCTTCGACTGCAAAACAAGCCGGTCTGGATGCGGATGGCATCGTCTCGCGTCTGCGCATGGAACTGGAAGTGGGTAAGAGTTCGCTCGAGGCCGCGCGTGCTCATCTGGCGCTGTCTTCCGGCGGACTGGATCCTGGCGACGAGGTCGGAGAGTGTCAGGTTTCTGCAGTCCAGAACATCCTCGATGTATTGCGCAAATCGCGTCGCGATCTACACGGAGAAATGGGAGACAAGCCCGGAGAGCATCTTTCAAGGAGTCTGAAGAGCCCGCTTGATCGAGTTCGCGCGACCCTCAAGGAGCGACGTAAGAATCTCGACGACTCCAATGATTCAGTGAAACGTCTTCGTTCGAAACGCGATCGAATCCAGAGTGAGATTCGCGAGTATCAGAACCAGGATGGGCGTCGAAGGGCTCTTGAAGAGTTCTCCAATGGCTTGCGCAAGAAATCGCTGGAGATTCGCGAGGAGATGGACATTCACCGTTTGCTGGTCGAACTTCTCGAGGAGACCATCGAATCGGTACGGATGCGCGCCGGACCCAGTCTGGGTAAGGGTCTCTGTCGATTGTTGCCGCATCTGACCGGTGGTCGTTATCGCGATGCCCAGGTCACACCGGAGTTCGAGATCCGTCTCTTTACCGGGGAGAAGAGTGATTTCCTGCAAGCTCACGAGTTGTCAGGTGGGACGCTGCAGGGGCTTTCTTTTGGTTTCCGGCTCGCTTTCGCCCAGGCTTTTGTGCGTGCAGTGACCGAGGCGCCACAGTTCTTGTTCCTCGATGAGCCGTTCCCGGCGATGGATCGAATGCGCGTACTTCGTACCCTTCAGGCGTTGCCACGATTGAGTCAGGAACTGTCGCAGGTGTTCGTCGCTCATCCCGATCTCGATAGTGACGCGCGCGATAGTTTCGATCTTCTGATCGAAACCGAAGTTGGCGTCGATCACATCGATATGGATCTGGCATCTTTCGGAATTTCCCAAGTTCCAGAACCGATGACCGATCCGCCTCTGCGCAAGAGACGCACCCCTGCGCCACCACCGTCGCCTGCTGTCGAAACAAGTTCCACCGACCGACCCATCTTCGGCTCCGAGGAGGCTCCTGCCCGCGAGGTGGTGAAACCAAATCCAGCAGCCATCGAGCCACCCCAGGAACCTGCCCCTCCACCGCCTCCTCCTGTGGCTCCACCCGAGCCGCCGGCTACGGAATTGCCACTGGATTCGGATGACTGGACGATCCCAGGAGCATGAACACTTCCTCCGCTCCTGATGCTGGTCCGTTTCTCTCCCGTCGTCGCATCATCGCTGCTGATTTGCATTGTGATGGCAGCTCGCGTCGAGTGGAGATGCTCGAGAACTTGCTCAAATCCTGTCAGGAAGAGGGGGCCGACTGCTGGTTGCTGGGGGATCTTTTCGACGTGTGGCTCGGACCCGGTCAACTGGCACTCGATATGACCCGCCGCGAACTGGAGGCTCTGCGCCGTGCGACCGATTCCAATGTCGATGTCGTGGTGATTCCTGGCAACCGTGATTTCTTGCTCGATTCCGCTTTCGAGCAGCAAACAGGTGTCCAGGTTGCGGGAGACCATCTGCAACTGGAGACCGGTGGTCAGCGCTGGCATCTGTCTCATGGCGATCTCTTCAGCACTGGCGATATCGGTTATCTGCGACTGCGTCGGATTTTACGCAGTTCCTGGTTCCGTTGGCTCATTCGCCATATGCCTGTTTTTGTGTCGCGCTTTCTGGCGCGGATATTGCGCACGGGATCGCGTCGTGCCATCGACCGCAAGGAACCCGGTCGCATGCAACCAGATCGGGAAGCGGTCAAGGAACTGATCGATTCCGGCTATGACCGGGTGGTTTGCGGCCATTTTCACCGGGCCCAGGAAGAACATATCGACGGTGACAAGGAAGTTGGAAACTTCACGGTACTTGAAGCCTTCGAGGACCGTGGTGCCCATCTGTTTGTTCAGGATGGGAAAGTAGAAATGCGCTACGTGGAGTCTTCTTGAAGAAACTTCCGACCCCCGAACTCGCCATCGTCATCACCGGACCCAGCGGCGGAGGAAAGACTCGCCTCGCCGAGCAGATGGCATCGCAACTCGACCTACCGGTTCAGGTGATGGATTCGATGAAGGTCTACCGCGGCATGGACATCGGCAGCGCCAAGCCAGCGGCGTCAACTCTTGGGGGAAATCCGTTTTGCCTGGTCGATCTGGTCGATCCCTGGCAGGAGTTCACGGTCTTCGACTGGCTCGAGGCGCTGTCTGGATCGGTTTCAGGAGCGCCCTCCTGGCTGATTTCGGGCGGGACTGCCTTTTACCTGCATGCACTGAGGGAGGGGATTTTCGCCGGTCCCGGTGCCGATCCTGTCATCCGTCAACGGCTCGCCGAAGAGATCGAACAGGGCGGGCTCGATCGGCTCCACCAGCGTCTGCAGGAGGTTGACCCGGAAGCAGCGCAATCGATCCATCCTCACGATCGCAAGAGAATCGTCCGGGCGCTGGAGGTTTACGAGACTTCACAGGAACCGATCAGTGTCTGGCACCGCCGGCGGCAGCCCATTCTCGATCCGGAGCGAACCTTGTTGCTGGGAGTTTCGCGACCACGCGAGGAGATCCACAAACGCATCGAGGCGCGAGTGCTATCGATGTTCGAATCGGGCTGGGTCGACGAGGTGAAAACCCTGCTGGATGCACATGACCCACCCTGGAGTAACACAGCAGGACAATCGATCGGTTACCAGTTGATCGCCGATGCTCTGCATCAGAAAAGAGATCCGCGTCAGGAGGTCGAGAAGATCCAGGCGCAGACTCGTTCGCTGGCGCGTTCGCAACTGGTCTGGGCACGAAAACTTCCCATCGAGTGGTTCACTCCGCAAGAACAACAGCAAGCTCTGATGCGCGCTGCTGGTGTCATGGAAAGTGTCAGGCGTGGCGATCCCATCGAACCGGATTCGATACGTATTGAGCGTCGCGAAGAGCTCTGACTCGGGGATGGAAGTCAGTGGATGGAAAAACAGGCACGGCCACCGATGATGGCCGTGCCTGTTTACAATTTCTGAATGACGAAACTAGTACTGCTCGATGGGTCGATCGTCGATATCCCACACGATGCGATCGATATCGGTGCGGGCATTGCGCAGGTCATCGCCCATCTGACGGAAGACGCGCTTCCAGTACAGGCTTGAGGCAACGGTGCTCTTTGGACCCGCGGCACAACCGGCCACTGCCAGTACCAGACCCAAACAGAGCATCAGTGCAAGACTTCTTACGGCTCGGCTCCTCGAGTTCGGACGCATCGGTCCCTCCCTCAACTTCGTTCTATCGACCCTCCGGGCCAGGGCCACGGAGGTCGGTGGGTTTCTTTCCGGTTCCATCCGTAGCCAGATGGCCACTGTTGGAAGAAAAAGGGTAAGTCCCCACGGTCTCCAAGTCAACGAACCGAGCCCTGGCCCGTGGGTCTCTTTGACCCCTGCCCCGGGGAGGGCTACGATCCCGTTGCTCCAGCAGTGCTCGGTAGGGGTGATGAGAGCAGCAGCGCAGAGGAAATCAGGGGGGACCGTGGCGGAGGATCGGATTCGAGAGATCAAGATCGACAAGATCGAGAAGTTGCGGGAACAGGGTCTCCAGCCCTATCCGGACCGCTGGGAGCGCTCCCACACCCTCGAACAGGCATCAGCACTCGAACCAGGTACCGCCGGGGTGCGGGTGTGCGGCCGCCTCGTCAGCCGCCGTGATTTCGGCAAACTGAGTTTCTTTGATCTGCAGGATCTCAAGGGTCGCATCCAGTGCTCGGTTCAAAGGGATGATCTGGGCAAGGAGTCCTACAGCGCTTTCAGCAAGATGGTCGATATCGGCGATTTCGTCGGTGTCGAGGGTGAGTTGTATCTGACCAGGGTCGGCCAACTGACAGTGCGTGCATCTTCGTGGGAGATTCTCGGCAAGACGCTGCGACCGATGCCTGAAAAGTTTCACGCCATCAATGATCGCGAGATCCTCTATCGCCGACGTTACCTCGATCTCATCTCCTCCGATGAATCCCGTCAGCGTTTCCGTTTGCGTCGCGATTTCATGCGTTCTCTGCGCGATGGTCTCGACGAGGCGGGTTTCGATGAAGTCGAGACACCGGTGTTGCAAACCAAGCCTTCGGGAGCCCTGGCGACTCCTTTCGAGACCCATCACGCGGCTCTCGATATGCCGATCTACTTGCGCATCGCCCCCGAGACGTACCTGAAACGTTGCGTGGTGGCGGGGTTCGATCGGGTTTATGAGTTTGCGCGGGTTTTTCGCAACGAGGGCATGGATCCGTCGCATCTTCAGGACTTCACGATGCTGGAGTACTACGCGGCCTACTGGAATTACATCGACAACATGGATTTCACCGAGAAGTTGCTCCAGCAGTCCATCGAGAAGTGCACCGGATCGCTGCAGGTGCCTCATGGTGCCGGAGAGATTGATTTCTCCGGTTCGTGGCCGCGGCGCACCATGACCGATCTGATCCAGGAGTACTCCTCCATCGACATCTCGGCTCATGGCGATGCCGATCAACTTCGAGCTGCCCTCGACAAGGCCAAGATCGAGATCGATGGCGCCGAAAAATTCGGCCGGGGAGCCATCATCGACCAGCTCTACAAGAAGACGGTGCGACCCCGCATCACCCAGCCGACCTTCGTCACCTCCCATCCGGTCGATCTGTCACCGCTGGCGCGGCGTAATGATGACCAACCGGACATCTCCGATCGTTTCCAGCTGGTCATCCATGGCTGGGAAGTGATCAATGCCTACTCCGAACTGGTCGATCCCATCGATCAACGCGCGCGACTCGAGCAGCAGGCCCAGCTCGGCGCCGAAGGAGATCAAGAGGCGATGGTGATGGACGAGGACTATCTACTCGCCATGGAGCACGGCATGCCGCCCATCTCCGGCTGGGGGATGGGAATCGATCGCATCGTGGCGCTCTTGACCGGGGCA
Source organism: Planctomycetota bacterium (assembly GCA_036338595.1). Taxonomy (GTDB): domain Bacteria; phylum Planctomycetota; class UBA8108; order UBA1146; family UBA1146; genus QNYK01. Next base: position 3,525 of record JAYZBV010000004.1, on the reverse strand, counting down.
GAAAATTTGCGCGACGTGGTGCTGTTTCCGCTGATGAAGCCAGAAGAGGGTTCGGCGGTCGAAGATGCCATCCGCGAGATGGGCGAGGAAGCTTCCGCCATCGAAGGTGCCGACGCCTGAGTCACTGATTCTTGCTGGCGGCGAACGGATCCCAGCCGAGATCTCCGGCGACGATTTTCTGCTCGCCGTTCCACACCTCGATCTGGTCGTGCGCCTCGTCGGTGAAGGTTCCGATCTGGTGTATGGCGGTGCCGGTCTGGGCGGCGACCTGTTCGAGGATCGGCCAGGCCGCAGGCTCGATCGCCAGCAGCAACTCGTAATCCTCGCCGCCGCCGAGCACCTGTTCCGTCAGCGGCGATCCGTCCGGTTCGACGAGCGCCCCGATGTCGATCCGTGCGCAGCAGTGATTGGCCTCACACAGGCGCTTCAAATCGAGCATCAATCCATCGCTGATGTCGATCGCTGCCGGTTGCCGGTGCCCATCGGCCTGGGCCAGGGCACCCGCGAGGGTTGTGGCAAATTGCAGGCGCGGTTGCGGGGCGCTCCACGGGTCGGTTGCGCCGAGATCCTCGCCGGAAGCGATGCGCTCCCGTGCCTGTGCGGCTCGACCGGGGTTGCCGGTCACCACCAGCACATCTCCGGCGCAGGCACCGCTTCGGCGCCACTGGCGTTCGGCTGCGACAGTGCCGACGCATGTACAGTGCAAGGAGAGCGCCTCACCGCTTCTGGCCACGTTGCCGCCCAGCAGTTGCAGATCGAGTTGCTGGCATTCCTCATCGATTCCTTGCCAGAATTGATCACCGACTCGGCCGGGTAGTTCGGGGGTCTCGATGGACAGCAAAAAGCCCCGTGGGCGCGCACCCATGGCGGCAAGATCGCTGACGCTACTGCGTAACAGCCGTCTCGCTAGCGCCCTGTCATCGAGCCAGTCGCTACGAAAGTGTTGCCCTTCGATGAGTGCGTCGACGCTCAGCACGGTGCACTCATCAGCGATCGGAGGTAGCAAGGCGGCATCATCGCCGGGCCCGAGGAAATCGGTCGACGATCTGTCGCCGGCGCGCTTGAGCACGAAGGTCTCGATCCAGTCGGTTTCCCTCAAGGGGTCTCCTCCTCCCCGAGCCCTCCCGGGACCGGATCGGGAAACTCCTCCAGCAACAACTGGTCGATCTCGCCCTGGACGTCGCGCAGAGCTTCATCGGAGAGGATTCCTTCTCGATAGGCATCTTCGACGGCGATTCGTTGACGGTGGAGCAGCCGGATCACCACATCGCGGATCTGTTCGGCCGCGAATTCGGGGTGATCTTCCAGTACCTGTCTGAGGTCGTCGTGGATCGTATCGCGGATGTGGAGCAAGCGATTGCGCAATGATTCGATTCGTCCCGGATCGACCTCGGTCGAGGCGGCGGCATCGCCCAGTTCCTCGAGGGCGGTCTCGACTGCGATGGAGCGCGCCTGATGGCGTTCCCAGATGCGCCTGGCTTTACGCGGACGGACGATCTTGAGTCGGATCAACAGCGGTTTCAGCGTCGTTCCCTGGATCAGCATCGACATCATCACGACGCCGGCGACGATCGCCTGCATACGCGGGGCACTGTCGCTGAGAAACTCCATCTCGCCGATACCGAGGGCCAGCGCCACCGGCACCGTGCCCTTCAGGCCTCCCCAGTGGATGACATGGAGCCAGGAACTTGGATAGGAGTCGCGGATTGCCCGGTCGGTGCCGCCGATGGCGTAGGTCATCAGCGCCCGAGCGGCGGTGCTGGCGATCCACACCAGCACAACCAGATCGAAGTTCTCCATCACCAGCACCGGATCGACCGCGAAACCGAGTGCGATGAAAGCGAGCGAGTTGGCGATGAAGACGATCACTTCCCAGGTCAGACCCAGACTCAAGATGGCGGTGGGGGTCATCGCTGTGTGGCGGCCGACATTACCCACCATCAATCCGGCAAACACCACCGCGATGACACCGGAGGCGTGGAAACGTTCGGCCAGCAGGTAGGAGCCGTAAGCCAGCAGGATCGACAGCAGCACCTCGACCAGATGCTCCTCTATCCTTTCGATGAGCCAGTTGGCCAGCGTGCCCAGCGACAGGCCGACCAGTGCCCCGACTCCGATCATGTGGCAGAAGGTCAGCAGCCCTGATCCGACCGAGATGCCATCCCAGCCATCGGCGAGTCCCTTCAACAACAGGATGTAGACCACCACCGCCAGGCCATCGTTGAACAGCGATTCACCCTCGACGATGGTCGCCAGACGTTTCTCGACGCCCTGCTCGCGGAAGATCGCCAGCACACTGACCGGATCGGTCGGGCTGACCATCGCTCCCAGCAACAACGACACATCCCACGACCAGCCGGTCAGTGAACGGATCGCTGCCGATGTGATGAGGATGCAGCCGAAGGTCCCCAGCACCGCCATCGTCGAGATGACGCCGCTGTTTTCGCGTAGCTTGTTGAAGGGTGTATTCATGGCGCCATCGAAGAGCAACGGCGGCAGCAAGATGAGCAGGATGAATTCCTGGGTCAGTTCGAAATGACCCGCGCCACTCGGCAGTGCTCCCTGGTGACGCAGAAAGCCAATGGCGGCACCGGCGACGACCAGTCCGACGGTATACGGGATCTTCAGTCGGCGGGTGATGAGTGCCACCACCATGGCGCCCAGCAACAACAGCAACAGATCATCGAGCACGGGCAAGGTCGGCATCTGCAGCGCCAGCATCGGCAACCGGTCCATCCGTACTCCTTCCGGGAAGAGGGTGCCCTTTGGCGGCGGCGTGGGCAAGGATCCTTGCCCCAAAGATCCGGATACGATTTGATGCGTGGGCAAGGGAGGCGCGATTTGGCGCGAGATGGGCAAAGGGTCAGATCCGGCACAGGTGGTTGCCCAGCGATGATCCGGGTTTTCACCCTGGGTCTGCTGGTGTTTCTGGGCTGTGACGGGCCAACTCCATCGATATCCCCTCAGGCGACCTTCACCTCGAGGCTGCTGCAGGCCGGGCTTGCCAGTGACGATCCATGGGCACAGGCTCACCTGCTGCTGGCTTTTCCCGGTGCCACTTCGTTGAACGAGGTTCGTGATCGCTGGAGTGTACGGATCGAGGATCTGAACAGTTCGATTCCGCTTCATGGCGAGGACGGAGAGCGCGGCGAGCAACACCCACACCTGATGTTGCGGACCGCCGCGTGGGTGCTTCCCTCGACCCACCCACGGCTGGTGGAACGGCTCCAGAGGGCTCTCGCGAGCACCAGATCTCCCTCGCACTGGCAGCAGATCAACGATCTTGCCTGGCTAGTGGAGGCCGCTGCGGTGTTGAAACTGCCTGCAACCACAGCCACCGCCGATGCAGATCTTCAAACCCTGGCGGGCACTTTGCTCGATGCCCTCGAGCGATCCGATCAACGGGTGCAAAGTTGTCTCGATGATGGGGTCGATCGGCCCGATGGGTCGGGGGATCCCTCTCAGTCGGGCACCTGGGCCTACACCTGTGGTGGTCTGCACCTGCTGTCGGCTCTGGTCGAGTCC
>JAYZBV010000003.1:0-34633 GCA_036338595.1 Planctomycetota bacterium | reverse complement strand
CAGCACCGAGACGGTGCCAGCACTCGGGAACAGCAATCCAAGCAAGATCTGGATGGTCGTCGACTTGCCCGATCCATTCGGACCCAGCAAGCCATACACCTCGCCCGAATGGATGCTGAGGTCGATACCCCGCAGAGCCTCGACACGGGGACGCAGCCAGAAATCCCTGTAGGTCTTGCACAATCCACGAACCTGGATCACTTCTCGCTGCTCATCGTCGGACTGCAAATCGATGGACACTCTGGTGACTCCTCTCCCCTGGTCGTGGGTTGCTGGGCCCGGTGAGGGAGTATACTGGCAGCCGCGAATGTCGGGGAGCACCAGCCACATACATCCTGTCGTAATATAAAGAGAGGAGCGACCCTGGAGACCGTGTCCGCCTGGTGGAGAATTTCGAAAGCAGCGTTCAGGGAAGGGCTCCGCCCCTCCTATCACGCTGCCATGCTACTCGTGGGGATCGGACTGGTGGCTGTATCACCGCTCCTGAGTGCCTTCGCACTCGGAGACGAGCAATTGCTGCTGGTGGATATCTCACTCAGTACGATGCTCGCCTGTGGCATGTTTCTCGGTGCATTCACGGCCGCGTCGAGTCTCGGAGATGAGATCCGGCGACGCACCGTGATGGTCCTGCTGAGCAAACCTGTGACCAGGACAACGGTGCTCCTGGGGAAATTCTCAGGCATCGCTCTCGCCCTGACGATGGCACAACTGTCCTGGACGGCGACCTTGATGCTGGCGATCCGACATCGAACCATCCACTCCCATACCATCGATGATCATGCGCCGGTGCTGCTGACCGGTCTCGCTGCAGTGGTGATCTCCCTGTTACAGGCAGCCTGGGCTCACCGACGCGGCAAGAGTTTTCCGGCGACCCTGTCGAGAAACTGCGCCTTGCTGCTGGTCAGTGCGGCGCTCATCGCCTGGGCCTGGGCGCCGGATGGGTCGCTGAAATGGCCTGCAATCCCCTTCGACACCGATATTCTCTGGGCGATGCTGCTGGTTCACGAGGGAGTGCTGATCCTTGCTGCGGTGGCCCTGGCTGCTTCGACCCGACTGCCGACCCCTGCGACCATCGCTCTCTCCCTGGCGACACTCTTCTGCGGCGTGATCGTGGGATCCTTGATGAGGGGCTCACCATGGGCGCGCTGGGTGCCAGATCTCCAGCGCTTGTGGATCTCGGATGGATTGATCCGGGGTGGCGACATCTCCCTGGCCACCGTCGGCTGGGCGAGCATCTGGGCATTTCTTGTCATGTCAGCAGTCCTCGCCGTTGGAGTGGCCCTGTTCGCCAGAAGAGATGTGGGCTGAGACTCAGAAGGGTCGCCGACCCGACAGGGTCTTGAAGGAAGCCGTGTGAAATCTCCAGCGGCCATCTGGATCTCGCTGGGCATCGGCTTCGATACTGAGAACCCAGACAGGCCTGCTTCCTGGTTTCTTACGCCGTCTGAACTCCACAGCGGCACTCACTGTCGCTCGAGTTGCCTCCGCTTCGAGCCCATCGAAGACCACCTCGATGGCATCTTCCGAGACACCCGCTTGCCACAGGAATGAGCGGTCTGACCGATCTCTCTGACCGAGAAAGATCCTCACCAGAACACCTCGGAAGGAAGCGGAGTCGAGAGAATAGACCGATTCACTGAAGTCATCTGAACAGTGACGAAGCACATCACCTGCCGATTGATGATTGAATCCATCGCGCATATCCAGAATCGACTGGACGAGGCTTGCTCTGGGACTGGAGACACCACCGAAGAAGAGCCACATGATCGCCAGCGCTGCAATGCCCAGGGGAACCACGCCACGTATCAAGATTCGAAGCATATCAGCCGCCGATCTGGTGCATCCGTCGACTGGCTGAAATCCCATCCGCGAGCGAGTGCCCCACCGGCTTGAGCAGGATGGCAGCCTCCAGTGCTTCCTGCACCTGCTCGACATCGGCACCACTTCGGATGAGCGAGCGAAGATCTGCCTCGTCATCTCTGAGCAGGCACAGCAGCAGTCTTCCCTCGGCGGAGAGTCGCACTCGGTTGCACGAGGAACAGAATGGGTCGCTGACCGGACTGATGAACCCAACAGTGCCCACCGCATCCGGGAGCCGGAAATTGCGGCTCTCATCTGATGGATGGGTGGCAGCGACCGGTTCCAGTTCACCGAGAGTTGCAGTGATGCGCATCATCAACTCTGCACTGGCAACGACTCCATCTCGAGCGGTCTGAGCCTCTTCGCCATCTCCAAGTGGCATCAGTTCGATGAATCGAACTCCCCAGGGCCTGGTCAGTGTCTGACGAGCGAGTTCCACAACATCCTCATCATTTACCCCACGGACGACCACGGAGTTGATCTTGATCGGCACCAGCCCCGCTTGCTCCGCTGCTTCGATCCCGGTGAGGATCTTGTTGAGATCCGCCAAACGCATTACCTGTCGGATACGAAGTTCGTCAAGGGTGTCAATGTGGATGTTGACCCGATTCAGACCAGCTCGGCGCAAGTCGATCGCCATCTTGGGAAGCAAGATCCCGTTGGTCGTCATGCCGATTTCGGCATCCGGTGACGCTGCCCTGATTCCCGCGACCACCTCGACCAGATCTTTCCTCAGCGTGGGTTCGCCACCGGTGATACGAAACTTGCGGAAACCGCATCTCACTGCAGCCCTGGCCACGAGAGAGATCTCCTGCGCCGTCAGCAGTTCATCCTCGGGTAAAAAGCGCAGACCATCCAATGGCATGCAGTAGGAACAGCGTAGGTTACACCGGTCCATCACGGAGATACGGAGGTAATCGATGATTCGGCCATGGCCATCGCGCGGCATCCACTCTCCCTCCAGATACTGCTGGCAGCCATCGCCAGTCGCTCCAGATCAAATCACTTCGCCGAAGTGGTTGAGAGAGACAGTCTACCGCCTTGAATGGGATCTTGAACCTAGTTCTTCTCGATCCACTGATCGATCAACTGGAGAGTCTGGGCCAACTTCTTCCGGATCGCTTTGACCTGCCGTCGGGTCATTCCACTCCCGGTAGCATTTCCTTGCAGATGATTCTTGGCCTGTTTCACCCTGGTCGATCGAGTGATCCCGAACTCTCTGCGCCAGTTGGTCACACTCGGCGTGCTGACGCCAAATCTCTGTGCAGTACTCACAACGCCCTCGAGAATCGAGAACTCTGCCACTTCCCTGCGGAATTGTGCCGAGTATTTACGACCTGTACTTCTCCGCTCCTTCTTCGGAATTGGATGTTTCGGCAGGGTGATCTTCTGTCCATCCTCTGCCCGGGCCTTCGTCTTCCGCGTCACACCGTAAAGTTTCCTCCAGTTCGTCACGCTCGGTGTAGAAACCTCGAACCTGGCTGCAGCGCGAGCGATCCCGTTCTTGATCGAATAGCTGACCACCTTGTGGCGGAAACTATCGGAATATTTGGGTCTCGCTCCTCTGCGTGGCGATACGCGGGATACCGGGATCTGGGCACGAGAGGTGCGGGTCCCTCTGCGGGGCTTTGATCTGGGTGACATGGATTGCCGTCCATTTCGTCAAGATTTTCTGCGACTCATTATCGGACATAGTCCGATCACCACAGCAGTTTTACCTGTATTGGATAATGTTCAAGCCGGATTCCCCGATAGATCGGAGTGACCCGGTCTGTTGGTAGAAACTTCAGGAATTCTGTATGCTGTGCGCTCCCACCGCAGGCAATCGGTGCCCTGCCGGGAAGGATCCCCTGTGTCCTCACGCCGACAAATTCCTCCACCTCATGACCCATCTCCACCGGGAGACCTCGGTGAAGGTGCATCTGACAGGGATCGCCTCATCCGCCTCGAGCAACTCGCCAGTCATGTTCGAGGTGAAGTCGCCTCGGATGTCCCCGGTCTCGAAGATTCCGAACTGCTGGCGCTGGCCAGGAGTACCATTCGCGATCGCCCGCTGGCCCGATCAGAAATCAAACTGCTTTCCCTGAACCTGGAGCGGATTCGAGTCCAGATCTTGCGGTTCCTGTCGGGCGAACTGGAGCGATCGCGTTTTCACGACTGGGTCTGCGAGATGCTGAAGATCTCCATCACCATGTTCCTGGCCAGCGAAAGCCCCAGGGGTCAGACCGCTGAATCTGCGCTGGGTCTGCTGGCGTTGATCGTAGATGATGACTTCACATCCCCCGACAGTTCTCGACGACTATGCCAGTTGGTGCTCGATCGAATCGAATTCAGGCAATCCGTTCCCTGCCGCAGGGCGATCTCCGAGATGCTTCGAGAACTGGGCGAAGTCTCGCTCTCGGTGTGTGAACGGGGGCCTTGCACCGAAGACCCCAGCTGGGTCGATATCTCGTTACTGCCTCGCCACCTCAGACCAGAATCCCGCCCCGGTGTCGCAGACACCTGGTTTCAACCCCTCTCGGTGAGCACTTGCGGCCTCTGGAGACAGATTTCGCCAAACGAACCGTGGGCGAATCGCGAAAATGACCGAGTTCCAGCGCTCATCTCCGAGGATTCATCTCTTGAGAAAGAACTCGAAGGCCTCCAACTGTTCCTCGATCCGGGTGGATTGACAGAGGCGGTCGTGAGTTCTACACGGCTCGGCACCAGGGAACTGAGGCGCGCCGTCTCGGGATTCCGGTTATTGCATCAGATGAGACGATGCTACCTCGATGGAATTCCCGTACACTTCCACAAGGAGGACTTATGAAATTCCGATCTCCGGGTGACAGCGAAGGAAATGGCGACGAATTGAGCGACCTCCAGGATCAACTGGAACAGCTCAAGGTCCAAATTGAAGATGAACGCAAGACTCACCAGAAAGAGATGAAGCGCGGCCTCGAGGCGTTTCAACGCCTTCAACAAGATGGCGGCAACGACAAGGAGGAACGGTTCCTTGTTTCCGTGGATGGCCACGAGTTGTCCCCGCATCAACGAGTCGGTATCTTCGTAGATGTCCAGAATATGTATTACGCTGCGAGGAACATCTTCCAATCAAAGTTAGAATTCTCGAAATTATTGAAGCACCTTCTCCGAGGCCGTGTACTCGCACGAGCCATGGCCTACATCGTCGAACGTCCAGGTATGGAACAGGACAAGTTCATCGAAGTCCTGCGCCGGAATGGCTACGAGGTCAGAAAGCGAATCGTCGGGGAACGAAATGATTCCACCAATCGCGGTGACTGGAACATCGGTATCACACTCGATGCTGTGTCCCTCGCCTCGAAGATTGATGTTGCCATCCTGGTCACAGGAGATGGAGATTTCGTACCTCTGGTAGAACGCCTCGCCATCGACGGTGTGAGGGTCGAGGTCGCTTCGTTCAGGGAAACCACCTCTTCCGAGTTGTTCCATGCCGCTGACCAGATGCACTTCCTCGATGAGAGGGTCCTGCTCTCGGGCACGCATTTCCAGCCGGCTGAAGAGGATGAAGGGGAAGAGGAGGAGGAGGAGAAGGAACTGGTATCTTCTCGCAGCCGAAGGCCTCTTCGACGCGCCCGCGGACCTGCGGAAGAGGACTTCGATGACGAGGATGACGAGGACTGAGGGAAACTCCCTCCCCGGAGAGCGTGCGGGGGGAGACTTGATCTCCGATTACGATTTTGACCTGCCTGCGCGACTGGTAGCCCAGCACCCCGCTGAAATTCGTTCATCGTCTCGTTGCTATTTCTGCACTCAGGCCTCCAGTGACGCCACCGAGGCACCATTTCACTCCATCGCCGATCGACTGCAGGGAGATGAACTTCTGGTGGTCAATGACACGCGCGTACTCCCTGCACGAATCCGCTGCAGGAGGAGCAGCGGAGGGGCGGTCGAGGCATTCATGCTGCGACCGCTGGGAGCGGGTCGATGGCAAGCCTGGCTCTCGCCTTCTCGGAGAATCAAGGCTGGAGAGTGCCTCGAGACCAGCGGCCCTCCGTTGACCGTGATCGAGAGGAGAGGTTCGGGTTGGGTGGTCGACCTGGGCCCGGAAGAAGTACTGGAGCAGATCGGCGAGGTCCCGCTACCACCCTACATCCACAGGACAGAGGAAGAACTTCGCCAGGATGGTCTCGACCGCGAACGCTATCAAACCATCTTCGCCCACCACGGAGGCGCGGTGGCGGCTCCCACTGCCGGACTCCACTTCGACGAAACCGTGATCGATAAACTGCAATCGAAAGGTGTTCAGATCGTGCGGGTGACGCTGCATGTTGGTCCTGGCACCTTCCGGCCGATCGAGGCAGATGTGATACAGGATCACAGAGTCGACCCGGAGTGGTTCTCGGTCAGTTCAGAAACCAGGAGCGCTCTCGTCAATGCCAGGGATGATGGGCGCAAGATCATTGCGGTCGGGACCACGTCCCTGCGAGTACTGGAAAGTATAGGCCCCTTCGAAGCAGGTCCCGACATCGAGTCAGAAACCGACCTGACCATCCTTCCAGGACATCCCTTCGACCATGTCGACGGACTGATCACGAATTTCCATCTCCCCAGATCATCTCTCCTGGTGCTGGTCTGCTCCTTCCTGGGTCGAAGCGAGACGCTGAGCATCTACCATCGTGCGATCGAGGCGGGATTCCGTTTCTACTCCTACGGGGACTGCATGGCGATCCTGCCAGAAAACCGACGATGACGATCCGATGCTGGGCATGTCGGGCATCCCTGTCGGCAGATCACATTCGCCGCGATGGAATCCTGCGTGGCAGATCGGAACGATCAGGTGGGCCTTATCGGATCTATAGCTGTCCCTCCTGTCGTAAGGAGAACCGCATAGAAAATCTCGCAGATGGCACTTCATATTGTTCTCCCGCCAAGGAGATCGGAATCCTCGACTGGCTCTTTGGCTGGATCGAACCTCTTGCGCCAGAAGACTTCCTGGAAATTCAGCGCTGGCTTCACCGCCATGCTCTCGAACGTGAGGCTGTCTTCGAGGCGATGGGAGATCGGCGCTACACCAGTTCGTGGTGGCGTCGCCTCCTGAGAACTCTCGATCCACGCCAGGTGAGAACAAGGAAGTCAGTGGATCCCGGTAAAGGGCGACGCCGAGACACCGAAGATTCGCCTGGAGCGACACCACTCCCGCATCCATATCGGATCCTGGGATTGCCAGCAGAGGCCACTTCAGAGCAGATTCGCAACCGCTTTCGGGAGCTGGTGAAAACAACCCACCCCGACAAGCTTCACGATGCCAACCCCGAGCAGATCGAGGCTGCCAGCCGCAGATTGCAGCAGTTGATCCGATCCTATGACGAGCTCAAGAGCCGTGGCCAGGTCTAGTGGCCATCATCCAGCACCTGGCATCCAGTCGAGAGCATGTGTCAAGAGTGTCACTACCAGGACGACAAGCACTCCTACCAGATTGAGCACGAATCCACAGCGAATCATCGAGCGCATGCTGACCCTTCCGGTGGCAAATACGATGGCATTCGGTGCCGTCGCTACAGGCAGCATGAAGGCGCAGGAAACCGAGAGTACTGCCGGCAACATCATGTGGATGGGGGCGATCCCGCCCTGCTGTGCTGCTTCTCTCAGGATCGGCATCAGCACATGCATCGAAGCCGTGTTTGATGTGACCTCGGTGAGGAAGGTGGTTGCCAGGGAGATGGAGAGTACGATGCCCGCAAAAGGCAGATCTACCCATCGGGCCATCAGTCCGCCGAAATAACTGGAGAGTTCGCTATCCTGAAAAGCCCCTCCGATGGCGAAGCCGCCACCGAACAGCAGCAGCATACCCCAGGGGACCTCTTTCGCCTGGTCCCAGTCGAGCAGCGCCGGGCCCCCTCGTCGCGATGGAATCACAAACAGAGTGATGGCCGCAGCGACAGCCACGATGGAATCATTGAGATAGAGGTGTGCAGACTCGGCCGGGATGCCGAGCCAACCGGCCAGAAGCGCGCCCCAACCGGGTAATCCTGTGCCTCCTCTGGTGATCCACAGGAGTGCTGTGCAGATGAATACACCCAGAACACGCGCCTCTGCCGACGACATCTTTCCCAGAGACTTGCGCTCTTCCAGTAGCGAATCCATCCCATCCCTGGAAGACCCGGCGGGAAGTGGAAGCAGAAAGCGGGTCATCAAGAACCCGATGATGGGAATGAAGATCAGCACCAGTGGCATTCCGAACGGAAGCCAGTGCAGGAAATCGATGAGCACCGGTGGGTTCAGTTCCTCTGCATTTTTCGTGAAGATGAGGTTTGGTGGAGTACCAATGAGAGTGCCAATTCCCCCAACATTTGCACCATAGGCGGTGCAAAGCAGCAAGCACGTGGTGAAGACGCCTCCCGAAACTTGCCCGCTCTTCTCGGTTCGGATCGCCACCGAGATGGCGATCGGCATCAACATCAAGGTTGTTGCAGTGTTGGAGATCCACATCGAAAGCATCGCAGATGTGATGAGAAATCCGAATGCCAATCTTCGAGGAGAAGAACCAACGGTGGTCAAGGTCGCCAGCGCGATTCTACGGTGCAGCCCTGAGCACTCGACTGCCCTCGCCAGCAAGAAGCCTCCCAGTAACAGCAGGATCAGGTGGTGGGAGTAGTACTTTGCAGCCACGGAAGCCTTGCAAACTCCGAGCAGCGGTAGCAGCACCGCAGGCAGCAACGAAGCGGCGGGAATGGGAATCGCCTCGGTCACCCACCAGGTCACGGTCCAGACCGTGACAAGCAGGGTCCCACGGGCGGCCTCTTCGATCTCTGCGGGTGCCCCCCAGTAGGCCAACAGACCGAACACCGGGCCCAGCAATATCGATCCGAACTTGACCCCTCGTCGTGCTGATTGCCGGGAGCCGCTGCTGTTCATCCGATCCCTCCGAGCGAAACCTCGATGCGAGGATCACGCCTGTTCGAGGCCTCAACGCACCTATTCCCCGTCACCTGTGAGTCGTGGTACCATCTGTGACTGTCAATCCCAAGAGGAACTGTAGCAGATCGTATCGGGGAGCCAGCAGATGTCACTTGTGTCGTACTCAGCCCAAACCTCCGCGATACCCTGCTGGAAGTCGGATTCTACGGAGAACTCGATCTCGCAGCAAAAACTGCGAACTCACCTGTGTCTGTGGTTGCTGCTGTTGGCGCCCCTGCTGGGGCTCACCGGATGCACGACCACCATGCTGCGCCCCGAGGTGATGGACGTTGCTGAGATCTCCAGAGAAAAGGATGTGAAGACCTTCATCTTGTCGCTTGAGAATGCCGTGCCCCGGCAGCACTTTCAGCAGTGGACAGAAGACCATATCGAGCAAAATCGCTTCGAGATCGAGAACCCGGACCACGAGAATATCCCCATTTTCGAGCTGCATTACCACTTCATTCACCGGAGTGGGAGATTCAGAAGCCGAAGAATCGCTTATGTCATGTGGAGAAGATCGGAAGAAAATCCGGCTCGAATTGAACACCAGTTCACCTATCTTGGATCGGGAATCCCGATGCAATACTGGAGATCCCGATGACTCTACGGTGCACGTCTCGACCTTCTACCGCTGTCGAACGGTGGCTCTCATCTGGGCTGTGGGTGCTATTGCTCTCCTCACTCTGTGGCTGTGGAGCTTTCTACAAGCACCGCCTCGAAACCCCGGTCGGTCCGCTCTGGTCCAACGGAGACATCGAGACTGCACTTCGATACCAGAAGGATCTTGGCTGGATGAAAGCCGGGCTTTGCGAACGGTTGCCCATCATCACTGCGGGAGTCGGGTCCGCTTCGATTCTGCTCGAGACCGAGGATAGTAACCGAATCATCCGTGAAGATGAGGTTCGCACTGCAGGGTGGTACAACCATGCGCTCTCTCTGATTCAGTTCGCGCCAGCCTCTGCGGCTGACAAGATACTTCTGCAGCGACAGCCGGACCCCAACGGACATAGAACACTTCTCCATGAACTCACACACCACTTCACAGCAGGTGAACGTAGGATCCGATCGAGGTGGTGGCTCACGGAGGCGATCTCCTGTTCGATGGAAAGCTCGTTCCTCGATCACCACGGCCAGTTTCAGGTGCCACCACTGCACCCTCTGCAGTATCGCAAGGCGAGAGAGGTGCTGTCTGACCTCGGGAGAGCCCGCTTCACCGAATTCGCCGAGGAACTCGTGTCGGAGTCCTGGCTCGGCTTCTATCGCAATGACGGAGAGATCCCCGCTCGATACGCCATCTCCTGGGCGATCCTCTGGACGTTACAGGATCAGATGTCGGGCACTCACGAGGAGCGCCTTCTGGCAGTTGTCGGGCTGAAGAAGGACCAGATCGTGGCTCGGATACCTGATGTGATCGAGGCGATCACCCCTTCACTTTCCACTCAGTACCGTCGCTACCTCGAATCCGAACATTACCGACGGTGGGCCATCGACCAGTGGCTCCTCGACAATCGAATCGATGGCCACGCGATACTGGCCGCCATCGAGGCGGAGTTGCTGGATTCGCTCTCCTCACCGTGGGCATGGGCCTGTACCACCCGCTTGATCCTGCGGACAAGATCACGACTCGACCGCAAGACCAGAATCGAATGGCAGCAGAGAGTCATCGAGCAACTCGAGAGCGGCACGGTAGAAGTCAAATTGGCGATCTGTGGCGCGATTCCGGAGTACCGCTGGGCTGCTCAGTTGATCCCTGCCCTGATCGATCTGCTCGAGACAAAACGAGGAGATCTTCGCGCCGCTGCTGCTGCCGCGCTCTCCAGAATCTCTCAGCATCCCACCATCGTCAATCCTGCCTTCTGGATCTCCGCAGCAGAGGACGATCGATCGAAGGAGATCGGAGAATGGCGTGCCTGGCAACGTGAAAACTGACTCGGCGTGCCACCACCCGGTGCCTTGACCGCATCCCCAGCGCCTCCGATGCTATACAGACGTTGACCGCTTTCTAAGCAGGAGGAATCCGGAGGAATCCAATGCAGATCAAGGTGCTGTTATTTGCCTCGCTCAGGGATCTTGTAGGCAGTGAAAAGATCGAGGTGGAACTGGAAGAGGGAGCATCGGTGAAAGATCTCATCGGAGCGATCTCGGTGAAATACCCCATCCTCGGAGAACGGCTCCCCTCCACCAGAGTGGCCGTCGACGACCGTTTTTCAACGGAGTCCGATCCCATCGAAGCCAACTCCGAGGTCGCATTGATTCCACCTGTGAGCGGCGGCTAGCAGTGACAGACAGCGGTGACAACATCCTGGCTCGATTGGTCAGGGAGCCGATCGATATCCAGCGATTCTCATGCTGGTTGGGAGAACCGGATTGTGGAGCGGTGCTGCTCTTCTGCGGCAATGTCAGAGAGAACAATCGAGGAAAGGGTGTTACCCGCATCGACTACCACGCACACGAATCGATGGCGCTATCGGAACTGGAGAAGGTAGCCCAATTCCTGGTCCAGCATGGCGCCACCCGCTCGGTTGCCATCCATCGGCTCGGATCGTTGGAGGTCAGCGAGATGAGTATCCTGCTCGGAATCGCCCTACCCCATCGCAAGACCGGATTTGGCCTGCTCGAACAGGGTATGGAGATGATCAAGTCAACCGTGCCCATCTGGAAGCATGAACACTACCAGGATGGAACGGTCGATTGGATCGAAGGGTCTTGAAGCAGGTGGAGGATCGGTCGATTCAGACCGGGTAGTCCCTCAACTTGACTCCGTTGTAGATCTGGCGCGGCCGATGAATGCGGTCGTCGGGATCGGACCGCATCTCTAGCCAGTGCGCAATCCAACCGGGCAGCCTTCCGAGAGCAAACATCACCGTGAACATGTTCGTTGGAATGCCAATCGCCCGGTACATGATTCCAGAGTAGAAATCGACATTGGGATACAGGTTTCTGTCGACGAAGTAGGAGTCGTTCAGCGCAACCTCTTCAAGCCTTCTGGCAATGTCGAGAAGAGGATCCTGTACACCGAGATGATCGAGCAGGCGGTCGCAGGCTTCCTTGATGATCTTTGCGCGGGGGTCGTAGTTCTTGTAGACGCGGTGGCCGAATCCCATCAGTCGAACCGATGAGTTCTTATCCTTGACCAGTTCGATGTAGCGAGCCACATCCCAATCGCCCTCGTGAATCGTGGAGAGCTGGTCGAGAACCGCCTGGTTAGCGCCTCCATGGCGTGAACCCCACAGAGAAGTGATCCCTGCTGCGATGCATGCATAGAGGTTCGTCAACGCACTCCCTGCCATTCGAACCGTCGCCGTCGAACAGTTCTGTTCGTGATCCGCGTGGAGAATCAGCAACAGGTTGAGTGCCCTCTCCACCTCGGGGTCGACATGGTACGGCTCCGCAGGGACTCGAAACATCATGTGCAGAAAATTACCGCAGTAGGAGAGCGAGTTGTCGGGATAGATGAACGGCTGACCGATCGACTTCTTGAAGGAGAATGCAGCCAGCGTTCTCACCTTCGAGAGTAACCGACAGACTGTCAGATCGATGTCGGTGTCCTGCTCGGGGTTCTCGTTCTCCGTATAAAAGGTCGAAAGCCCCAGCACCATGGCAGACAGGATCGCCATCGGGTGTGCAGAAGATGGAAAACCATCAAAGAAGTGACGCATGTCTTCATGAATCATCGAGTGGCGCCGTAGACTCTGTCGGAACTGTTCATACTGTTCCGGAGTCGGCAACTCACCATGGATCAGCAGGTAGGAAGTCTCGACAAAGTTCGAGTTTGCAGCCAACTGCTCGATCGGGTATCCGCGGTAGCGAAGGATTCCTTCTTCTCCATCGATGAAGCAGATGGAACTCTTTGTCATTCCAGTATTCACATACCCAGGATCGAGAGTGATGTAACCGCTCTGCTTTCGCAGCGAGCTGATATCGATACCCTTCTCCCCCTCTGAACCCGTGAATACCGGGAGTTCAATCTCCTGGTCATCGAGTCGAAGGATCGCCTTCTCCGTCTTTGTCTTCCCGTCCATCGAGTTCCACGTCCATCCATCATTGCACTGACATGACTGCAAGAGTGTCAGCATGAGTTTCCTGCCCCTGTGATCGACCCGACCGAGGAGTACAGGATGAAGTCATCTTGGAAGACCAACGGGGTACCGCGGCGAGGCGATTGCAGGAAAAAATCCAGGCTAGCCAGAGCCGAGGAGCCCTGTGGGTCCAGGTATCGATCATCGATGCAAAACCAGACCGAGGCAAGGGGTTCCACCAACTGTAACGACAAGCTGGCGGCCACCTTCGCGTTGTCAAATCCTTGAGGGTTCGGTCCGATCCAGCCCATCGAACTGCCAGCCATCGAGGGAACGAGCGATGGGGACCCTGCGACCGATGCCAAAGGCCCGCGGTGAGACGCGCAGGATGGGAGCGGACTGGCGACGCTTGTGCTCACTCGCTTCGATCAACTGGACAACTCGCTCGACCATCTCCGCATCCGAGCCGCTGGCCAGGATGTCGCTCGCAGACTGTCTGCCCTCGATCCAGGCCTCGAGAACCTTGTCGAGCTGGTCGTAGGGTGGAAGCGAGTCCTCATCGCGCTGATGAGGTGCCAGTTCTGCAGAAGGGGGTTTGTCGAGTGTCGCCTCCGGCACACAACCCTCGTGACACTCCAGTTGTGCGATGGCGTAAACCTCGCGTTTTCTGACGTCCCCGAGCGGAGCCAGACCTCCACACATATCGCCATAGAGAGTGCAGTAACCGACCGACAACTCGGACTTGTTGCCGGTCGCCAGCACCACCGCAGATTCACGATTGGCGATCGTCATCAGCACCGTGCCACGGATCCGCGCCTGCAGATTCTCCTGGGCCACACCCCACTCTCCTGTGCCGAGCAGGGGTTCCATCGTCGATCGGAAGGTCCGATAAACAGGATCGATCGAGACCTCCTCGAAATCGATGCCAAGCCGTTGGGCCAGATCGGTCGCATCGGTGAGACTGCCTTCGGAAGAGAACGGTCCAGGCATCCCGACACCGAGCACCTTGCTGGCACCGAGGGCCTTCACGGCCAGCAGCGCAGTGACTGCAGAATCGATACCTCCGGAGAGTCCGATCACTGCCCGATCGATACCACACTTGCGGAAGTAATCCTGGATCCCCAGGATCAGTGCATCGGAGATCTCCTCTACCTCGCCGATTTCATCGTCAGCCGGTGTCGTTGCGGACTTCTGCTCTCCGACGATGCGAACTTCCTCGCAAAAGGCTGGCAACCGCTCGATCGTTCCATCCGGAGTCGCCATCAAACTGGCACCATCAAAAATCAGTTCCGTATTTCCACCGACCAGGTTGGCGAGCACCACATCCACCCCGAACCGGATCGCCTGATCGATGAAGAGCTGGCGGCGTACGGCGCTTTTTCCACGATGAAACGGACTGGCGGAAGGACACAGGATGATCTCGGCACCCGCATCCACCAGCTCCTGGCCTGGATCTCGACCGTAGCCTGGCTGTCCGGGAACACTGTCGATCCAGAGGTCCTCACAGATGGCGATCCCGACCTGTCGACCGCAGATCTGATGCACCACGACCTCTCCACCGGGCTCAAAGGTTCTCGCCTCGTCGAAGACATCATAGGTCGGCAACAAGACCTTGTCGGAGTAACCAACGATGTGTCCCCCGTCGATGACTGCAGCACAATTGTGAACGGGTCTGGCGGCACCCGCGTCGCTACGGCGAAGCGTTCCGACCACGACTGGCGGTTTCCCGGACAGTTTCCGGGCCAGGCCCACCGTGGCCCTCTCCACCGCATCGACGAAATCGGGCCGCGTCACCAGATCGAGGGGCGGGTAACCACAGATGGCCAGTTCGGGGAAGACCACAAGATCCGCAGACGCCACGGAATCGACTGCTTCGACGATCCGGTCACTGTTGCCGACCAGATCGCCAACGGTGGTGTTGATCTGTCCAATGGCGATACGCACGATTCGTTATCCCATCATCCGGAAGCCGCCATCTACATAGATGACTTCTCCCGTGATCCCGCTCGCAAGTGGAGAGAGCAGGAAAGTGGCAGTATTTCCGACCTCCTCGGTGGTCACACCTCGGCCCAGCGCAGCTCGTTTCTCGACCTCGGTAAAGATCTCGGAGAAGCCACTGATCCCACGCGCAGCCAGCGTCTGGATCGGGCCAGCACTGATGGCATTGACCCGGATGCCTCGCTCGCCCAGATCCATCGCCAGGTAGCGCATGCTCGCCTCCAGGCTCGCCTTGGCAACTCCCATGACGTTGTACCCACGCACAGCACGCTCAGCGCCGAGGTAACTGAGAGTGATCATCGCTGAACCCGGCTCCATGCGGCTCGCCGCCGCTCGCGCGAGTCTGGTGAAGGACCAGGCACTGATATCGTGCGCTTTCAACCATCCTTCACGGCTGGTGTCGATGTAGGAGCCCTCGAGGTCCTCCTTGTCTGCAAATCCGATCGAATGAACCAGGAAGTCGAGCCCCCCCCACTTCTCATCCACTGCAGCAAACAGTTCTTCAATCTGGGATTCATCACTGACATCGCAGGGCAGCAGTAGTTCTCCCTCGACCTGTTCGGAGAGAGGCCGAACACGTCGCTCCAGACGCTCTCCCTGGTAAGTGAAACCAAGCCGTGCGCCACCCTGATGGAGTACCTGGGCGATCCCCCAGGCGATACTGCGGTCATTCGCAACTCCAAGCACAAGCCCTCGGCGTCCCGAGATGCAATCGGCGAAAGCCATCGGTCCCCCTTTCAGGTACCTGCAGGATCCTAACCCGCTGAGCACATCGAAGGGAGCGATCCGCAGTGGATGATCCAGAGATGGTCAACGCCCCCGGAAACCTCCATCGAGGTTCCCGGGGGCGCCTGTCTTCTCGTATCGGTCGGTTCAGGAGCCTGGCTCCACTCGGATCAGAGTTGTGATCCGCGTGGGGCAGGTTCCTTCTTCTCATCCGAATCCATCGCCTCGGTGACTCGTTCCTGGAAGGTATACCCCTTGATTCCGCCCTCGACGATGGAATACCGGGAGGCCACCCAGCCGAAGTACTTGTTGAGCAATGCCGACTCCGGAATATTTTCAGGATCGAACAGGAACAGCAACTCCTCGTTCGATGCGATATCCGGAATCATCAGTGGCAACATGCCAACCAGCGGTCTGAAGATGTCCGCCATTTGACTGAGATACTGCCCCATGTGGACCATGGATATCGACCAGCCCTGGGAGGACTTGATCTTGGCCATCATCGCAGCAGTGCGCTTGTCGGAGCCGAACGCTTCTCCACCCTCGCCATCGAGTAGGCGCAGAGCCGCCTTCACATCGTCGACGGAAGTGGAAAAAATCAACCAGTCACCATCCAACGTCCAGGCAGGAATCACAGATGAACCCTGACCGGCAAACTCCGGGGGCACATCCCCGAGTGGATCAAAACTCCACAGCTTCCGGCCCTGAAACTCTTGTTCCTCGATGGCAGGGCCCATCATGTCGGGTCCCGCCAGGCTCTCCATCAATTTATCCCAGGGTCCTCGATCTCGGAGTTTGGCACAGATCACCACCGGTGGAGAGGCAGAGCCACCCATCATCGCCGCCATCGGATTGAACGCTGGTGTCGACGCATCGATCGGCGGAGAATAAGTACAGAGCGACCCCTCGATGGAGTCCACCAGGTCCATGACATCGATACCCGTCTGCAACTTGATTTCCTCGAGTCCGGCCTCCATCTCGGCCGCCATCTCTTCCGGATCTTGGTCGTCGAATGTCGACGCGATGGAGATGATGATGTCGAAGAGTTTCGAGAATTCGAGACGTATCAGGCTGAAGGACGCTGTGCCCTCGGGAACAAATCCCGGAATACTGATATCAGAGTTGGCAGCCGGAATGATGCCAAGAATGCCCTTACGGCCCTCGATTCCCATGATGACATCGGAGCCGATACCATCCTCGGTGTAGTAGCCCCGGGCTGCAATACCACTGATGGTCTCAATGCCCAACACATCGATCAATTTCGACGGCTTGAACGCATCAGCAAATGTGTCGCCATCTTCTCCATCGAATCCTTCTCCATCGAAACCGGGATCAGGTGGGCCGCCGCCTCCAGCAAACATGTCGGCCATGGGGATCAGATTCCACAGTGCGTCCAGATTGAGGTAGAACCGAGACGAGCCTCTACGAAGATGCGTCTGGGCCTGTTGAAAGATGCGAGTGGAATCGAACCGCTCTCCCACCGTAGTTCCACCCTCGGCGAGATACTGCTCCAGGCTCATCTTGTTGGTGCCGATGACATGATGGTCTTCGAACTGACCGACAAAGATGCCGACTCCCGGCATTTGCTCGATACCGGTGAACTCGATGTCTCCGATACTGAAGGTTCGCATCGGAGCTGGCTGCCCGCCTTCCTCCAGCAATTCTTTGAGCATCGAGAGGAAACTATTGTGGATGGCCCCGAACTCGGCAGGACCGTGAAAGTCCATCACCAGATCCGGCATCGGGATGCCCATGAGAGGATCCATCTGGTAGCCCACTCCAAAAACAAACTCACCGGTCATCTGATCGGACATGCTGGAGAGATGCTCCCAGAAGGACTCCAGTTTTTCCTTCGCCTCGGGGTCGTCTTCGAGACCCACTGCAACCAGTGCTCCGATGCCCGCCGCAAGTCGCTCGCCGATCTTCTGGATCGATGGCTCCTGGAGGAACTTGGCCACATCGCTGTCTTTATATTGATCACGCTCGGCCTGCCAGTCGTCGACCGAGTAGACCACTACAGAGTATTTTCCCAGTTTGCCGCCACCTGCCTGTGCCTGATCGGTGAAACCGATCAGTGAGGACACGGTAAGAAGCGTCAGCATCAGGATTCTGGATACCATGCTGGTATCTCCTTCCACGGGCAAATCACGGCCCGCAATAATCAGGGAATTGCGGGTCAATCCCCGGGTTGGTTCTTTCTGGGGGGTGGAATGTATCGCACTCCCGTATTTGGTTGGCTCTCGTCGAAGAGAAAGGCCTCCCTACGATCGATGAAAAACTTCACCTGATCTAGCGGAATCGCAAAATTGAGCCCCTCGGACTGCAGAATTTTCATGTTCGTGACCCCGATCACCTCGCCCGCCTCGTTGAAGAGAGCGCCTCCAGAATTTCCGGGGTTGATCGGAGTTGTGGTCTGGATGTAAACCTGACCCTCGAAGCTGCGATATGGATCAGAGATGATCCCTTCGCTCACTGTTCGCTCGAAGCCTCGCGGAGTTCCGACCGCAAACACCTTTTGACTGCGATCCAACGATCCTGCAGCCGCAAACTTGACCGATTTCAATGGTAGCTTGCTTGCATCCGGGATTCTCAACAGGGCCAGGTCGAGAAATGGATTGAGAGCGACGATCTCGACATTCTCGATCTGCTGCTTGCGAGCACCCCCGACCGCATCGTCGAGATAAACGGTGAGTTGAATGTCCCTCTCTCCCTCGACGACATGCACATTCGTGATCACCAGTCCATCATCACTGATGATGAAACCACTGCCGAGACCACCTCCCGCCAGCACCCGAACCACAGATCCTCGGGCATGACTCTCCGCTTCCTGTAGCGGCAGCGGAACTCCCGGTCCGATCTGGTAAATGGTCTCTACATCCGCCCGCTCCACCGCCTCCCCCGTGGCACTGATCTGCCGCCGGGTGATCACTGAATTGAGGGGTATCTGGATGATGGTGGGGCCGATGTCGACGAAGAGTTTTTCGTCGTCTTCCTTGATGACACTTCCGGAAACTGAATTGCCTCCGACCAGTTCGATCAACTCGCGCTTTGCCGTGGGAGCGGTAGCGATTTCGTCATTGGGGGGTGCCTGGGCTCCAGAAAGGGCAACAACCAGGATGAATGCCATCAATCTCACGCCTACTCTCCCTGCTTCAGGACCCGAATCTGACCGGCGAGCCGGACAATCCACGATCAAACATATTGCGCGTGGGAGAGTTGTTCTGCAAGGTTCTACCAGCGCTTGTACGCCACTTCCCGTGGTGGCCGGTAGTCTCAAGCAGCAAAATAGGAGGAGATTCATGACCCACCCTGATCTGACACCTCTGAGAGGACTGCTGCTGTTGGCACTGATGCTTCTTCCGGGGGCAGTGATGAGTCCCCTCAGAGCCGCAGACGGCGCCTTCGGCTTCTCTGATATGCTCGTATTC
This sequence comes from Planctomycetota bacterium, assembly GCA_036338595.1. GTDB lineage: Bacteria > Planctomycetota > UBA8108 > UBA1146 > UBA1146 > QNYK01. Next base: position 15,678 of record JAYZBV010000003.1, on the reverse strand, counting down.
AGGCTCTCTGCAGCAGGGGGCCCCTGGCATTCGACAGACCTCGATGCAGATGGCGATCAAGATCTGGTCGTGTGGGACTCGAACCGGGGAGAGTTGATCCTGCTACTGCGCGATCCAGGGGTGGTCGGCTTCACCCATCGAGAAGGGGGGAATACCCTCGTCGATCCTGACGGATGGAGTCGGATTGCGATACCTGTGCGCTCCGATGTCGAGGCGCTCGGAAGCGGAGATCTCGATGGGGATGGATTTCCGGACATGATCCTGTGTTGCCCCGATGCCAACCGGATCGAGATCCGCTGGGGGGCAGCTGACAGCAGCCGATTCCGTACCGAACTTCGAATCCGCTTGCGAGAGATCGCGCGTGGCGATCAGACCCTCGATGTCGATACGGGAGATCCAGAGGGACCTGTGATCCGCGTGCTCTCGAAGGAGGGAATTCACGAGATCAGAGATGTATCTCGCGACGGTGTCCCCGATATTGAAACCCTGACCGGGACCGCTGCAAATCCGATTTCCATCCATCGCGCCGACATCGATGGAGACGGCCACGAGGATTTATTGACCGTCAGTACTGCAGCGACCGACCGCCTGCACCCGCTTCGTCTCAGACCTGGCACTGTCCTGGGGTGGGGAGCTGAAATCCTGCTCGAGGCAGAAGATGCCCGGTTGCTGGGGGTCGTCCCCACAGCGGAAGGCACACTGTTGATGATGTCGGACCGGTCCAGACCAGTACTTCGAGGAGTTCGCCTCGATCGAGGTCGCGGTAGACAATTACTGCCGAACCCGGATGTATACCCTCTCTCGCCGGAGGGGATCGGAGCCGGTGATTTTGCTGTCGGTGATATCGACGGCGATGGAGATCCAGATATAGTGATCTCTGATCGCGAGAGTTCACTACTTCGACCCTTCTGGAATGAAGGCGGACTCCTCACAGCGGGTGCAAAGTCACCTACCCTCAAGAAACCCAGATCGATATTGATCCATCGAGGCCAGGTGATCGTCACCAGCCCCGAAGAAGGCGGTGCCGGTTCTTCGGTTCCACAGAAATCCGGATTCTCTTTTCCGGCTCTCATCGATGGAGATGAGATCGATTCGTTGATCGGCATCGCAGGCACCGATGATGCATCTCCCCTGGTCAGTTTGCATGTCGTGAAGGATCCAGATCGATCATCCCGCGCAAAACCCACCTACCGGCTGATCGAATGGCCCATCGTCGGGGGGCACTCCATCTTGCTGAAATCGGACCGTGAACCGTCTGCGCTGCATCTCTTCCCCGATGCAGATGGAACCAGAATCGCAGTCGTCGAGATCCCCTTCGAAACGCCCAGGTTCTTCCGAATCGGCGACAAACAGATCGATCCGATCCAGATCCCCGCCACGGTAGAATCGGGCGGAAATGTACAAGCGGGAGTCGATGGTCAATTGCTCATCGCCCGAGAGGGCCGCTGCAGGATCATCTCGGTCGACAACTCCGAGGCACAGGTGCTGCGCCAGATCGATGCGCCCGGTGGTTCTGCTCGAGTGGTCCAGGCGATTCCTGTACATCTCGATGATGGTGGACGTGCTCAGATGGTGCTCGTCGATGCCGGCCAGCACTTGCTTCACCTCTGCGACGAGACTGGAGTCTATGCCTCGGTCGAAGGGCCTTATCAAAAGGTGAAACGGGCCCGGGCCATCGATCTCGACGGGGATGGATTCGACGAGATCCTGCTGCTGGGCGAGCGATCCCTGCTGGTTGTCCGGCCGACCCAGTTGGAATGGACAGCGACGGAGGTCTTCACAAGGAGACACGAGGAAGAGAATGGCAGGTCGACGGCACTCGCCATGGGAGACCTCAATGACGACGGCATCAACGACCTGATCGTGGTCGATGGTGTCCGCAGCGAACTGGAGATTTTCGCAGGTGGCAACAACCTCTTTTCCAGTGCACTTCGCTTCCCTGTATTCGAGAAAAAGCTGTTTCGCGGCGGAGGTCGAGCGATCGAGCCTCGTCGCGTCATGGTGCAAGACTTTGACGGCGACGGTCTGCAAGATGTTGCCATCCTCGTGCATGATCGCTTGATCATCTATCCACAGGATCCCACCGGTGGAGTTCGCTGATGCCCGGTAACTCAACTGACAGTTCGACCTGGTTGATCGAGGGGGAACTGCTCGAATCGACCGGCAGTTGCCAATCTCGTCTGCGCATCTGTAGCGACAGCGGGACCATTCTCGAACGGGGAGATCTCGACGGAACTCCTGATGTGGTCTGGCCCGAGGGTGTGATCGTCTGCCCCGGGTTCATCGATATCCACGTTCATTGTCGTGATGACCCGGGAGGATCGCAGCGCCACAAGGAAGACTATCGGAGCGCCAGCGAGGCAGCGATCCACGGTGGAGTCGTCTTACTCGGCGACATGCCCAACAACCCGGATCCCCCCACGGATGCAGACTCCTACCGGAGAAAACGCCAACTCGCCGATGAGAAATCGCTCGTCGATGTTGTGCTCTACGGTTTGCTCACAAGAGGGGGAAGACCGTATCGCAACGATATCCCCTGGAAGTGTTACTTTGGACCCAGCGTCGGTGACATCGACTCCTGGGGTGATTCTGCGGTTGCCGAGGTGTTGTCTCCCTTCAGCGGCGAGCTCGTGATGTTTCATGCCGAGGATCCTGCGATCCTGGCCAGTAATACCGACCGCCCGACTCATGAACAGCGACGTCCACCCGAAGCGGAGGTCGAGGCGATCCGAACGATCTTGACGATTTGCAAGCGACTGGACATCCATCCCCACATTGCCCATCTCTCGACTGCGGATGGCCTCGCCGTCATCGAGGACGCTCGTCGGGGTGGACAGCATGTCACCACCGAGGTCGCACCTCACCACCTCTGTTTCGACATCGAGAATCGGCACCAGTTCGAATGTGGTCAGTGGCTCCAGATGAATCCTCCGCTTCGATCACCAGCGGACCGTCATACACTGCTGCAAGGTCTCATCTCGGGAGCGATCGACTGTATCGCCACCGATCATGCTCCCCACTCCCTGGCAGAGAATGATGAGGGGATCTCCGGAGTTCCACTGCTCGATACCTTCGGAGGATTTCTGTGTCATCTGGCGAGAGAAGGGGTTCCATGGCCTGTGCTCATCGACCGCGCATCCACCACACCTGCCAGACTATTCGGGGCATTTCACGATGGAGTTCTGGGAGACCTTCAGCCGGGATCTCTGGCTTCCATCACCGTGATCGACCTGCGAGAGGAATGGCTGGTGGAGAGAACTCAGATCCGCAGCCGCGCTGGCTGGTCTCCATTTGAGGGTATCCGGTTTCCGGGCCAGGTCGCCGAGACGGTAATTCGGGGTAAGAGGCGAGATCCAGCGACCTCGAACAGGATCTTCACCACACAGGGAACTTCCTAGGGGCTGGGCAGTCCATCCACATCCAGCGCAACAGAGTTCACGACCTGTGCCATCGATGTCAGCGTATAGGGTTTCTGGATGAAGGAACTGAACGGGCCGCCATCCTGAATCAAATCCTTGCTATAACCACTGGAGAGTACCAGCGGAAGATAACTCCACTTCTCTTTGATGATCTTCCCCACTTCGAGCCCGTTCTGCCCGGGCATCTCCATGTCCACGATCACGACATGAAATTTGCCGCCTGACTCCGTGATACACTCTATCCCACTCTGACCACTCTCTTCAGATGCAACCTCGTATCCGATTCTCTCGAGCATCCTGACCATGATCTTGCGAACCATCGGATCGTCATCGATGACCAGAGCCTTGCGACCGATTCCAGAATAGGTGGGTACAGATGAGACCACCTCCTGGACGTCGGGGTCCTCGAAACTGCGCGGCAGAAACACCTGGAAATTGGTACCCTTACCGAGCTCCGTCTTCACCTTGAGCAGGCCTTGATGCGCCCGAACAATCCCGTGCACCGCTGCAAGCCCGAGTCCCCTACCCGTGAACTTGGTCGAGAAAAAGGGCTCAAAGCAACGCTCCAGAGTCTCGTCAGACATGCCTGTGCCATGATCCTGGACCTCGAATACGACGTACTCTCCTGGCTCACACATCTCCGCTGTGGAGACACTATCGATCAGTTCTGGGGCCTCAAATGTTCTAGAATAAGTAATCACCTCGACCGGTAGAGGATCATCATGCGAAGCTTCCGCAGCGTTGATGACCAGGTTCATCACGACCTGCTGCAACTGGGTCTGATTGCAGCGGATACAAGCATCGCCCGCTTTCATTTCGTAGAGAACTGGAACCGTCTTGGGCACCGACAGCCGTACCAGGGAGGCGATTTCTTCGACCATCGCATCGAACTGCACGACAATTTCGTTGAGCCGTCCCTTGCCGGCATAGGCGAGCATCTGGGATGTCAGTTCGGAGGCTTTCTGAGCTCCCCCATCGATCTCAAGCACCTGGTCCCGGATCTGTTCAGGAAGTTCTATATCATGCAGCAACAGGCTTGCATTGCCTGAAATCGCCTGGAGCAGATTGTTGAAATCGTGAGCGATTCCGCCGGCGAGAACACCCAGGCTTTCGAGTTTTTGAGCCTCCTGGAATCTGGACTCCATCAACCGCTTGTCATCTTCCATCGTCTGCTGACGATGCCTGAGAAATAACAGTGTCAACGCAGTACCAGCCAGAGTGGCTGCCCAGATCAACAGGGTGAGCCGATGATTCCTGAGGTTCCTCTCGGTGGCTAGCTGCTGGTGGTCAGAAACGGTGCTTTCGATCAGACGGGTCTTATCTAGCACACGTTTGTAGATGGAATCGAAGGAGATGTCACTTTCTGATCCTGCGAAGCTGGCAGCCCGAGCAGCCAGCCTGGCATCTGCTGCTTCCTCCAGAGAAACGATCTCATGGGCAAGGATCTCCGCATGTTCCTTGATGGCTGTTCCATCGACCACCGTCGAAATCACTCCACCACCCTTCTCAGGCAGAAATTCCAGGAACTCGGCTGCTGCACGATGGGCATCTGAAAAGCGCTCACGGACCTCGGCAATGTCCTGGGTCGTATCGCCGGTGATCAACTCTTCTGCCCAGAGGTGTGCCTCAGCAACTCCTTCTCGCACGGTAGATAACCTTGTAATGAGTTGAGAGTAGTTGGCACCTTCGACCAGCCATAGTTGATGGAGGTAGAGCAATGGACCCAGTGATGCGATCGCCACAACCACGACCAGAAATGAAATGAGTTGCCCGGAGCGGAACATTCTCGTCCCCATTCACTTTCTGTTTTCCGGGTCGTCGCCGGGAGACCGATGAAGAGAATCTCGTTTCAAAAGAATAACATCGACGCAAGAAAAAGCGGGATCTGGCGATACTTCGCCAGATCCCGCCTGCTCTTCAATGACCGATATGATGCCTCAAGGGCAAGAATCGTAACTCAGACAGGTAATGGAATCGGGAGTCGGATCGATACCACACGTCTCCCCTGGCGCCGGGAGCGAGGAAGATCCGAACAGATAGCCCAGCAGCGCCACTGGATCCGAGATGTCGATCTCGCCATCGTCATTGCAATCCACTGCAGATAGGCACGACGGATCCGGCTGGCCGCTGAACAGGAAACCCAGAGCCCTGACAACATCGGCGATGTTCACAACGCCGTCATCATTGGGATCTCCCCTTCTGAAACTCGCCGATTCGCAACTATCCGGAATCCCATTGGCATCTGCATCCGTTTCGGCACCACTGTCAATGTCGCAACTGTCGGGAATGTTGTTCGAATTGCAGTCTGCAGTCGTTCCCGCATCGATCTCACAATCATCGATGGACCCGTTCCCGTTGCAATCATCGGCTATCCCCAGGTCAATCTCACAGTTGTCGAGGAGCGTGTTGCTGTTGCAATCTTCTGCGGTTCCTGCTGCGATTTCACACAGATCGGGAATGTTATCGAAGTCGCAATCGACGACGGTTCCATTCTGGATGTCACAAGCATCGTGAACTCCGTTGTCATTGCAATCATTGGCTGCCAGCTGGCAGATGTCGGGTATCCCGTCTGCGTCGCAATCCTCGGCACCCGCTTCGATATCACAAGAGTCTTCGACACCATTTGAATCGCAATCAGTGGTCGGGGTCTGGCAAGAGTCAGGAATCAGATCGCCATCACAATCGACTTCAATTCCGGAAGCGATATCACAGGCATCTGGTTCGCCGTTATTGTTGCAATCGGTCGTGTTTCCGATGGCGCATTCACAGGAATCGACGATGAAGTTGCCGTTGAGGTCGAGACTGGCGATGTCTGCGGGAACGATCTTGAAGATCTCGCCACCGGACCAGTCGCATATGTAGACCTCGCCGTAGGCATCCTGCCCGAATCCTGCGATACCGGTGATGCTCTGGGAGCCGGGAGGATTCAGTTCAGAACTTCTGGTCGTGAACTCGGTGACATTGGTTCCGTTGTAGCGGAACGACCAGATCTGGTTGGAACACCAGTCTGCATAGAAATAGATGCCCTGCATGTCTGGCATCGCACAGCCACTGTAAACATTGCCACCGGTGATCGAGCACCCGCTGCCGTGGTTGTAGACCTGTTGCGGATCGGTCAGCGCACTGGAGTTGCAGGTACAACCGGACATGTTCGTACAGTTGTTGCCTTCCATGCAGCGCCAACCGTAATTCTCTCCACCTGTAGAACTCGACAACTGGATGTTGATCTCTTCCCAGTTGTACTGCCCCACATCTGCGATGTAGAGGTCTCCGGTCAGTCTGTCGAAAGAGAAGCGCCACGGATTCCGCAACCCGGTCGCCCAGATCTCATCCAGAGGTGAGCCGGGACCGGCGAAAGGATTATCTGCAGGAATCGAATAGGGTGTGCCGCCATCGACATCGATCCGCAGCATTTTACCCAGCTTGGTATTGGGGTTCTGTCCATTGCCCTGGGGATCGTTGGCGCTGCCGCCATCTCCGAGCCCGATGTACAGGTAGCCATCGATGGGGCTGAACTCCAGCATTCCACCGTTGTGGTTGGAATATGGTTGATTCTGAGTCAGAACGATCTGTGCACTGGATGGATTTGCCACATTTGGATTCGTCGATGACACCGAATAGCGAGCCACCGTCGTATTCGAAGCATTGTTGGTGTAGTAAACGTAGAAGTAGCCGTTACTGGAGTAGTCCGGATGAAATGCAAGACCGAGTAGTCCTCGTTCATCTGCGCCTGAAGTGCCACCCCCGACGATCGAGTTGATATCGAGGAATGGGGTCGAGATCAGTTGAGCGTTGGTCATGTCGTAGACGCGGATTGTTCCCTGCTGCTGGACGATGAAGAGACGCTCAAAATCCCCTTCTGGGGCCGTCACCAGCACTGGACGAGAGACTCCGCTGGCGATTCGCCGGGTAGACAGCGGTGTCCCCCCTGCTTCGAGCGCAGGAGCTGAGAGGAACAATAACATCAGCAGACTGCCGATAAATCTCGTGAAAGCCATCTCGATCACCCTTTTCTGTCAATTCCCTGTCCAGGTGAGGGCAAGGAAACTGTCTGGCACTCACTTGAAGTGTACCCCACTGGTCCGAGAATTTCGCCGGACAATGACAAATCTGGGGCCAAATGCGGTCGCTGAGAAGGTTCAAAAGAGCCTATTCGGTCGCCAGATCGCCCGACTTCGAGATCTGGATCAGGCGTGCATGGATTTGATCGATGACCTCATGTGGGGTCGATGTTCCTGCGGTGATCCCGACATGCTCCGCTGACACGAACCATGCGGGGTCCAGTTGTGCATCGCTCTCGATATGGTGAGCCATGATGCCCTTCTCCTTGCACACCTTCAATAATTTCAGGGTGTTCGAAGAATTGGAGCCGCCGACCACGAGCATGACATCCACCTCGACCGAAAGTTCCTCGACCGCTTCTTGACGATCCTTGGTCGGTTTACAAACGGTGTCGATGAACTCGACTTCCATGTTCGGGAATCTCTGGCCGATTTGATCCAGTATTTCTCTCGCCTGCCGGATGCGATGGGTCGTCTGGCATACGATTCCGATTCTTGTCCTACCCTCGAGTTGCGACAGGTCATCGACGCTGCTGATGATGGTGTACTCATCCAGATCTCCTACAATCCCCCTCACCTCGACATGCTCAGGTTGACCGATCACTACCGGATACCACCCCTCGTCGACCAGTCGCCGGATCGCCTGATGGACCCTGAGGACCAGCGGGCATGTGGCATCGTAGACGGCATGGCCCCGATCCGTCAGTTTCTGCTTGATGCTCGCCGGCGCTCCGTGTGCCGTGATCATGACATTGCGGGTCGTGATCTCATCGTCGATGGAATCCACCATCTGGACCCCAGCCTCACGCAATTTCTGGACGGTCTGGGGATTGTGGACCAGTTGGCCCACTATCGTCAGATCGGTGGAGATCGAGGAGGAGAGTGCCGCATCGATGGCATCTCGTACTCCAAAGCATGTCCCCAGGGCACGCGCGCGGGTGATCCTCATGACCAGACCTCTTTCATTCGTTGCCGATAGGATCCGTTTTACCCGCAAGCCTCGCTTCTATCGAGTCGATCCTCGCCATCTTCAAGTCCCTCTTTCGGTTGCATCCTGTGGCTGCATCGGGTGCCATCGGGGCTCGTCTGAAGCGGGGGGTGGAAGCTAGCAACCACCCTTGAGAGGCACTTTACTTGTCCGTTGAACAGCCTGTTTCCCACGGCCCCAGAATTGTTCGCGCTCCCAGAGGCAGCGAGATCTCCTGCCAGTCCTGGCTCACCGAAGCCCCACTTCGAATGCTCATGAACAACCTCGATCCGGATGTAGCGGAAGATCCCGACAATCTGGTCGTGTATGGCGGCTCTGGAAGGGCTGCGCGCTCGTGGCAATGCTTTGACGCCATCGTTTCTACACTGCGACAGATGCGTCCCGACGAGACACTTCTGGTCCAGAGCGGCAAACCTGTTGGAGTTGCGCGCACCCATGCAGATGCCCCAAGAGTGCTGATCGCCAACTCGAACCTTGTACCGCGCTGGGGGACCATCGAGGAATTCCGTCGCCTGGAGGCTGAAGGCCTGACGATGTACGGCCAGATGACCGCAGGCTCATGGATTTACATCGGCACCCAGGGAATTCTGCAAGGAACCTACGAAACCTTCGTGGAAGCGAGTCGCCAACATTTCGACGGGAATCTCTCCGGCCGCTGGATCCTCACCGCTGGCCTGGGTGGAATGGGTGGAGCTCAACCACTGGCCGCATCGATGGCTGGCGCAGTATCTCTCAACATCGAGGTCGATCCCGATCGGATCCGTCGACGCCTGGAGACGCGTTATCTCGATGAGTCCTTCGAAGATCTGGACCAGGCTCTCGAACGCGTCCGGCAACTGTGCAAGGCAGGCGAGGTACGATCTGTTGGCGTCCTGGGTAACGCTGCAGAGCTGGTACCCGAGATCCTTGGTAGAGGTATCGTCCCTGACATGGTGACCGACCAGACCAGCGCACATGACGCACTGTGTGGATATGTTCCCGATCAGGTGACGCTGGAGGAGGCACTGCAACTTCGAACTGAGAATCCTGACCGCTATCTGGAACTGTCCATGGATGCGATGCGACGCCATTGCGATGCGATCGTCGGACTGCAAGCAGCGGGTTCGATCGCATTCGATTATGGCAACAACCTCAGAGGTCAGGCCCAGGACGCCGGCCTCGAGAGCGCATTCGACTACCCCGGGTTCGTGCCAGCCTATGTCCGCCCCCTCTTTTGCCAGGGCAAGGGGCCATTTCGCTGGGTTGCGCTCAGCGGTGATCCCGCAGACATCTACCGCACCGACGAGGCGATACTCGAATTGTTCCACGAGGATGAACATCTTTGCCACTGGATACGTACCGCACAGGAACGTGTCCAGTTCCAGGGACTGCCGGCGAGGATCTGCTGGCTCGGTTACGGCGAAAGAGCGCGCTTCGGCATGAAGATCAATGAACTGGTCGCCAGTGGAGAAATTTCTGCTCCCATCGTCATCGGCCGGGATCATCTCGATTGCGGCTCGGTGGCATCCCCCAACAGGGAGACGGAAGCGATGCTCGATGGCTCGGATGCCATCGCAGACTGGCCCCTGATCAATCTGATGCTGAATACCGCCAGCGGAGCCACCTGGGTGTCGCTCCATCATGGTGGAGGGGTTGGTATCGGCAACTCGATACACGCCGGAATGGTGGTGGTCGCGGATGGAACTCCTGAGGCAGCTGCACGACTCGAACGGGTCCTGACCAATGATCCCGGCAGCGGCATCTGGCGCCATGTCGATGCTGGATATGAAGATGCCACCCGGTTCGCGGAAGAGCACTCCCTGTGGGTGCCAATGCGAGGGGAGCGACCTCGATGAAGCAACGAGTTGACCTCCTGATCGAGAATGTTGGAAGAATGCTTCCCGGTCATGCGAAACCCGTCGAGGGAGTTTCGATAGCGGTCGACGAAGGAAAGATCAAAGCAGTGGGACCGGCGGGAGACCTCGCCGGTCTTTTTGATGGGCAACAGTCATTCGATGGTAGCGGGTCGCTTTTGACTCCCGGCTTCGTCGATTCGCACACTCACCTCGTGTTCGGTGGCAATAGAGCCGGGGAGTTCGTGCAGCGTTGCCAGGGTAGAGACTACGAACAGATCGCTGCCGAAGGGGGTGGCATCCGATCCTCCGTCAGGATGACTCGGGAGGCGAGCCTCGATCAACTGGTCGATGATGCCAGACCCCGACTGGCGCGAATGATCGCAGCTGGATCGACCACCATCGAGATCAAGAGTGGTTATGGTCTCGATACGGAGACTGAACTGAAGATGCTCCGAGCCATTCGCCAGCTCTCGGAAGAGCATCCGATCGAGATCGTGGCCACCTTCATGGGAGCTCACGAGGTCCCCGATGAATGGCGACACGATCGAGCAGAATATCTGCGAATCATCTGCGAGGAGATGATCCCTCAGGTTGCGGAAGATGGGCTGGCCGAATTTTGCGACGTTTTCTGTGATCAAGGCGTTTTTGACGCCGAAGAGAGTACCCGGATTCTCCGGGCAGGACTCGAACACGGCCTCAAACCCAAGATACACGCCGACGAACTCGCTGCCTCTGGTGGCTCGCTGGTTGCGGGCGAGATCGGTGCAGTGAGTGCCGATCATCTGATGGAAATCACCCCCGATGGGATCGAGGCCCTCAGAGGCGCCTCGGTGGTCGCAACACTACTTCCCGGGACCACTTTCTATCTGCGCAAATCCGGTTACGCTCCGGCTCGGCCGCTGATCGACGCAGGAATCGATGTGGCCATCGCGACGGACAGGAATCCTGGTTCCTGCACCATCGAGAGCATGCTGTTCATCGCTGGTTTATCCGTGATGCATCTGGGTATGACAGCTGAAGAAGCACTCGGTGCAGCGACTCATGGAGGTGCGATGGCTCTCGACCGTGAAAAGGTGTGCGGCTCCATCGAAGAAGGAAAAAGAGCAGATTTGATCCTGTGGAGTGCTCCAGACGAGGAAGTACTGATTCACGAATTCGCCAATGAGGTGCCTCGCACCGTTTTCTCCGCAGGCAGGGTCGTATTCGATTCTCCAGGTGCCAGAACTGAAAGATCCGGTGGCCAGCCGGACCAGGGGGTTTGAACAAGATGTCCAAGTTTATCGATCGACTTACCCAGGCGATGAAAGAACAAGCTTGGGGTGAGTACGAAGAGGCATGGCTCGACGCCATCGAGGGCGAAAGTGTTCGCTTTGCGGAATACCTCACTGCGACCAGCAACGCGATGACCGCCGGACACGGAGAAAGAGCCGGCCAGATGATGGAGTTGATTCTCCAATCTGGACTGACTGACGACCTGACTGCTGACAAGAAGCTGGAGTTTCATGAAGCGCTCGCGTGCAGCCTGCCGCGGAACAAGGATTCTCGCGAGCTGCTGCTGGAACTGTACAGAAAACAGTTCGGGCACATCGAAGGATTTGACAACTGCGTCGAAACTTCAGGATTGATGGATGGCACCCGACCGGCAGAAGTGATCCCGCTGTTCAAGCGCATGGTTCACTACCAGCCGGGGTCGTATGTCAAACACCGTTCTGGCTGGGGCGTTGGCGTCGTGAAGGAACTGGACCCTGTTCTGGGAACTGCCACCGTTGATTTCGAGAAGAAGGATGGTCATTCAGTAAAACTGGAAGCGCTCCCTCAGATCTGTGACCCCCTCGAAGCAGACCACTACCAGGTTCTCGGCTGGCAACGCCCGGAGGAGTTACGACGCATCGCAGAGGAAGAGCCGGGCGAATTGATCAAGCTCGTGTTGAGAACCAGTAGCCGCCCGATCCCACTGTCGCGAATTCGTGAAGCACTGGTTGGAGTCGCTGTTCCGTCCACATCCTGGAGCAAGTGGTGGTCCAGAGCACGAACTGCCATCAAGAAGGATCCCCTCGTAGGTCTCTCGGGTGGAAAAAGTAACGAGTTGTACCTGCTCGATGGACCAGAAGCACTCGCCACCAGCATCGAGCGACGATTCGCCAATCTGAGCCCCAAGGATCGCCTCAAGACGATTCGAGAGTGCTTGACCGAGATGTCGGATGATCAGCATTCGCTTCTCGAGGGCCAGTTCAAGATTCTGCGCCGTGACATCACCCGCGGAGATCTCGACCCTGCGAATCGAGTTTCCGCGCTCTTGCTATTGCGCGATCACTCACCCGACGGGGATGAAGATGCTGCGCTGGGAGCGATCGTCATGAAGGCTGTCCACAGCGCAGACCTGCTCAACTCCATCGGCCGCGATGAGGACATGAGGGACACTCTGGCGCTGATCCGAGAGATGAATCCCGACGACTGGGAACAGTTACGAATAGAACTGCTTCTGAAGGCAGATGATTCCCTGCGCGAACTCGTACTCAATCTGCTCGAGGAGTCGGGAGAACTGGCGATTGCTGATCAGATAGCATCGAGCGTGTTGCAAAGGCCTCGCAGGTCGCCGCTGTTTTTCCTCTTTCTGGTACGTCGCTCCGCCTCGGATAATCTGGCGAACCTACCATCCCTTGCAGGAGCTTCTGCTGCCGATCTGTTCCGACAGACTGCAGCACTATTTGATCGACTCTCACTCGAAAATGAGGGGTCTACGAAGAACCCAGGCCTCGAAACTGCGGTGAAGCGATACAGGCAACACCTCTCGGTGAAGCCGTTTGCGCTGCTGAGACGGGTTCTCGATCAGTGTGACCTGACAGATGCTCGCGAGATCTACATGCAACTTGCAGGCTCGCGGTGCATCAGCGACTCGAACCTGGACAAGGCGAAGGCCATCATCTTGCGGAAATTCCCCAAGGTGCTGGCAGGACAACCGAGCCGCGGAAGTGTTGCAGTTGCCGAAAGCGCCATCTACTCGACCCAATTTGGGCTGACCAAGGTTCAGAACGAACTCGAAGAGATCCGAAATGTGAAACTCCCCGATATCTTCAAGGCGATCGGGGATGCCGCAGCACTGGGAGACCTGAGCGAAAATGCAGAGTTCACCTCTGCCATCGAGGAGCGCGAAAACCTGAATCGTAAGGTGATGGAACTGCAGGGAGATCTGGATCGAGCTCGGATCATCGACCCCGAGGAAGCGAGCATTGATCTGATCGGACTCGGCAGCCAGATCCGCTTCAAGAACCTCTCGACCAAAACCGAGGCTGAATACTGCTTGCTTGGACCGTGGGACGGCGGGCCTGATGAGGGTGTGCTCTCCTATCTCTCTCCACTCGGGAAGGCGATGCTACAGAAAAAGGTCGGTGATCAGTTCGACGTAAAACTGCCCACCGGAGTCCACAGCATCAAGATCCTGGAGATCAGTCAGGGCAAGATTCCGGAACAGAACTAGGCCCTTCAGGGGAAGCCTTGGCTCCCATCAATTGTTCCAGGAGTATGGTAGCAAAGGCCCCTGCAGGTAGGCTGAAGTGAACCATCAGGCTTTGCTGTTCATCTTCCCAGAAGACTGACGGATCTCCTACCAGGATACGCAAGGGACGACGCGTACCATCCAGTTTCATCCCCTTGACATGTGAGAGCCAGGAATCGGGCCGCAGCCCCTCGGAGATCAGCACTGCACTCTCGATCTTGCCCGCCTCCCCCTGAGGCAACTTCATCTTCCGCCCGAAGATCGGCCCGGTCGGACTGATGTGGCCCTCTCTCGCACGCTGTTGCTCCCGGCTCACTTCATCCGCATCGAGAGAAACATGATATCTGGAGCGCTGCCCCTCCAGTTGACAGACATCACCTCCCCACGGCATCCAGTAGCCATCGGTACTCCTGTGGATTCTTTCCATCAGGACCCAGTTGAAGAGTTCCGCCTGATATGCCGAGTAGTACATCTTTCGAAGTGCGTGAGGGATCCTGCGAGCAGCCGCTCGGAGGTTTCCCGGGTGGGTCCGCAGCGATGTCAGGAGTGCTGCCTCGGTGGTTCTACCGGGAGGCAATAATCTGCGAGCCTCATCGATTTCACCTGCGCTGTAAGCTGTTCGGTATTCCTCCTCGACTCCTTCACGTGGTGCCAGTAGCAATTCAACAGCCTCGGCAATCTGCCTGCGCAGCAGTGCTGCTCCGATTCGAGCGCCATCTCCGTGCATTCCGAAGCGCTGCGGTCCGTAGAAGTTTGGCAATCCGCTGGCTGCGACCTGCTCGAGGAGTGTCTTCGCAGGATCGATCGAGTTGGGCTGCACATCGCGGATCCTGATCTCGAAACGATTTCCAGACAGGTGACCAGTTCGAATCTTGTTTCGATGCCGAGAAACCGAAAGTACCCGGATCCATGGCGCCTCGATCGCCTCGACACCTTTATCGCTCAGCAATTGAACCGAAAATGTCTGGGTTGCGATGGCTCGCTTGTCCTTGAATCCTGCAAAGCCGACCTGCTCGCGATTCACCGCCAGTGTTCGGGCGATGTGATCGCGCGCCTGGATCGTCGTCCGGTTGCTCTTCTCGACGGTGATGTAGAGATGTTCTCCTGCCCCGCAGGGACTGTAGAGCGGTATCTCGGTGACCCTGAAATCCTCCCAGCGCTGACGGATGACCCCACCGATGGGAGCGATCTCTGGCAAGATTCTGGGCGGGTGGTATCCGGATGCGCGATCGGTACCGAGAACATCTGCAGGATCCACCTCGATGATCGGTTCGGCCGACTCGAGATCTGCATCCTCGCCGGCAGGATCAAGGGGCGGGTCCATCGGGGCCTCTTCTGTGGGTTGCTGATTCATTCGAAAGGTTCTCCTGGCCCCGTCGGGACGCCTGGCCGCTGCTTCTTCAGTCGCTTGCGACGGAGCGGGGATTTCACCCCGGCGGTGGGCATCACCGGAAATGATCGTACCAGTTTCCACATCGCAGGTGATAACGGTTCCGGGTAGAAGCAGCGCCGATGGCCCACGATGGGTCCCGCAAGCCAGGTCTGACCCGGCGACTGCTATTTCTGTGGTTGTGAACCATCGTCTCCCCTCGGCAGCCGGGTGACGCTAGGATACTGCACCCTTGCCGTCAGACACCTGCTCGTCCCATCCGTTAGGAGCGAAGAGATGACCACTGTTCCAACCCGTCAACTCGAGACCTTCGAGAACCCACAGCCTCTGAGGGACTACACGATTCGATTCGATTGCCCCGAGTTCACCTGCCTGTGCCCGCTCACCGGTCAACCCGATTTTGCCCACTTCGAACTGGAATACATCCCCGATGCGCAATGCATCGAGAGCAAATCATTGAAGCTCTACCTGTGGTCCTATCGAGACGAG
>JAYZBV010000002.1:0-5058 GCA_036338595.1 Planctomycetota bacterium | reverse complement strand
AACGCGCCCAACGCTGACGAGCGAGGAAGTGCTGGTCGATGATGACTTGTGGCCAAAGCCCCAGCCCATCGACCAGTTCGGTGCTGTCGAGAGTCAGGGACTTGAGCTCCGCCTTGCCCGTCATCATGAAACGAGACATCGCCGCGGCCCCGGCACTGGTGCCAGCGATGATGGTTCCCTGACTGTGGCTCTTTCGGACCGCTTCGATCAGATCGCGTTCGCGAAAGGCGTCCATCAATCGCACCTGAGAGCCGCCGACCAACCACATCAAATCCGTATCCTCGATGGCCTTACGTGCTTCGGTCGCGTCATCGGGAATCACTGTCACTTCGGTAGCCCCTGCTTGCTGCCATGCCGCGACCGTTGCCGAGCCGGCTTCTTCCCTGCGCGAGGCCCAGGGAATGATGAGGATGTTGGCATCGTTGCCCCCGGCCAGTTCGAGAGCACGGGGGCGAAGGTCCGCAGGGAGAGAGCCCCCTCCCGCCACGATCAGGACTCCCGACTTCGGTACAGCCGGGGTCGAATCTTCGACCGCTAGCACAGCGAGGGTGGCCAGTAGTAACGTCAGTGTTTTCAGGACCATCGGGACCTCCTGAGCGGCAGTCTCTCCTGTTGACCGGGTCGTGTCAGCAGGAGATCGTCTGGCACCAGCAATTGTCAGAGAGGGATCCGGGATGTCGATACGGCAACCTTTATTACTGATGGGGGTGCTCTTGACTCTCTTTTCCTGTCACAACCCACCGCCACGGACGGTCGTGGCGGAGCCGAGCCTGGAAGACCGTGCCTCTGCTGCTGGCTGGCACGGGGGTCGCCCGTGGATGGATCAACACCTCGACGGGGTGAAGATCGCAGCGCAAGGAGACTGGGATCTGTTGCTAGTTGGCGATTCCATCACCCAGTCGTGGGGTGGGCCCGGTCGGCGAGTGGGATCCCCCGCCGCCGCAGTTTTCCAGCGCTTCTTCGGCAACATCCGGGTGGGCAATCTCGGCATCTCGGGAGACCGTACCCAGCATCTCTTGTGGCGTATCGAAAATGGCACTCTCGATGGTGCCGCTCCCCAGGTCATCGTCATCCTCATCGGCACCAATAACATCAGCCATGATCCACCGGCAGACATCGCCACCGGGATCGATGCCGTGGTTGCGGCGGCCCGCAACAAGGCTCCCGATGCGCTGATTCTGCTACACCCGATCTTGCCACGTGGAAAAACTGCGGATGATCCCGGCAGACGAGATGTCGTGCTCGTCAATGAGCAACTCGATCACCTCGGAGATCTCGAAGGTGTCGAGATCGTCGACCTCGCCGAAGATTTCCTGAAACCGGATGGCACCATCCGGACCAAACTCTACAGCCCCGATGCGTTGCACCTGTCAGGCGCTGGCTACGAAGCGTGGGCAAAGGCGCTAGCACCCCGGCTGAGAGCTGCGGGACTGGAGATCCCGGACGGATCCTGAAACGGTTCCATCCAGCTGAAAAGAACAACGCCGCCTCCGGTTGATACCGGAGGCGGCGTTGTTTACACGGATAGATAGAACTTCTACAGCGGAATCGGGGTTGGCTTCGGCTTTGGCTTCGGCTTTGGATTCGGAACTGGATTCGGCACTGGAGTT
This sequence comes from Planctomycetota bacterium, assembly GCA_036338595.1. GTDB lineage: Bacteria > Planctomycetota > UBA8108 > UBA1146 > UBA1146 > QNYK01. The sequence goes on along the minus strand of JAYZBV010000002.1, from coordinate 3,448 downwards.
GGATTCGGCTGTGGTTGCGGGGTAACGCCTTCTCCACGGCCGCCTCTTCCACCACGACCACGACCTTCACGGCGCGGACGTTCGCCATTTTCTCCACCACCAGGCTGAGGAGTGATGCCTTCGCCATCCCCACCGCGTCCTCCGCGACGGCGACGATTGCGATCACCCTGCTGACCGCCATTCATCTCGTCACCCGAGATGCTCCCGTCGCCATTGCGATCAAGACCACCGATGCGGCGACGGATGTTTTCCGGCAAACCTTCCATTTCCTCGGGAGAGATCACACCGTCTCCGTTGGGGTCGAAGCGCTCTAGCCCACCGCGACGCCGATCGGGACGTGGAGGTTGATCACCTTCGCCCCCGGGACGGGGACGGCCACCGCCACCGAACACACCTTCAATTTCCTCAGGAGAAAGCACGCCATCACCGTTGGTATCAGCGGGGCCGAGACGACGTCGCATCGATTCCGGCAGACCTTCCATCTCTTCCTTGTCGATGACCCCATCGCCATTGCGATCGAGGCGCTCGATCAGACCGCCACCGGGGCGACCTCGATCGGGGCGCTGGCCATCTCCATCGGGACGAGGAGGACGACCGCCACCGAGCACGCGATCAAGTTCTGCACCGCTGATGCTTCCGTCACCATCGGCATCGGCTTCGCCGATACGACGACGCATCCCTTCCGGGAGACCTTCGATCTCATCGCCATCGAGCACGCCATCGCCATTGCGATCGAAACGCTCGATCAGGCCGGCACCACCACGGCCTCTGCGTCGACGCTCTCCATCGGGGCGCGGAGCAGGAATCGGATCATCTCCGGGCCTCACCACCGGCGGAGGTGGAGGAGTCGGATGATCGTCACCGGGGATCGGCTTCGGTGTCGGAACGGGATTCGGCAGAGGATCCTGCGCGACCACCAGGGCCGGCAGCAGGAGTGCCAGGAAAAGTACGAGAATTGAGGAGCAAAAACGCATCGAAACCTCCTGTTGAGTCTGTCGATCGGAGTCCCGGAGTGGTCCCCACATCGGGAAATACTGCGGAATCTCGAAGATCACGGTCCCAGAAGGACCTCTCTGGATCAACCCCGGATAGCCCAACGAGTCGCACCCTATTGGGGAATTTTGGCCCCATTGGCCCGATCGAGGGCAAATTTACCATCAAAATCGCCTTCGATCTGGCGCCTCCGGGCCCCGTCAGGGATCTCAGGGGCTCGCCCACCCCACTCGATGAGCGCTGCAGCGGTGGCTCTCGAAACCGCGCACAGGAACTCGAAATCGATGGTGTCGATGGTATCGGTGCGGCGGTGGTAGTGCGGATTCCGGAAATTGGCCGTATCGGTCAGCATGATGCCGCGCAGCCCTGCCTGCCAGTAGGGATAGTGGTCGCTACGGGCAGCATCTCCGAAAAAGCCGGCAATCCGGTTCGCGCTGAAATATTTCAGGCCAGGGACATAGCGATCGACGCAACCCTCGAAGATGTTACCGAGTCCGCCGGACTGGAAGTTCCCCGCCACCAGGATGAAGTCTCCCTGGTGAGGAATCGCAGCGATCAGCGGAATCCGCACCGGCGCATCCTGGCTCCCCTGCTCGTGTACCCGGTATCCAATCATCTCCAGATCGAGCAGTCCGTCGACGCGCCGTGAAGAGTCGGCAAGGATTCGATCGACATGAGCACGACTGCCGACCAGCCCCACCTCCTCGGCAGCGAAAAAGCACATTCGAACGGTACGCTCGGGGCGATGGTGAACCAGCACCCGGGCGATCTCGAGCAATCCCGCGACGCCGGAACCGTTATCGTCAGCTCCCGGGCAGTTTCTCACCGTATCGTAGTGCGCACCCACTTCGACGACGGTGGTGGGATCGACCAGCCCCTCGATCTCGACGATGAGATTGACCTGCTCGACCCCGCGCCAGGGCCCCACCGCTTCTCGCTGGACCTGGTACCCCAGTTGCCTCAGGCGCTGTTCGATGTACTCGACAGAACGTCGGGTTTCATCGGCATCGCCGGCAAAACGAGGACCGAGCGCCACCAGTGATTGCAACTGCTGCTGACAACTCTCCGCAGTGATTTCAGCGATGATCGGGACAATCGCCTCGCGGGTGGCCGAAGGAACCGTGCAGCCCATCAGGGAAACGACCAGCAGCAGCCACAGCGAGCATCTACATCGCCTGAGCAGCGCTACCATCACTGAGAAACCACCTTTCGCTCCAGCACCACAAAAGCACAGGAGTAAGGGTTCTTGTCATCGGCGGGACATTCCTGTCTCGATACCTGCTGCCATTGATCGGGATCGAGTTGAGGAAAGAAGGTATCTCCCTCGAAATCCCCCTCCACCTCGGTCCTGTGGATGCGCTGCGCCAGCGGTAGAAACAACGCGTAGATCTCGCTGCCTCCGATGACGAAGACCTCTTCTTCATCGACACAGGCTTCGAGCGCCGCCTGGGCGGTCTGGAAACCCTCCACCACCTCCGGCAGGGAATCCGGATCGCGCGACAGCACCAGGTTGCGACGACCGGGAAGAGGCTTGCCGATGGAATCAAAGGTGCGACGTCCCATGATGATGGGAGATCCCATCGTGGTCTTCTTGAAGTGAGCCAGATCCACGGGCAGATGCCACGGGATCGAGCCTTCGTTTCCGATCACTCCTGCGGTGCCGGTGGCAACGATCAGCGAGATGCGCACGTCACACCGCCACCGGAGCCGGAATCGCCGGCTGGGGGTCATAGTCTTGCACCTCGAAGTCCTCGAAAGAGAACTGATCGATCTCGGCAATATCGGAGCAAATACGCAAAGACGGAAGCTCACGTGGTTCCCTCGACAGTTGCTTTTTCGCCTGCTCGAGATGGTTGTCGTAGAGATGCAGATCGCCAAAGGTGTGGATGAACTCTCCCACCTGAAGCCCGGTGACATGAGCAACCATGTGCGTCAACAGCGAGTAACTGGCGATGTTGAAGGGAACCCCGAGAAAGATGTCAGCGCTTCTCTGGTAGAGCTGACAGTGCAACCGTCCATCGAGAACCTGGAACTGAAACAGACAGTGACAGGGCGGAAGCGCCATCTCCTCGATGAGCGCCGCATTCCAGGCGCTAACGATCAGTCGTCTGGAATCGGGATTGGCCCGGATCTCGTTGACCACATCTTGCAACTGATCAACGACCCGCCCACCAGCACCTTCCCACTTTCGCCACTGGGCGCCGTAAATCGGCCCCAGATCACCGGTCTCGGGATCGGCCCATTCATCCCAGATGCGAACTCCTGCTTGCTGCAAAGGTTTGACGTTGGTCTCTCCGGAGATGAACCAGAGCAACTCGTGGATGACCGACTTGAGATGGATCTTCTTGGTCGTCAGCAGCGGAAATCCGGCTTGCAGATCGAAGCGGATCTGGCGGCCAAACAGAGCACGGGTACCGGTACCGGTTCGGTCACCCTTGCGCACACCGTTTTCGAG
>JAYZBV010000001.1:0-5600 GCA_036338595.1 Planctomycetota bacterium | reverse complement strand
CGCCGCGGGTCGTAGCGACTCGCGGCGCTCCTTTTTTGTATTCAGGAACGTGGTTCTTCCTAGGAGTTGGCTTCGAGGGCCTCGATGTTGGACCGGATCGTCACCAGTTGTTGTTCCAGTTCCACGACCAGAGCCTTTTCTCGTTCGACCACCTCGGGAGCGGCTCTGGTGACGAAGTTCTCGTTGGCAAGTTTCTTGGTAGAGCCGCTGAGACGACCTTCAGTTTGCTTTTCCTGTTCTCTGAGCCGGGTCTTCTCTTTTTCGAGATCGACCACTCCCGGAACGAAAATCTCTGCATCCCCGGATACCGAAACGGCACTGTCGACGGTGCGCTCAACATCTGGCCCGATTGACATCGAGGAAAGTACTCCGAGATGGAGGATCAATCCCTTTAGTGATTCAAGAGCTTCGGCGGTCGAACCGCTGGTTCGAACACGCACCTCCAGTTCCTGGCGGGGAGGCACGTTGTGTCTTGCACGAATATCTCGGAGGGCCCGGATCAGATCACGACCACGATCAAAAGAGGTCTCCAGTTTTTCATCACGCCAGCGGGCTTCCGGTTCGGGCCACAGAGCGACACACAGCAACTCGGAGTCTTCCAGGGGCTGGTCGATCCCTCGCTCGGAGGCTACCTCGCGCAGACTGCCCCAGAGTTCTTCCGTGATGAAGGGAACGAACGGATGCAGCAAGCGGAGCACCTGATCGAGGCATGTGGCGAGCACCTGCTGTGCTGTTGTTGCATCCTCGCCTTCATCTCTGAGGCGAGGCTTGATGGCTTCCAGGTACCAATCGCACAGTTCATTCCAGAAGAACTCCCGGGCGCAGCCGATGGCTGCTGCAGGGTTATAGGCGCGCAGGTGGTCGCTAACTTCCTGGCAGGCGGCGGTGAGTTTTGAAAGAATCCAGCGATCTTCCGTCTGCAAACGTGCTGAACAATCGGGGTCAAATTTGTAACCCTCGAGATTCATCAGTGCGAAGCGAACGGCATTCCACAACTTGTTGCAGAAGTTTCGTCCGACATCGAATCGGTCACTGATCAGTTTGGCGGCTGGGACGTCTTCCATTGTTCCGAGCACGTCAAATTCTTTACCACTTCCAGGGCAGAGATACGTGAAGATGTTGCTGCCATGTTTGGCAGTGGCTAGGTCGATCACGTCTCCGGTAAAGGGGCTGATCGCCTGGACCGGCAACCGGATGTCCTGGGTTCCTGTTTGCATCTCGCAGAGCACGAATCGCATCGCATCGGTGCCGTAGCGGTCGATGATGTCGATGGGGTCGATTCCGTTCCCCTTCGACTTGCTCATCCTCTCGCCTTTGCCGTCGAGAATGTTTGCGTGCAGAAAGACATCCGTGAAGGGCAGGTCACCGAGGTTGTAGAGCCCCATGATCACCATTCGGGCAACCCAGAGGGTGATGATGTCACGGCCGGTGACGAGGCACGATCCCGGATAGTAGTATTCGAGGCAATCGACCGAGCCGTCTGGTGCCAGGAGAGGGCGCTGTCCGTCATCGACTTGTGCAGTTGCGGGATCGGGCCAGCCGAGAGTCGAGTGTGGCCAGAGCGCACTGGAGAACCAGGTGTCGAGTACGTCTGGGTCCTGCTGGAGACCGGCCTCTTCGATGAGGGCCCTGGTCGAGGCCTGGAGATCCGGTTCTCTCAGCGAGATCAGCACATGACCTCCGCCAGTGGGCACGCTGGCACTGTTTTCAATGAGGTGGTCGGTGCCATCTGGGGTACGGATCCTTACGCACACGTCTTCGGTTTGTTCACTAATTATCTTGTCTATCAGTTTCTTCAGTTGTGCTGCATCCAGATCGCCTGCCCAGATCGGAATCCGATGGCCCCACCACAACTGGCGCGAGATGCACCAGTCACGTTTTTCTTCGAGCCAGCTGACGTAGGTATTTCGATATCTCTCGGGATCCGGGTGAAAACTGACGCTTCGACCGGTGGGGGATTTCCAGCCGGAGACCGAATCGATGGCAGCCTGAGCCAGACCGGGGATCTTGAACTGATGGTCGAGCCCTTCTCCGCAGGTGACTCCTCCCTCGATATCTCCCATCCGCACGAACCATTGCAGCGACAGGTAGGGTTCTATGGGTGTTTTGGATCGGTCGGAGTGACCCACCTCCACCTTGCGATCCTCGGTCAACTCCAGCAGCCCCAGAGACTCGAACTTCGCGATCACGGATTTGCGAGCTTCGAAACGATCTTCACCGGCGCAAGGCCCCGCGGCTTCGTTGAGAGTGCCATCGGATTGAAGAATATTGATGGCATCGATCTGATCGCGATGGCGTTGCCAGACGTCGTAATCATTGGGGTCATGGGCTGGTGTGATCTTCACGCACCCCGAGCCGAGTTCAGGTTTTGCCCATTCATCTGCGATCAGAGGGATCTCTCGATCGACGATCGGCAACATAACCATCCGGCCCTCTTGAGCCATCTGGGCCAACTTTTCCAGCGAGGGAAGTAGTGTCTCGATTCGGTCCTCTAGCCGTGTGACTTCTTCCGCCAGTTCTTGTTGTTGTTTCTCTGGTGCCTGGGACAGCCTTTCTTGAGCTTGCTCGAGGAGTTTGCCGAGTACCCGTCGCGGTTCCGGGTGAACAGCGACCGCGGTATCTCCGAGCATCGTCTCGGGACGGGTGGTTGCGACCACGACATGATCCGGTTCTCCATCGCCGGGATCGATCACCGGGTAACGGAGATGCCAGAAGTGACCATCGACGGTTTTGTGTTCGATTTCATCATCGGCCACGGCGGTCTGGAGGTGACAGTCCCAGTTCACCATCCGGTCACCCTGGATGATCAGGCCGTCTCTGAACATGCGGAAGAAAGTCCAGGTGACGGCGCGCGCACATATTGGATCCATGGTGAATCGCTGTCGGTCCCAGTCGCAGGAGCAGCCCATTGCTTTCTGCTGGGTGACGATGCGCTTCTGGTACTGATCCTTCCACTGCCAGATTCTTTCGACGAGGCCTTCGCGACCGAGGTCATGGCGCGTTTTGCCTTCCAGCTCCAGCAGGCGTTTCTCGACCACCGCCTGGGTGGCGATTCCCGCATGGTCGGTACCTGCCATCCATAGCGAGTTGTCTGCCATCATCCGGTGCCAGCGAATCAGAAGATCCTGCATGACATTGTCCATGGCATGGCCCATGTGGAGTGCACCGGTGACATTGGGCAAGGGCATCATGATGACGTAACGGTCTTGACGATCGTCCGGGATGGACCGGAAGGCATCGTGAGATTTCCACCTCTTGGAGATGGCGTTCTCTATGAGGTCCGGGTCGTATTTTGTGGCGAGATTCTTGCTCATCCATCCTCGGCTTTCATGTGCAGGCACCGAGGATCCGGTTCCCCCCTCGGCAAGTCAAGGGAGACAGACCAGATCCTGTCATGCCGCTGGATTCACCCCGATGGGAGGGATACGGTCACGGGTCTGTGGGGGCGATGGATCCCCTGCTTGAAGAGTACAGGAGAGAGACATGCGGCGTTGGCGGAAGATCAGGGAACGACTCTCACGGATGGCACGAATTCCCAGGCGTTGGCTGGGTCATCCGGATCTTCGTTCGATGAGGAGAAAGGTCGATCACCTCCAGCAGGACGTGGAGCAACTGCTGCAGCGCTTGCATCCCGAACTCACGGCTCCACGAGAGCCGACGATCCAGGATCCTACGACGAAGGTCTACGAGGCTCGCGGTTACTCACAAAACGGCGAGGATGGGGTTCTACTTCATCTCCTTGCCGAGGTGGGAGTGGTCGGGCATCGCATCGTGGAGATCGGTTGCGGTTGCGGAGCGGAGTGCAACTCGGCTCTGTTGAGTTGCTGTTTCGGTTGGAATGCTCTTCTGTTTGATCGCAACGGTGCTCAGGTGGAAAAGGCAGTGCAGTTCTTCCAGTCGAAGGGTGCTGAGGATCGTGTACGGCTCATTCACCAGGAAGTTCAGCCCGACGCTCTCGATCGGTTACTGGAGACGGAGGGATTCAGCGATGAACTGGATGTCCTCTCCATCGATGTCGATGGCTTCGATTTCTGGATCTGGAAGCATCTGGACACGGTTCGGCCCCGCATCGTGGTCATCGAGGTGAATGGTTCATATGGACCGGAAGCTTCGGGGACTGTTCCCTGGTCTCCGGGCGATCCTCATCACGATCCATATCAACATCATGCCAGAGGTTGGCATCACGGCGCCAGCCTGCGGGCGCTGGAGGCGCTGGGTCGTAGCAAGGGCTATCGCCTGGTGGCTGTCGAATCGACAGGAACCAATGCCTTTTTCGTCCGTGAAGATGTGGTGACGGCTTCGCTACCCGAGGTCGATCCGCGGCAGGTATGGCATCCGCATCAGGTGAGAAGCCGTCGGCATTCACCCGATAGCCAGGCAAGATCCCTTGCTGGCCTTCCCTTTGTGGAAGTTGACGATTGTGGAGAAGTGAATATGGAACAGCAATTGGCAGGTAGATGACTCCCTTCCGGGAGCGCAAGATCATCGATTCCAGGGAGGTGTTCGATGGATGGCTTTCAGTCGAAACTGGTCCATGGCGGTGAGCCGCGGCCGCGAATCGGTGGAGCGGTGGTTCCACCGATCTTTCAGAGCGCGACCTTCGAACAGGTTCCTGGCAAGGGCTATCACGATGGTCGTTACATCCGACTTTCCAATACTCCGGCTCATGATCACCTTCACGCGAAACTATCTCTCGTCTGTGGTACCGAATCAGCTCTGGTGGCATCCAGTGGCATGGCAGCGATCACGTCCACCTTGCTGACCTTGCTGGGGAGTGGCGATACGGTGGTGGCACAGGACCTTCTATATGGCGGCACGGATAGTTTTCTCAGTGGTGAAGTTCAACGGTGGGGCATCTCTGTAAAGCGAATAGACCTTTGCGACCCCAACAGTTGGGGAACCCCTCCCGATGGTTCACGGGTCCTTTATTGCGAAGCGATCACCAATCCGACCTGTCGCATCGGGGATTTTAAAGCGGCTACCGATTGGGCCAGAGAGCACGGCCTGATTTCCGTGATCGATGCGACCTTTGCGACGCCGGTTCTATTTCGTCCTGCCGAATATGGGTTTGATCTGGAGGTCCATAGCGCGACCAAGGCACTCAACGGTCATGGTGACGTTGCAGCGGGAGTCATCGCCGGTCGAAAAGATCTCATCGAGCAGGTGAAGCACTGTCTCGACCACCTGGGTGGGCATCTGGACGCAAACGCCTGTTTTCTGCTGCATCGAGGCATCCGGACACTGCAACTCCGAGTGGATCGTCAATGTGAGAATGCCTTACAGGTGGCTCGTTTTCTCGACGGTCATCCGGGGGTCAAGGTGACTCATTACCCCGGTCTGGAAAGCCACCCGGATCATCAGCGTTGCCAGCAATTATTCGGTGGCCGAGGAGGAGGGGTATTGTCCTTTGATGTCGCTGCGGGGGCCGCGGAGGCGGAACGATTCGCGACCTCGACAAAGTTGATGGCGACCGCTCCCAGTCTCGGAGGGATAGAAACCCTGATCATTCGCCCGGCCAGTTCATCGCACGCCACAGTCGAGCCGGATGTGAGAGTGCAGATGGGAGTTCCCGATTCCCTGGTGCGCATCGCTTGTGGTGT